>NZ_JBTWEN010000005.1:0-370829 GCF_056958115.1 Agarivorans sp. D1326 | reverse complement strand
TGACCACCGCCAGGCTCTCATACTAAGCCCTCGTCTAATGACGAGGGCTTTTTTATTGCCTGCAGTTTAGTCTCTCAGGCATATCATCCCCTTCCCTATCTCCCATTTTTATTAAAGAGCGTTTTCATTATTGGCCGTGCTTAATGGTTGCAGTTCTAAAGGCTTATGAACGTGAAGTTGGTAAGTTGTTGGAAGGCTATCTCATAGCCAAGTGATCTAGCTTGATTGAGATGCAAAAGTTGAGTTCGTTGAAGCCGTATTTAACTAATTGTTTTGAGCGCTTTTTACTTTAAGGCTGGTTGGTTTCTAGAATTACGGTAAGAGTTACTAGGCAATCTTTGCCTAGAACGAAAATCAAAAAGGCAGCTTTTATCCGGCTTGAGGTAAGTTTTGCCGATTATTTGACTAAAACTTAGTTTTTCTGCTCAACCTAAGCTGTATCGGCTGCAGTGAATTAAAATTTATATCAATTTATATAAACATTATAAAATACTGAGTTTTATGAATTTAGTGGCATTTAATTTGCATTTTGTGTCGTACCTAGCTAAAAGCGGCAAAAACGACGGAATGTTGTCGGTTAGGTAAAGATTTTGTCAGCTAGATTATCGTAAGGATATGTTTCTACTGACGTTAGTGGCATTTGCTTTGCTATTTGTGGCCTAAGGCTTTCTTAGGTAACTAATTACAATAAACGAGATAAAAAGCTCGGGCCTAGGTTAAAGCAAGTGGAAAGAGAACGGTAAACGGAAACTAACGTAAGTAGGAATAGACCAATGATTACCAGAGTAGTGATGTTGTGCAATGTATTGTTGCTGTCAGCATGTTCGTCAATTGTAGATGGTGTAGAAGAAGTTGCGGAGAACGTTCAAGAGCGAGAAGACCGCAATCAACGTCAAGTCACAGTAAGCACCGATAGCCGTTCTCCGATCCCCGATGATCCTTTTTATGCACCTATTGAACCTAGCCCAGCTGCGGATCAAGTGATTATTACCGGCTCGATGTTTAACAGCAATACTTCACGCAGCTTATATAGTTATACCCCACCTTTTGCACTAGGCGACACCATTACAGTGCTTTTGGAGGAGGAAGCCACCGCGACTAAATCGGCCAGTTCAAACCTTGGTAAAGAGAACAGCTATAAGCTTGATCCGGTTACTGTGCCGGGCGGGAATCTAACGATTAACGGACGTGTGGTCGAGCTAGAAATGAAGCAAAAACAAGATTTTGACGGATCTTCAGATGCTGATCAGCGACATCGTTTGTCAGGCAGAATTACCGTTTCGGTGGTCGACATCCTGAACAACGGTAATTTGGTTGTACGCGGTGAAAAGTGGCTAGTAATCAACAATGGTAAAGAGTACATGCGCTTTACCGGTATTGTGCGGCCGTTAGACGTTGGAGAGGACAACTCGATTGGTTCCTACCAGGTGGCCGATGCGCGTATCGAGTTTAGTGGCACTGGTGATCACGCTGACGTGCAAACTCAAGGCTGGTTATCTTCATTCCTAGGCGGAAGTATGTGGCCACTGTAGGGCGTTAATTATGTCTAAATTTTTACGAGTTTGCGTGTGTCTGCTGACGTTAATGGGCATCACTTTGCCCAGTTACGCTATTTGGTTAGAGGGTGAGGGCCAAGCCAAGATCGTTGACGGCCAAGTAGATAAAGCTCGTCAGCAGGCTATCCAAGACGCTTTGTTAACCTTAATGTATCGCGGTGGTGCCAGTGTAAAGTCACTGCAAGTAGTGAAGTCTGGCGTGTTGGAAACCGATGAACTAACGGTGCGTACTAATGGTGAAGTGTATGACATGAAGCTATTGGTTGAGACCATCATTGATGACCAAATGACGGTTAAAGTGGCCGCTGACATATTTCCTCTAAATACCTGCGAGAAAGATAGCTATGCTAAAACCCTGTTTGTAGGGCCTTTTCAATTGCAGAAGCGCGAACATGCACAGCTTGGCGGGGTTTATAGAACACCAGAAGAAGTCTCGCAGCGCTTATTTCACCGATTTAAATCAAAGAGTAAAAGGGTTGATGCCCGGCACTTAATGACTCGCCAAATAGCGTTTGATGGCCGCTATGCTAATGACATAGAACCGCAAATGCTCAAAGTAGCACGCAGCTTATCTCAACAGTACGACGTGCAATATATTTTGTTTGGCAAGATCAATGACATGTCGAGCTACAACGAAACCACCACTAACCTACTCGGCATGAAAAACACCGTTAAACTGCGCAACTTTCAAGTAAAACTCTATGTGATTGATGGCATCAATGGAGAAACGGTACTCCGTAAAAATTACGGGTCTAATCGAGAATGGCCATTCGACGTGACGATGAAGTTGGACGTTACGGGTGAAACCTTTTGGTCCTCAGAGTATGGCAAGTTGATTGACTCCTACATCGACCAATCAGTTAGTGACGTTGAGGATGCACTCTATTGCCGCCAAAGTTTGGCAACGGTTGTTGGGCTGTATAACGGACAAGTGGTAATCAACATTGGACAAACGAATGGTGTACGTAAAGGTGACAAGTTTGAGCTGGTTAGGCAGCAGTACTTAATGCATTTAGATGGAGGGCTGCGCGGCCCTATATTTAATGCAGACCAAACTCAACTAACGGTAGTGTCGGTGCAATCTGACCGCGCGGTATTAGCGACTGAGCGCTATTCCGACATGGCTAACATACAGATTCGTGATGTATTGGTGGCGGTTACAGATGATCCGTTCGCCCTTACTGAAAACACGCAATAATCAATATTGAAGGAGAAGAATATGACGACTTCTTATAGCAACACCCCGCTCGCAACCAATAGCCTAGATTATAAACCTAAGTTGATTGAGGTGAACAATCAGCAAGCCAGTGAAGTAAAATCAGACACTAGTTTTACTCAAAAGCTACAAGATGCTTTAAGCCCGAAGAGCGATACCCAACAAAACACTGAAGCGCTGGCGACAGCTACGAACACAGGCGACAAAGCCGAGGGTACGGTGGATGTTGGCATTATGGACGTGGCTCCCGCCGCTATGAACATAGGCATGGGGTTAGCCTCTGGCAATCCAGTGGCGGCAGGCTTAGCGGGCACTGATTTATTACAAAGCGTATTGCGTGCCGATATTGAAAAGCAATTTACGGAGTTAGGCCAAGGTATTGCTGCTGCTCTTGTTGCTGGTATGTCGGGTGATCCAAGTGCTACTCAAGTATTACCTACTGCCGAAGAGCTGGCCGAGCAAGCGGCTTTAGCAAGTGCTGATATTGTTGCCGAAGGCAGCCAGCAAATAGCTGCGGCAAGCCAAACTGCTAGCGCTGCAACCGGGGTTAGCCAAGAGGGCAAAAGTGTGCCTACTAAAGGGTCTATTCCAAAGGCTATGTTGCAGGGTGACAGCGCGGTTCAAAATGATGAGCTACTAAAGCGGGATAAGGCAAATACCTAAGTTTGCCAGGTAACTTTAGCATTGTGCGCTGTTACTGCTTGGCTCATCACAACAATGTCGCATAGGTTTGGTAAAATTTTCACTTTCTTTACATAAGCCTAATATAATTGTGACTATATAGTGCGTAGTATATATACAGCGCTAAATAGTAGATGTAAGGGATTATATGAAAGCAATAGTAGCGGTATTACTTAGCATAGCTTTGTTTGCTTGTGGTGGAGGTGGTGGTGACTCAGGCTCGTCTGCCGGTTCACCGAGTTCGACCATTAGTGTAAGTCGCAGTGAAGCTGTTATTGGGCAGCTTATTCAGTTTGACGGCAGTGGCTCGAGTGATGACGGTACTATTGTTGATTATACTTGGGACTTTGGTGACGGTAGCGGCGCAAACGGAATCAATGTTTCTAAAAGCTATGCCAGCGAAGGCAACTATACGGTCCGTTTAACAGTTTTAGATAATGATAATTTAAGCTCGACCTCTAGCACTGTAATTCAGGTTACTAATGACGCTGCTTCCGCCTTAACTATTTTAAGCTCAGAAAGTGCCGGCATCCCTCCCTTAGATGTTAATTTTCAAGCAATCTCTACTGCAAGTGACTTAACTAATGTGCAAGTTACTTGGGATTTTGGTGACGGCAATTCAAGCACTTCACTTGGCAGTGAGGCTGTGTCGCATATCTATAACGAGGAAGGCGTATTTATGGTGCGCGCTTCACGTGATTTTGAAGGCCAAGAGCAGGTAGCAGAAACCCGCGTTTTAGTGCTAGATGGAAAAACCTATCCGGTGAGCGGCACGGTAACCACCGCCGTCAATACAGTGGTAGATAGTGATGTTAATGATATTGGTAATGAGTATTTTACGAACAATAGTTATGCCGACGCTCAACCACTTCCACCTATTGCCACGGTAAGTGGCTACTTAGCTAGCCATGCTACTGGTGAAGCTAAAGATCGCTTTGTAAATGAACCCGATGAACGTGATGTTTATCGGGTCGATTTACAAGCTAATCAACGTTTGTTTTTAGAAATTGCCGATTGGGAAACTAGCGGTAACGATTTTGATTTACGTCTGATAAATGCAGACACCATGTTTGAAGTTAGCTCTTCTTTAGGCATTAACAAAACCGAGTTGTTAAGTGTTGATCAAACTGGCAGTTATTATCTTGTTGTGGAAGCTTACACCGCCTTTAATTCGGGTCCATATCGAGGTAACTACACCTTACGCCTGATCGGTCAAAGCTCTGCTGTTTTGCCTGAGAGTAAGCATTTCAGTACCCAACAAGATTTTGTAGCCAAACAAATGGTGGTTATGCATCAGGCTGGGCGGGCAGCTTCGCTTAGCACTCAAGATTTAGGCCTGACTCAAGCACAATCGTCAGCAAAAATGAGCCTTTACCAAAGCAATGACCAACAAGCAGTGGCCTTAAATAGTACCGCTGGAGATGGCTTAGGTGCTCAGTTTAGTGATGAATATGCCGCCAAACGCAGTACTTTGCTGGAGATTAAGCGCCTTCATTACCAATTAGGCGGGGTGGAACAATCAGTTTCACCTAACTATTTGTACCAACCTTTTGCCTTGTCTAACGACCCTTTGGTTTCTCGCCAGTGGCACTACGAACAAATCAATTTAGATAATGCTTGGCAGCTCATGCAAAACAGCACCTTAAATGATGTGGTGGTAGCGGTTATTGATACCGGCATTTTTCAGAATCATCCCGATTTAAGGAATCAGTTAACTAGTGACGGTTACGACTTTATTTCCGATGCGTCTAATGCCTTAGATGGCGATGGTATTGATGCTAATCCCGAAGATCCTGGAGACTTGACTAGCCCGGGTGGCGGCTCTTCTTGGCACGGTACACATGTGGCGGGTACGGTGGCGGCACAAACCGATAATAGCCTCGGCGTCGCGGGCGTAGCGCCCAATACAAAAATTATGAATTTGCGTACGCTTGGCCGCTATGGCGGTAGTACTTGGGATATCTCACAAGCTATTTTATATGCGGCTGGCTTAAGCAATGCCTCAAATCGTGTGCCTAGCCAAACCGCAGATGTAATCAATATGAGCTTAGGTGGAAGTGGTTACGACAGCGCCTTTGATTCGGTAACCCAGCAAGCAATAGCCAGCGGTGTGATTGTGGTTGCTGCTGCCGGTAACGAGAGTACCTCGCAGTTTAGTTACCCAGCGGCATTTGCCAATGTTATTGGTGTTAGTGCGGTAGACGCCGCAAAAGACCTCACTTCATATTCTAATTATGGCTCATATATTGATGTTGCTGCACCGGGTGGTGATGGCAGTGCCGACTTAAATGGTGATGGCTACGGAGATGGCGTTTATAGCACTTACGTGGCAGAAAATGGTAGCAGTAACTCTGCCAGCTACCAGTACTTAAACGGCACCAGTATGGCCGCGCCACATGTGGCAGGTGTTATCGGCTTGATGCGTCAACTTAATTCAGAGCTTACCACTGATGATGTGCTGAATTTGCTTGCTCAGGGTGAAATTACCGATGACATTGGAAGTGATGGCTTCGATCAGCTTTACGGTTATGGCTTAATTAATGCCGAAAAAGCAGTACGTTCGCAATTAGATACTGACCAGCCCGATAGAAGCGCCTTAAGTTTGAGCACTAATCAAGTGAGTCTTAGCTTTATCGAAGATAGTGCTGAAGTAAGTGTAGAGCTTATTGGCAGTGTGAGTTTGTCGGTGAACAGTGTCCAGAGCAATGCCAGTTGGTTAACGGTAAGCCCACACAATGTAGATGCAAACGGCGTCGGAGATTACTTACTTAGTGTAAACCGTAACGGTTTAAGCGACGGCAATTATGGCGCCAGTGTGGTGTTTAGCGTATCTAATGGTAGTGAGCTGAATCTCGGTGTTTCAATGAATGTGAGCAACGTTCAGGCCGGCGACAGCGGTTTAGTGTATGTACTGTTGTCTGACCCAGAAACAGGCTCTACCCATTATGAGCAATCGGTGAACATGAATAACGGTGAGTTTAGCTTTAGCTTCGCCGAGGTGCTTTCTGGTGAATATGAGTTAACAGTGGGCAGTGATCATGACAATGATTACCGTATTTGTGATGAAGGTGAGTTATGTGGGGCTTACCCAGTTCGTAACGACGTCACGCCAATTCTGGTTACTGAAGAAACCTCTGGTTTAAGTTTAAGTGTTGAGCCTATCACCACCGAAGACCTCACAAACCAGGTTTTAAACTATAAGCTGCTCAAGCAATAGTCTTTCCTTATAGGCCTTGCGCTCTAGTGCGCAAGGCCGCTGTTTATCGTTTTGTCAACTAGCCGGTGCTTATTTGTGTAATGCTGCATGGTGTTATAGACAAGCCTGCTTATTCATTATCATATTTGACATACAAATTACTGAATTTGTTTGTGCTTGAGCATTTTTGCGGTAGTGTGAGAATTCAAATTAGTAAATTCAGATCTAGTTCAATTAGTTGAAAACTAAAGCTTAGGCTAGTATTGGTTAACAACCTGCTGCAAGGCATAATGAGGTTGAAAGCGCTGTCTTAAGTAATCAATTATTTGGCAGCTAAGGATTAAGTTAAGGGGATTGAATGCTGGAGTTAAGCTGTTTACGTTTATCCCAAGATAAATTAGCGGCACTAATTGAGATAACACCTCAAGAATCACACGTAAGTGTTAGCGACGTGAAAGCTTTAATTCTTCGCTCTAATTTTGGTGATTACTTAGTTGATGAAGAGGCGATAGATGATGCCGTCGCTAAGTTTGCTGAATTACGTGAATCTCCAGACCTAATTGAGCAATGGGGGCAGACTTTTGTTAAGTTAGCCAACATTCGCAATGCCGAAGTCACTATCGATGTTTCTGAAGATAAAATGGTAGCGCGAGCCACCATTACTGCTGCTTATGGTGGTAATCCTATTTCTCAGGGTGATTTAGTTAGCGCCATGCAAGAAGCTGGCGTGGTGTTTGGTTTACAAAAAAAACGAGCCTTGGCCTTGTTAGCTGCGGCCAAACAAGCTGATCCCGGGGTGAAAATTAAGAAAGTGGTTGCCCTTGGCCGCCAATCTGTAGATGGCGAAGACAGCCGCTTTGAACGATTTGTCGCTACCCCTAAAGAACGTTTATTAAAACCTAAAGAAACCGAAGATGGTCGTGTAGACATGCGCGACTTAGGTAATTTGGAAACGGTAGAGCCTGATGTAGAGCTAATGCGTCGACATCCTCATACTCATGGTCAGGCGGGCAAAAATGTTTGTGGTGAGGAACTTCCCTTTAAGCAAGGGCATGAAGTGCCCTTCACTGTAGGCGAAGGCACCAAGATTGCCGTAAATGACGCGAATTTATTGCTGGCCGATAGAACCGGCTTACCGCTTGAGATAGAAAATGGCATGAAAGTCGACGATGTATTGTCGATTAAGAGTGTCGATGTAAGCTACGGACACGTTGATTTTGCCGGGAGCGTGTTGATTACTGGTAATGTTGGTGACGGCATGAAAGTAAAGGCCTCAGGCGACGTGCACATTAATGGCTTTGTAGAGTCAGCTAGTATTACCGCCGGTGGCGATGTGGTAGTTGGCAAAGGAGTGATTGGTCATCGTTTGATGGAAGGCGATGAAAATTACTCTTGCACCATTAATGCTAAGGGCGAGTTACACGCTACTTTTGTTCAGTATTCACATATTGATGCAGGTAAAGATGTCACTATTACCAGCCAACTTCTGCATAGTAAAATAGAAACCGATGGCAAAGTCACCGTGAGCGATGCCAGTGGCCTACGTGGCACTTTGGTTGGTGGCTCAATTGATGCCGGTGGAGAGATTAGCGCAGTGGTATTAGGCGCCACAGCGGGTACTGCCACGCAACTTACTATCTCTGGTGATTTTGATGATATTCAAGAAGAGCGACGTAGCCTAAACAATATCAAACACACCTTGCATGATAAGCTGAGCAAGGTACTCGATGCTCAAATGAAGTTGGGCTCAACTAAGCAAGAAGATCGCGAAGAGGGCATGGCCGACAAGCTCTCGGCTACTTTGCATCATACTCGTCAAGAGTTAGTGCAAATAGACTTTGCCCTCGATTACAACCAGCAGATGGAAGATCAGTTCTTCTCTAATGCGAGGCTTACGGTTAAAAAAGAGCTGCATCCCAATGTACGCTTAGACATAGTTGGTCATAAGCTATTTACTAACCGTGAATATGGGCCAACCGAAACTAAATATGAAGACGGGAAAATGACTTTCACGCCTTTAACCCCCGGAAAAAAATAGTTGCTCTTTTCCCTTTTAACGGCTTAAGTAAGGTTAATCTAACAAAAGGGAAATAGCATGAATTGGCAACATCAGCCCAGACAATCTTTAGGCTTCTTTCCCACGCCTGTTCATCCATTAAGCAACCTCTCCGCGCATCTTGCCGGTCCGCAAATCTATATAAAACGCGATGACTTAAGTGGCCTAGCCTTGGGTGGAAACAAAGTGCGTAAGCTGGAGTTTTTGTTAGGCGATGCCATGCAGCAGAAGGCCGATTGCATCATTACTGCAGGCGCAGCTCAATCCAATCATTGTCGTCAAACGGCCGCTGCTGCGGCTAAGCTTAATTTACCCTGTTATTTGTTGCTAGGTGGCAGTGCACCAACCCTCGCTCAAGGTAATGTGTTGTTAGACAAGCTTTTCGGCGCAACCATTATTTGGGCTGGCCAACAGCGTAAAGGCGAGGGCATTGAAGAGCTAGCACAGCAACTTATGCAAAAAGGTATGAATCCCTATGTTGTTCCTTACGGTGGCTCTGATGCCATAGGCTGCTTAGGGTTTACAGCTGCATTGCATGAACTGCAGCAGCAAATTGATGAACTGGATGAAATAGTATTTGCTTCTAGCTCTGGTGCAACCCATGCAGGTTTAATGTTGGCTAAGGCTGAGTTAGGTTTAGAGGTAAATTTGCGTGGCGTGAATATCGACAAGCTAAATCATGGGCAGCAAAGCTTTAATCAAACTATTGCCGATTTAGCCAATAGTGCGGCTAAACAATTTGCCTTGGATAAGAGTTTTACCGCTAATGAGGTTTGTTTAGATGACAACTACCTCGGTGAAGGCTACGGCATCATTGGTGACGCAGAACGCGAAGCGATTATGCTACTGGCTGAAACCGAAGGCATTTTATTAGACCCAGTTTATACCGCTAAAGCGATGGCGGGTCTAATCGCTAGAGTGCGCCAAGGGGCTTATAGTTCTGATCAAAACGTATTGTTTTGGCACACTGGTGGAACTCCCGCATTGTTCGCTTATGCTGACGACTTGTTATCTTGATGCCAACTAAATTCAATAAGAGAAAGGAGAGTAAGTGATGGAATCTGCTATTCACACCTTAAGTGATTTGTTCGCCCAGCTTGGTTTAGATCCTTCAATTAATGCCATCGCTGAGTTTGTGGCAGAACATGCTCCAATACCGAGTGAAGTGCCATTGCATCAAGCGGCTTTTTGGACACCCACTCAGGCTGCATTTTTATTAGAAGCAGTGCAGCAAGATGCTGACTGGGCAGAACTTGTAGATCAACTGGATGTAATGCTGCGCTAGTTGCTAGTTGTGCTCTTTGTGTTTTTCTAAACAACGTAAAGCCAGCTCTAGGGTGGTGCTAAAGTCACAAGCGAGAGTATTGCTGGCGCTTGCTTTACAAGACCCACTCACGAAGTGAACTTGCTGCTTTGGCTGCTGGGTAACTGGTGGCTCTTCAAACTGTGGCCTAATTTTTACGGATTGATTCAAGCTTGCCCCTTTAAGTGCTTAATTAACTATCGCTACCATAGTGCTCTATGGCGTATTTAATCATGGCTGCACTGCTATCTAATTCCAGCTTTCTACGAATTTTTAAAGTATGGGTTTCTACGGTTCGAATGCTTATCGACAGGCTATCAGCGATTTTCTTATTGCCACAACCGGTGGCCAGTAAGCGTAATACCTGCTGCTCGCGCTTGGTTAAACTGGCTTTGCTAGCACTAGGTTCGTTATCAAATAACAGCTTCGACACACCAGCACTAATGTAGCGTCCACCATTGGCAATTGCTTCCAAAGCGCTAATCAGTTCACTAGACGCAATATCTTTGAGCAAGTAACCCTTAGCGCCATTACGCATGGCGTTTTGCACATATTCTTTATTGTCGTGCATGCTTAACATCACCACTTTGCTGTTAGGACTTTGCTCTGAAAGAGCCTCTAACAGCTGAATGCCATTTAATTTAGGCATATTAATGTCGGTTAATACTATGTCTGGGTTCAGTTGTTGCGCCATGGTAAGCGCTTGCTCGCCGTCAGCTGCTGTACCTACAACGGAAAAGCCAGGGTTAGCCTCTAGTCGCATTTTGAGGCCGTCTTGTACTAAGGGGTGATCGTCCACCAATAGAATTGAGGTCATACCGTTTGCTCTTGAATTGTAGCGGGTATGGTTTTCTCTACTTCATATAGTGGTACTTTTATGGTGATCAGTGTCCCTTCTCCTAATTTGCTATCTACATCTACTTGACCATCGATGTGGGCAATCCGTTCAAAAATATTGCGTAAACCCAAACCGCTACTGGCCAGCTCTGGGCGCCGAGTAAGCTCTTTTATCGAATGGCGTCGTACCTTTTTACCCATTACAAAACCAGTGCCATTGTCCCTAATTTTCATCACCAACAATTTAGCTTGCTGGCTTAGCACTATGTCTACTGTATCTGCTTGCGCATGTTTTTCGACATTTTGTAAGGCTTCTTGGGTAATCCGATAGAAGGTTGTTTCCACGGTAGATGGAAGGTTTAGATTATCAATGTCGCACTCTAAAAACACATCTATTCCTGTACGGTGTTCAAATTCCTGGCAAAAACCTCCCAATGCGGCAGCTAAACCTAAGTCATCTAGTACGCTGGGGCGGAGGTCTTTTGAAATACGACGTATCTCACCAATCGCTTCGTTAATGGTATGTAACCCTTGGTTGAGGCTGTCACTGACCGAGCTAGGGGTGCTGTTACATTCTGTGGCGCTTTCTAAGCGATACTTAATGGAAACCAATAATTGGTTAATACCATCATGCAGTTCGCGAGATACTCGTTGGCGTTCTTGCTCTTGTGAATCAATAATTCGTTGGGTGAGTTCTTTGAGCTTTTTGTCGGCCAGCTTGTGCTCCGAAATATTCAAAGATGCCCCCAAAAAGGCGATTAAAATTCCCGAGATGGTGGTAATTATGAATAACCAAATAAAAGTGCGATTAATGTTGTTTTGGGTTTGCGCTTCAAGTTTTGCCAGCTCTACATCTACATCGTCTAAGTACACGCCGGTGCCAAACATCCATTGCCATTTATCTAGCATCACTACGTAACCCAGTTTCTTAGTTCGCTTTCCAGTGCTGGGTTTTTCCCACAAATAGTTACTAAAACCGCCGCCTGCTTTGGCTTGTGCAATTAAGTCTTGAATGAGGTAGGTGCCCTCAGAATCCTTAAAGTCCCACAAGTTTTGCCCCACTAATTCCGGCTGAATGGGGTGAACCAAGTTGACGCCTTTAAGGGTGTAAGCAAAGAAGTAACCGTCTTCGGCAAAGCGTAAACGGTTGAGCAATTCCCTTACCTGTTGTTTGGCTCTCTCATCGTCGGCTGCTGCAGGTTCGTATATGTCACGAATGCTGGCAAAAGCTTGGTCTATGTGGTTTTGCAGCTCTAGGGTTTTGCTGCGCATGATGTTTTCTTTAATTAGCGCTAATTGTTGCTCAGTTAGGATGGAAGATTGCTTAAAAACCAAGGTGGCAATTAGTGCGGTAACACAAAGCAAAGGAACAATAGATAACAGGATAATTTTAAATTTGAGGGACCACATCTCGTGACGGCCTAACTTAGAGAATGTTAACTATATGTTAATCTATGCGATTTTTCAAAAATAGTGATCTAGCTCTCGCTTCTACCAAAGTCTAGCCTGTACGTGATCTTACGTAGAAAAAAACCGTGTATTGCCGGATAGGTTTTATTGTAACAACTCGCTAACATTAAAGGTGACCATTAAGCAGTTGGTTTACATTTAAAACATCTAACCAACAATGGAAAAAACAACGAAAGGGAGAACAACATGCTTAAGTCCCTCTGCAGTAAAACCCTGCTGGCTTCTGCGATTATTGCGTTTAGTTCGGCTGCCGTAGCTGCCGACAAAGTATACAAACTAAAACTGGCTGAAACCTGGGGCCCTAACTTCCCAGTTTTTGGCGATGCAGTAAAAAACATGGTGAAAATGGCCGATGAGATGTCTAACGGCCGCTTAAAGATCCGCGTTGACTCTTCAAACAAACACAAAGCACCTTTTGGTGTATTTGATTTGGTTAAAAGTGGCCAGTACGACTTAGGCCACACCGCGTCTTACTACTATAAAGGTAAGGTGCCAAACACCCTTTACTTCACTACCATGCCATTTGGTATGAATGCACCAGAGCAACACGCGTGGCTGCAGTATGGTGGCGGACAAGACTTAATGAATCAAGTATACGCAGAGCATAACCTGGTACCTTTCCCTGGCGGTAACACTGGGGTGCAAATGGGCGGTTGGTTCCGTAAAGAGATTAACTCAGTTGAAGACCTACAAAACCTAAAAATGCGTATTCCAGGTTTTGCCGGCGAAGTATTAGCTAAGCTTGGCGCAACGCCAGTAAACATTCCGCCAGGTGAGTTATATACCGCACTTGAGCGTAATACTATCGACGCACTTGAGTGGGTTGGCCCTTCTCTAGATCTACGCATGGGCTTTCACAAAATCGCCCCTTACTACTACATGGGTTGGCACGAGCCGGCTACCGAGTTGATGTTTATTGCTAACAAGAAAAAACTCGAAAAAATGCCAGAAGATTTACAGGCAATTCTAGCGGTTGCGATGCGTAAAGCGGCTTACGATATGTTTATTCATTCGTATGCTGAAAGCGCCAAAAACTGGCAAACCATGTTGCAAGAATACCCGAACATTCAGGTTAAAACTTTCCCTGCAGAAGTTATCAAAGCACTTAAAAACGCTAACGATGACTTGTTAAAAGAGAAAGCTGCTGCAGACCCAATGGCCGCGAAGATCATTGAGTCACAACAGCAATACATGAAGCAAGTTCGTGCCTACACAGCAATTTCAGAACAAGGTTACTTAAACAGTACTGAAGGTTTGTAGTAGAGAATGGGGCTGCAGCTTGGCTGTAGCTCCATCAGCTAAACCAAAAAAGCAATTACTTTGCTTGGGAGGCTAGGGATGTTGCGTTTGCAACGAGCGGTAGATGGATTTTCCAAGGGTATAGCAGGCCTCACCGCGGTGTTAATGCTGCTAATGTTAGTAAACATTTTTTATGACGTAGTCATGCGTTACTTTTTTCGCTCCAGTTCTATTGGTATGCAAGAGTTAGAATGGCACTTGTTTGCTGCCATGTTTTTATTAGGAATTGCCTCTACGCTGCAGGCCGAAGGCCATGTGCGGGTAGATATTATTTACGACAAGTTAGCGGCGCGTAAACGCGCTTGGATTGACAGCCTAGGCGTCGTATTTTTCTTGTTCCCTTTTTGTGGCTTGATTGCTTGGTACGGTTACGACTTTGCATTAGAAGCTTACAACTTAGGAGAAACCAGCGGCGACCCGGGTGGCTTACCCTACCGCTGGATAATTAAATCAATGATTCCAATTTCGGCTATATGTCTCGCCATAAGTGGCTTTGGAATGTTACTCAAAAACCTCATTCAGCTGCGAAATAACGCCTAGCTCATAACAAGAAAAGGAAGTTGTCATGATTGGGATTGTCATGTTTTTCGTGGCCTTGCTAATGCTGCTCACTGGTTTTCCAGTCGCCTTTGTATTTGGCGGTGTTGCACTAGTATTTGGTATCTTTGCCGAAGGTATCGACTTATTTGCTTTTATGCCTTATCGAATAATGAGCATCATGCAAAACTCGGTACTAATGGCCGTACCTCTGTTCATTTTCATGGGTATTGTATTGCAGAAAACCCGCCTTGCTGAACAGCTGCTCGAAGCCATGGGCCAATTGTTTGGTCGAGTGCGAGGAGGTTTGGCTGTATCGACTATTTTGGTGGGAGCGCTACTTGCTGCATCTACCGGTGTGGTAGGTGCGTCTGTAGTGGCAATGGGGGTTATCTCCTTGCCGGTAATGCTCAAATATAAATACGATAAGCGCTTAGCCACCGGGGTTATTTGTGCCTCTGGTACGCTTGGACAAATTATTCCTCCCTCTATCATCTTGATCATTCTTGGTGATGTAATGGGCGTGCCAGTAGGTGATTTGTTTAAAGCTGCACTACTGCCTGGCGCAGTGTTGGTAGGTGCCTTCATCATCTATGTTCTAGGCGTATCGTTTATTCGCCCAGAAGCCGCTCCTGCTTTACCTAAAGATGAAGCTGCAGGTCATGGCGTGCAACCTTGTTGGAATGCCTTTAAAGCCATTGCTCCACCCTTAGCCCTAATGATTGCAGTACTTGGCTCGATTTTTTACGGTATTGCTACGCCAACCGAGTCTTCTGCTATTGGCGGCATTGGTGCAATTCTTTTATCGATTATTTATCGCCAGTTTTCTTGGAAGATTATCTACGAAGCGGCTATTGAAACGGTAAAAGTTACTTCGATGGTATTTGCTATCTTCATTGGTGCAACGGCCTTCTCTATGGTGTTCTCTTACACTGGTGGTGAAGAAGTCATTGAAGAAGTGATGACTAGCTTACCGGGTGAGAAATGGGGCTTCTTAATCTTAACCATGATTGTGATTTTGATTTTGGGCTTCTTTATCGACTTTGTTGAAATCTCATTTATTGTTGTGCCTATGTTGTACCCAGTAGCCGAGATTTTGGGCATCGATTTAACCTGGTTTGCGATTTTAATTGCGATGAACTTGCAGACTTCGTTCCTCACACCGCCCTTTGGGTTTAGTCTGTTCTATCTCAAAGGTGTTGCCCCGCCCGAGGTGCAAACTACCGATATCTACAAAGGCGTGATGCCATTTATTATTTTGCAGATATTGGTATTAGCCTCGATATTGGTGTTCCCAGACTTCTACGGCTTTGGCATGTAGTGCATAGTGAGTTAACAAAAAGAGGCCTAAGGGCCTCTTTTTATTTGCGTAGGGTTTAGTTTAAAGCTTAAACGTACCCACCAAATCTGCCAGCTTATCGGCGAGCTGTTTTAAGGACTCGCTAGCTTGAGAAAGCTCTGATGCAGTATCGGTAGCCTGCTGCGTACTCAAGTTAATCTCTTCAACGTTGCCGTTTAGCTCACTCACGACTGAAGACTGCTCTTCGGTAGCCGTTGCCACTTGAATGTTCATGTCAGAAATCAAGGTTACTCGTTTAGAGATCTCTTGCAGGGCTGAATAAGCATGCCCAGCTTCTTCGGCGCCTTGGCTGCTCATGCCACTGCTTTGTTCAATGGCACTAACTGCTTGGCTGGCTTGTTCCTGCAAGTTGTTAATCATTTGCTGAATTTCATCGGTGGACTCGGCAGTTCTACCCGCTAAGTTACGCACTTCGTCTGCTACCACCGCAAAGCCGCGGCCTTGCTCACCGGCTCGTGCTGCTTCAATGGCTGCGTTAAGTGCAAGCAAGTTGGTTTGCTCTGAGATGCCTCTAATAACGTCTAAAATGCCACCAATTGATTGACTGCTTTCGGCTAATGAAGAGACCACAGTAGCTACTTGTTGCATTTCTTCAGCTAATCGCATGATGTTGTCGCGCGCTCGCAGCACCACTTGTTGGCCTTTATTAGACTCTTGTTCGGCATCTTGTGCAGCATCTGCCGCTTGAGACGCGTTACTGGCAATTTCGTTAACGGTCGAGCCCATTTGGTTAATTGCAGTGGCTACTTGAGTTACCCTATCTTGTTGATGTTGGGTATTTTCTAGGGTGCGTTGTGACTGATTGGCGACCGAGCGTGAGGCATCTCCTAGGTTTTCGCCAGTTTGCGCTACGGAACTCACCGAGCGATGGATTTTTTCGATAAAACTATTAAAGCCTTTGGCGAGTTTGGCCATTTCATCGTTGCTTTCGGTATCTAAACGTTGGCGTAAATCACCTTCTCCTTCACCTAAGTTTTGGAATACGTCGGCAAGTTTAGCAATTGGTCGTGTAATAGTACCCGCTAACCAAACAGCGACTAACAAAAAGACGCCAATCACCAGTAAGGTGGTGACAATCATGTAGTAGCGTGAACGATTGAGTTCTTCAAATACTTCAGCTTTTGGCACTTGGGCAATTAAGTACCAGTCCATAGACTCGATGTAGCTAGAGCTTAGTAACAATTGCTGGCCTTGGTAGTTTACTTCTACTAAGTTAAAGCCTTGTTTATTAAGTAATGAGGAGGTGGCTTGACCAAATTCATCGGTGAGTTTGAGCTTGCCAACAAGTTCGTTGTTACGATGCAGACGAATCACACCCTCACCATCACTAAGGAATACAAAGCCGCTCTTCTCAATTTTAAAACTGTCGAGAAAAACGATCATCTCTTCCATGGTTTTTGACACCCCCGACATAACATGGCCATTTAACTGTTGGTAGTTTAAAAACAGCTTGGTTTCTTCGGTTGAAGAGGTGTAAACACTTACCATGGTTTCTTGTCCAGATTCTCTAAACTTAAAAAACCAGCCATCACGCTCGGGGTAGAGTTGTCTTAAAAATCCTTTTTGATTCCAATAATTGGCATTTTTGCGGTTGGATACTGACGCATCAGCTAAGCCATATTGTTGCTTTAGGCGTGTAAGTAATTCTACTAATTGTGTTTCTGAGTCGGGTTTACTGGATTTCAGTACTCGCTCTTCAACAAAAGTATTGTTTGCTAACTGCTCTGCTGCTTGCAATAACACTGTTACTTCTTTATCAATTCTATTGCGAATTTGCTTGAGCAGAGCGGGTAGTTCTTTATCAACCATTCGGCGTTCGATGATGTTTTGCGCCTGATTCTGGCTGAATACCCCGATAATGCTTGTTGAAGCTAGTACTGCTAACACGATGGTGACCGTAAGCTTTTTACGAATAGTGAGTTGGTTGAAGAACATTACCTCTCCTTGCTTGCCAACGGGCAATCGCTAGTAATATAGGATGGAAACTTAAAATGATTACGCTGGCTAAGTTGCTGCCAGCGCATACCTTTAAAATCTGTAGCTTTGTGAAAACTATGAAGTTAAGTGTAGTTAAAAAGAAGTTCGTTTGTAGTGGCGATACTCAGGTTTCCAAAAGCTGGCTTCAATAGTTTGCATTAGCACTTCGTCGGTGGTGTTAACCGCTAAGCCTTGTTGCATGGCAGTTTTGGCTACCGCGTAAGCGATGTGCTTGCTAACTAGTTGAATTTCTTCAAGCGGTGGCAGTAAGGCTCCCTCACCATCGTTAGCTAGTGGCGAGCATTCGGCTAAGGCGCGGCTGCTGGCGATGAGCATTTCGTCACTGACCCTAGTGGCCTGACAGGCTAGTACGCCTAAGCCAATACCTGGGAAAATATAGCTGTTGTTACACTGGGCGATAGGGAAGGTCTCTTCGCCTAGTTTCACCGGCGAGAACGGACTACCTGTCGCGACCAAGGCTTCGCCATTGGTCCAACGCAGTATGTCTTCAGGCAAGGCTTCAACCCGGCTGGTGGGATTGGATAGCGGCAATACGATAGGTTTCTTGCAGTGCTGATGCATGCCTTCAATCACTTGCTGAGTAAACACGCCTGGTGCACCAGATACACCAATAAGTACCGTAGGCTTGCCATGCTCTACTACATCTAACAGCGACAAAGCATCGCTATTAAGCCCCCATTTTTGTTGAATATCAGCCGATTGCGCCAAAGCTTGTTGGAAGTCGAGTAGATTAGGCATGTTGTCTTGCAATAAGCCCCAACGGTCAACCATAAAAATTTGGCTGCGGGCTTGCGCTTCGCTAATGCCTTCTTCCACCATTGCCCGCACTATCGCCTCGGCAATACCGCACCCTGCTGAGCCGGAGCCAACAAAGGTAACACGCTGTTCTGCTAAGTTAGAGCCAGCTGCCTTACAGGCTGCCAATAAAGAACCCACGGTTACTGCCGCGGTGCCTTGAATATCATCATTAAAACAGCAGAATTGATCTTTGTAACGCTGCAATAAAGGCATGGCATTTTTTTGAGCGAAATCTTCAAATTGAATCAGCGCATCTGGCCAGCGGACTTTTACCGCTTGCATGAATAATTCTACAAATTCGCTATATTCTTCGCCGCTAATCCGTTGATGGCGCCAGCCCATATACATGGGGTCATTGAGTAGTTGTTGGTTGTCGGTGCCTACATCTAACACAATTGGCAGGGTGTAAGCGGGGCTGATACCGCCACAAGCCGTGTACAGTGATAGTTTACCAATAGGAATGCCCATGCCGCCGATGCCTTGGTCGCCTAAGCCGAGGATCCGCTCGCCGTCGGTCACTACAATGATTTTCACATTGTGGCGAGTGGCATTGTTTAGCAGCTCGTCGATACGGTGGCGGTTAGGGTAAGAAATAAATAAACCACGCGAGCGGCGGTAAATATTAGAGAACTGCTCACAGGCCGCACCCACGGTAGGCGTGTAGATAATCGGCATCATTTCGGTGATGTGATCTTCCACTAAACGGTAAAACAAGGTTTCGTTAGTATCTTGAATGTTGCGCAGGTAAATATGGCGGTCTAAGTCATTAGTAAAGCTTTGATATTGCAGATAAGCACGCTCAGTTTGTTCATCGATGCTTTCGATGGTCTCTGGCAACAGCCCTTCTAAATTGAAGAAAATACGCTCTTCTTGGTTAAAGGCGCTGCCTTTGTTTAATAAGGGGGTCTCAAGTAAAGCTGGACCTGCGTAAGGAATATAGAGCGGGCGTTTTTTATCATCCATGGTAAAGCTCATCTGCTGCGGCTAAGAAGCGGTATTTTTTCACAGATTTGTGTTTAGGTCATGAACTATACCAATCGTACGAAGTAACTGTTCATTCTATCTGGTTAAAATACTCGATAACTGCGTTAGAATTTTTGATTGTAGAATAACTACTTATCGAAAAATCCTGCCTTATTCTCGAGTGTTTTGCCTGCGTTATTAAGATCACTTACTTAGTGTGATTGGTATTAAACCAAAGGAATGTAGATAGATTGTTGCTTTATGGGGCCTTAGAAATAGGCCAGCCGGCACCGCTAAAAGATAGGAGGGGCGTAACGCCTAACAGTTGAGGTATTACCGCCCGGGCATCTAGAAGCGACAACCGACTTAATTTAACTATAAAATAGTTTGCCTTTAATGCGAGATAAATGTTGTGAAAATGTTAACTTGGTGTCATTTGCTCGGCTAAGTGTATGAAATATCGACAGCGGGCAACAGGACTTACTATAGCCATATAATGAGTAATGGTTTAAGTGAGCGACTAGCTAGACACTAGGGCCTGTTGATCTTTGCTGATGGTTTTTACAGCAATTTATTAGCCATTTAGGCAAGGCAGTGAGTGTGAAGTTAAGTGGGTTTAATAATCACTCGCTAACGCTGAATAAATGGCTAAGAAATACTGCCCGAAGGGTTCAGATAAGCGAACTTTACTCTTCGTTGAACACTTTTCACTTAGCCCACTAGGTTTCAAAGTGCTCGCCGCGATTAAAGCCCGCTTATCTTGAATAAAATTTCAACACCAAAGATCAACAGGCCCTAGTAACGTTTAACTTATAACTCGCTTAGATCTAAGTTTAAGTAGCCTACGAGTAATTCGGCAAAGCCTTGGTAAAAGCCGCCTTTGCTAACCTTGCGTAAGGTTTCAAGCCATAGTGGCAACCAACACAGCAGGTGCTGATTAATAAAATCAGCTTGTTGTTGAGCAGGCGCTTCGCGCAAAATTAAATTACCAAGGTAATCGAGCTGAATCGCAAGATGATCCGCTGGCTCATTAAAATTAGGGTCAACTTGCAGGCCTTGGCTTATTAGCAAGGCGCGCATTTTTTCATGTGGCTCTTGAAACATCAGCTTGTTGGCCGACAGGTAAACCGAGGCATAAGGTGGTGCGCCTACTTTGCTGTCACTTAAGAACTGCTGGCAAAAGTCTGCTGCTAGTTCTAGCTCTGGGTGTTTAAAGGCGCTCAACTTTGCTAAATGATTTTTAATCATGGTAACAGCCGAGCTTAGCTCGGCTGTGTCTGCTAGTTGCTTTAGCAACTGTGCTCCTTCACCAGAGGTATAAGAAGCAAGCTGTTGCTTATCAAGCTCTTTGGTAAAAACCGTTGCAAACCACCAATAGATGCTGGCACGGATTTCGTTCTCTTGGCTAACACTAGCGGCGATTGTCATCTACGACATCTCCTTAGGGCCGCCAAAGGAGCTTACTGCAGGTGCTTTACCGGTGAACTTCTCGTATTCAACCAAACAGGTATTTGCGCTGGTGGCTTGAGCTAATTGCGAGCTGCCAATATCCATGGTTAGGGTATTAGGATCGCCATAGGTATCTAGTGCGCCAATGGTTTCATCCACAGGGCCATACCAAGCACCCTCTTGCAGGCGAGCAACACCCTTGGCGTAGTCTTCAGACACTACCGCGCCAGCCAGCAATTGCCCACGTTTGTTAAACACTCGAACTAAATCACCATCTTTAATGCCACGCTTCTTGGCATCTTCTGGGTTGATATACAATGGCTCGCGGCCTTGCACTGCATAGGTCGCGCGAAACTCTTCTGAGTCACACATTTGCGAGTGCAGACGTTTGTCGGGGTGACAAGACTGCAGCCAAATGGGGAACTCTTCAGAGCCAGGACCGCCGTGCGAGCGCTCGGCTTTTTCAAACCACATTGGGTGGCCTTGGCAATCGTCGTATCCGTAGCGATCGATCTTGCGGCTAAATATCTCAATGAAGCCAGATGGCGTGCCTAAAGCGTTAATTTCAGGATCTTCTCTGAAGTCTGCTTGGCGGGTCCAGTTTTCGCCTTTGCCAAAGTCTACCCAACCTTCTTTCCAAAAGGTCATGAAGTCGGGCATATCAAACTTAGCTTTGTTGGCCGCGGCGCACTCATCATAGAGTTGCTTCACCCATTCCATTTCGGATTTACCTTGGGTGTATTCTTTACTCTTACCAAAGCGTTGGGTAAGTAAGGTGAAAATCTCAAAATCGGTTTTAGATTGATACAGTGGGTCAACCAACTTGTGCATGGCAATAATGCCGCGGTTGCTGTAAGAACCGTACAGATCTAAATCGTTACGCTCCCATTGGGTACACGCTGGCAATACAATATCTGAGAAGCGGCAACTGGCGGTCCAAGTAAAATCTATCGAGACCACGGTTTCCAGCTTTTGGAAGGCCTTCTTCATGCGGTTGCGATCTTGGTGATGATGCCAAGGGTTACAGCCAGAGAACACCATCATCTTGATGTCGGGTAAGGTGATTTTGGCGCCATTAGCATTTATCACTTTGCCGGGTTCCATAATGGCATCAATCCAGCGCGCTACCGGAATGGTGCTGCTATAGCCTTTAAAGTCTTGGTTCATATGAACCCGCTCATTAGGTTTATCTGGATTACGTGGGAACGCACCAGGCGCTGCCGCACCGGTAGACGGTACGCCAATAGAGCTGTAGTGGTGAGCATAAGAAACCCCACCACCCGGTAAGCCAATTTGCCCCAACATGGCTGCGATAACCGCGCCCATCCAATAAGGCTGCTCGCCATGTTGCTGACGTTGAATACACCAGCCAAAAATAAGCTGGGTACGGTCGCTAGCTAATAAGCGGGCAAATTCTCGAATTTCATCGGCTGGTACACCACAAATAGCTTCTGCCCATTCTGGTGTTTTTTCTACTTTGTCTTTAGATTCGCCAGTTACATACGGAATAAAGTCTTCAAAACCTAAGGCATAGGTATTGAGGAATTCCTTGTCGTACAGCTCTTCGGTATAAAGCGTGTGGGCGATGGCCAGCATAAACGGGACATCGGCTTGTGGGTTAACGTAACGCTGCTCACAATCGAGGTACTTTTGAGTTTTAGTGCGGACTGGGTCAACACTAATTACCCGAATTTGTTTGTTAGCAACTTTGTCTTTAAGTTGCTCTAAATATTCAAAGGATTCGTGAGTTTCACAGGCCCAACCTACTTGTAGGTTTTTCATCAAATCGGTGGCCCATAAGACAACTGTTTTACTGTTATCTAAAATCAAAGGCCAAGAAGTACCTTGCGCATATACCTCGGTAGTACCAAGTACATAAGGCATAATGGTTTGCCCTGCACCGGTAGAGTAGTCGCCTACTTTATTCACCGAGAAACCATGCATGGCTACTGCGCGTTGCATGTGGTTACCGCAGGAATGAACTTGACCGGTTTGACGCCAACCGGTTTGGCCGGCATGCAAGGCCCAAGGGCCATAATCTTTTTGTACGCGTTCTAGCTCTTGGTAGAACAGGTCTAGAGCTTCATCCCAAGTGACTCGAATAAAGCGATTATCACCGCGCTGTGAGGTATCACTTTTGTTGCGTTTTAGGTACCAATCGTAGCGCACCATTGGGTAGCGAATACGAGAAGGACTATACAAAATACCTTTAATGCCCTTGAGCATTTCGGTGGGGTATTTATCTGCTTCAAAGGGTTTTATTTCTTGCACTTTGCCTGCATACACGCGGGCACGAAACGCGCCCCAGTGTGAGCCTGAAACCTTCCAGCTTCCGGCTGTTTCAGCAGCGGCTGCATCGTTAGACACTGCCAATAAACTTGGGCCGATCAAAGTACTAGCGCTGGTGGCTAAAATGCCTTTGAGAAAACCGCGACGAGTAATTGCCATGTTAATCTCCTTGTTAGTGGCCAGCGTCAGAAAAATCTGATGAATGTTTTTGAAGGTATTTCAATACCAGCGCTTGAGTATCACCGTCTAAATTCACAAACGACAACATACCGTTAAACATACCTGGCCAGGTGTTGGTGTCGAAGTGATTTTCGGCAGGCTGGGTATGACATACACTACAGGCCGTATCATAAGTGGTTTTGGCAAACTGCCAGAGGGTATCGCGTGAGTCGGTCAGTGAACCGTTACGCATCCATAGCGTGATTGATACCTTCTGCCACGGCAAACCAGTTAAGTCATCTTCTTTGGTTTCGCCTTTTTGCATAATGCTGTCGTTTTGAGCCACTTCTTTGGTTAAGAAGCCATCGTTGATGTTCATGGCAAAGTCTTCAAACAGTACTCGACCAAAACCTTTGGTTTTACGCCAGCCGTCTATTTCTACCTGAATTGCATCGCCTTTTATGTCGAGAACCTTAACTGCAGTGGCCGCATTAAGTTGGCCTGCTTCTTCATTAAGTTCGGCGCTGGTGAACATTGGCAGTTGACGCACGCTGTAGTATGTTTCGCCTTTTTTGTAGCCCGATGTTGCCATCTCCTCGAGTTTGGCTAAGGTGCCTTCGCCCGAATTCATGTTTTCTGGGAGTTCGTGGGCAATACCTTTGTGGCAGTCAATACAGCTTTGGTCGCGCTCGGCGGCCATTTTCATTTGCACTTGGGCGCGCTCAGACATGGAGTCAAAGTCCATGCTGTTGTAGTTGTGACAGTTTTTACATTCTAAGGAATTATTGGCAGTGAAACGGTCCCATTCGTGTTGGGCTAGTTCACCGCGTTTTTCTAAGAACTTCTCACGGGTATTAATGGTGCCAAATATTGCACCGTATACTTCTTTAGACGCCTGCATTTTGCGAGCAATTTTGTCGGTCCAATTATGGGGCACGTGACAATCTGGACAAGTGGCACGTACACCCGAATTGTTTTTCCAGTGCACCGTGTCTTGCAGTTCTACATATACGTTGTCGGCCATTTCGTGGCAGCCAATACAGAACTCTTCGGTATTGGTGGCTTCTAGTGCGGTGTTAAAGCCGCCCCAGAAAATGATACCAGCAACAAATCCGCCAATAGTCAAAAAACCAAAGCTTAAATGTACGCTTGGTTTGCTCACTATTGACCAAAATTTCTTCAGCATATTTTTCATGGTGGTGTCTCACATTGCTGCGAATTATTTAATAATTAAAAAAGAAAGAGCAGAGTTATTAACCGTGTCCCGGCGGACCCATCATTATCTGGAGCATCCAAACGATAAAGCCATAACCGCCTACGGTGACCACTGCCAAAATAGGAAAAAGCACAACGGCGATAAATAGAAATACCTTCCACTCATCCATTTTGCTGGGGCTGTCTTCCACCACATTATTCTTAGACATGCAAAAGCGCTCCTACATTAATGTTATGTATATAAATTTAACTTAGTCTTGATATGTAAGTTTGACCAGTTTCACGGCTGTTTTTTGTGCTTATCTGTGTCACTGAGCAGCAGCAATTTAGTAGCGTTTTTTTACCGCCGCTGGCATTGCTGAAAGTTGTTGGTTTGCAAGGGCGCGTAGTATACCCACTAAAGGAGTAGGGTCAAACATTTCTAACTGATTTAGAGTGTATCCAACAGCCTCTATGGTGGATAAGCCTTTATCTATCGAGGTTTTTCGTATTTTATATTGCCCTTGCGGGGCGTGCTCGAAATGAAATTGTTCTAAACTTTGTAGCCAGGGATTGAGGTGCCATAATTTTTTGGCTTTTCGCCAGGTACCGTCAAGTAGCAATATTGTGGCGGGGGAGCAGTCTGCGGTGTAAGCCGCTTTTTGAGTATTGCTTAGCTGTTCTAAAGCTTGGCTGGTTTGGCTAGGATAAATCAGCAAAAATTGATGTGGAGCTTGTTCCACTTGCTGTTTTAAATCGGCAAAATCGTCGGCATTTTCACCCACTATTATCGTTGCATTATCCAGAGCTAAACAAGCTAGATGAGCGGTGCTTTTAGCATGTTGTTGTTCGCTGGGGTGCTGCAAAATAATCACCGGGTGACGATGTGAACAGCTGGGGATGTTTGCGCATAAGCAGTGACTTTGAGGGCGCAAGCAGCGCTGGCAACGAACTCGACTCATTGATCTCTTAGGTTAATAAAGGCGGGCTAATTATAAGCTATTGTTTAGGGTAATTCACAATACTCTGCCTGTTGTTGCAGTAGCCAGCTCTTAATGTCTTCTGGGCAGTGATGAGACAAGTGTAAGTAGGTCGGTAGCTCTGCGATTAAATCAGGCCACGCTTTAAGTTGTCCTTCGGCGAGCCGAGATTCGACACTTATTTGTGGCAAAATTGCCCAGCCTAAAGCGGCTTCTAGCGCATCCAGCAACAAGGTCTCTCCAATAAACAAATTACTTTGCTGCGGCTCGCGAATATCAAACAGCTTTAAGTGGCCATCAAAGCGTTGCTGATGATTAACCAACTTGGGGTGAGCTACTTTTATCAACTTGGCAGGGCGCCAACTAAGCACTTGAGTATTGTTCTGTTGGCTTTGCGCCGAAAAGCTAAAGTGAACATGTTGCTGACTATTACCGCTGAAATGCAAATCCAGTAAGGGATCAAAGCGCTGTAATTGGTTGGCTAACAAGGTAAGCCACGGACTAGGAAACCAGGCTTGATAGCTAATACTTAACTTGAGGCTCTTGCCTAGTTGTAAATGGCGGCAGTGGCGCTGCAGTTCGTGGTAGCGGCTTACTATCAACTCAGCCTGCTCTATTAAGGCAAGCCCCGCTGAGCTAAGTGGGAAAGGTGCAGCGTGTTGGTTGAACAAGCAGCAGGCGAGTTGCTTTTCTAGTTGGTCAATCCGCTGTATTACCTGTATTTCGGTGCACTTAAGCTGTTCGGCACACTTTATTAAATTGCCATGCTTGGCGAGGCAAACAAAGGCTTCTAAGGCCGCTTGTTTGGCTTGTTCATCCATCATAGGCACTCAAACTTAACAGGTTTAAGCACTGCGCTACTTGGCTGTCGTGCTGGCTATTTAGCCAAAGGATTTCTATTTCTAACTTGGTTGGTGAGAAGTAATTACTTAGGTGTAATTCTATTAAGCTGCCATTACGAAAACTGGACTCCAACCAATGACGTGGCGCGATGGCCCAGCCCATTCCAAGTACTAGCAAATCGTGCAACATTTCACGGTGACTGAGCTGCCAGCAGCTGACTCGATTGAGTTGTAACTCTAAGGGTAAATGGCTTAAGCACAATTGACGATGGCGCTGCAGCTGCTCGGCGCTGAGCTGCTGATGTTTGCTCAAACTATGGCGAGCAGCGCAGGCCAGAGCCAAACTTAAATTACAGTAGCGGCGCGAATGCGTTTTAGGCGGCTTGTTTTGCTGCGCCACCCGCAGTGCTATGTCGATATTGCCATTAACCAATTGCTGCTGGAGTTGGCGGCTGCTTAATTGCACCAGTTTTAGTTGTTGTAGTGAGAGCTCGCTAATAAAGCGCGGGTAACATTGTAGTAAGCTTTGGCTAGGTACAAATTCATCTAAACCAATCACGATTTGTTGAGGCTGTGGTTTATCTACAGGGCTTTGCAGAAAGTTATCTAGTTGCAGTTGTAGCTGCTTAGCGCGCTGGTAAAGCTGCTGGCCTTGTTCGTTTAAGCGGCTGTAGTCGGGGTCGAATAGCGTGCAGTTTAATGATTGCTCTAAGTCGGAGAAAATCTTTCTTCTGCTACTAGAGCTGGTCATCTCTGGGTAATGGTGGCGTTGCTCATAGGCTTTAACAAACCGGCTGAGCAAGCCAATATCCGTGTGCTGCATTCTCATAGGCCATGATTTTAGTGTCTTTTAAGGCTAGCAGAGAATGGCTGAGCTGTTAGAACATGTAGCGAACACCTGCACTGGCTTCGAGCTTCACTTCAAGGTCGTCAATCACATACACAATTGGTTGTAACTCGGCAAAGAATCGAAATTTATCAACTACAGTATGCGCCCCAAACACTGCACGAGCACCTAGCTTATGATGGTGGTGATCGCTCCATTTACCACCAAAGCCATAATAAAAGTATTGTTGCTCAGGAAAACCAATGATTTTATCGCCACTTAAAGAGAAGTCGTTAAGTCCTAGGTTCACTCGAATATCGTTAAACTGAGCACTAATACCATTGTCGCTGCCTACCATTACCCCAAGCTCGGGATTAGCATTGCTCGAAAATGCCACTAAACAAAGTGCCCCAGCACCAAATACTGCAATTTTCATAGTTACCTCATTTATTGTTTGTCGAGCATTCTAGAGATAGCTCATCACAAGGTAAACCACTGGGCTGTTGCTTTTATCGACAGCCCTGCCCAGATATCGTGACAGGCTAAGCTAATTTGGCTAAATGCTGCGAAATAGTGCTTGTTGAGGGGGTAAATGCGTGCTAAATGTAAGGTAAGTGGTTGTTTCCAATTGTTGGTCGGCTACTTTATGAAGTTGTTGAGAGTGAATTTATTTGGCTCTTCAGCTTCTAAGCGCTAGCTATTTTTAGTCGTAAGGAGTGCTTATGAGAACAGAACAAGCGTTCGCAAATACCGGATTGCTAAGCCGTTACTTAGCAGAAAGAGAACAATTCTTTAAAGGAGCATGCTGCTTTGTTCCTGATTCCCACTTAAGCCTTAAAGAGCAGCAACACAGTGCCTTACAACACGCCTATCAACAATCTTGGATTAGCATTTCCGAACTTCAACACTGGTCACAACAACTAGACTTGTGATTAGCCAATGTGCTCAACTCGATGCGCGAAGGTTTCAGCGAGTTGTGAGCTGGTAATTCAAAATAGGCGATCGGTAGTTTGATCGCCGCAAGCTGCTGACGTAAAAACAGATTCAGCTGCTGCTTACTAAGCTTTTGTTCTGCTTTAATAAACGCCACCGGACATTGGCCGTATTCTCTGTTTTGTTGTGCCACCACCACAGCTTGATTGATCATTGGGTGTTGCAATAATGCCAGCTCTATTTCTTCAGGTTGAATGTTTTCACCAGCGCAAATAAACATATTGTTACTACGCCCCAGCGTGTGCAAGTGCGCACCTTCGATTAACCCTCTATCTCCGCTGTTAAACCAGCCATCAGGTTCACAGGCCTTTAAAATTTCGCCATTTTTCCAGTAACCCAAGAATAAGGTTTTACCGCGTAGGTAAATCTCGCCTTGATGTATTTTGGCGCGGCGGTGCGGCAAAATTTGATAAGCACTTTGGCCTAAGCGGTGATGGCGGGTAGCGATTTGCGAGCTCATTTCACTGCTGCCATAGGAGCTATATACTTGAAAGCCGCGGCTAATGGCTTCTTCCAATAAATTGTCGTTACAAGCTGCGCCACCAATTAAGATGTGTTTGAGCTTAAGGCTATGCGCCCAAAATTTTGCTTGGGTGAGTAGCCGATAAAGTTGAGTTGGCACCAACGATACATGGGTGGTGTCGCTGCCCAGTAAATCAGGAAATACTCGCCCTTTGTTTTGTGCCACAACTATGCGCGCGCCAGCTAGTAGGCAGCGCCATACAATGGCCTGGCCGCCAATATGGTAAAGCGGTAAAGACAATAACCATTGGTCATGGTGCTTGAGAGGAATCATCGCTTGCGAGCCCTGAGCACTGTAGTAGTGATTTCGCCAGCAGTGCACCACGGCTTTAGGCGGGCCACTGCTGCCAGAGGTAAACACCATACTCATTGGGGCTTCGCTGTCGAGCTCAATACCGGCAGAGCAGCTAAGCTCTTGATGCGGGTTAAATTCTACTCGCTTAGCTTGCTGTAAGCTGCAATCTAAATCACTCCAATAAAACTGACAGTCTACGGTTTCACTTAAAGCCTGTAATTGCGAGAGCGGGTGGTGGTGATTAAGCGGGCAAAAGATATAGGCTAGCTCCAAGCTAGCTAGCTGCAACAGCAGCATACGCAGTGGATCTTCGCCAAAGCAGCACACTCTAGATCCTTGTGTCACGCCTTGCAGACGCAACTGTTCAGCCGTGGCTTTTACCATGACATAAAGCTGCTGATAGCTAAGCTGCTGTTGGCCAATGCTCAGGGCAATATGTTCTGGGCGAATTTGGCTTTGCAGTTGCAGTGCGTGGGTAGACAAAGAATGGGCGCTCATAGCAGCATTATGCCGCAAATTGTGAAGCTTGTCGCCGCTGGCAAACATCGCCAGCGACGCAGTTTTTTTGGGGCTTATGCAACCAGTGCAGTTACACCAATGGCACCAGCGAAACCGGCAATAGTGCGTGTGATTTTTTGGCCGTAAGTCGATTTTTGCACAGCTTTACCTAGCAAGTAACCGCCGCTAATAAGGGCAATTGAGCTAGCAATAAAGCCTGCAAAGAATAGCTTCATGTCTGCGCCAGCAGGCACCTCGTTACCATGGGCTGCGCCGTGTAAGGCTGCCACTAAACATACTGCTAAACCAGCTAGGCTAGCTGCTTTTGGCAATACCTTAGCCACTAATACCGCCATAACTAGCAGAGAAATAGCCAAGCCTGTCTCTAACATTGGTGGTACAAAACCCATGCTGGCAACAACCGCTGCCACAATCAACGCAAACACACTTTGCGCCAAGCTCAACTTGAGTTTGCCAGTTTGGCTAGCTAATAAACCAATTAGGCTTAAGGCAATTAGGTGGTCTAAACCAGTAAGTGGATGTAATAGGCCTTCACTTAAGCCATGGTGGTGTCCTTCGTGGGCAAAGCTGGGCAAGCTAATGAGTAGGCCTGCAGCCAAAGTAAGTAGTTTTTTCATGGTAGGTTCCTTGTAATTTAAAACTAGTTGGCAGTAGCAGGGCTAGATTCTTCTAGCATGCCTTGCTCAATAATAAAGTTGATAATGGTTTGTAAGCCTTCGCTGGTTTTAAGGTTACTAAATACAAATGGGCGTTCGCCGCGCATTTTTTTAGCATCGCGATCCATGACTTCTAGCGAGGCGCCAACATGCGGGGCTAAATCGGTTTTATTGATGATCAATAAGTCAGACTTTGTAATGCCTGGGCCACCTTTACGGGGAATTTTGTCACCAGCACTTACGTCGATCACGTAAAGGGTTAAGTCACTTAACTCGGGGCTAAAAGTAGCACTTAGATTATCGCCGCCGCTTTCTACTAGCACTAAATCTAAGCCTTGATGGCGGCGATTAAGCTCGGCAATCGCCGCTAAATTCATCGATGCATCTTCGCGAATGGCGGTGTGCGGGCAGCCGCCGGTTTCTACACCCAAAATGCGGTCTTCAGCGAGGGCATCATTGCGCAGCAAAAATTGGGCATCTTCTTTGGTGTAAATGTCGTTGGTCACAACCGCTAGGTTGAAACGGTCTTTTAGCTCGCGACATAGCGCTGTAAGTAAGGCTGTTTTGCCTGAGCCTACCGGGCCGCCGACACCTACACGTAAGGTTTGTTTTATGCTCATTATGGTTCCTCTTTTTTGTGGCTACGCTAAGAGCGAAACAGCCGACAATATTGGGTTTCGTGAAGGGCGCTAGCCAAGCTTAATGCTGGTAACGACCCGCTAATTTGATCAAAAGGTAAAGCTAAGCCCGACTCGCGTGCTGGTGGTAGCAACGGCAGTAACTCGCTAAGTAGCTTTTGGCAGGCTGTTTGCCCAAGCGGTAGGGTTTTACCGGCTACCGCCAATTGGTTTTCTAGCCAAGTCCATAGGTAGCCGTCGGCTAATTCATCAAGCGCTACTTGCCAATGCACACCAGCCAAAGCAAACATACTAGTCCAGCTCATCGATTCTTGGCTGAGCGGAGCGGTAATTGATTCATCGAGTTGGCTAAGCAAGGTGCGTAAGGCGTTACCCATTTGCACATCTTCTAGCTCCAACTCAAGGGTTTCTCGGCTGGCTATAAGTTCTAAATTTAGGCTCTCAAACTTAGCAAAGTCTTGCGTTTTGCAGGCTTGATAAAGTGCCGCCAGCATCGGAATGTCGAGGCAGGCTAGCCCCGCCTCTAAACAACCGCTAATCCAGCTTTTTAGCTGTTGAGGGTTATTCACCCAGCCGTTTTCTATGGCGTATTCCAAGCCTTGCGAATAGGCAAAACCACCTACCGGTAAGCTGGGGCTAACCAAACGCATTAGCTGAAGTTGCGCCATGCTAGTCATTAGTGGCTATGTCCTGGCAAGTGGCTGTGATAAGCACCGGTTTCTGGGTCAAATGGCCCCTGGTGCTGTTCTACTCGTAGCCCATAAAGCTCTACTAAGTCTTGCAACACATGGTCTGGCTGAAAGCGTACCCAACCTTCACCAATTTGCAGTGGTGTATGGCGGTTACCTAAGTGGTAGCAGACCTTGGCGAACATTAGTGGATCATCGCTATAGGCGGTGGTTACCAACTCGTCGGCACTTTTAATCTCAACCACTTCGCCATTATCGGCTTCGAGCATTTGGCCATTTTGTAGCACTTGTCCACGCTCTAAGAAAAAGCCGATATCTTGCTTGGCTTCGGTTTGCGCTTTAATGCGCGCTTTTTTACGCAACTCGTAACTCAATACCACTTGGTGATGCACTGGGCCGTGGTAGTGATGGAGGGTTTGATACACCTTTAACATTCATTCTCTCCTTAAAATAAAAAGTAACGCTGAGCGAGTGGTAGCTCGGCAGCGGGTTCACATTCAAGCAACTGGCCATCGGCGCGCACTTCATAGGTTTGCGAATCCACTTCCATATGCGGTTGGTAGTGGTTGTGCACCATGTCTTGCTTTTTAATGCTGCGGGTATTTTTACAAGCCACTAGGCGGCTAGTTAGGCCTAGGGTTTCATCAATTTTTGCATCTAAAGCCGCTTGGCTTACAAAGGTGACGCGGGTTTCGCTCATCGCCTTGCCGTAAGCGCCAAACATTGGGCGGTAATGTACCGGCTGTGGCGTGGGGATTGATGCATTTGGGTCGCCCATAGGTGCAGCAGCAATCGCGCCGCCTTTAATAATTAACGAGGGTTTAGCGCCAAAAAAGGCAGGCTTCCACAATACTAAATCTGCCAGCTTACCCACTTCAACCGAGCCTACTTCATGGGCAATACCATGGGTTATGGCCGGGTTAATGGTGTATTTGGCAATGTAGCGTTTGGCACGGAAGTTATCGCAGCCAATTTCTTTATCTTCTGGCAATAAACCGCGTTGCACTTTCATTTTGTGGGCGGTTTGCCAAGTACGGGTAATCACTTCGCCTACTCGGCCCATGGCTTGTGAATCTGAGGCGATCATCGAGAATGCGCCTAAATCGTGCAAGATGTCTTCGGCGGCGATGGTTTCTTTACGGATCCGCGAATCTGCAAAGGCCACGTCTTCGGGAATAGCCGGATCAAGGTGGTGACATACCATTAGCATGTCTAAGTGCTCGTCTACGGTATTAATGGTGTAGGGGCGAGTTGGGTTAGTAGATGATGGCAACACATTATCTAAACCACAAGCAGTAATAATATCGGGTGCGTGGCCGCCACCTGCGCCTTCGGTGTGGTAGGTATGAATGACTCGGCCTTTAAAGGCGGCGATAGTATCTTCTACAAAACCTGATTCATTTAAGGTGTCGGTATGAATGGCCACTTGCACGTCGTAGTTTTCGGCAACAGTTAAACAGTTGTCGATAGACATCGGAGTGGTACCCCAGTCTTCGTGCAGTTTTAAGCCCATGGCGCCGGCCATTAGTTGTTCTTCTAATGGACGCGGTAGGCTGGCGTTGCCCTTGCCTAAAAAGCCTAGGTTCATTGGAAAACAGTCTGCCGACTGCAGCATTTTGCCTAAGTGAAAGGCGCCAGGGGTACAGGTAGTTGCATTGGTTCCGGTTGCGGGTCCGGTGCCACCCCCTAACATGGTGGTAGTGCCCGACATTAAGGCTTCTTCAATTTGCTGTGGGCAAATATAGTGAATGTGCGAGTCGACCCCGCCAGCAGTCACAATTTGGCCTTCACCTGCAATTACCTCGGTACCCGCACCAACCTCGATATCAATGTTGTCTTGAATATCGGGATTACCCGCTTTACCAATGGCTTGAATACGACCGTCTTTAAGTGCAATGTCGGCCTTTACAATACCCCAGTGATCCAAAATAAGGGCATTGGTAATTACGGTATCTGGCACCATGGCGCAGCTGGCTTGGCTTTGCCCCATGCCATCACGAATTACTTTACCACCACCAAATTTCACTTCGCTGCCATATTGGGCGTAGTCTTTTTCTACTTGAATGATTAGCTCGGTATCGCCAAGGCGTACTTTGTCACCCACGGTTGGGCCAAACATTTCGGCATAGGCGCGTTTATCCATTTTGCTCATGCTTGTTCCTCGTCACTTAGTTTGCCCATTACTTCCCCTCTAAAACCGTATACCTCGCGCTTGCCACTTAAGGCCACCAGTTCTACGCGGCGGCTTTGGCCTGGCTCAAAACGTACTGCGGTGCCGGCGGCAATATTAAGACGAAAACCTAAAGCGGCTTTACGGTCAAAATGCAGGGCGGGGTTAGTTTCGGCGAAGTGGTAATGTGAGCCTACTTGCACTGGGCGATCGCCGCTGTTGGCAACATCTACAGTTACAGTGGCTAAACCTTTGTTTAGCTCAATGTCACCATCATCAATGATTAGTTCTCCGGGTATCATTTGCTGTTCCTCTACAAGTAGCCTAAGGGATTGGGTTATGCACGGTGACCAGTTTGGTGCCATCGGGGAAGGTGGCTTCCACCTGCACTTCGTGCACCATTTCAGCAATGCCATCCATTACATCGTCACGGCTTAGCAAGGTGCGTCCCCAGCTCATTAGTTCGGCAACACTGCGCCCTTCGCGCGCGCCTTCTACGATGCTGGCCGAGAGATAAGCCACGGTTTCGGGGTAGTTAAGTTTTAGCCCTTTGTTTTTACGTCGCTCGGCGACCAAAAAGGCGGTGAACAGCAATAACTTGTCTTTCTCTCTTGGGGTTAATTCCATGTCTGCCTCGTAGTATTAAATTAAGTATTCCAAATTCGGGGGCGAACCGCTGGGTGACCAAGCGTAACCGGGCGAATAAGCGCCCAAGCCGCTTCAAACTCTTGCCTTACTTGCTCGGCGTTGTCCCCTAAATAGCGCAAAATGATAAGGCCGCGCACTAATGTGATGCCCACCTCTGCGCACGCTAGTTGTTCGCGTAAATCTTCTAATAACTGCTTTTGGGCTAATTCGCTGAGCAAATCTACTGTGGCTAACATGCAGGCGTATACGTGTTTGCCAGCCAAGGCTGCTGGGTTAGCAGCAGTATTGGCGTTATCGATGCGGGTATTCTCAATCAGCAATGGGCGCTGTTCGCGATATACCTTGATAGATTGCATTAACTCGCCGTGGTCAAAGTCTTCGTCACTGGCTTTACGGCCTAAACAAGTAATTTCCCAAGCGATAAGTTGAGCATTACCTTGCAACATGAAGTGACTGTCTAAGCGACCTTGCGCGCCATTAAACACAATGGTTTCTGGCGGCAGCCACTCTAAGCTGCTGTTGTCTTGTAAATGAAATCGTTGCTCTTGGCGTTGCTGCTGGCGCGCCAAGTTAGAGCGATACAATTTGCCTGATGCTGGCGTAGTGAGTACCACTTTACTGCCAGCCAAACATTCCACATTCATCAGCAGGTGATCACCCGCCACCAAGCCACCGGGTGGGTGTAATAAATACACATGGCAACAATCTGGTGCAGCCAGCTCTGGGTGAAAAGGGCGTTGTACCCGCAAGGGGCCTTGGCTTTGGTTTAAGGTTAAGCGAGTTTTATTAGCGATAGGGGCAAAGCCCAAATCAAGGGTGGCTACCCAACCTTGCTTAATGGGAGCGTGCGAATTGCTGCATGCGGTTTGCTCTTGCTGACTCACTGTTATCCTTCTTTCATGGCTGGAAGTGAATTTTCCTCTGCTTAATAGAGCAAGAACTAAACCAGTTTTATCGAGCTAACCTAAGAGCGGCTCCTATTCAAAATAGCGCAAAATCAGCAGCTTGGGGTGGATCATTTTGGTGCGCGATAGCCAAATTGGTGCGTTTGTTTGGTGTTTGTTTATTGTACGATCATTTTGGTGCGTTTATTTGAGGCAAACGCTCATGTTTTGTGCGTCGAATTACTAATGATATATAAATCATTTCATTAAGTTATTGTTTTTAATTGTTATTTTCTACTTGGCATAGTCGATGCTCTAGCTACCTTAGCATTGCATGAGGTACCGCATGCTCTAAAGGACTATAAAAAATAGGAAATATAGCAATGACACAACATAGCAAATGGAAGAAGATCGCAACGGTTGCAAGTGGTGTAGCACTTGCCTTCTCAATGAATGCAGCCCAAGCCGCAGAAACCATTAAAGTAGGCGTATTGCACTCGTTATCAGGCACCATGGCTATCAGTGAAACAACACTGAAAGACACCGTGCTTATGATGATTGAAGAGCAAAACAAAAAGGGTGGTTTATTAGGTAAGAAGCTAGAACCTGTAGTGGTTGACCCAGCATCTAACTGGCCTTTATTTGCCGAGAAAGCACGTGAGCTACTAGATAAAGAACAAGTAGACGTTATCTTCGGTTGTTGGACTTCGGTATCTCGTAAATCAGTACTTCCTGTAATTGAAGAGCTAAACGGTATGCTTTTCTACCCAGTACAGTACGAAGGTGAAGAAAGCTCTAAAAACGTATTCTACACTGGCGCTGCGCCAAACCAGCAAGCGATTCCAGCGGTTGATTACCTAATGGAAGAAGAAGGTGTAGAACGTTGGGTACTAGCCGGAACCGACTACGTATACCCACGTACCACTAACAAAATCTTAGAAGCTTACCTTAAGTCTAAAGGCGTAGCTGAAGCCGACATCATGATTAACTACACGCCATTTGGTCACTCTGATTGGCAAACTATCGTTTCTGATGTGAAGAAATTTGGTGGTGCAGGTAAGAAAACAGCGGTTGTTTCTACCATTAACGGTGACGCAAACGTTCCTTTCTACAAAGAGCTAGCTAACCAAGGTATTTCGGCTGAAGACATTCCAGTAGTTGCTTTCTCTGTAGGTGAAGAAGAGCTATCTGGTTTTGATACTGCTCCTCTAGTAGGTCACTTAGCAGCTTGGAACTACTTCCAAAGCGCAGACAGCGAAGCTAACGAAGAGTTTATTGCAGCTTGGAAAGCCTACACTGGCGACGACAAGCGTGTAACTAACGACCCAATGGAAGCAACTTACATTGGTTTCCAAATGTGGGCTGAAGCAGTTGAAAAAGCCGGTACTACAGACACCGATCCAGTGCGTGACGCAATGTACGGTATCACTGTTCCTAACTTAACTGGCGGTTACGCAGTAATGAACACTAACCACCACTTAACTAAGCCAGTGCTTATTGGTGAGATTCAAGCTGACGGTCAATTCGACACTGTATGGCAAACAAGCGGCGGCGTAATTGGTGATGCTTGGACAGACCACCTAACTGAATCTGCGACTATTGTTGCTGATTGGACTGCCCCAATTAAGTGTGGCAACTTCAACATCAAAACTGGCCAATGTTCTGGTCAAAACTACTAAGGAACTGTTGCGCTTTTGAGCTCAACAGCCCAAAAGACAAATAGAACCTAGGTACGCGTAAACAGCTAAGTGCCTACGGGCACTTTTTAAAAGGCGCGGCTGAGTAATATCGGTAGCGCCTTTTTTTGTATTGAATCAATCAAGAGTAGGGATTGTTTTGAGCATATACATATCTCGCTTCGCACGCTTGTTGGCCGGTGTTTTACTCATGCTTTGGGTATTACCAGCTGCAGCAAGTGATTGGGAGCAGGCAGTGCAGGCCTTAACTGCAAAAAAAAATAATCAAAAACAACAAGCCATTGAACAGCTAATTGCTAGCGGAGACAAGCGTAACAGCCTGATCTTCGAAAGTTTATTAAGTGCCAATCTGTACTACCAAAAATCCGATAAAAAAGTGGTAGTAGCGGTAAAAGAAGGCAGCCTTTATAACTTAAGTTCTGTGGTTGATGGCGCTGATTTAGGTAGCGTTAAAAAATCTCTTATTAAGAAAATCTCGGTTAACAACAAAATTCGTCGACAGCTTCGCAATGGCTTGGCGCTTATTGGTTTAAATGCCGATGAGCCTAGCGCTCGAATAGCTGCGATTCGTTCATTAATGAATACCGCTGACCAATCTCATACGCCGCTTATCGAGCAGCGCCTAGTTGCCGAGCAAGATGAAAAGGTAATTGCCAAACTTAAAGAAATGCAGGCGATTATTAATCTGCAATTTGGCGAAAATGCTGAGCGTTTAGCTGCGGCCGAGCTACTGGCAGGTCAATTAGACCCTGCCTCTCGTAACGTATTAGTTAAGCAGCAAGCTAGCGAGCAAGAGCCTCAAGTATTAGCCGCCATTGATAAAGCCATTGCCACTAATGATCAGCTGTTACAAATAAACAGCGTGGCCGAGAACATCTACTTTGGTTTGAGCTTAGGTGCGGTACTGTTGTTGGCAGCGGTAGGCCTTGCGATTACCTTTGGTGTGATGGGCGTGATTAACATGGCCCACGGCGAAATGATCATGCTGGGTGCTTACACCACCTATGTGGTGCAGCAATTAATGCCAAACAACATTGAATGGTCGTTGCTGGTGGCAATTCCTGCCGCCTTTTTAGTGTCTGGTTTGGTAGGTGTATTAATTGAGCGTGGCGTGATTCGTTTCTTATACGGCCGCCCGCTAGAAACACTATTAGCCACTTTTGGTTTAAGCCTTATTTTACAGCAGGCGGTTCGCAGTATTTTTGGTCCGCTAAACCAAGCGGTAATTACGCCTCAATGGATGAGCGGCTCGCTAGAGATTAATGGCGTATTGTCTCTTACTTACAACCGTCTCTACATCATCATCTTCAGCTTTATGGTAGTGGCACTACTGTGGACCATTTTGCGTAAAACCTTCTTTGGTTTGCAAATGCGTGCGGTAACTCAGAATCGCCCAATGGCCAACTCTATGGGTATTCGTTCAAGCTGGGTAGACGCCATGACCTTTGGTTTAGGCTCTGGCATTGCCGGTATTGCTGGTGTGGCTTTAAGTCAGTTAACCAACGTGGGACCGAACTTGGGCCAAAACTACATTATCGATTCCTTCATGGTGGTGGTATTTGGCGGCGTGGGTAACCTATTTGGCACAGTGATTGGCGCACTTACTTTAGGTGTGGCGAACAAGCTAATGGAACCGTTTGCCGGTGCTGTATTAGCCAAAATCTTGGTTCTAGTGTTCATCATTCTATTTATTCAAAAACGTCCTCGAGGCTTGTTTGCCTTGAAAGGCCGTACGGTGGAGGACTAAAGCATGCCTAAGTCTGTATTAGTTCGATTTTTAGTGAAAGACAAAGTGGGCAACGCCATGTTGCTGGCCTTGTTATTGTCGGCGATTTTAGTGCCATTAATGAGTTTGGCGCTTAGCCCCGAGAACCCTTTGCACCTTAGTTCTTACTGGGTAACCTTGTTGGGTAAATACCTATGTTATGCCTTGCTGGCCATTGCAGTGGATTTAGTGTGGGGTTATTGCGGTATTTTAAGCTTGGGTCACGGTGCCTTTTTTGCATTGGGCGGCTACGCCATGGGCATGTACTTAATGCGCCAAATTGGCGACCGTGGCGTGTACGCTAACCCAGAATTGCCAGACTTTATGGTATTCCTCGATTGGTCGGAATTACCTTGGTATTGGCTGGGTTTTGATATGTTCCCCTTTGCCATGTTGATGGTGTTTTTAGCACCGGGTATTTTGGCCTTTATCTTTGGTTACTTGGCCTTCCGTTCGCGAGTAACCGGTGTGTACTTGTCGATAATTACCCAAGCCCTTACTTATGCGCTGATGTTGGCATTTTTCCGTAACGACATGGGCTTTGGTGGTAACAACGGCTTAACCGATTTTAAAGACATTCTAGGTTTTAGCTTGCAAGCAGATTCAACCCGAGCGGTGTTGTTTGCCTTAAGTGCACTGGCCTTAGCTGGCGCTTATGTATTGTGCCGCTGGATTGTCAATTCAAAACTTGGTCGAGTATTAATTGCCGTGCGCGACAGCGAAAGCCGTACCCGTTTTATCGGTTACCGCGTAGAGCGCTTTAAGCTGTTTGTGTTTGTGGTTTCGGCCATGTTGGCTGGGGTAGCTGGTGCTTTGTATGTGCCGCAAGTGGGCATTATTAACCCTGGCGAATTTGCGCCGCTTAACTCCATCGAAAGTATTGTTTGGGTAGCCGTTGGTGGCCGAGGCACTCTGTTTGGTGCGGTATTTGGTGCGCTGCTGGTTAACTTTGGTAAATCTTGGTTTACCGGTGCATTCCCAGAGCTTTGGTTGTTCTTCTTAGGCGCTTTGTTTGTGGTAACGACTTTGTGGCTACCAAAAGGCGTGGTGGGTTTGTATGGCAGTATCAAAGCTAAGTTGCAAGAAAGAGCAGCAACTAAGGTAAGCACTGCTGCTGTAACTGAGCCAACTCCAGCAACCGAGAAAAAAGCCGATAAAGCCGATCCAGCGGAGGGTGCAGTAAATGCGTAGTGTACATATTCCTCAAGACACCATTTTGTATGTAGATGGTGTAACCAAAAGCTTCGATGGTTTTAAAGCCCTAAATAGCTTGTCGTTAATTTTAGAGCCAGGCCAAATGCGCGCAATTATTGGCCCCAATGGTGCTGGTAAAACTACCATGATGGACGTAATTACTGGCAAGCTTCGCCCTGATGAAGGCACGGTATTTTTTAATAACGATATCGATTTAACCCAGCACGACGAAGCCGAAATTGCCAATATTGGCATTGGCCGTAAGTTTCAAAAGCCCTCGGTAATCGAAAATCTAACGGTATTTGAAAACCTCGAATTAGCCTTGGCCGGACGCCGTAGTGTGTTTGAATCTTTGATGCATAAACTGTCTTCTAGCGACAATAAACAAATTGGCGATACTTTAGCGCTGATTCGTTTAGCAGATAAGCAAGAATGGTTAGCTGGCTCTTTGTCGCATGGTCAAAAACAGTGGCTAGAGATTGGCATGTTAATTATGCAAGAGCCGCAGTTATTGCTCATTGATGAACCCGCCGCCGGTATGACCGACGAAGAAACCGCCCTCACCGCCGAGCTGTTTAAAGAGCTGGCTAAAAAGCACTCTTTAGTGGTGGTAGAGCACGACATGGATTTTGTAAAAGCACTAGATTGCCCAGTAACGGTATTGCACGAGGGTTCGGTATTGGCCCAAGGCACCCTTGAGCAAGTGCAGCAAAATCAGCAAGTCATCGAAGTTTACTTAGGGCGTTAGGAGAATAAATTATGCTAGAACTTTCTCAAGTGGATAGTCATTACGGGGCTAGCCAAGCGCTTTACAATGTAGGCTTAAGTGCCGAGCCGGGCAAAATAAGCTGTGTACTCGGGCGTAACGGTGTGGGTAAAACCACGCTGCTAAAAGCGCTAGCGGGTCAGCAAAGCATTAGCGCCGGCAGCATTATGTTTAACGGTAAAGACATTAGCAAAATGTCGGCGGCGCAACGTGCTAAACAAGGCATTGCGATTGTACCGCAAGGGCGTGAGATATTTGGTCAACTAACGGTGCTGGAGAATCTTAAAACTGGGTTTTCGGTATTGCCTAAATCGGAGCGTTTTATTCCCGACGAAATTTTTCGCTTGTTCCCGGTGCTAAAGCAAATGCTGGCGCGCCGCGGCGGTGATTTATCGGGTGGACAGCAGCAACAATTAGCGATTGCGCGCGCTTTAATCATGCGTCCTAAGTTGTTAATGCTAGACGAGCCTACCGAGGGGATTCAGCCCTCCATTATTAAAGACATCCAAAAGGTATTGGCACTACTGCGCGATCGCGGCGAAATGGCGATTGTATTAGTAGAGCAGTATTTTGATTTTGCTGTAGCGCTTGCCGACAACTACACCGTATTAGATCGCGGCAATGTTGTATTGCAAGGCAGCAAAGACGAAGTAGATGAAGCCGATGTAAAACGTTGGATGAGTGTTTAGATCTTAACTCGCGTTAATGATATGGCCGCTCACTAGAGCGGCTTTTTTTGTGCTGGTTCACTTATCAAGGATTCATTTTGTAACCGTTAGCTGCTTAGCGTGTTTATTCTTTTTTAAGGATAAAACAGAAGCTGTATAGCTAAAGTTAAATATACGATGCCACAAGTAGTTATATATAGTGTGGCTATATAACCCTTTTTATCATATTTCTTTTCAGTGTATCGCCCCTGAGAGCCACCAACAAAAAAGCCTCTTCCTGACATTTTTAGATATACATTCACAGATAATAAAGTGAGTATGAATGTAATTACGGTTAACGCTATAAAGTTCGGCATTTTTCCATACTTGTCATCCGCTATATTGCCTAAAAAAAATTGCAAAAAAGATATCCCGAAGTTTATCAATAGTAATATCCAAGGCCCCTTTTCTCGGCGAGAAAAGATGTCAAAAAAGGTTGTGTCTTCCTCTTTATTACTACTCATTATCTAGTATTTCCTTGCGATGTTGGCCCTACGAGTGCTCTATATTTTTATCTTTGTATTAAGCGTCAAAATTATCTTTAACATATTTTCTATTCCTTAATGTTTCCGTGTTCATCTACTAACGGAACCTCTTTACCTTTTTCCATATATGACGCTATAAAATAAGCCTTTGTTAAAGCTGTGCTATATACTTCGTCGTTAGGAGATATCTCTCTAACTGCTATATGCCCAATATTTATTTTGGACAATTTCTCCCCCGAAGACTCACCTGAAATACAATCATTTATATAGTTTAACTGATTCATAATATACTTATATAAATCTGAATTTTTGTAATTGCTATCTAAGCGATTGTTTGTAATAGCTATAGCTTCATCTATCCAAAGTTTTTTTTGTTCTTCCGTCATGAAATTATTGGCCATAGTATTTCCTTGAATCTAAATCGAATGCATCGGGATCTGTAGTAAATATTGAAGGTCTCCACCTTTCGTATTTAATAGCATTGTTTAAATATTGCAGGGTTTCGGAGAAGTATTAAAGGATATTATTCGTTCAAATGGCCACAAGCTAGCTCTTGATTATTAACTTGGTTATGCCGTCGCAAACTTTAGGCCATTAGCAGTTAATCGAGGTTCTTAACCTTAAGCCTTTCTTCATCATTCACTGCTTTTGCTCGCCGCTCACATGCGCCGGATTTGCAGTTTTGCAGGCAAAGCTTCCATAGCACGTGCTTGGCTTCTGGCTGTATGTCGGCCAAGTCATTTATACAAATTGCTCCCTGAGCAAGCAATTGTTGTAGCTTATCTACTGAGAGGCTTAGCTGGATCCTTGGTGATGTTGAAGAGTGATGTTTCATGGTAATGTCCAAACACTTGTTGCGAATAGTTATCATTAACTATCATTTGGCTTGGAGCAAGGTTTTGTTTGATGTTTGCTCGCTTTTACTACTTGGAGTAAAAAGCTCAAGGGCTTATCTACCCTCAAGCTTTTTTGTTAAGTCACTATTTTTGCTGCTTAAGCAGCGCTTTTATCTCGCTTAGCTCTTGCTGTAACTCTCGCAGGCTCGGCTCGTTGGTACCTTCGGCGAGGCTTTTTTCTTCACGTACTTTAGCGTGTTCTTGTTCCATCACATTTACCACAATGCCAATCACCATGTTAAGAAAGGCAAACGCCGACAGGAAGATAAAGCTAAGGAAGTAGATCCAACTTAGGCTGTATACCTGCATGGTTTCGTACATTACGTCGGTCCAATCTTCGAAGGTCATCACCCGGAACAAGGTGAGCATGGAGATGGCAATGTCGCCCCACAGTGTTGGGTTAATGGTTTCGAATAAGGTGCTGCCAATGGCGGCGTAGATGTAGAAGATGATGAACATTAGCAGCATTACGTAACCCAGTTGCGGCAAGGCTTTAACCAGCGAGGTAAGCAAGATACGCAGCTCGGGAATTATAGACACCATTCGCAGTACCCTAAATACCCGAATTAGGCGACCAACTATAGCTAGTTCAGAGTTTTCGATAGGGACTAGGCTTACCAATACAATTAGGGTATCGAAGACATTCCAGAAGTTATTAAAGAAGTGCTTTTTATTGGGCTCGGCAATAAAGCGAATGCTAATTTCGACCACAAAAAACAGGGTGATGAGGTAGTCGAGTATGATGGTGGCAGTAATAACTTTAGGCGGCAGCGAGTAGGTTTTTGCGCCAATAAGTAAGGCTGAAATTAAGATCACCGAAATTACAAACAACTCAAACAGCTTGTTACGTTTAAGGCGTTCAAATTGGGTTTGCAGGTTTTGGCTATTAGTGTTCAATGTTTGTTACTGCGGTGTTATGAAATGCTGTTAGCAATTTTGCCGCATACTGGTCGGCGAACTCAAGCACTAGATGAGGTGATTTCGTACCGCAAATAGCACCATCTCCATTGGGCTGTGTAATTCTAGCTGGGCCATTAAGCGATACTTGTGTGACTCAACGGTGCGCGGGCTTAAATTTAGCATTTTTCCAGCCTGCTTTGCTGAATAGCCTTGAGCCAATAATGATAGAACCTTAACCTGCTTCGGACTGAGCTTAAGAACCTTATGGTGATCGGCGGTGCGGGAAGGGGCATTTTCACTTACGCTACTTAGCACTTTGGCGTGTTGCCAGTGGCTAAGCCATAAGTTACCAATAAGTTTTAGCTGTTCAATATCTGTCGAGGGTTGTGAGCAATTACAGGGTGTTTTTTTAAACATGCTTGATGCCAAAGCGCCCCAGCGCTCACCGTGTAGTGATAGCGGCACAATATAGTGCAAACACGCTCCTTCTTGATACAGCTTTTGCAGAACAAAATCATTGCTAGAAGCTAACTCTACTTCACTAAAAAGAACTGGCTCTTTGGCTTGCTCTACCTTCTTTAAGTAGTCTAGGTGTTTATCGTTGTCGTCTATATAGTCATTAATAGTTGCAGGATTTAACCAGTCAACTGCATGATGCAAGGTGTTTTCTGCATTCACTAATATCATTGAATTAGGGAACAAAGTAACGCGATCTAACCCAAAAAACGTTAAGGCTGGGCCGGCTAAGTGTTGCCAAACAGTGGTGAATTGGGCAGGACTTGTCTGCATTAGCTGCTCTGATTGCTCAAGCAACAATTCTTCGAAAGGAGTTCGAGGGTGCTTTGTTTGTGACATTCTGTCTATTGGTGCATTGTTGGGAATAATTGTTTTATCACTAAATAGTAGCAAATCTTCAACTGATGAAGGTCTGCTGAGACCTTCATCAAAGAAGACGTTTTAGAAGTAACACTGTTCTACAGATTCAACTACCTGCATAGCTTGTTGTGGTCCGCAGCTTATGCTGTAAGTGCCATTTTCATGGAGAGTTGTTTCAATCCATAAACCGTCACTGTCATGCTGAGTAGCCACTTGTTGGCCTTGGTTAAAACTATTTTTGTGGCGAGTCCAGCTATCGGCTTCGTAGTTATCGGTGTTTTCAAAATCAGTAGATATGAAGTTAAGCACGTCTAGTTCACTGCCATCAAGCTGGTCGATATTACCATATAAGCCAATCAATGAACTTAAACCGAGCGTTTCATAGTTGTTGTATACATGGTAGGAATAGGTGGCCAAATCACCATTGCTATCGAATACTTTGGTATGGGCAGTTTGGTTGACTAAAGCTTGTTCAAAACCTCCGGTAAAGCAGTCAAGTTGTTCTGCTTGAGTATCTTGATATTGATTGACTACAGCATAGCGAGTAGGACGGTTTTGTTCGTAAAACTCGTGAGTGTTACACAGCAACATATTGTCTCGCTGACGAGATACATCGTGAGTAATTTCATACTCTATCTGTTCATTGCTATGCATTTCCATGCTTGAGTAGCTCATCATTTTCCCTAAAACTTCAAGGTCTGGGCTCATTGCATTTACCATTCTAACGTTAGAGTTATCGTAGGCGACAAATTCCTCGCGGTACCAAGCTTGAGCTTCATTTTCGTCGTCAAACCATTTACCCAAGTAATACTCTACGTATACGTAGAAAGCATCGGGGTAGCTTTGGTAAAGGTCTGCTGTGTCCTCATAAGACTTTTGCAAGCCTGGCACGAGCTCTTGAGCGAAAGCATGTAACTCAGCGTTTTCTTCCGCGATATAGTCACTGTAAAGCTCTTCTACGGTGATGTTGTAGCGACGAGCTACCCGCCATTCTTGTTCCTCTAAACGCTTGGTTATATCTTCCTGCAAACTGTAATTGGCTTTTAGCTCTGCACAAGTAGTTGCTTCACCCATCTCAACTAACTCAGCTTCAACGCTGTTCCATACTATGCTGGTTAGCGGTGTAGTCGCTTTGAGCTCATCTTCACTGAGTATTGCAAAGGCAGGTGGATAACTAAGTTGGTAAGCTTCCTCTACTTCACCATAATCGCTATCAATCGCGCCTACTGGTACATCAATAATTATTGGGGCATAGTCTGCGCAATCTGCATCGCTACCAGTTAAAGCTAGGTCGTACTGGCCGTTCTCGTTGGTTAGTGCGCTAGGTTCGCCAGCATCTAATTGGCCGTTGAAGTTAATGTCGAGAAAGGCAGTTGCTCCGCTAATATAACCATCGATAGCGAGACCAGATAACTGGGTATTACTAGGGGTACTATCATCGCCTCCGCCACCACAAGCGAAGAGTACGGTGGTGGCGAGTAAACTAGTGAACAGTCGTGGGTACATATTAATCCCTCATCATGTAGAAAAAGTCCCTAAAAGCTAGTTCAAACTCTGTTTATAAATACGAGCAAATAAACAGGCTTGGTTTGTCACAGGTTAAGTGTTCTAAGGACACAATAGGCTCTTGAACGAGCCGACTTATCATTACAGAAATGAGCGCCTTGCTATACGGTAAATCTACTGCATTTCATGGAAGGGAAAGAGTATTTGAATGGTCTATCAAATGAAACTGCCGCTCTATAGAGCGGCAGAGTCAGTTTAACTATTACTGAATTTCAGTTTCACTATTGGCTTCTGCCTCATGGTCTTCTTTTTGCGCTAGCGCGGCTTGAGCTTTGGGCGCGTCTAGGCTTAGTTCGCTGCTGCGGTTGGCTAAGCGCTCTGGGGCCGATTCAGCTTTCATTTGCAGGTTAGAGCTATTGTATTCATCTACTACTTTACGCTGCTCGTCGTTCATAGCAGCGGTGCCTGCGCGGTTGCCAATGCTGTGCATTAGTTCGTGATGAAGTTCGTCGGCTAAGTTCTCGTCACCATGCATGGTCATAATATGGCGAGGGAACATTAAGTTAGTGCTACCAATGCCAGCAAAGGTAGAGCTAATTACTCGCGTAACAAACAAACGTGGCTGAATGGTTGAGGTGAACACGCTGGTTTCTAGGCTAGTGCTGTCGTTATACCCTTTACCAAAGGTACGCGTATCTTCTTTTACCGTGCCTTTACATTTGAAGTAAACCAAGCTTGATTCAAACTGAATTTCGCTCCAAAACGGATGGCTTAAGTTGCTCAGTAAACGGCCAAAAATGGCACAAATGGTGGCAGCCACTAATAAGGTAAGAATGGTAAAGAAGCTTTCAATGGTAGTTTGAACAAACGCAGGTCCGGTTTCATCATCCAGTAGCTCAAACACCACACCGTCGAAGAAGCTGGTGTAAGTGGTTAGCGGAGTGAGTGCGTAAAACACCAATAAGCTGGCGATTAGCAGTAAAGCCTGAGCCAAACTGGTTGAAGCAATACGCATCTTTTTGCTTACTGGTTCGTCGTTTTTCTCAACAGTTTTTGGCTGAGTTTCTTGAATCAGTTCACCATCAAATTCGCCATTGTTAGGATTTTGGCGAGCACTCAAAGGTTTATAAACACGGTTTGGCACCTTTTTATAGCGACGACGCTCCATCACTTGGTGGGTAAACTCGTTGAATATATCCATTGGGCGAGCACCTACTTCGCTGGTGCGAGGCAGTTTGTCGGTGATCTCGGTTGTTGGGTTAGCTTGTTTGGCACGCAAGGCGGTTAAACCCAATACCAAGGCACAGCTAATTACAGAGAAGACAAAAATTAAGCCTAACCAGGTAGAGTTGCTATAGCTGTTGTAGGCCAGATCTAGCATTTGGGTTGCCCAAGTCATGCCTTCGCTTAGCTCTGCTTCTATCTCTAAACCACGTAGTTGAGCGGCAATAACATCTTGGTACTGGCCTAGCTCGTAAGCAAAGAGTTTGCCTAGAAGCATGTTAACCAGTACTGGCACACTTACACACACCGCCACCATTTTAACAAAGCCAAAAGCGCTTACGGTTTCGATACCACGACCTAAGCTGCGGTTAAGTGGGCGGCCAGCTTTAAACCATACTAAGGCTACGTAGCAGAGTAAGGTAAAGGCAAAAAATGGCATTAAAATAGTAGCTTTATCGCCAGCTAAACCCACCGACGTTACAAAGCTTAAAATGGCAAAAGCAAATAGCGCCACTAAGGTTTGTACTAGTGCTCCAACAATGCGCTGCGCCAAGTTTTGAATTGGGTAAGGCACAAAAGTGATTTTGGGGAATAGGGTGTGCAGCATTCTGGCTACTAAACCCACGGGTTCTTTAAAAGTGTAGTTTTTACTGCCCACCAACATCGATTCAATTTGTTGTTGGTCGTAGGCTACGTCGCGTTGTTCACGCTTAGCACTGTCTTGCTCAGACGTTGCATGGTTATAAGACAGTGAAGTAGGCGCTGAGCGTCCCACGTAAAAACGCATTACCTGCATTAAGCCACGCCCTAGTGTCCATAGGCCGTTGGCCATTAACACAAAGCCGATGATGGCGAAGGTCCATCCAGTAATTGGGTGGGTTTGCACTGCACTCGCTACGTTTAATAATGAGAGTAAACCTAGCAGCGCTGTGATGCCGCCTCGAATGGCACGCAGCGTGCCTTCAAAGCGGAAGGGATTGCGGATCCCTAAGTCGAGTGAGCCATGTTCAAAAGACATGTTAGTTCCTTAAACGATATCTTGGATTAAATAAGTGTTTGGTAGCCGTCGGCGTCGGTTTTAGGTTCTGCACTTGAAGAGCCAGAAATAGGGGACGGTGCTGCCTGGGTGGTATTGGCAAAGGCAGTGGTTAACTGTTGTCTTATGGTTTGGCCAAAAGCTAAGCGCATCTTATTGCGTAAGCGACCCAGAGGAATGCCAACAAATAGTTTGCTGAGAATAAAGCCAACAATCGCGCCCATAAACGCCCAGCCATAACTTACGTTGTTATAGCGTGCTGCCTCAGAAAAATTGGCAATTAAGTGCGGCGTATCGATCAATATATAAGGCATTGATTGAAAGAACGACGCTATCCCATAGCGACTGATACCCGATCCCGCCCAAAACGCACACCAAGCAAACAGTAGTGCCAAAAAGCCAGTAATTAGTGGGCTCCATTTTTCTAGTTTTGCGGCAAAGCCTTGTAGCGGAATAATGCGTTTGGCTGCCGTAAGAAGGTTTACTTGCGTGGTATAACCCAAGAAATCATTGGAGTGAAGGAAGTAGCCAAAACGAAAAGTTTTCTTGGTTTTTTTGTCTTCGCCCCATAGGGTTGAAATATGCTGGGTGGTTGGTGGAATATCAGGCTTAAAATCGACACCCATTGTTTCCACTTTGCCATTGTTGTCTTCTAAATATATGTTGATTCCATCACTAAAGTGTTTAGAACCACCATAGGTTTTGGTTACTGAAATAATATTGAAGTCATAGTCATTTTTACCCACTCTAATGGTGGTTGGGTGAGATGTTTCCATTCTGTTCTCGCTACTGCAATTGGTCTAGTTAACTCAAAATATGGACGGTAAACGCCCACCAATGCAGATTTTGCGGGAAGAATATTACACTAACAATGCGCTTAAACTAAAGATTATTATAATATTTAAAAAAATGTCATTGCTTTGATTTATATGATTTTTGCTTGATATTATGGCTGTATTGTTGAGCTCTGCATTAGCATTTACGCAGTGAAAAAATTTGTTACTTATCTTTGGATAGGCAAATGTGCTGACGCAACAACTCAGCCGAGTCGGCTGCATTAGCTTGGCAAACAAACAAGCCTATTTGCTCATAACCACCCATCATTTGAGTTTTAGGTAAAAACTCAAGATACAAACCACAGCCCGGCCCATTGTTGATGATCATATTGTAGGCAGGCGGAATGCCCATTTGCTCCATGAGATGAAGAATAGCTTGTATGGCTTGCTGCATTCCTTCCACCAATTGTTGCTGCTCTATGCTGTTGAGCTGATGCAAGTAGCGTTTATCGCTGTCTTTCACAATTAGCAGCATGTCTAAAGGTCGCTTCATAAAATACGGTACGATTAGCTGCAATTCGCCATAGTCTTTAACCAGTAACTCGCTGGGGTTCTCTTCCAACATGTAGCGGCTAAAAGACTTGTTGTGGCGTTTTCTAAAGCGCAAATTATTGAAGAAATGTTGCGGCAAAATGTTGCTATAGGCAATTTGCTGGTGGCCATGTACTAAAGAAGCACCAGCTGTAGCGCCAAAGTTTTTGATAATAGATACATAGCCACTTACTACGTCTTGATTCACTTTGGTTTCAGAGCGCGCCATAAAGTCGGTGGGTTGGCATAACAGATTCTTTTCTAGGTTTGCTAAACGCTGAAAGCTAATCAGCGCATCGGAGAATGGTAGGTTATGCCAATCTTTATCGTGTAGCGAAGAAGTCCACTGCAATAGATGAAAACCATAGGATGCACGGCCTTGGTGTTCTGGGTCTTGGTGGAGGAAGTAGTCGGCGTTTTCTAAAGGAATATCTTCGATAGGGTGAAAAATGGGGTAGAGGTTTTTGTTGATAAAAGTAAATCCCTCGCTGTGCTCGGTTATGTCGAGAATATCGGCGCTTTTCCCTTCACAAATAGGGCAGTGCTCATCTTCTTTAACTGCAGTAGGTTTCGCTGTGGTGTGAACCCTTTTAGCGCGGGCAGAGTTATAAATCACTAAGTTACCGTTGCGTGGATCAATTTGACAAACGCCGTCTGGAGCAAACTGCTTTAGTTGTGGATCTTGGCTAATGTTTTCTAGTAAGTGATGAAATTGAAGCTGGTCAAGATCTTCACTTAAGGCAAGCGATTTTGCTAAGGCAAGAGGTAACTGTTTGCTCATTGACGATCCTTGTTTGCTTAATCCAAAAAGAAATAAGTAAGACTTGCACGGCTATTTGATTATAGGTGATGAACTTGCGACGCGCGGATTAATGCTGCTTGCTTGAAACAAAAACTGGCAGCGCTTGGTCTTTGCATGTAAATGGAAAGTAAAACACTAAAAGTGGAAGCCTTTCTGAGGCTTAACTAAGTGAGTTTAAGCCTTAAAAGCGCTGCTTTGGTTAAAGTGAACCAGCTTGTAATAAAAGCATTACAAATTTTCAGTGTACAAGTGTACGCTGAAATAATAAGCTGGTCGGCGACTTGTTAAATTTAGGTAACAACATGCAGGCTGCAAAGCACTACAGCGCGAAAGAAGAATTACTAAATGTAGTTTCTCACCTCATTGGTTTGCTTATCTCTGTGGTGGGTTTGTTTATGTTACTGAGCAAAGCCGAAGGCCTAACTGAAGTGGTGGCTGTAAGTATTTATGGTGGGTCTTTAGTCTTGTTGTTTTTGGCTTCTTCCCTTTACCATGCGGTTAGCCATAGCGCATGGAAGGCTGGCTTAAAACTGTTTGATCACTCTGCGATTTATCTGCTAATAGCTGGAACGTATACACCAATATTGCTGGTGTCTTTTGACGGTTGGTTATCGCTAATTTCGATGATTGTAATTTGGACGCTAGCGGCTTTTGGCGTGGGCTTTAAGTTGCTCACTGGCACCCGTTTCCCCAAAGTATCATTGAGTACTTACTTGGCGATGGGTTGGTTGTCTTTGGCTTTAGCTTATCCCATGTATCAGCATATTGCGGGCGAAGGTTTATGGCTATTAGCTGCCGGTGGAGTATTGTTTAGCGTAGGTGCGCTGTTTTATGTGGCCAAGCACAAACCTTACACACATGCTATCTGGCATGTCTTTGTTGTTGCAGGTTGTGCTTGCCATTTTGCTACGGTGTACGGCTATATTGTTTAGTGCTTAACGCTGCCAAGCCCGATATTAATAATATGCCTCGCCTACCTTTTGGCGATAAACCACATGTTGTTCGCCATCGGGATCTTGGTACACAAATTCATCTTCACTAATCGAAATGATTTGGTCACACCATTGTGTACCAACTGGCAAAATTTCTGGGTGGGATGTTCGGCTGATGGTTAAACAAATCGTCGTGCCCAAATCGCCAGAAACCTCGTAACGGCCATCTATTCTAAAATCAGCAATGCTGTCGGGAAAGGTTCCCCAGCTGTTAATGGTGCCGTCGGCATTGTACTGGTCGTAACCCCAAATGGATTGGCCTTGATCTTCAGAGCTTCCCCACAAACCAATTAGCGAATCTGGATTTATTGTATCTTGGGCATGCAGCAAGCCGCTGGTTAATAAAAAAGGCAGTAACAAAATAGATAATTTCATGCTTGTACCAAGCTAATACATTTAGTTACTTTTCTATCAGTTAAGCCTTGAGTGGTCAAATACTTAGGTTATTTTACTCTCCAAGCCAAACCAGTTCTGGCAAGGCGCTTAAATCCAACTTGTCACCCTGTTTGGCCGCAAGCATTGCGGCGGGTTGAGCAAAAGAAGCTTGAATGGCTGCCAGTAGATCTTGTTGTACTTGCTGTTCTCCATGCACCAGTATTAGTGGAGGAGCGTTATCGAATTGTTGGTACCAGTGGATCAATTCGGCTTGGTCGGCATGAGCAGAAAGCCCCCCAACCGTGTGCAGCTTGGCGGCAACTTTAACCGGTTTGCCGCGAATAGTGAGATAGTCGGCCCCATCTACCAGCATACGCCCAGGGGTGCTAATGGCTTGGTAGCCACAAATAATAACATCGCATTCGGGCCGCCATAGGTTGTGCTCTAGGTGGCAGCGAATACGCCCGCCATTACACATGCCGCTACCAGCAATAATAATTAAGCCTTGGCTTATTTCGTTAAGCTCCATGGATTGTTCGGTACTTTGAATAAACTCGACATTCGACAAGAGTGGATGCTCTCCCGGATGCTGCCGAGTAAAACGTTTAAAATCATCATCCATTACTGGGTAATTGTTGATATATACCTTGGTGGCCTCTATGGCCATGGGGCTATCTAAACAAATTCGCCAGCGTGACAGATCCCATTGTTTGGCATAGAGATGAAATAGATAGAGCAGCTCTTGGGCGCGCCCTACCGAAAAAGCAGGCAATAGAATATTGCCCTGGCTACCGCTAATTGCTGCTGCAAATATTTGCTCCAGTTCATCGATGGTTTGCTGCCAGCTGCGGTGTAAGCGATTGCCGTAGGTGCTTTCCATCAATACTAAATCGGCTGTTTTGATAATTTCTGGATCATCCAAAATAGGCATGCCTTCGCGGCCTAAGTCACCACTAAAGACAATTTTTTTGCGGGTGCCTATTTCACTTATCCATAGCTCAACAATGGCCGAGCCAAGAATATGTCCAGCGTCGGAGAGCTTCAGGGTAAGCTGAGGAAGTACTTCGATACTTTCGCCATAGTTGAGTGGCTTAAATTGCTGAATAGTTTGCTCTACGTCTTGTTCATCAAACAAGGCTTGCAGTGGCTCAAGGCCTTTTTTTAAACGCTTTTTATTAAGCCGTTCGGTATCGCGCTGCTGCAGCATGGCGGCGTCTTTTAGCATAATGGCACAAAGTTCTGCCGAGGCTTTATGAGTATAAATAGGGCCCTTAAAGCCAGACTTTACTAACTGCGGTATTCTGCCGGAATGGTCAATGTGAGCGTGGCTAAGAATAACCGCGTCAATCTGTGAAGGCTCAAATTGGAACGCATGGTAGTTGCGCATTGCATCGGCTTTGCTGCCTTGAATCAGCCCGCAATCTAATAGCACTTGTTTATCGTTTACCGTAAGCAAGTGGCAGGAGCCGGTAACTTCTTCCGCTGCACCAAGAAACTGTAAGGTCATGGTCATGATATCAGTCCCTCATTCAAGCTACACTTTATTAAAGTGTAGCTCAGCTGGTGTGGTTAAGCGGTTTTAGGGAGGTGATTAATGCTCACCTCCCAACAGCTTAACTTCCAAAACCAAAGAATTTGAGAAGCTCTTCTCCACTTTGTCTAATGCTAAAATTTATTGCGTAGTCATCTGAATCAGCAGGGCCAAAATTGGCTTTGATACCCACAAGAAATGGCTTATCTTCAACTAATAAGTAGTGAGCATGAATGGAATTAATCCAAGTGTCTTGGTACGCTCCAAATTCTTCAGCTTTTACTCGGTAATAGCTTATTCTGCCTCTTGGAAGTGCGTTACTACCCTTTTCAATTTTATTGCTATACATGTTGAACTCTAGTCCATATCCCCAATAAGAGCTTAGTTCGTTTCCTGAAATAGCTTCAGCTCTGCTCCGAAAACCTCCTAGTCCACCAAAAGATAGAGCTCCATCATCGCCAGTTAAGAAAAAACCTGGGGAGTAATTGAGTTTTAATTGAGCATCAACAGAGTCGGTTACGTCGTTAAATCCAACTGTTGTTGAATCAACTTGTTCAGTGGTCGTCGGTGTTTTTCCAAACCTAATGGATGCTTCACCGTTAATTATGTGTTCGTCATTTGAACCAAAGCCAAAGTAGCTGTCTGGCTGCCAGCGGCCATTAATCCTGAGATCTACAATTGCTCCAGATTCACTCAAGCCAGTCGATTTACCATCAGCATCGTATCCATTAAGCCGTTGATATCCGAGCTCAAATGAGCTTACATATCGTGATAGTTTTGGTTTACTGGTTGTCCCAGAGGTGGCATAAGTCTCAATGGCTTTAGCCGTCGAATCAGTTACGCCTTTATCTTTATCTAAACCTTTAATACATTGGCTTAGTTCGTAAGCCAATTGCTTTTGTTGCTTTATGAGTTCTGAAGCGGTGGTATTGGGGCTTTTAGATTTGCATTCGATTTTCAATTCACTTGCAGCACTGTTAATGTCTAAACATGATTGTGTGCTAACCTCTGCGATACAATGCTGTTGTAGTGCCAGTAACTGCTCTTGCGGAATGCTGAATGTTTGACTATTTGCTTTTGCACATAGGCTTAAGCTTATTAAAGCTATTATTGAAGTCCATTTCATTTGGTTTCTCCTGTTTTTTGATTGGTCCCTCAATAAATTAATACCTCTAATTGGGTATATGGCAAGAAATTGGAAAAATTTATTAAATTAATTTAGGAAGTAAAAAAGGCTGCCATGGCAGCCTTTGACGAGATGAAGCGCAATTTAGGCTTTAAGTGTTGATAGCTGAGTATCAAGTGCCTGCGCTACTTGCGATAATTCAGCGCTAATGCTTTCGATATCGTGCGCCAAACTATTCTGCACGCCTGCGGCTTCGCCAATGCCATTAATATTGCGGTTAATATCTTCGCTCACATGGCTTTGTTGATGTGCGGCAGTAGCAACTTGGGCTGCGTTATCGTTAATTACCGAAATGCTTTCTACCACCTTATGCAGCTGCTCGTAGCTGGCTTCGGTGTCTACCGCGGTGGTATTCACTTTTTCTCGGCTGGTGCTAATTAAGTCTACCGTAGCATTTACATCACTTTGTAGTGCTTGAATCAGTTGATTAATTTCTTCGGTAGAGCTTTGGGTTCGGCCAGCTAGGTTCCTTACTTCGTCTGCTACTACCGCAAAGCCTCGGCCTTGTTCTCCGGCGCGCGCTGCTTCAATTGCAGCGTTTAATGCCAGCAAGTTGGTTTGCTCGGCAATACCACGAATGGTCTCCAAGATGCTGTTAATGTCTTGGCTACGACCCGCTACTTGAGTGATTCGTTCGCTAATGCCTTCCATACTGCCAGAGATGTCGCGAATTTGTTCAACAGAGCTTTGGAACTCTTGCTGAGTTTGGCTTAACTGTTTCTCAGCTTCTTGAGCGTTGGTTGCGGTGCCATTGGCTAGCTCTGCTACGTCGCTAGCAGTCGATGACATTTCATTTACTGCGGCTGCCACGCTGTCGGTGTCGTTGCGTTGTAAGCGGCTTGCTTCTCCCGCTGACTCGGCATTTTTAGCCAGAGTTTGTGAACCATTGGTAAGCTGATTTGATTGCTGTTGCAGCTGATTGACCATTACCCGTAGTTTTTCGGTAAAGGCGTTAAATTGGGTTGCCATAGCTACCAGCTCTTGGTGCTTCTGCACATCTAGCTTCATGGTTAAATCGCCATCATTTCCAGCAAGGTAACCGATCCGACGGGTGATTTGGCTTAAAGGCTCTAAGAAACCTTGCACCAGTTGCGACACAATAAACAGCGCAATGATAACCACAACGGCAGACACTAAGATCATGGTGCCGCGAGCTTCTGCTGCTGTTTCTGCAAACAGAGCTTGTAGTTCTGTTGCATTTAGCTGAGTGGCAGCAGCGGCTTGCTCGGCGCTAAGTGAAGCGCTACCAAACATCAACATGCTAGTAAGCACGCATATAAATAATAGGGTGATGCTAATAAGTAGTTTTAATTTAAACGACAGTGTTGCCATTATTGTCCTCCATGAACCCGTCTGTCGCTACAATCTCATACTTTTGAATCTGGCGCTCAACTTTCCTCACATATTATTGAACAACAAGTAAAATTTTTACTTTCATCGCATTTTGCTTAGCAGTGAAGGGGTTAAAAGTAGCAGTTCCGCTGCTGGTTGGGCAGCAGCGGAGTAAAACGGCAGAACCTATATCTAAGGCTGGCTTTGAAGATCTATTTGATAAAGGGCAAAACCAATATCATCGACAGAAAGCTTTTGCATCGGATAGATGGCTTTTTCTGCGATAAACGCGGCAGCTTTGTCGCTGGGCGAGGTTTCAAAGAAAATGTTTAACTTGGCTTTAGTTTTTGATTCAAGAGGGCTAAAGCGCCAGTTGTTGTCGGCGCTAGGGCTAATTTGCCCTTTTTCCTTACTTACTCGCTTAATGTAGTTGGCTAATACACTGCGGTTTTCGTCGGGTGCTTGAATCACCACTTTGTCTTCGCCGGTGCCGGCAAAACCGCCGCTATAAGCGCGATAGTTGTTTGTTGCCATTAAAAACTCTTGGCTTGGGTCAATCGCTTTGCCGGCGTAATGAAGTTGTTTGATACGTTCAGACTCTGGGTTGAGTGGTTTGCAGTCTGCGTCAAAACGGGCGGCTTGGCTTACATCAATTTGGTAAGTAACACCGTCGATCACATCAAAATTATAGGTTCTAAACTCGTCCCAGTTGATTAACGCTTGCGGGGTGGCTCGGTTTGGGTCTATTTGGTTGAACTGCCCAGCCGAGCATTCTAGCCAGTCTTTCACTTCGGCGCCGGTGACTTTTAACACCACCAGAGTATTGGGGTACAAATATAAATCGGCGGCATTTCTAAAGGTGAGTTCGCCGGCTTCTACTTCGGTATAGTTGCTAGGGTCGTTTTTACGTCCGCCTGCTTTAAAGGGGGCTGCGGCCGATAGCACCGGTAAATCAGCTAAATCGGGGTCACCTTGAATCAAGGTTTTTACGTAGTCGGTTTGCGCTAAGTTAACAATTTGAATGGTGGGGTCGTCCTGAACTAAGGCTAAAAAGCTGTACATCACGTCGCTAGATTTACCCAAAGGCTGATTGACAAAATCACGGGTGGCTTGGTGATCTTCCGCGACAGCGGCCACCATGGCAGAATCAGCCTTTGCCAGCGATTTTTTATTGGCGCTGTCAAAGATAGCTCGGTTGGTAGATTGGCTTTTAGTCACCTGCCAGCCTGCTTGGGTATGCTGTAGCTCTAAGTCGATGATGCCAACATGGCTGCCCCAACGCCCCGGCATTACTGCCGCCACCCCATTAATGGTGCCGCTTTGGTTATCTACACCTGGTAAGTTATCAAAGCCTTTACCAGGGAACACTGTATGAGCATGACCAAAGGCTATGGCATCAATGCCAGCGACTTCAGATAAATAGTAAACCGAGTTTTCGGCCATTACCTTGTAGGGATCGGTAGATAGGCCTGAATGGGGAATGGCGACAATAATATCGGCGCCTTCTGCCTTCATTTTGGGCACCCAAAGTTCGGCACTTTGTTTGATGTCTTGTGCGCTTACCTTGCCTTCTAAGTTGGCTTTATCCCAAATCATAATTTGTGGGGGAACAAAACCGATGTAGCCAATTTTGAGGTTTTGGCTTTGACCGGCTGTATCTTTAAAGCTGTAGTCTTTTATTAGGTAAGGACTAAAGTAGTTTTGCTGGTTGTCGCTGCGGATTACGTTAGCATTGATGTAGGGAAAGGTCGCGCCTGCTAATGCTTTGTCTAAAAAGTCTAAGCCATAATTAAACTCATGATTACCTATATTGCCGACATCGTAATCGAGGCTGTTCATTGCCTGATAAACCGGATGAACTTGTTGGCCAGTTAACCCTCGGTCAGCAATATAGTCGCCCATTGGGCTGCCTTGTATCAGGTCGCCATTATCTACCAGCACGCTATTGTCCACTTCTGCTTGGGCTTGTTTAACGAGGGTAGCGGTACGCACTAAACCTATTTTGGCGGAGGGTTTATCCTTGTAATAGTCAAAGTCCATTATGTTGGCGTGAATGTCAGTGGTTTCGATGATTCTGAGCTTAATTGTGGAATCGTGAGCATGGCTATAGGCTGCTATACATAGGCTGGCGCACAGTAGTATTTTTAAGCTATTCATGGTGGCTCCGCTTGGAAACAGTAAACAATAAAGTAAACCATAGCAGAGCGGTGCAAGGTGGCACTCTCAATAGCAAAATAAAGACGCTTTTCAACAATAATTCATGGTCTTAGCTATGATAAAATAGGCAAAAAATTCGGAGACGCTATGCCCTATCAGTGGATTTTACTTGGCCTTGCTAGTCTTATAGCTATTGGCATCTTATTACATCACCCTTCACGCACCTTAGGTATTCCTTCGCTGCTGATTTTTATGGGGGTGGGTTTATCCATTGGTAATGGCGAATTCAATTTTGTTTACGATAATCTGGCGGTTACTTCGCTGGTGGGATCTTTTGCCTTAAACATCATTGTATTTGTGGGCGGTATTAATACGCCTTTGCAAAGTATTAAGGTTGCTTATAAAGAAGGTGGGGTATTGTCTTCACTGGGGGTGGTGTTCACCTCGTTTATTTTTGCCGCTATTTTTTACCTAATATTTGATTATGACTTTGTCTATTGCTTGCTGTTTGCTGCGGTGGTGTCGTCTACCGATGCTGCAGCGGTGTTCTCAATTTTAGAATCGAAAAAGCTCAAACTTAAAGAAAGCACCGATACGGTGTTGGAGTTTGAGTCAGCCACTAATGACCCGGTGGCGCTAATTATGGTGGTGATTCTTACCGCTTTGTCTTTGTCACCTGACAGCGGCGTATCGGCTATGGAGATCAGCCAAACCTTGGCGATTCAAGTCATTGGCGGATTGGCGATTGGCTTTATTGTGGGCAAGGTATGTGTGCTGGCCTTAAGTAAAATTAGCCTGCAAGAATATGGCTTAATTCCAGTGTTTGTATTGGCCTGTTTTATCTTAGCCACTTATGGCAGTGAGTTAGCTGGCGGCAACGTGCTAATAGCCTGTTATGTCAGCGGTGTGGTAATTGGTAATGGCTTGAAGCGTGGTAAAGAAGTGAGTAAACACTTTTTTAATAGCTTGTCGTGGTTAGCCCAAGCAGTGATGTTTATTATTCTTGGGCTGCAAATCTTCCCGCAACAATTGCTAGATGTATTGTGGGTGGCCATCGTCCCAAGTGCTATTTTGATGTTGGTGGCCCGCCCCCTTGCAGTGCAGCTTTGTTATCTGCCATTTCGCCAAGCGACTTGGAAGAAGCGTTTGTTTATTTCATCCATTGGCTTAAAAGGGGCTACTCCGATTGTATTTGCATTGATCCCCGCTGCGGCCGGTGTAGAAGGCGCTTTAGAGATGATGCACATGGTGTTTTTTGTGGTGCTTTATTCGGTGTTTATTCAAGGTGCAGCTATCGAACCGCTGGCGAAAAAACTTCAACTCAATCAAGGCGAATCATAGGCAAACCTAAGCGAATACTCGCTGGAACTAGGGCTTGGTGTTATGACAATGCTCGATAATCAGCTCTCGCAGCCAGCTGTGTGCGGGGTCGTTTTCTAGGTGTTGTGGCCAAGCGAGTAAGTAGCTAAACGGGGCCATGTAAATCGGCAAAGGCAGCAGCTCTAATTGGTGAGTCTTTATCACTTGCTGGGCAAAGCTGCGGGTGCAGGTAAACACCAAGTCGCTAGATTGACAGAGCAAGGCCGCGGCAAAGAAATCGGCGGTAAGGGTGCTGTTTTCAATATGCAGTCCTTGCTCTGCAAGTACCGAGTGCAATAACCAACGATCGCCAACTTCACATTCGCAGGTTAGGTGAGCTTGCTGCATGTAGCAGTCTAAATCCCATTGCTGGCTTAACACCGGGTGGTCTTTTCTCACTAAGCAAACATGGTCGTCTCTAAATAACTCAAAGCTATGAATTTGAGCGGGCACTTGCTTCACTTGAAAATGACTTGGTGCGCGTTCGTCGTTATCGCGAGCCACAATGGCTAAATCAAATTCCCCTTTTTGCAGGCCTTCGATACTGCCTGGTTCTAGGCGGTGAGTATCCAGCTTTAGGCCAGGAGCTTGTTGCATCAGTTTGCCAAAAAAACGCGGCAATAAGGTAGCAAAGCAGGTTTCATTAAGGCAGCAGCGAAAGTTACGTTGGCTAATCGCTGGCTCAAAGCCTTCTGCTTCAATCATTTCATTAGCGCTTTGCAGCCACTGCCGCAACTTAGGTTCTAAGCTGCGTACTCTTGGCGTTGGGCTCAAGCCATTGGCATGACGGATAAATAAGGGGTCGTTTAGCTGCTGACGCAATTTGGCCAATTGCTTACTCACTGCCGATTGAGTGAGGAATAGCTTATCTGCCGCTTTTGAAACACTACGCTCTTCAAGCAAAGTGAGTAAAACTCGCAGTAGATTAAGATCGTATTGCTGAGACATGATATTCCTGTGAGGACTATGAGTGAATCTAAACTATCATTATGATTCATAAAGTGCAGGACTTACAATGCCCACCTTGTTTTTGGAGCATGCTATGTCGAAGCCTTTACCCCTATTCATGTTAATGGTGCTGTTCTCACCCTTAGCTATTGATATCTTTTTACCCGCTATTCCACAAATGGCGCAAGCCTTTGATGTGCCTGTGGCGTGGATTGCTCAAACTATTCCGGTGTTTTTGTTTTCCTTTGGTATTGGCCAGTTGTTAGTGGGCCCATTGGCCGACCGCTATGGCCGTAGGCCAGTGGCTTTGGTAGGTGCGCTGTTATATTTGGCAAGCTCTGCCTTGGCGGCGATAGCCAGTAGTTATGAGCTATTAATGCTAGCGCGCTTAGCTCAAGGCATTGCGGCCAGCTGTTTGTCGGTGGCCGCGTTTGCCGGGGTGCGTGATGTATTTGGTGCCGAGCGTTCAAAGAATATATTTAGCTATTTAAACGGTGTGATTTGCATTGTTCCCGCATTAGCGCCCTTGTTAGGTGGCGTGCTCACCCATTGGTGGTCATGGGCAGCAAACTTTTGGTTTATGGTGGCATTTGCGCTGGTGGTATTTTTGGCGCTGCTATTTGGTTTAAAAGAAACTAAACCTCAAGCTAACGTGTTTACTGGGCGCTTGTATTCTTTTAGCCGTTACTATTCGGTTATTACTGTAGCCAGCTTTCGTTTTTATTCCTTGTTGGTAATGTTGGGGATGGCGATGATTATTGGCTATGTTTCGCAGTCTGCTGGCCGCTTAATGGTGGATATGCAGCTATCTAGTGCTGATTATGCCTTGTGGTTTGGCTGCAACGCTGCCATTAACATTGTGGCTGCATTTTTGGCTCCTCAAGTAATTAAGCAGATCGGGCAAACGGCAGGCTTATGGCTTGGCGCAAGTTTAATGGCAGGCGCGGCCATTGCCTTAGTACTAGGCCAGCAAGTATTGCATCCGCTGGCGTTTATGGCTCCGGTATTTGTCTCTAGCATTGGTTTTTGTCTGTTAATTGCAGTGGGAACCGGAAGCGCTTTAGCGCCTTTTGGTGATAAAGCTGGCACGGCTTCTGCTTTATTGGGCTTTGTACAAATGACCGGTTCTGCAAGTTTAGTGGGCATCTTAGGCGTAAGTGGTTTAGCCAACACCGAGCAACTGGCCTTGTTAATGGCGCTGCCATTTACGGCCATGACGCTAGCCATTTGCAAAGGTGGCTTACGGTTTGAAACCAGTAATTAGCTAGTTGAATTAGCTGTAGTATTTATGAAAAAAGCGCCTAGTTGGCGCTTTTTTAGTTTTATTTTCACTTAAGCGGTTTTTTTAGCTAACTAGACGCGCTAAATCTGGCGGGTGGTTTATAGTTTTAAGTAAGTGAAATTAAGTCGCGTTGGTAGTTATCACGTGAAGATCCTACTACTTTTGTTGTTTATTTGCCCTTTAGCTTGGGGAAAAGCGTCGGTGGTTTTTATAAACCCCGGTAAAGCTGAAGAAAGCTTTTGGCAAGATGTAGATATGTTTGCTAATGCTGCCGCTAAGCGTTTAGCGCTTGATTACCGTACTTTTCACGGAGAGCGTAATCATTACTCAATGATTAAGCACATCGAATGGATGATCAACAATCAGCAGCTGCCCGATTACCTCATGCTGGTGAACGAGAAGCAAGCCTTGCCTCGTATGCTTAGCCTGCTAGAAGGGCAATCGGTTTATGTATTGGTGTTGCTTAATGATGTGAGTGCTGAACAGCAACAGCTTCGTAATAATAATCCTCATTGGCAAAATTACTTGCTGTCTTGCATCGTGCCTAACAATTTGTGGGCGGGTTATCAAACGGCCCAATCCATGTACTTAAATGCCGAACAAGTCACTGGTGAAGCGGTAATTATCTCGGGAGATAAAACCACTCCAGCTTCAGTAGAGCGCACAGCCGGCGCTGTCGATTTTTTTCAACACCAAGCCGGTATTGACTTAAAGCAGGTTATTTATGGCCATTGGGATGAGCAGCGTAGCTACCAACAAACCAAAGTTTTGCTGAAACGTTACCCCGATTTGAAATACCTGTGGACAGCTAACGATCACATGGCTTTTGGCAGTATTAAAGCGATTAAAGAATTAGGAAAGCAACCAGGTAGGGATGTGATTGTTGGCACCGTGAATACCTCACAACAAGCCTTATTTTTGCGTGAACAAGGTGAAATTAGCGCCTTGGCGGGTGGCCACTTTACCGCGGCGGGTTGGGGACTAAGTTTGATTCATCGACATATTCAAGGGCAAACACTGCCAAGTAAATTGAATGCTCCCTTGTTTGTAATGTTGCAGCCAGGGACTGAGGCCTTTGAAAAAGTAAAACAGAAAAAATGGGATGCAGTAATGTTTGAGAACATGCTGCTAGAAGCCGGCAATCCGCTTAGTTTTCAGTTTGCTCAGTAGGTTGTTATGAAAGGGGCTTTTAAACTTCGCACTCCTATTGCAAAACGATTAGTTATTTTAATCGTAAGCGCCAGCACCTTGTTTGCGTTGTTATCTGTGGCCGTGCAACTGGCTTTCAATTTTTCTGGCGCAGTTAAAAACGCTGAGCAATGGGTTGATGAATATAACCAAGCAAACTTGAGCGCGATTGAGCGAGCAGTATGGGAAATTGATTACCAGCTGCTGGATGATTTGCTGCAAGGTTTTGTGCAGCAGCAATATGTGTCGTCGGTAAATTTCTCAACCGACGAAGGCATGGCTTCGGGCGTTGGTGAAGCTGACTTAAGCCAGAAATTTTATGTTTATTCACTCGACCACCAAGGTACTGCGCTGGGCAAACTTACGGTTGGCCTAGACTTATCCTTGATCAAGCAAGATATAAAAGCCCAAGCCTTGGTTATATTGCTAACTAATGGCTTAAAAACCTTTTTAATGAGTTTGATTATTTTACTGCTTGTTGGGCGGATTGTGACTGGCGACTTACGGCGTTTAGCCGAGGCTGCCGATCAGATATTTACCGAAGAACAACAGATTGTTCAGCTGCCCAGTAAGCTACTAAAACGTAATGATGAAATTGGCCTAGTGGCCAGCTCTATGCAACAGCTACAGCAACGTTTGCAACGCGGCTTAGATGCCCGTTTAGAAGCCGAGCAACAGTTGCACCAGCACCGGCAGGTGTTAGAAGAAACCGTTGAACAACGTACTTCGGTGCTTAATTGGCAAACCGAAGCTAATCAATTGCTGTCCGAGATCTCCTTGTCTTTTTTAAATCAAACATCCAGCAATTCAAAGGCATTGCTACAGCGGGCCACCTCAGCCATAGGCAGTTTGTTTCCGATAGAGCGGGTGGTGGTATTGGAGTTTGAGCGCCAGCAAGCGATTTATCGCGATGTATGGAGTGTGCCGGGGCATTTAGCGCCTATAGAGCCGGTGGACTTAAGCCAACTTAGTGAGTTAAAGCGGCGTTTGGTGAGTGTAGCGCCAATAGTAGTGAGTGATGTGGAAAAGCTTAAACGGCATGCTCCCGCCGAATATCAGCTACTCAAGCAATACGGGATAAAGTCCTTTGTAGGAATTCCCTTAAGTGATGGCAATAAGGCCTTTGGTTTACTGAATTGTGTGAGCTTGAGTTATTGCGCGATTTGGGACGATTACCAAGTAGTATTGTTAAGTCAATTTGCCGCTGCCATTAGTGGTCTGTTAATTAACGAAAAAAACGATCAGGCGATGAATCGCTTGCAAAATGAGTTACTTCAGGTGAATGAGCGCTTGCAGGTATTAGCCGAAACCGACGAGTTAACCGGTTTGGTTAACCGTAGGCCGTTTAAGCGAGAATTAAACCGTGCTGTAACCAGTGCCAGAAGGCACAAAACCCAGTTGGCAGTGCTAATGGCCGACATCGATTATTTTAAAGCTTATAACGACCACTATGGACATGTGCAAGGTGACGAAGCCTTAAAGTTGGTGGCTAAAGCCCTAACAGAAGTGGTAAAGCGAAGTGAAGATTGTGTTGCACGGGTCGGCGGTGAAGAGTTTGCCATTTTAGTCTCTGATGCTAATCAACAAGATCTGCCCAAAATGGCTGAGCAAGTGGTTAAAGAAGTTGCCAACTTACAAATTGAGCATGCGGATTCGCAAGTAAGCGCGGTATTAACAATTAGTGTCGGTGGCATTTTGATTGAACCTGATGATGTTATTGACCCTACCAAGCTGTTAGAACTTGCCGATAGCTGTTTGTATAAGGCAAAACATCAGGGGCGTAATCAAGCAGTGTTAGATCTGGATGTTTAAGTACTGCGTTAGTTCAAAAATATTAGCTTTTCTGGCAGTTACCGAGCCCTGGTTTGTTCCTAATCAAAGTTACAGAGGATCTTGATTTCTCCCAACAAAGCGGTGAAGTGGGTCGCATTTATTGGTGGTTGTTTTCTCCACAATGGTGATTGTACTGACCGCTTGCAGGGAGAAACACCATGAACCAAGGCATACTCAACGTTCTGGCTTTAAGCATTGTTCTCACTAAGTATTTAGGTATTGTTGTATTAGCTGGTATGGCGCTATGCTCTACCGCGCTGGCTGCAGAATTGCTGCTGGTATTCGCAGCTGAGGTCACAGAATAGCCAGATAATTTGCGCCAGCTTCATTCTTAATTGTTCATTTGTCAGTAAGTCGGTAATTATGTTTTATAATATAAACATGGCTAACAAGGATTGAGGACTTGAACATGAGCCATACAAGAATGCTTAAACTGGCGATAAGTGCCTATGTTGCTTGTGCTTTATTGGCATTTTTGGCGACCGCCTTTAGTGGCGGCTTTTCTGATAATCATATCATCCAGCGAGTTTGGATCTTTCCTTTACGGTTTGAGTTTGCCTTAGTGCTGCTGTTTCTTAGCTTGCTGGCTAGTTACTCCTTACTGCACGACAGTTTACATGGCCGCTTGTTACTTACCGGGATTGCGGTCGTGCATATCCTAAATATGATCTTTGCAACCAGTTTGGTGGAGTCTTCGATAGCGGCTTTGTTTAGCGCGGCCAGTATGATGAGCCTAGGTTTACTGGTGTATGTTGCTTGGACCAATCCACAAAACACTAAAGTGAAGCGCTTGCAGCAATATCAAATACAACGACGCCGCGCCAAAGAAGAACAAGATAAGATTGATTACGCTTATTTAAGCGCTGTGCCGCCTACCAATGAGCAGCATGCTGAGCACTTAGGCAAAGAGAGCCATTAGCCCTGAAACTACAAGAACAAATTACTTGGTTAAGCGGGCTCTTGTAGTTGTTGGCAATAGCTCCAAAGGTAGAGGCTACCAATAGCGAGGCCAGGCAGAATGGCTTCTAATAAATCGGGTGTTTGCTGCCAAGTATGTAACAAGACTGGGATCGCCAGCATAACTAACCAAGATACCGACATCGCCGACCAACGCACTCCTTGGCTATAACCCCAATAAGCCAGCATTGATTTAGCAATAAAGCTAATTAACCAGGTTGATACAAAAGCATAACTGCCCTGAACCAAGCCCGCTTTTAAGGCAACTTGGTTACCGTGTTCGCTGTTTACAAAGGCAGCCCAAGCGCCATAAACCAAGGCTGCAAGTAAGGCGATTTGCCAAGGGCTAAGCCGGTTAACTAGCTTGCGGTAGTTATTAATCATTAAGTACTGCTGGCCAGTTTTTGTCGGCACTAACAATGAAATCATCGCGATTCGCCGTCCATTTTTGCTGCACGCTGGCGTTATAGTTTAAGTAAAGCTTGCCATCTAGCACGGTGAACTGATCTGGTTCAATGCTGGCTGTTTTGCCTTTGGCTACCGCATAGGCGCAGTACCCACCATATTGTGGCGCAAACTTTTCTGGCTCTGCTTTAAACATGGCCAGGTTTTCTGCACTGCTAAAGCGCCACGTAGCGCCTTGCCATTCGTATTCAAAACTCTCTTTGCCTTCTACTGGTTTGTTTTCAGTAAAATAAGCCACGCTATCGTAACCTTTGATGGCTAGGTTGTTAAACCAAGACGTGTAGATAGGATCTGCAGCAAAGCTGTATCCGGAGACAAACAGTAAGGCGAGTATTAGCTTTTTCATAGGGTTACCTCGTCGATTAAATCAGAACGGATTATGGAAAGTTGGCGTTGTTGTTTCTCTAGTAAGCCGGCGTCTAAGGGCTGATTAGCTTGGCTAAGTTGCTGTCGCCACGCTTGTAGGCTAGCTTCTGGGTAGTAATCAAACTCGCTATCTTGGGCACTTAGTCGTACTTGGCAAATGCTTTTGCTGTGGGCTTCAACTCTGTCCATAAGTACCGAATGGCTGCGGTTTTCTTGGCATTGCTGTAGGTGAATATCGCTAAGTACTCGTTCGGCAGAGTTAGGTTCACGCTCTAGCCATTGTTGGAAGCGGCGTTTCCGGCTAGCCAATACTTGTTGGGTATTTAAGGCAGATGAACTGAGCTGAATGGCTTTGTCGCTAAGATGATGATGGCTAAGCTGTTTACCACTCCAAGAAAAGTGCTGGCAATCATTGGCTGATATCATTAATAGATCAAAAGGGTTGAAGTGCTGGTAATCTTGCGTAGCTAAATGTTGCTCAAGGTGTTGGCTGCTGCCTAATGCCAAGGCTTGGGGAATAATTTGTCCACGAGTGGGCGCACCTGCATGTTGTGGATCTTGGTAACGATTTAATAGCGCTAATACAACCCCATGATTGTTAAAGCCAAACCAGGTACCGCCAGCTTGCCCATCAACGGGGTAAAGCAATACCGTATCACCCTTATGCTGTTGCTTTATGCCTGCTTCATGGCGATGACGGGCTTCATCGCGGTTCATGGTAATTACGGTTTGCTGGCCAAGGCGCAATACACTAACAGTACACATCTAGTTGCCTTGTTGGCGCAGGTAACTCGCAGTGCTAGGTGCGATGCCCATGTTATTGTCTACCGATAAGCCCAGCTCTTTTGCCACTAATTTGGCATAAGCAACATGGTGCACCGTATGGTTAATTAAGTAGCATAATTCGCGGCTTAAACTGCTATCAAACTGCATGCTCTGTTGCTGCTTTAAAGAAATTTCTGACTCCACCTTAATCGGGCGTTCATCAATGCTGGATTGTGGGTGAAGGAACCAGTTACACAGCTGATTAATCAGTTGTAAGGCTAGGCTTGGATCGTTTTCTATATCGCTATCTCGGTGGCGTGAATTGTAATCAATACTGCCTTTATCCAAACCATGTTGTAGGGCTAAGAAGTGATCTAGAATGTGTCGTACATGGCGACCAATGCCTGATTCACTGTGAACAGAGGGCTGGTTGTAGAGTGCTCCATCACTCGCTTCTACTAATTGTTGCACTTGCTGAAGTGCTTCTACGGTAGCGTCACGCAGCTGCTTCATTGTTTCTCCATTTATTTAAAAAGCGTTCACTACCAGTTTGACCGAGGTAACGACGTAAATATTTCTCAGGGGTTTTTCTTAAATCAACAATAATTAGTCCATCTAACGATTGGTTGAAGCTGTTGTTCACTGAAAAACAGACAAAGCGGCCATTAAGCGCTAAGTAGTGACGCAGCAAAATGGGGATCGATTTACCCGGTTCACATTGACCCACCAGTTTATTAAGAATGGCAATGTTGCTAAGCGACGCGAGTACTTTGCTCGACCATACTTTGCCTTTCACCTTTAAGGGCACAATAGGCTTAACATCGTTTAGGTAACGTTGTTCAGCGCGAAAGGCCGAAATCATCGAATCTGAGATAAAGGCTTGAGCCAGCTCGGAATGCTCTTGGGAAATACTCACACAACCAAATAAGGTGTGATACTGCGGGTTTTCTGCCACGTAGTGACCAATGCCTTGCCACAGTAAATCGAGCGCTCGAGGATGGCGCTGGTATTTAGGTACCACAAAGGAGCGACCCATTTCTAAACAGTCGCCCATGCGTTTTAAATAGGCTTGGTCGAAATCGTAAAGTGAGCGGCTATACAGAGCATTGATGCCATGTTGCTCAACAATTTCGTTGGCGTGACCAAGGCGGTAACCCCCCACCAAACAATGGGCGTCGTTATCCCATACAAACAAGTGCAAATAGTGAGGGTCAAACTGGTCGCTGTCTAAGTGTTTGCCAGTACCCTCTCCAGCAGCTCTAAAGGTGACTTCGCGCGCCAAGGCTATCTCATCCATAATTGGCCCTAAGCGTGGGTAGGGGGCGCAATACACACTAAAGTTACGGTGGCTGACTAATATGCAGTCTTCTAAAGTATCTAACTGCTTACGTAGTTCTTGGCGGCCATTAGGCAAACATTCAACTAAGTGCAGCGGCGGGTGCTTGGGCGCAGCTTTAGCTTTTTTATTATTAGGTAAACTCAGTAAATCCGTCGCTACCCGCAAGTAATCGGTAACGGCTTGTTCATCACTTAAGTCTTGATAATCTTTAGGGGCAATAATTTCGCCAATTTGCATGGTAAATTCACGACCACGTTTGTTTATTAGCTCTCTTGGCAGAAGGGCAGTACGTAGGCGGCGATGCAATAAACCGGCGAGATAAAACAACTTGGAATTACGCCCAGTAACGAAACAAGGCAATACATGAGCCTTATAGCGTTTGGCTAAACGTCCAACCAAATTGTTCCACTGGCGATCTTCTATTTGGCCCGTTTCGGTATTGATGGCTGACACCATGCCCGCGGGGTAAATCATTAATGCTCCGCCCTTAGATAAGTGCTGGCAAGACATGCGAATGCCGCGAGCATTTTTCTTGGCGGCTTGCTCAGAGAGCACGTCTACGCCAATAAACAGATCTTGAAACTCTTCTATATTGGCTAACAGTTCATTTGTGAGCACTTTTAAGTCGGGGCGCACTTGTAGCAATAATTCGCTCATTGCTACGCCTTCTAAGCCGCCCAAAGGATGGTTAGCCACAATCAGTAGCGGACCTTCTTGCGGCACATTTTTAAGTGCTTCTGGATTGTTGGCGAGTAACGAGAAATCTAAACGGTGCATGGTATGACGCAAAAACTTTTGTGCTGTTTGGCTGTCATTTACAAAGTTAGGGGTAGCATCATAGTGCTTGGCCAAAGTGCTTAAGCCCAAGATCTTTTCTATTACTCTCGCTAACCACTGTGGGCGCATACTCAGCCTAAATGGATTATTTTTTTCCTGCATGGATTACTCCTTAATCCGTTTCTGGATAACAAGCGGTGAGTTCACGCTCATGTTTCCAGCGTACTAGCAGCTCTTTAAATTTAGGTGGTCGATAACCACGTTTGCGATTGGCAGCACCTAGCTCAAATAAGGTTTTGTATTGAAATAATAACGAGCGCATTGCTTCGCGAAAGGGAGTTTTACGATCCCAAATATGCAGCGATTCAGAGCTAGCGCTATTAATTTCGACAATCTCCAGATTGGTTCCTTGTTGTAAGTGGGTGATGTCGGCGAATTTAATGTCCATTCGTCCGTAATAGAACTCGGGCAAATCGGCCATCATTTGGTTAATCGCTTGGTTTAATTCTGGAGTGATTAAATCATTGGCATCGCGAAAAATAGCGCCGCGACAATGACTGGCCGAAAACACCAATTTATAGGGTTGGCCTTCATCGATTATGCTGTCTAGTTTGTCGTGATGACGACTTAAATACAGGTGTTGCAGTTCGCTAGCGCGAGGGTCAGCTTGAATCAGCTGCTTTAAGGTGGATTGGCCATCACCCACTACATAAGGCGTGTACTTTAATGCCAAAGAAATAATCTCACCTTGTGGCTGGTCGGGATGGCGTACAAAGAACACGCCTGCCTCGGCTTCATAGCTGGCCAATTTTTGAATCAACATGGCAGCATTGAGTGGATAGTTTTCTAGGCAATCTTGCAGCTCTTGGCGGTTATGCAGCAACTTTACTCCCGCACCACGGCAGCCAATATCTGGCTTGCCTACAACTGGAAACTCAAGGCCGCGTTGTTGCATTTGCTCTAATAAGTCTTCTACTTGACGCGCCAAAGGTGCCCCGGTGCGATTGACCTTCATCCAGGCAAGGACTGCATCGTCGCATGACCCGGTAGCTTGAGCCAGCAGTTCGCTTTTGCCTACACCGACCATGCCGGCTAAAGGGAGTTTGGGGTTTGCCAATAGCGGTAAAGTGAATGAGCGATGGCGAATGCCTAAGGCTATCCATTGAAATACCACTGGAATATACACTGCCCAAGTTGGCCAAAATTCAAAGAAAGAAGTGGTTTTTCCGTTCATATCTAGGGCCGGCATACCGGGGGATACGTAAGGCGAAGAGGGCTTGGTATTTGTTTGTTCAGTCACAGTGACGGCACTTCCTTTTGCTTTTTATCTGTACTAACAGACCTGCGTATTGCGATAAATAATTCAATCTCGGTTAGATTTAGTCTAGTTCAGCAAATTGATTAACCCAATACAGTGTATTAATGCTCCAGTCTAAGCGAGAATAGTTACCAATAAATGTAAGACTTTCGGATGGTTGCGCTGAATGATTATTGAAGATTTACACCTACTGGCTGGTCAGCATCAGTTGGCGATAAAACGCTGGGAGTTAAAAGCTGGCGAGCACTGGGCGATCTTTGGCCATAGTGGTAGCGGTAAATCTTTGTTGGGTGCTTGGTTGGTGGGAGACTTAGCAGCAGAGCGGGCCACCTTAAGCCAACAACCACAGCGCATAGCTTTAGTCTCTTTAGAGCAGCAACAGGCTTTGCTTGAGCGCGAACTCGCCGACGATGACAGTGAGTTCAGCGATCAAATAGATAGCGGGCACACAGTACTTGAGTTGCTTGAAGCTGACTGTTCCGAGCCGCGTTTACTTGAGCGAGTGAGCCAGCAGTGTGATTTAACCCATTTACTTAAGCGCGGTTTTCGTTTGTTATCAACTGGCGAAACGCGTCGCTTGATGCTGGCTTTAGCACTGATTAAGCAACCACAATTGTTGATTTTAGACGAACCCTTTGCCGGCTTAGATCTCCGCCATCAACAGCAATTACTCGCCCTGCTTGAACAACTAGCCAAAGAGTGTCAGTTATTGATCATTAGCTCGCGTGACGATGAGTTGCCGGCGTCAATTAGTCACGTAGCGGTGCTTGACGAACAAGGTCTAAGCCAGCAACTCACCATTGAGCAGTGGTTACAGCACCCTGAGCGCCAGCAAATGGAACAGCAAGCTGAGCAACAATCTTTGGCTATTGTGCAGGCTCTGCGTGAGTTTCAACAAACAGAGCCAGTTTCACCACTGTTCTCTATTTCACAAGGCTCGGTGAGTTATGCCGGTGAAACATTGTTTAGTGGTTTAGATTGGCAGATACAGCGCGGCGAGCACTGGCAAGTTCGTGGCCCCAATGGTTGTGGAAAAAGCACCTTGTTGAATCTGATTTTTGGTGACCACCCACAGTGTTACAGTAATCAAATAGAGGTTATGGGGTTTCGCCGTGGCAGCGGTGAAAGTATCTGGCAAGTTAAGCAGCATATTGGCATGGTCTCGGCGGCCTTACATTTACAATATCGGGTCAACTGCAGTGCCCTTGAGGTGTTGTTGTCTGGTCTGTACGACTCTATTGGTGTTTATCAACAAGCCAGTGAACTTGAGCTTGAACAAGCACGTTTATGGTTACAACTATTTGGCTTGGCTAACTTAGAAAAACACTACTTTAAAAGTTTGTCTTATGGGCAACAGCGTTTGTTGATTATTGCTCGCGCCTTGGTGAAAGGGCCGCAACTGTTATTGCTGGACGAGCCCTGCCAAGGCTTAGATTTTTTACAGCGTAATACGGTGTTAAAAGCCTTAGAGTTAGTGGCTAAACACAATCTTAGTCAGCTAGTGTATGTTACTCACCATCAAGATGATGCCTTGCCTAGCATTAAGCACTTTATCGATTTTTCCGATGGCGCGGTGCATCTAAGTACGCTTTGAGCGTGGCACTATGCTGCAAATTAATCTCTAGTCCACAGGAGTAATAAGATGAGTTGGTATATAGCGGTTCTTAAAAAATATCTGGTGTTTAATGGGCGCGCTCGACGCAAAGAATATTGGATGTTTGTGCTTATCAACAGCATCATCGGAGTGATATTAAGTTTTATTGATCAAGTTACCGGAACCGTTAATCTTGAATCTGGTTTAGGGGTATTGGGCAGTATTTATACCTTGGCGGTTTTGTTACCTTCTTTGGCAGTGGCTGTGCGCAGGCTGCATGATACTGGGCGCAGCGGTTGGTGGTTGTTTATATTATTCCTGCCAATTATTGGCGTATTAGTGCTGTTGTTTTTCTTTTTGTCTGACAGCGAAAGTGCAGCCAATGCTTATGGGGAAAACCCTAAAGCTCAAGCTGTTTAGCTTTAACTATGTGGTGTTGTCCAATAAATGCATGCAAATGAAACCACAGGTGTAGGGCTAAATCGCCAATTCTATCGGCGTGGTCCAGATTATCGCCATGGTGATAGTGTGGACTTCGCTGACATAAAGAGCACTTTTGGCTTTGCTGGTTTAGCGATTGGCGCTTGGGTTAATAAACAAGAGAAACAACGCGCCGCAGAGCTAATCTTTGATGCCTTAGCCGATCTGGCGTTTTTGCTTAATCTACCTCCAGTCGCCCTAGGTTTAAGAGGGAGCTTAAGTTTGGCTTTTGGCACTGGTGGGCAAGCTAATGTGCAGGCTCACTATGCACCAGCAAGTCAAACCCTCGCGCTTGCTAAAAATGCCGGTGCCGGGGCATTAGCTCATGAATGGTGGCACGCATTTGATCACTATATGGCTGGAAAGCTGTTTTGCCAGCCGGCCGGGCGCAACGAGTTTGCCTCTACGCGTTGGTTGGCCGATGAGAAACAATATCCTCACCCCTTAAATCAGCTGCTTGATCAGGTGTTTGCTGCGGTGTTTTTAAGTGAGCAAGGGCAAAACCTACATCCCTATGTAAGTCGATCAGTGACTTTAGACAAACAGTTAGGGCAACGTTATTTTAGCTTACCTACAGAAATGATGGCGCGGGCGTTTGAAGCATGGATTCAAAGTCGTAACGATATCAAAAATAGCTATTTAGTTAGTGGAACCAAACAAACTGAATTAGCCAAACAGGGAGCTTATCCCGATGATAAGCATTTGTTGCAAATTGGTAGTTGTGTTTTGCCGTACTTTGAAACATTAGGTCGAGCACTCGAGTCTAAATAGCAGGATCTAATGACCACCGCTTGATTTGTTTCATCTATGTGTGATGGTGCATAAGTTTTCTATTCACAAATAAAACAAGGATCGTATACTTATTGGTCTTGTTAATAAGTTATCTGGATGGTTAACAAGGCACCTAGGGCATTAGGGAACAAGGAATGTTGCGACTTCTATCTATCGTTTTATTGGTTTTTACTGGGTTTAACTGCGCTTCTGCTGCTGAGCCGGTGGATTTACGTGTTTTGGCTTGGCCAGGTTATGCCGATACAGATATGGTGGCGGCATTTGAAAAACGTTATAAGGTTAAAGTTAAAGTTAGCTACATTACCAGCGATGATGAAATGTGGCTAAGAATGGGCCATAAACAAGGCGCTAACTACGATCTATTTGCGGTTAACACTGCCGAGTTACAGCGCTACATTGATGCCAAATTGGCTAGCCCGTTAAATCCACAAGCCATTGGCAACATGGCCAAACAACTGCCTCGTTTTACATCCTTACAGGATATCCCCGGGGTTACCCGTGATGAGCAGGTATACGCAATCCCCTATACCTATTCTGAAATGGGCTTAATCTACAATAAAAACTATTTTGAACAGCCGCCTACTAGCTGGAATGTATTGTGGGATCCTCAGTATCAAGGGAAGATTCTTGCGTACAACGGCAGTGCTCATAACTACACATTAGCGGGCATGGTTCTAGGTGTAGAGAATCCTTTTCAGCAAACGAATCAGCAGCTTAAACTAAGCACCGAGCAGCTGTTGGCTTTAAGACGCAATGTATTAACCTTTTATAGCTCTCCAGAAGAAGCCTCAGAGTTTTATAATCAAGAGTCGGTAGCGTTAGTATTTGCTAACTATGGAGCTCAGCAGCTCAAACAGTTGCAAGATGCCGGCGCAGACATTGGATACGTTATTCCGCAAGAAGGTGCCTTGGCTTGGTTAGATTGCTGGGCCATGTCGAGCGGGGTGAAAAACCAAGACTTAGCCCACAAGTGGATTGATTTCACCTTAGAGCCTTGGGTTAGCCAGTTGTTAACCGAGCGCCAAGGCTTAGCGAATACCATTGTGCAAGACACTCGCTCGTTACCTGAAGACAAGATCATTTGGCTCGAAGAAGTGGAAGATCATCAACGCCGCAGTGAGTTTTGGGAAAATATTCTTAGCGGCAAAACTTTGCAGATGATGAGCCTGCCATGATCAACTCCATTTCTCTTCGTTTTGGTCTTTGGTTTGCCGGCTTTGGCATTTTGGCTTCGGTGGTTACCGCCGCGGTTAGTTATCATGAAAGCCGCGGGTTGTTAGCCGAAAGTGCCGAGCGAGAGTTAGCCACAACTACTCAAATCCTTACCCGAGAATTTAGCAGTAGCATTGATGAAATTACCAAAGATGTATTGTTTTTAAGTTCTATTCCGCAAACGGCTGGCTACTTCGAGGCTGACAATAAGCTGGTACTTTCCGAGCAGCTAAAAGATATTTTTAAGCAAAAGTTAAGTTTAAATCCTTCTTATTTCCAAGTGCGTTTTATCGGTGCTGACAATTTTGGCCGAGAGTTGATTCGAGTTGATAGACTAAGTGATGGCTTGATAGCTATTCCCGCTGCAAACTTGGAAGAAAAAGCGCATTATCCTTATGTTTTTCGTACCTTACGTTTGAATGCTGGCGAGAGTTATTTGTCAGATGTGGATATTCACAATGAAAAAGGTGTCGAGCTGGGCCAGCATCAACCTACCTTAAAAATTGCCTCACCAGTATATGTTGAGGGTAAAGCCCGTGGTTTGGTGGTGGTGAATGTGGGTTTGGAAAGTCTGTTTAGCCAAATGCAGGCCGATTTGCCCGAAGGTGTAGCTATTTATTTAGCTAACCAAAAAGGTGACTATTTAGTTAATCCTAATCCTGATAAACAGTTTGGTTTTCATTTTGGCCATCGCTATTTAATGCAACGTGACTTCCCTCAGATGGAAGTGCTGTTTAATGATCTGCAGCCAAGAACCTTTGTGCTAGACCCCTCCGCGGTCTACAAATATGAGCGAGCGGTGTCTTTCACTCCCTTGTTTTATGGGCCTAAATCTAGCCCTAAAATGGCAGTGCTTGGTTTAGCAAGTCCTCTGCCTAGTCTCAGTCATATTATGGACTCGTTAGCCGGGTCGATGATCAAAGTTTGTTTAGCGCTGAGTTTAGTTGGGCTACTTACTTCGTTGCTGTTTGCTAAGGTTTTGTCCCAGCCTATTCGCAATATGATGATAGCGGTAAACTCTTTTTCTAAAGGTAAATTGCCTGCGGCCCAGCTTTTACCTAGCGAGCGTAAAGATGAAATTGGTTTATTGGCCAATACCTTTAAAGCCATGTCGCGGCAAATTAATAAGCAAATTGTTGAGCTTAAAGACAATGAGATTAACCTTCGCCACATGGCCAGCCACGATAGCTTAACGGGTTTGCCTAACCGCAGTTTGTTTTTGGAGCAGCTACGAGGCTCGATTCACCGTGCTCAAACCGAACAAAATAGCCTAGCAGTGGTGTTTATCGATTTGGATAACTTTAAGCAGGTTAACGACAATTTGGGCCACGAAGCCGGTGACCTTTTGTTAAAGCAGGTTGCAACAGTATTGCGAGACTCAATCCGTTCTGGCGATTCGGTGGCACGCTTTGCCGGTGATGAATTTATGCTGGCTCTAGAGTCAATTTCCGAGCCCGAGGAAGCCAACGATGTAGTGAATACTGTGCTGCGTCGTTTAGCCCAGGAAGTAAGCTTAGGGGTGCATATTCAGCCCGTTTACGCCAGCGTAGGGATTAGCATGTATCCTGCGGATGGCAATGATCCAGAACTATTGGTACGAAATGCCGATGCGGCGATGTATCAAGCTAAGTCTAAAGGGCGTAACCAATTTAGCTACTACGCCTTAGATGTACCTTCGGCAATAGGCTAAGCCACCCTATCAAAATGACGCTGAATCATACTGGGTTTATTGTTTGTTAGCTCGAAGCTTTTGGCTGCCTTAAAGCCTTGTTGGCTCAGCCATTGTGTCGCACTAGATACTTCAAGAAATACCTGTTTGTTATAGTGTTGTTCAGCAGGTAGCATCCGCTGGAGTTGGTATTGTTTGAGTGGTGAAAAACTAAATACTTGCGCCACGTGGCTCATTCCCGTTTGAATGCACCATTGCTGCAGTTCACTGATTGCCAGCTCTGCTTCTGGCACTGCTAATTCCCATTGTTCTAACAATACTAAATGTGCCCATGGCGCCGCTAGTGATTGCCCAATACGTTTAAAGTCCTCAGCAAAGTGTTCACTAACCGCTTGATTCCACGCGCCTTGAGCGCTGGCTATTAGCAAGTTGTCGAGTAGGTAAAGCTGGTAGTCGCCGTGAAGTGGTTCGGTGCTCATAGAGATTTTGGCTAGTTAATAATGTTTAAGTTTAGCCAAGATTGTTAGCTAAGCCAGCCTTTTGCCTTGTAGGCTAGGGCTGGCTTTTATTAGGTAAATTATCAGTTTAAGCGCGCTTCTTACTGGCTACATCCATCCAAACCGCCAATAGCAAGATGCTACCTTTGATGATGGATTGCCAATATGTTGGTACATCCATCATGCTCATGCCGTTATCTAAACTGGCCATAATAAATGCGCCCATCACTGCGCCAAATACTGTGCCCACCCCACCGGCTAAACTGGTACCGCCAATCACACATGCCGCAATGGCGTCTAACTCGGCAATGTTACCAGCAGATGGAGAACCCGCACCTAAACGTGAAGCCAAAATTAAGCCCGCCACGCCCACCAATAAGCCATTGATTGCAAATACTGATAGCTTGGTGCGCTCAACGTTGATACCAGATAAACGACTGGCTTCAAGATTGCCACCAATGGCGTAAATACGGCGACCAAAGGCGGTTTTCTTGGCCATAAAGGCAGCGGCAAACATCAGCACAACCAGCAACAATACGGGAGTGGGAACACCGCGATAGTCGTTTAATAGTAATACTGTGCCCAGGGCGAAGATGGCAATCAGGCCAAACTTGAATATATCGCCGGTGACGGGGTTATTACTTAGTTTGTGTTCTGAGCGAGTTTTACGCAGTTTGCCTTGCCAAGCAAAGAAGACAGCTAACGCCCCTACGGTGGTGATTAGTGAGAACATATCTGGCAAGTAGCTTTGACCAATAATGCCCATATCTGGGGTTGTTGGAGCTACCGTGCTACCGCCAGTAATGCCGATTAAAATCCCCCTAAAGGCCAGTAAGCCGGCTAACGTAACGATAAACGATGGTACTTTGCGGTAGGCTACCCACCAACCGTTCCACAAGCCAAGTAAAAAGCCAGCACTTAAAGTAAGCACAATGGTGAGTGGTAAAGGTAGTTGCCACCATACATCCATAATGGCTGCGGCGCCGCCTAATAGGCCCATCATCGAGCCAACCGATAAATCAATCTCTGCCGAGATGATCACAAACACCATGCCAATAGCAAGTATGCCGGTAATGGCCGTTTGGCGTAGTAAGTTAGAAATATTACGTGGGGTAAGATAGCTGCCCTCGGTGGCGAAGTAGAAAAACAGCATAATTACCGCGATAGCTGCAAACATCACCAATACTTGTAACTTCATTTTCTTTAAATTGTTCATCAAGCCCACCTTCGTATTGGTGTCACTGATAGTTGTTTCTTGACTAGACATGTTTGTTACTCCTCGGCCAACGCGCAGTCCATCACCATTTCTTGGCTCAGGTTTTGATTGTCTAGAAGGCCTTTCAATTTACCTTCATGCATCACTAATACTCGGTCACTAATGCCTAATACTTCCGGCAATTCGGAGGACACCATAATGATGCTGATCCCTTGTTTAACCAATTGATACATCAGCTTATAAATTTCATATTTTGCCCCTACATCGATGCCTCTTGTGGGTTCATCAAGGATCAAAATACGCGGTTGTAATAATAAAAATTTGGCTAAAATAGCTTTTTGTTGGTTGCCTCCGCTGAGGCTTTTTATGGCCAACTCTGGGGATGCTGTTTTTACTTTAAGGCGTTGAATGGATTGTTCTATGGCTGCTTGTTCAGCAGATTCATTGACGGTTTGGCCTAAGCCACTAAACATGTTTAAACCGGCTAGGGTAATGTTTTGACCCACTCCCATAATTGGCACAATGCCATGGCGTTTACGATCTTCAGGCACCATGGCAATGCCGTGATTTAAAGCATCGCGATTGTGGCGAATTTTTATCGGTTCTCCATCTAGCTCCACAGGGCATTGGTAAATGCCTTCGTAAGAACCAAATAAACACTGCATAAGTTCGGTACGGCCGGAACCCACCAAACCAGCAACGCCCAAAATCTCGCCCTTACGCAGACTAAAACTTACTTGGTCTACTTGTTTAAGATTGGACGACTTGCTCAATTGGGCATTAACCGGCCCAACCTTGAGGATCGCGTCGCCAATAGGGTGTTCTTCACGGGGAAATAACTGTTTAAGCTCACGGCCTACCATCATGCTAATAATGTCGTCGGTAGACATGTGTTTAGCATCTTGAGTTCCAATGTGCTCACCATCGCGAATGATGCAGATTCGGTCAGAAATTTCTTTCACTTCGGTGAGCTTGTGGGAGATGTAAACACAGCTCACACCTTCACTGCGTAGCTGTTTAACAATGTCTAACAGTACCCGAGTTTCGGATTCTGTTAGTGGCGCACTTGGTTCATCCAACACTAATACTTCGGCTTTTTTAGATAAGGCCTTGGCAATTTCTACCAGTTGCTGTTGGCCAACCCCTAATTCCCGAATAAGTGTGTCGGGCGAAACATCAAGTTTTACCCGTTTAAGCAAGTCTTCGGTTTGCTTAAACATCGCACTGTGGTCCAGTACGCCGTAACTGGTGATTTCGGCACCAAGAAAAATGTTTTCTAAAATAGACAGCTCTTTAACTAGCGTGAGCTCTTGGTGAATGATGGCAATGCCTTTTGCCTCGCTATCGCGAATATTGCGCGAAACAAGCGGCTCGCCTTTATAAATGATTTGTCCTTCGTAACTACCATGGGGGTGAACGCCGGTTAGCACCTTCATTAAGGTGGACTTCCCAGAGCCGTTCTCGCCGCAAAGCGAGACAACTTCGCCACGTTCTAAATTGAAATTAACCCCATTAAGCGCAATCACTCCGGAGAATTTTTTAACGATGTCAGACATCATCAATAAGCTGCTTTGGCTCATCTTAACTCCTAATAAAAAGGGCGAGGCGTTGGCCCCACCCTTTTTTACTGCGTAGTGAATAGTGCTTTGTGGTTATTGATATACGTCTGCTTTGCTATGGAAGCCGTCGGCAATTACTGTTTGATCAATATTCGACTTATCTACAGGAATTGGCGTAAGTAGGTAAGAAGGTACATCTTTAGTACCGTTGTTTAAGCTAGAGTTCGACTCTGGCATTTGGCCGTTACCCATTTGCACTGCCAGCTCTGCTGCAGTTGTAGCGAGCAGTTTAATTGGCTTGTAAATGGTCATGGTTTGGGTGCCCGCGACCACGCGGCGGCTGGCAGCTAAATCTGCGTCTTGACCAGAAATATGCACCTTACCAGCTAGACCTTGTGCGTCTAACGCTTGAATCGCACCACCTGCAGTAGAGTCGTTAGAGGCAACAACTACGTCGATGTTGTTATCGTTAGCAGTTAAGGCATTTTCCATGATTTTTAGGGCATTCTCGGCTAACCAACCATCAACCCATTGGTCACCCACCACTTTAATATCACCTTTGTCGATCAGTGGCTGCAGTATGTTCATCTGCCCTTGGCGGAACAACTTAGCGTTGTTATCAACCGGTGAGCCGCCCATTAGGAAGAAGTTTCCGTCGGCTTTACGCTCAATCAGGGCTTGAGCTTGTAGCTCGCCCACTTTTTCATTGTCGAAAGACAAGTAGAAATCGATATCGGCATTGTTGATCAAGCGATCGTAGGCTAATACCCGAATACCTTCAGATTTAGCTTCCGCAATCACGTTAGACAATACTTTGCCGTTGTAGGGAATAATGACTAATACGTCTACGCCACGAGAAATCATGTTCTCAATCTGAGAGATCTGGGCGGTTTCATTACTGTTGGACGATTGAACATACACTTTGGCACCAAGTTCCTCGGCTTTCTCAACAAAAAAGTCTCGGTCTTTTTGCCAGCGCTCTAAGCGAAGATCATCGATGGCCATACCAATTTTAACGGTTTTGGCAAATACTGGGGCGGAAACGGCTAACGCGACTGCGCACAATAGAGTGGTCAGTTTTTTCATGTTTTGGCTCCTTGCTTTATAGCTTGTTTTATATTTTTTAGCTAATTGTAGGGTGTAGAGGTAATCCCAAAAACTCATTCCTCGTGAACCAGATTAGGCTTATAAGATACACTCACCAATGATGCTTTTTCATACGGCTATAATGTTTATTCACATTAAGTGTCACTCTGTGATGGGTTTCAAGAAAACGTTTTCTCAAAGGTGGAGCTTTTTAAGAATTACTAAAAGTTGGCACTATAGTTGAGTCACACTTTTACTTATATTTTATTAATTTGATAATAAAATTAATAAGAGGGCGGTGGAAGAAGGTTTGAAATTTTTATAATAAGCTGCTGAAAATAAAGATATTGTCATTTTTCACAAAGGGATTTAAGTGAAAGCTTTAGTTTCACTTAAAATGCAGGTAAAGCTCACATTAGCTGTGATGTTGAAACTCGCCAATTAACTCAATTTGAGCCGCTTGCTCACTAAATGCCTTAAGCGTATCTAAACCCGGCGCTTGCTCTGGAGTATATTGTTTGGCCATGGCGTTGATCCACTGTAAACCAAACTCACTTTCATAGGCTGAGCTAAGCACACAACTTACTTGGTTAGCTTGTGCTTGGTCGATAATGCTGGCACAGGTTCGCCAAGGGCCTAATAAACTGGGTTTAATGACTAAGCAGCGCAAACCTTCGAAGTAATGATAACGGTAGCTACTGTCTTGTAAGGTTTCATCTAAGCCAATGCCTACGCCTGTGCGTTGGGCTAACAACTCACACTGTTGGCTATTCATTAACGGTTCTTCGATATAGTCGATGCGGCTAAGATCGATATTCTCTAAAACAAAAATCGCTTGGTTCCATATCCAACCGCGGTTTGCATCTAAACGTAGCTGTAAATCAGGATAGCTGCGCTGTAGTTGCTGAATCAGTTCTAGATCTTGTTTGGGGGATTGGCGAGCCACTTTTAACTTGGCTAGATTACCAGATTGAAAGTCCAGTATTTGTTGGCAGTGAGCGAAGTCGCCATTAAGTAGCGGGTAGCCAGAAACAATGGGAGTACTTGGCGGTAACCCTGCCATCGCGCAGTCGATACCAAAGGCAACACTTGGATACAACTTACGCTGAACATGCCCTTGTAAGTAGTCGGTAATTTGTTGCTCTGCTTGCGCTAATGTTTCTTCGCTAAAACCGGGCAGAGGGGCGATTTCTCCACGTCCCAAGCGGCCATCACGAAAGCGAATTTCGAGGTAAAGACCTTGGCGTTGCTTATGTTTTAGAGAACCAAGCTGTATGGGTTCAACAAATGCTTGGGTATAGCGACTTAAGGTAGCACTTTGCCAGTTACAGAGCATGCTGAGACCTCTCAAATACTAGAAGTGATGAAGCACTCATCACTCTGCAAATTTATCACTTTGTACGGAATGGCCGCAATAGCAAATATGCGATTTATTATTATGCTTTAGTGGGTGTTTTTAAGCTGGTTGAGTGGTGCAAGTGAGCTATTTGAGTGGACTAGGTTAAATGAAGAGTGGGGCAGAATACTCGCTAAAGCAAACGAGGATTCTGCCCTTCACCATTGCCGTTAAGGATTACGTTTAAATTTACTAAACTCAGGCGGGCGTTTTTCGTTAAAGGCGTTACGGCCTTCTTGGCCTTCTTCTGTCATGTAGAACAGCATGGTGGCGTTGCCCGCGAGTTCTTGCAAGCCCGCTTGGCCATCACAATCAGCATTGAGTGCAGCTTTTAAACAGCGCAGAGCCATAGGGCTGTTTTGCAACATCTCACGACACCACTGCACGGTTTCTTTTTCTAGCTCTGCATAAGGCACAACGGTGTTCACTAAGCCCATATCAAGTGCTTCTTTTGCATCATACATACGGCATAAAAACCAAATCTCACGCGCTTTCTTTTGGCCAACTATGCGCGCCATGTAACTGGCTCCCCAGCCACCATCAAAAGAGCCTACTTTAGGACCAGTTTGGCCAAATTTAGCGTTGTCGGCGGCAATGGTTAAGTCACACATCATGTGTAATACATGGCCACCACCTACAGCGTAACCAGCTACCATGGCTACCACAGGTTTAGGGCAGGTACGAATTTGGCGTTGAAAATCTAATACATTTAGGTGATGGGTCCCTTGGTCATCTTTATAGCCGCCATAATCACCACGTACCGATTGGTCGCCGCCGGAACAAAAAGCCAGTTCACCTTCGCCAGTAAGAATAATCACACCCACTTCTGGGTCGATGCGGGCGTCGTTTAAGGCATGCATCATTTCTTGAACCGTTAAAGGACGAAATGCGTTGCGAACTTGCGGGCGGTTAATGGTGATCTTGGCGATGCCGCAGGCGGACTTATGGTAGCGAATATCTTCGTATCCATTGTCGGCATCCTGCCAAGTTACTGCTGAGCTATCAATTTGGGTCATTCTCTTCTCTATCATTATTTAGGACACTGGACAGTTGTTCGAGAAACAGTGTCGGTTGTTCAAAATGGCAATTGTGCCCAGCGCCTTCAATGAGGTGACATTTAAGGCGCGGGTAATCTTGTTGTAGCTGTTTGGCTAGCGCTTGGTATTTATTGTCTAGGCTTCCACCAATAAAATCTAGCGGCATTTTTAACTGACCAAGGTGCCGACTAAGATCTTGTTGCAAACCCAAGCTGGTTGCACGCAATGTTGCGGCAATGCCTTGTCGGTCTAGATGTTGGCGGCGCTGGATAAGCTGCTGTCGCTGCTGGCTAGTTAGGTTGGCAAATACCGCTTGTTGGTACCATTCGTTGATTAGCGTATCCATAGGCTCTGTTAACCAGCGGTCTGCCCAGCGGTTGTCGTGCACTAAACGTTGTTGGCGCGCATCTTCATCACTTAAACCAGTATTGGCAGATTCGATAACTAGTCGTTCAATACCTTTGGGGGCGAGTAAAGCATGTTGCAACGCTAAGCGGCCTCCTAGGCTGTAACCCACTAAATGGTAATGGACGATTTTAAGGCGCTTTAAGCATGTGGTGAGCTGGTGGCTAAAATCTTTAAAGGCATTGCGTGGTTTAAGCCGCTGCTGGGCGCTCATGCCATGGCCGGCAATGTCTACGGTTACACAATAGTAGTGCTGGCTGAGCGCTGCAATTTGCGCTTGCCAGTCGCTACCGCTACCTAGAAATCCATGCAAAAAAACTAAACAGGGATGTTGACTTTGTCCGTAAACACTAAAGTGCATCGTTGCTGGCTACCTGACTAATTAAAGATTGATAACGCGCACTGGCATCGCCTGGAGTAAAGCAGACTTCAATCAAGCTGGCTCCGGTTTGCTGCTGTGCACGCTCAAAAGCATGGCCGAATTGTTCGAAATCTACCACCTGTTGATAAGCTAAATTGAAGGTGGCTGCTGCGGCAGCAAAGTCGGCGTTATGAGGCAACTGGTAATACTGTTTGCTTAGCTGTTGCTCCTGCGGGCCAGTTGATAGTGCTGGTAGCAGATTAAATATTTCACCGCCGTTATTGTTAAACAGCACTATCACTAAATTTTGCTGGCTATTAGCGGCAAGGCTTAAGGAGTTTAAGTCATGCAATAACGAGGTATCGCCAATCACCAAAGTACATGTTTGTTGCAGACCTTCGGCAATGCCCACGCTGGTGGCTAATAAACCATCAATGCCCGACGCTCCTCGGTTGGCAAAGTAATGCTCCGCTTGGCAAGGTTGGCCAAGTAGTTCAAACAAACGCACGACCATGCTATTGCCCATAAACACCGCTGATTGCGGTTTTTGCTGTGCCGAAATCTGTGCGCATATTGCCAGTTCAGAGTAATCGAGTAAGGCAGCATTAACCTCCTCGCTAATGGCTTGTTGAGCTTGGGTCCATCGCTCTAAATACTGCTGGCTAGTGGTGTTTGTCTTAACTGGATGAGCGTGTAGCCAAGTTTGGGCAGTGCATTGCCAGCGCTGCTGGATATTTTGGCCGGGGTTTACCCGCTGCGCTGATTGATCAATTAAACAGTACTTTGCTGAGCTCTTGGCCAGCCATTGGTTAAGGCGTTTCGACACCAGCTTGCCACCAAACTGAATTATCAGTTCAGCTTGTACTTGTTCGGCAAATCGCGAGTTGGCGAGTAATAGCTCTGCGTGTTGAATCAGCCCAGCACCTTCTTGAGCTGTTTGCCAATGGCTTTGGCAATCGACTACCACTGGCCAGCCTGCTTGCTGCGCCCAAGTGATAATGGCTTGGCTTTGCTCGGCTGTTTGCTGGCCTATTATTACCAAAACTTTGGATTTTTCGAGTAGCTCTGGCCACTGCTGACTAACGACCGGCTGGGAGCTATTAGGGTGTTGTTGGTAATAGGGCGAGTGGCTGTTTATCCAAGCTTCAAGTTGCTTATAAAGCTCAGTTAAATCTTGTTTAGCTTGTTCAGGATAAAAGGGTTCACGGTAAGGACAATTTAAATGCACTGGGCCAGGCGTTTGTTGCTGCAGCGCTAAGGCATGACCCAGCTCGCTAAGCATATTGGCAAGTGAGGCATCAACACTGGGTTCGGCTAGTTGGCCGCTATATACCGGGTAGTTGGCAAACATCCCCTGCTGTTCGATGGCTTGATTAGCACCAACAGCCACAAGCTCCTGCGGTCGGTCGGCGCTAAGCACTAACAATGGAATGCTCGACTGCTTTGCCTCAACCACCGCCGGGTAAAGATTAGCAACCGCACTGCCCGAAGTGGTGATAATGGCTACAGTTTGCTGGCGAGCCTTACTTAAGCCTAAAGCAAAAAAGCCTAAACCGCGTTCGTCAAAGTGGCAATGGCTAGTGGCTTTAGGGTGCTTAGCCACCGCTAAAGTTAATGGCGTAGAGCGAGAGCCTGGGGCGATACAAAAGTGCTCTATGCCGTGACGAATGCAATCTTCAATTAAGCACTCAGCCCAGGCAATGTTAATGTTTTTAATCAAGGAGAAGGTCCTTATCTACCAACTGCAATACCGTGGCGATTTTGTGGTTAAGTTCTTGCCATTCTTGCTCGGCTTGTGAGCCTGCCACGATCCCTGCACCGGCAAAAGTACTTAAATGTTGTGGGGTAACTAAGGCGCTACGAATGGCTACCGAAAACTCGCTTTGTGCACCGCTTAACCAGCCAACTGCGCCAGCATACCAGCCTCGGGCATAGCCTTCGTTTTTTAGAATATATTGCACTGCAGAAGAACGTGGCAAGCCACCGACTGCAGGGGTGGGGTGTAAGGCTTGCAATAACGAGCGGTCATCTAAGGCAGGGCTAATACGGGCCTGAATCCTGCGTTTTAAGTGCTGCACTCTATCTAGCTTTAGCAATTCTAGATTATCTAAGGTGCGAACATGCAGGCTTAGCTCTTTTAAGCGGCGAGTTAAATCATCCACCACTAGTTGGTTTTCTAGCTTATTTTTGGCGTCTTCTAGTAGCTGTTCGCCCAGCTGCGTATCTAACTCGCTGGTTTCTCCTCGCGGCGCAGTGCCGGCTAAGGCTTCACTGACCAATTGGCTGCCTTCACGAGAATACAAACGCTCAGGACTGCAGCCTAAAAAGCTAGTTACCCCATCAAACTGAAATAAAAAGCTGTAGCAGTTACGTTCTTTTTGTTGCCATTGTTGTAGCAAAGAAAAAGCGTTTATTTCGGCATTTAGTTGCAAATTGGTTTGCCGAGACAACACCACTTTGGCGGTGTGTTGTTGAAAATCTTCGCTGGTCACTTGCTTAACCAAGTGCTGCCATTGTTCGCGACTGGGTTGGTCTTGGCGAGACAAGGCTTTAAGTGGCGTGTGTTGCAGGGCTTGTGCTGATTTTAAGGCAGCAAAGGCCTTTTCGATGCGCTGATACTCTAGCTCTGGTTGATGTTCAAAATTAGCATTGATGAACAAACGGGTATATTCGCCGTCACAACGAATTTCAAAGCGCGGCAGAATAAAGCGGCGATGTGGGAAGCTTGACCAAAGAGCACTTTGGCGGGCAAAGGCAATGCCGCCATAAAAGCGTAGCTGGTTATTGCGTGGGTCTAATTGGTCACACACCGATTGCAGCTGTTCTAAGTCGAGCACCGATTTAGCCGCACCCACAAAGGCAACTTGTTGCTGGCGTTTGTTTCTCCAGTAACCGCGGGTGGTGTGTTGTTGCTGGTTAAGCCAGGCGAGAAGATCGAGCTTTGGCAGTTTTATACAAACCTGCTGAAAACCCTGCTGCGGCAAGAGCCTAAGCTGGTTTATGGCATTTTGAAACTGGCTAGCAGTGAGTCTCACCTTAACTATTCCTGCTCTATTACACCGTTTCAATGTAGCTGTTTTTGTTACAAGTTTATAGTCAGATTTGGCTCAGCCTTGATGCTGAGCAATAATAGGCGCTAAGTTCTTATCTTAATGTTGAATATTACTTTGAAATCATGGCTTCATGCGGCGCGTTTACGCACCTTGCCTTTAGCAAGCGCGTCGATAATTTTAGGTTCTGCACTGGCGTATTCTGAGGGAACCTTTGCTTGGCCAGTGTTGCTGCTGGCTTTGCTAACGGCCTTATTGCTGCAAATTCTTTCCAATTTAGCCAATGATTATGGCGATGCGGTAAGTGGTGTTGATGATGATACTCGAGTGGGCCCCGCTCGTGCGATTCAAGCTGGGTTGTTGACTAAGCAGCAAATGTTTCGGGCGATTACGCTGGTTGCCCTGCTGGCAGTGTTAAGCGGTATTGCCCTGCTGGCGGTAAGTTTGGGCAGTAATCCGCAGGCGTGGTTAGGGTTTATCGCCTTGGGTGGGCTGTCGATTGTTGCGGCTATGGCATACACCATGGGCTCTCGACCTTACGGTTATCGTGGTTTTGGTGATATTAGCGTGTTTTTGTTCTTTGGTTTGCTGGGCGTTATGGGCTCTTACTACTTGCATACCCAAAGTCTGAGTTGGCCAGTCATGATGATAGCGACAGCTAATGGTTTGCTAGCGACAGCAGTGCTCAACATTAATAATTTGCGAGACTTTTCGCCTGATAAAGCTGCTGGAAAGCTCACCTTGGCGGTGCGCTTAGGCGAGCGTAATGCCCGTCGTTACCACTTGGTTTTGGTGGCGCTGGCTTTATTACTATTTGCCAGCTTTATTGTTTGGCAAAGTAGCGCTAATTTTGCTTGGCTGTGTTTATTGCCTGCTTTAGTCTTAATGAAGGTAACCAAAACCGTGATGTTGGCGCGCCAGCATCAGTTATTGGATAAGCAATTGCAGCTCACCGCCAAGCTAAGTTTTTTCATCGCCTTGTTGTTTAGCCTTGGTTTGCAGTTTCAATACTAGGGGCTGTCGATCTTTCGCGGTTAAGTTTTGTCCGCGAAAATCAGTTAGAAAGTTCAACAGCCGCTAAAGCCTTATCGCCAAATGACACACAATATTCACATTTAATCTACGCAAGGTGGATAAAAAGCGTTGAGCCTAGTCCTTGGCCTTTGCTAAGGTAGCTACAGACGTTTTGGAGGATTATCGATGCGCAAGATAGGGATCATCTTGCTGCCAGCCCTAGCAATTGCAGGCCCTAGTTTGGCCAACATGCAGCCTGCCAAGTGGTATAGTGCAGACGGAGTAGGTGTTGTACCTAGTATTGAAGTATTAGGTTTATACGACAGCAACCTTACCAACAGTAATACTGATCAAATTTCTTCTTGGGGAACCATTGTCTCGCCAGCCATTGCTGCTATTTCTGAGCAAGAAAAAAGCACTTATTATGCGGCATATCGCTTGGTGTGGGGCGAGTACTTCGACAGCTCTGAAGATAACTTTTTAGACCACCATCTACGGGTAAATGGCGAATGGGAGTTTAGCGCTCGCCAACGTGCTAAATTGCGCTACGATTTTCGTCGCGACCACGACCAACGTGGTGAAGGTATTTCCTCTGGTGTAGGTGGTGTGATTGACGAGCCCGTGCAATATAACCTGCATTGGCTGCATGGTTTATATGGCTTTGGTGCCAGAAGCGCTACCGCGCAGATCGAGCTAGAAGCCAATGCTCGCCAGCTGGATTACCAAAACTTTCGCGAAGTTACTCAGTATCGCGATCGCAATGCTTTTGACGGCAGCGCGCGCTTCTTTTATCGAGTGTCGTCGGCCACCCGCTTGTTGGCTGAACTTAAAGCCGGAAAAAGTGACTATAAAACCATCGAACCAAATACGCCAAGTCGCGATTTTAACGACTTACTTGGCTTTGTTGGTGGAGATTGGGCGATCACCGGAAAAACTAAAGGTCGCGCTAAAATCGGTTGGCAACAGCGTGACTTTAAAGAAGGTGAACGTGAAAAATTCAGCGATTTAAGTTGGTCGCTCGCAGCCGATTGGTCGCCTCGCACCTACTCTACTTTTAGTGTGGAAGGTGGTCGACAAGCCAAAGCCCCAGAGCAAGGCGGTGATGTTATCGACAATACCAACATTACCCTAGACTGGGAGCATTACTGGCAAGAGCGCCTTGCTACAACCTTTACGGTTGGTTACGACAACAACGATTATGTGGGCGTAGAACGGCAAGATAAAATTTATGAAGGGCGGGTAGGCGTGAGCTATCAATTCCGCCGCTGGCTAGAAATTTCACTTTGGCAGCTATGGAGAGATAAAGATTCTACGCTTCAGGCCGTTACCTATGATAAGCAAGTTACCAGTCTTAAGTTGAGACTGAGTTTATGATCAAGGATTAAGTTATGCGAAAACACATTGCGCGCCTTAAAAAAGGACTAGTTTTACTAGTCGGCGTGCTGTGTTTTTCTTTGCATGCTGAAACGGTGAGCAACTACCGTTTAGCGGCAGGCGATAGCTTTAGAGTAAGTGTATACGGTGAGCCAGAGCTTAGTTTGGAAACCCGTTTATCCGATGATGGGTTTATTCGTTACCCGTTTTTAGGTGAAATAAGAGTGCGTGGCCTTACCCTCACCGAGCTGCAGTTACAGATCCAAAATGGCCTAAAGGGTGACTATTTAGTTGACCCAATGGTGCAAGTGACCATGGTTGAATACCGGCCCTTTTTTATTAATGGTGAAGTGGCTCGCCCTGGCGCCTACCCTTATCAACCCGGCTTAACGGTAAATCGTGCAATTACCCTTGCTGGTGGTTTTACCGAGCGTGCCGGTAAAAGCAAAATTACCATACAAGCAGAAGGGGCGACTCCCGATGAACGTGAGCGAGTAAGCCTTGAAGACCGTGTTTCTGCAGGTGATGTTCTTAATATTCCGCAAAGTTTCTTCTAATCCCATTGTTGGCTTACGCCAAATGCCTATCTAAACCTGTTAGCCTAGTTTTAAGCAAAATAGCGAATATCATCATTGGCTTTCTTAATATCACTATTGTGGTTTGGCTTTTTCGGCCCTATACTCGGCTCTCTTGTCGGAGTGCCGAAAGGCTGAGACCACGGTTAGCTAAGCTACGTTGTGTGGGATCCGTATAACTTGATCAGGATAATGCCTGCGCAGGGAACAAGATAAGTAATCAATTCCTTCTGTTACTACTAGTGTAAAAATGCACTCTTGGTCTAACATTTGGTTACTTTTCCTACATCCGACAAGCCTCATTACTTAAATTTTTATTTAGAGGCCAGTCATGTCAAGACGCGAAACTCGAGCTGCAGCAGAACAATACATTAATAACCTGCAAGGCCAACCTTTTCCAAATTCAGAAAAAATCTATATTCAGGGAAGTCGTGACGATATCCAAGTAGCCATGCGCCAAATTAATCTGTCTGACAGTTTAGTTGGCGGCACCAAAGATGAACCTACCTTTGAGCCTAACGAGCCGGTACGTGTTTACGATACTTCTGGTATCTACACCGACGAAAACGCAGAGTTAGATGTTCATAAAGGTTTGCCACAACTGCGTAAAGCTTGGATTGAAGAGCGTGGCGATACTGAAGAGTTAGCGGGTTTAAGCTCTAACTTCTCGCAGCAGCGCTTGGCAGATGAAGGCCTTGATCATATTCGTTTCGAAAACCTACCAACGCCACGTAAAGCTAAATTAGGCAAAACCGTCACCCAGTTGCACTACGCTCGTCAAGGCATCGTTACCCCAGAGATGGAGTACATTGCTATTCGTGAAAACATGGGCCGCGACAAAATCCGTGAAGAGTTGTTAGCAGAGCAACAAAAAGGCCATTCCTTTGGTGCCTCATTGCCAGAGCACATCACTGGTGAGTTTGTTCGTGATGAAGTGGCACGAGGCCGGGCGATTATTCCGTCTAACATTAATCACGCCGAAGCCGAACCAATGATTATTGGTCGTAACTTCTTGGTTAAAGTGAATGCCAACATTGGTAACTCAGCGGTAACCTCTTCGATTGAAGAAGAAGTTGAAAAGCTAGTATGGGCAAGCCGTTGGGGCGCCGATACGGTAATGGACCTATCTACTGGCCGTTATATTCACGAAACCCGCGAATGGGTAATTCGTAACTCTCCTGTGCCAATCGGTACTGTGCCTATTTACCAAGCCTTAGAAAAAGTGAACGGCGTTGCCGAAGACCTTACTTGGGAAGTGTTCCGCGACACGCTGATTGAGCAAGCCGAGCAAGGGGTGGATTACTTCACGATTCACGCAGGTGTATTGCTGCGTTACGTACCAATGACCGCGAAGCGAGTTACTGGCATTGTATCGCGTGGCGGTTCAATTATGGCTAAGTGGTGTTTAGCCCACCATAAAGAAAGCTTCTTGTATGAGCGTTTTCGTGAGATTTGTGAAATTTGTGCCGCCTACGATGTATCACTGTCGCTAGGTGATGGCATGCGTCCTGGTTCGATTGCCGACGCCAACGATGAAGCGCAATTTGCCGAACTAGAAACCTTAGGTGAGCTAACAAAAGTGGCTTGGGAATACGATGTTCAAGTGATTATCGAAGGCCCTGGCCACGTGCCAATGCAAATGATTAAAGAGAACATGGAAAAGCAATTAGAAGAGTGTCATGAAGCACCGTTCTACACGCTTGGTCCATTAATCACCGACATCTCTCCTGGCTACGATCACTTTTCATCGGGCATTGGTGCTGCAATGATCGGTTGGTTTGGTTGTGCCATGTTGTGTTACGTAACCCCTAAAGAGCACTTAGGTTTACCTAACAAAGAAGACGTGAAGCAAGGCATGATTGCTTACAAGATCGCTGCTCACGCGGCTGATTTAGCTAAAGGTCATACTGGCGCGCAAATTCGTGATAATGCGATGAGTAAAGCGCGTTTCGAGTTCCGCTGGGAAGACCAATTCAACCTAGCCTTAGACCCAGACACTGCGCGTGCCTATCACGATGAAGCCTTACCACAAGAGTCGGCCAAAGTGGCTCACTTCTGTTCAATGTGTGGACCTAAGTTCTGCTCAATGAAAATCTCTCAAGAAGTGCGTGATTATGCCAACGAGCTGGAAATCAAAATGATTGACGAGCCATTGGCCGATTTAGGTTTTGTGGCCGACGGTATGGCAGAAAAATCTGCTGAATTTAGAAATAAAGGTGCCGAGATTTACCACTCGCCACTGCGCGCCGAGACCAGCGATGAAGTTTAAGCTGGAAACTGCTGAAGGTTTGCGCCCGCAAATTTGGACTATCGCAGGTAGCGATAGTTGTGCGGGTGCAGGCTTGCAAGCTGACTTGCTAACTGCCCATGATCTTGAGGTGGAGTGCGCAACTGCAGTAACAGCGATAACTGCGCAAAACATTACGGGAGTGACGGCCATTCAGCCGTCTTCACCTGAATTGTTAGCGGCGCAGCTAGATGCGCTTGCGGCCACCAACCCCGCCAAAGTGATTAAGATTGGCATGTTGGGTAGCGCAGAATTAGTGCGTGTTGTGGCAGATAAAATTGCCACTTATAAGGCAACTTGGGCCGAGCCTCCGTTGGTAGTGTGTGACCCAGTGTTAGTAGCCAGTTCAGGGGCAAGCCTAGCCTTGGACGACCTAATGCAAGCCTTACCGGCACTATTGGCACAAACCGATGTGCTAACACCTAATGCTTCAGAACTAGCGACCTTAAGTGGCGTGGCGCTAAACAGTGTGGCTGAGCTAAAACAAGCTTGCGCAGTTTTGCTTAAGCAGGGCGTTAAAGCGGTGTGGGCCAAAGGTGGACACTTAGCGTTAACCCCCAAGGTAGCTTTGGATTATTTCACTGATGGCCAGCGTGAAATTGTATTGTCGAGCGAGTTGATTGATGCGCCGCATACCCATGGTACTGGCTGCACTTTAGCCTCTGCCTTAGCTTCTGCCTTAGCCCATGACTTTTTCATGGAAGACGCTTTGGTTATTGCTAAAGCCTATGTTTATCAGGGCTTAAAGCAAGTTACTGGACGTGGCAATCTAGCCCATCTTGGGTGGCCTACAGAGCGGGTAAACTTCCCTCGGGTAGAGTCGGCACAAACCGAGCTGGGTAAGCAATTTGGCTTAAGCGAGTCTTGGCCAGAGGCTGTGCCTTTTGCGCGCTGTGACACTAATAAACTGGGTGTTTATCCTGTTGTAGACAGTGTTGAATGGATTGAGCGCTTGTTAAATATGGGCATTAAAACCATTCAGCTGCGGATTAAAGATAAAACCGATGCTGAGGTTGAAGCTGATGTTAAACGTGCCATTGATTTGGGGCACCAACATCAAGCGCGTTTGTTTATTAATGACTACTGGCAACTGGCGGTTAAGCATGGTGCTTATGGTGTGCATTTAGGCCAAGAAGATCTAGAAGTGGCCGACTTGCAACAAATTGCTGCCGCAGGTTTGCGTTTGGGCATTAGTACCCACGGTTATTTTGAATTGCTACGTGCTAGCCAGCTGCAACCAAGTTATATTGCACTTGGGCACATTTTCCCTACTACAACCAAGGACATGCCATCTAAGCCGCAAGGTTTAGCTAAACTCAGCCGTTATGCTCAGTTGATGCAAGATTACCCCTTGGTAGCCATTGGAGGCATCGACTTGCCTCGAGCGAAACAAGTTTGGCAATGTGGTGTGGGCAGTGTGGCAGTGGTACGGGCAATTACCGAAGCAGCCGATCCGGTTGCGGCAGTTGCTGAGCTAGAAGCCATTGTCAGCCAATAAATAGCCAGTCAGCATTAGGAAGCACTATGAGCCAAACCAGCAAGCAATCAACCTTAAGCGATCAAGAAGCTCTTCGTTATAGCCGTCATCTGTTACTTAAGGATGTTGGTGAAGCGGGGCAGCTCAAGTTAAAGAGTGCGCAGGTATTGCTGGTTGGTATGGGCGGATTGGGCGCACCTGCAGCCTTGTATTTGGCTGCGGCTGGTGTTGGCAAATTAGTGTTGGCAGATTTTGATGAAGTAGACAGCTCTAATTTACAGCGCCAAGTCTTGTACCGAGAAGACGATATTAAACAGCCTAAAGTCGTGGCGGCTAAGCAGCATTTGCAAGCGCTAAACTCAAACATTCAGGTGCGAACCGTTAATCGTAAAATGGATGAGATGTTGCTGGCCATGGAAGTGGCTCAAGCCGATGTAGTGCTTGATTGCAGTGACAACATCGCTACCCGTTATGCGGTAAACCAAGCTTGTGTTAAGGCCAAGGTACCACTAGTTAGCGGAGCGGCGGTTGCCTTTGATGGCCAGTTAATGGTGTTTGATTTTCGCCAGGCTGAACAAGGCTGCTATCACTGCCTATTTCCTAATGCCAATGAACAGCAACTCAACTGCAGTAATGCCGGTATTCTTGGCCCAGTTGTAGGCACCATTGGTAGTTTGCAAGCTTTAGAAACGATCAAATTGATAGCGGACATTCCTTCTGCTCAACGCGGTCGTTTTTCCAGCTTTGATGCGCATAGCCTTGAATGGTTTCACCTTAAAGTGAACGCCGATGCGAACTGTCCGGTATGTGGAAAAGATAAACAAACATCATGATTAATATTGAATTTAATGGTCAAGCACAGTCGCTTGATGCTGCGCTCAACATTGAGCAACTATTAGCATTACACCAGCAAGCACCCGAAGGCATTGCAGTGGTGCTTAATGGCAACATTGTGACTCGCAGCGAGTGGGCAAGCACCAAGCTGGCAGACCAAGCCAAAGTAAGAGTATTTCGCGCCATTGCTGGCGGATAAGAGGAAGCCTTGTGTTAAAGATTGCAGATAAGAATTTTACCAGCCGTTTGTTTACCGGCACTGGCAAATTTGCGACCCCACAGTTAATGAGCCAAAGTATTCAAGCCAGTGGTAGCCAGCTAGTTACTATGGCGATGAAACGTGTCGATGCGCAAGACCAGCAAGACGATATTCTGGCTCCGCTTATTCAAGCAGGGGTGAATCTATTGCCTAATACCTCGGGGGCACGTAACGCTGAAGAAGCGATATTTGCTGCACAATTAGCCCGAGAAGCTCTAGGCACTAATTGGCTCAAATTAGAAATTCATCCGGATCCTAAGTACCTAATGCCCGATCCTATCGAAACCTTAGCCGCAGCAGAGAAGCTGGTAGAACAAGGTTTTGTGGTGTTGCCTTATGTACATGCTGACCCAGTATTATGCAAACGCCTTGAAGATGTTGGTTGTGCTGCGGTGATGCCCTTAGGCGCGCCTATTGGTACCAACAAAGGGCTGCGTAGCCGCGATTTCTTAGAGATTATTATTGAGCAAGCCAATGTACCGGTAGTGGTTGATGCGGGTATTGGAGCGCCCTCAGATGCTGCACTGGCTATGGAGTTAGGCGCAGATGCAGTGTTGGTTAATACTGCTATGGCTGTGGCTAAAGATCCGGTAGCAATGGCTAAGGCATTCGCTCAAGCGGTTGAAGCTGGGCGTAGTGCCTACTTGGCAGGTTTGGGCGCAGAGTTGCGTCACGCCGAGGCATCGAGTCCCCTCACTGCATTTTTAGATACTTTGTAATTAGAGAAGCCCATGAGTTTTGCTGAGCAATTAGCCCGTTACGACAATACCGCTGTTCATATGGCAATAAACAGTAAAACCGCTGCTGATGTAGAGCGAGCGCTGGCCAAAGATAAGCTGGACCTTGATGACTTTCAGGCGCTTATTTCACCGGCTGCTGAAGCTTATATTGAGCTTATGGCTCAGCGCAGTATGCGTTTAACTCAGCAGCGCTTTGGCAAAACTCAGCAATTCTATATCCCCTTATATCTCAGCAATATGTGCAGCAATGTTTGTGACTATTGTGGGTTTTCCATGGGCAACAAAATTCGTCGCGTCACCTTAGATATGGCGCAGTTAGACGCTGAGCTAGAAGCCATTAAGCAGCTTGGCTTTGACCACATATTATTGGTTACTGGTGAGTCGGAACGTAAAGTGGGTATGGACTACTTTCGCGAAGTTCTGCCAAGAATTAAGGCGCGTTTTTCTCATGTTTCTATGGAAGTTCAGCCTCTTGAGCAAGACGAGTATGAGGAGTTGATTAGCCTTGGCTTAGACGCGGTGATGGTTTATCAAGAAACCTATAATCGCCACCGCTATGCCGAGGTTCACCCTAAAGGTAAAAAACGCGATTTCGATTTTCGCCTTGCTACTCCTGAACGTTTAGGAGAAGCCGGTATTCGCAAAATGGGCATTGGCGCACTAATTGGTTTGGATGAATGGCGCAGTGACTGTTTTTATGTGGCTGCTCATTTGCAATATTTAGAGCGCAAATTTTGGCGGAGTAAGTTTTCAATTTCTTTTCCACGTTTGCGCCCTTGTGAAGGCGGCTTCCAGCCAAAATCGGTGATGACCGACAAACAATTAGTACAACTTATATGTGCTTACCGTTTGTTTAACCCAGATGTTGAGCTGTCATTATCTACCCGTGAGTCTGAGCACTTCCGTAATCATGCAATTCCACTTGGTATTACCAGCATGAGTGCATTTTCGAGCACTCAACCTGGAGGTTATGCAGACGATAGCACCAAAGCGCTTGAGCAGTTTGAAATTAGTGACGAACGCCGCCCAGAAGTGGTCGCCGATGCAGTAAAACAAGCTGGCTACCAAGTGGTGTGGAAAGACTGGGATCGGGTACTAGGCTAGTGCAAATATTTTGCTTCTAGCTGTTCTAGTGCCCCTTGCTCAAGTAGCAGCTTAAGTTGTTGGTTAAAGCGCTCTACAAACTCTTGATCTACTTGTTGTTTGCTAAAGGCTAGGTATACCGGTACTTGTCCCAAGGCAGGTTTTATCAGCTTGATACTGTCTGCTTGGCCCTCTTGCGTGGCTACTAGCTGAGCTTGGCGACTGTCGGTGGCAATCATGTCTAGTCGTCCGCGCAATAAGGATTTCACCAACCCTTCTACACTGTTGTGTTTCTCTACGTCGAATACTTGCTGACTTAGCGCATTATCAAAACTCGGTGAGATGCGGGCATTGCGAACTTTTCCTATACGATAGTCATCGAGCTCGGCATAGTCACCAGAGAACTGATTTCCTTGCCAAGAGCTATGAGCAATTAAATGCTGGTCTAGCAGTAAAAACGCCGTATCAGGATAATAAAAATACGCTTCACGGTCGGGAGTTCGCATAGTGGGAATTAAGCCTTGGCTTTGGTGGCTTTTTACTTTAGCAAACGCGCGAGCCCAGTTACTTATTTCAAAGTTGGCTTCAACATCTAATTTCTCAAAGCTTTGTTGAATCAATTCTACAATGATCCCTTCGGCCTTACCTTGAGCATTGAGCATTATATAAGGTGGAAAAACAAAGCTTTGTATATCGATGGTTTTTGCTTGGCACAGACCAGAGCTGATGATTAGTAAGAAAACTGCGAGTCGTCTCATTTGAGTCCTCATCCTTGAGCTTGCCGCAAAGTATAAAGAATCATGCTAAGGTATGCGACTTTAAACAGCCGTAATTAACCGATTAGTGTGCTGTTTTCGTGACAATATAAGAGGTGGAATGTGTTAAAGAAATTACTAGTAGCCGTAACGCTAGTACTTGCTGTAGTAAGTAGCGCAATGGCCGAGAAGCAAACAGTAGGCGCCGCCGAGCACGTAAAAGTAGTAGAAGCCAACTTAAGATTTTTAACTCGAATTGATACCGGAGCGGCTAGCACTTCTTTGCATGCGGAAGACATGCAAGTTATCGACGGTGAAAACATTGACCCTGCTGATTACAGCGAGGCCGAGCAGAAGTCGGTAGTGCGACCACTTATGCGCAAGAACATTGGTAAGTATTTGCAGTTTACCACCGAGAACGAACATGGCGAAAAGCACCAAGGTAAAGCCTTAATTACTGATGTTGCAGCGGTGCGTAATTCTCAAGGTCTAGAAATTCGCTACAAAGTTGCCTTGGCGATTGCCTGGCAAGGGCAGGCAAAAACCGTAGATGTTAATTTGCGCGATCGCAGCAAAATGCATTACAAATTGCTGATTGGCCGTAACTGGCTAGAAGGTGATTACTTGGTCGATGTAGAGCTCAACAAAAACCTCAAATAGCCTCAATTACAAGGTTTGGTGAACCCTAACAAAGCGCGCAAAGCGGGGTTTTCCATGTTCTGTGAGACCGTTATAACGATACTCAACCAAGCTGCCAATAGGTGGTGGATCGGCGCGTAATTGATCGCTTAAACCACTGCCTATTTTAAACTGCCGACCCTGTTGGTCTTGAACTACCAAGGCTCCAAGCATACCTCGGTATTTGCCTTTACCATCACTATACGCAATGACTTTAGCCTCGGCATCTTGGTAGCTTTTGTATTTAATGAGCGCATTGCTACGTGTTGGAAGATACATAGATTTAGGGTCGCGTAGCATTAACCCTTCGCCACCCTCAGCACTGATTTTAGCCAATTGCTGCTCTAGTTTTGGTCGCCCAGGGTAGGCGCGATAAACTGGCACGCGCATAAACTCGCTTGCACTGCTAAGGGTTTGCAAATGGCGGTAGCGCTGCTGATAAGGGCCGGGATAGTTGGGTAAATCAAACACCACAAATTGAACTTGTTGCCATTTGTTTAGATTTACATCTTGTTGTTTGATTAGGCTGACTAAATCACTAAATTGGCCTCTGCCTAACCAAAGCTCACCATCTACCGCAACCTCTGGTAGTTGCTCGCTTAAGGCGCTGGGAAGGTTAATCACGTGGCCGGCTCGACTAAATAATTGCTTGCCGTCCCAATACGCCCTTACGCCATCGTATTTTTCACATACCCAGTAATCTTGAAGGTCTAAGCCCTGTTGGTAATCACTAGCTAATACCAATGCTGGCGGTTGTGGTGTTTTTGCTAATAGCGGATACGAGCTAAAAAAAAGCATACATAGGCTAAGCTTGGTGCTAAACGAACGATCCATGTTCTACCTGTAATGAGTTAATTGTTATTAATGGTAGTGCAATTTAAGGTAGGTCGCTAGGGCTAGTTGCTATTTAGGCGAGCTTTATTGGCTAATTTGTTGCAACGATGAGCCATTGAGAAGTGTTTTGTAAAAAGCCTTCAGCTCAGGGCTCGATTGTGATTTCGCCCAAACAGTTCGGTTTATGGTTGCCCTTAGTAGCAAGGAGAAGAAAATGGCTCAACATTATCAAGGCCAGTGCCACTGCGGTGCGGTTAAATTTAGCCTACGCACCAGTTTAGAGTCTGCGCTGCGTTGTAATTGTAGTTTGTGTAAGCGTAAGGGAGCTGTGATGCTAACCGCGGAAGAAGACAGCTTTGAGCTGTTGCAAGGTGAGCAGGCCTTAAGCTTGTATCAGTGGAATACCCAAATAGCGAAGCATTACTTTTGTCAGCACTGCGGCATTTATACTTTCCACAACCCTCGCTCTGCGCCAGAGCTTACTCGGGTAAATGCAGGTTGTTTGGAAGGCGTCGACCCATTGAGCTTAACGGTGAGTTTGGTAAAAGGTGCGGAGTTATCTACTGAGCCAAAATAAAAAAAGCCGACGCTAAGCGTCGGCTAACTTAATACAAATAAGCAATTGTACTAGGTGTTACTTGCTAAAAATGTGTTTGTTAACAATGTTTTCTAGCTCTTCTTGACGACCTGATACGTGTTTAGGATCAATGTTGTCGCCAATAGCTTGAGTTGCTAAAGACTCTAGGCTGTAATCGCCAGTCATAATGGCTTTACCTAGGTCACCGCTCCAACCAGCGTAGCGATCTGCAACGATGTTGCTGATTTCTTGGCTCTCAATTAGGCTAGCAGCTTTCTCAAGTGCTAATGCACAAGTGTCCATTCCGCCAATGTGGCCGTGGAAGAAGTCGGCTGGATCGATACTTTGACGACGTAGTTTAGTATCAAACATTAAACCACCATCTTTAAAGCCACCAGAGCGCAGAATGTCGTACATTACTGGCGTCCACTCTTCAACACTGTTAGGGAATTGGTCAGTATCCCAACCTAGTTGCGCATCACCGCGGTTAGCATCAATAGAACCAAATAGGCCTAGTGAAATAGCAGTCGCAATTTCGTGGTGGAAAGAGTGACCCGCTAGAGTTGCGTGGTTAACTTCGATGTTTACTTTCACTTCGTCTTCAAGGCCGAACTGCTTCAAGAAGCCGTATACAGTAGCTGTGTCGTAGTCGTATTGGTGCTTAGTAGGCTCAGCTGGTTTTGGCTCAATTAAGATTGTGCCGGTAAAGCCAATTTTGTGTTTGTGCTCTACTACCATTTGGAACAAGCGACCTAGCTGCTCGCGCTCTTGGCGTAGATCGGTATTTAGCAATGTTTCGTAACCTTCACGGCCGCCCCATAATACGTAGTTTTCACCACCTAGCATTTTGGTTGCGTTCATAGCAGTAAAGATTTGGCTCGCAGCGTAAGCAAATACTTCTGGGTTAGGGTTAGAGCCAGCGCCAGACATGTAACGTGCATTTGAGAATGCGTTTGCTGTACCCCAAAGAAGTTTCATGCCGGTTTCGTCTTGTTTCTGAGCAAGAACGTCCATCATTACTTTCATGTTTTCAGCGTACTCTTTAATAGAGTTACCTGCTGGAGCTACGTCTACGTCGTGGAACGAGTAGTAAGGCGTGCCTACTTTAGAGAAGAAGTCGAAGGCTACGTCAGCTTTCATCTTAGCCATTTCAAGCGCGTTGCCAGGCTTCTGCCAAGGACGGTCGAAAGTGCCAGTACCAAAGATATCAAAACCATCCCAGCAGAAGTTGTGCCAGTAACAAGCACCAAAACGTAGGTGCTCTTCCATGGTTTTACCCATGATTACTTTTTTCGCGTCGTAGTGACGGAACGCTAGTGGGTTAGTGGACTCTGGTCCTTCGTATGCGATTTTTTCAAACTGGTCAAAATATTGAGCCATGGAACTACTCCTAAAAAAGAATGCGTTTTCATCGGAGAACCAATCTCCTTCTGTGAGCTTATTGTTAGCCTTGCTTAGCTTTCTCTCAATTATGAAAAATGCAGACTTTTTTCAGCTATTTACTTTTCGTGCGCTAACTCGCGTTTTAAACAGCGCTTTTTTAGGAATTTTCAAAAAATCTGCAATAACATTGCGAGTGTGTGAAATTTCGTAATGCTATTTAGTGGTGTTTTAAGCGGTAAACACTGGATGAAAAGCTATTCATCTTATCTTGTATGGCATGAAACCCATGTTTGCCTAGCGGTAAATGCTGGTATGAGTTAACTGCAGCCATTCGTTGCGAGTGTTTGATTTATTGAGTGTATAGAGGCGCTTAATCAGTGTTGCGCTTTAGTCCCGACAACGAGTAAGTGTTGTCTAAGTATTTGTTTTGCACTTCGCTAATGGCTCGGTTGAGGTCTTGCATAAAGCCGGGATGTTGTTCCAAGTAAGCCTTGGAAATGTAGATACCAAAGGGGGCGGAGCGCTGCACAACTTCAATATATTCACCACTTACTAGGTTGGGGTGAACATGGCTACTTTTAAATACATCAGCCGACAAAAATGCGGCGTCTATGCGTTTTAGATCAAATAGGAGTTGCGCAAGTTTAGCGACATTTTTTTGTTTGCCAACCACCTTGAAGTGATGAGTATTAAGCCAGCGTAAGGTGTTGGTTCCTTCAATTGAGGCAACTTTTACATCGGTCTTAAAGTTGTTGGCATCTGGATCGAAATAGCTGTCATAGCGGAAAAACCAACTCCAATTGTTGTAAACAATGGGCTTAGAAAACTCGGCGATAGAATCGCGTTGGCTGTTCTGAGATGCAAAGAAAAAACCATCGGCCACGCCGTATTGCACATCGCTAAGTGCGCGTTTGTAGTTGGGTACCGGGGCCATTTTGTAGGGCTGTTCCAGCACCTGCATGATTTTGTCGACTAGAAAATTACCAGCAGCTGGTTGCTCGTCACTGGCATAAGTATAAGGAGGAAAATTTGGATAAACTAAACGTAAGGGATCCGCTTTTACTTGGCTAACAAGCAAGCTTACGATAAGCGCTATCATTACCCTTGAGAATAGCTGCAAAAACAGTCCTTTTTAGTTTTTTTCAAGCCCCAACAACAAGTATAGACAGCTGTTTAAGATCAGTGGTTTAGCTAGAGTAAATACTTTGGTTTGGTGAGTTGAGTCTTACTTTTTCGGCTTTGCTTGTCAATTAACATCATTTAAAGGTGAAAAAAAAGGCGCTGAATCATCAGCGCCTTTAGCTCGATAGGTAAAAATCTTAGCTATTGAGCAAGCTTAAGCTTTGGTCTACTACGTTTTCTACAGTAAAGCCAAATAGTTTGAATAGCTCACCAGCAGGTGCCGATTCGCCAAAGCTTGTCATACCTACAGTTACGCCATCTAGGCCAACGTATTTGCCCCAGAAGTCGGCTTGTAGTGCTTCAACGGCTACACGAGCACGAACAGCTTTCGGCAGTACAGCTTCACGGTAAGCAGCATCTTGCTTGTCGAAACGCTCAGTACAAGGCATAGATACAACACGTACTTGCTTACCTTGCTCGCTTAACTTGGCTGCGGCTTCAACGGCCAGCTCTACTTCTGAGCCAGTGGCGATAAGAATAAGCTCTGGAGTGCCACTACAGTCTTTAAGAATGTAAGCACCGCGATTAATCAACTCTAGTTGCTCACCGCTACGTTTTTGTTGAGCAAGGTTTTGGCGAGAGAAGATTAACGAACTCGGGCCATCAATACGTTCTACTGCATTGATCCAAGCCGCTGCTGATTCAACTTGGTCACAAGGACGCCATGTTTCCATGTTTGGTGTTAAACGTAAGCTAGCCACTTGCTCAACCGGTTGGTGAGTAGGACCATCTTCGCCAAGACCAATAGAGTCGTGGGTGTAAACAAAAATAGAACGTTGCTTCATTAATGCTGCCATACGTACCGCGTTGCGGGCGTATTCCATAAACATTAAGAAGGTGGCCGAGTAAGGAACAAAACCGCCGTGCAAAGCAATACCATTTTGCATTGCCGACATACCAAACTCACGTACACCGTAGTGTAAGTAGTTACCAGAGGCATCTTCTGCGCTTACTGATTTAGAGCTAGCGTGGAAGGTTAGGTTTGATGGTGCAAGGTCGGCAGAACCACCTAGCAATTCAGGTAAGATTTTTCCAATTATATCAAGGGTGTTTTTAGACGCCATGCGGCTAGCAATGTTTGCTGGCTCGTTTTGCAAGCGTTGCAATAAAGCTTGAGTTTCAGCTTTCCAGTTTTCTGGTAACTGGCCTTCTACGCGACGAGCGTATTCGGCAGCTAGCTCTGGGTAGGCTTTTTTGTACGCGGCAAACTTGTCGTTCCAAGCGTTTTCTTGCTCGCTGCCTTTAGCTTTGTTATCCCAAGCTTGGTAAACATCTGCTGGGATTTCGAACGCGGCGTGTGGCCAGTTTAAGAATTCGCGAGCCGCTTTAATTTCTTCATCACCTAGTGGTGCACCGTGACAATCATGCGAGCCAGACTTATTTGGTGAACCAAAACCAATAATGGTTTTAGTACAAATTAGCGTAGGTTTAGTAATGTCGGCTTTAGCCGCGGCAATGGCTGCGTTAATTTGTTCAGGATCGTGGCCATCAACATCGCGTACTACGTTCCAGCCGTAAGCTTCAAAACGTGTCGGAGTATCATCGCTAAACCAGCCTTCAACGTGGCCGTCAATAGAGATGCCGTTGTCATCCCAAAACGCAATTAGCTTACCTAAACCTAGGGTGCCAGCTAATGAACATACTTCGTGAGAAATACCTTCCATCAAACAGCCGTCGCCCATAAAGGCGTAAGTGAAGTGGTCAACAATGTCGTGACCGTCGCGGTTGAATTGCGCGGCTAACATTTTCTCTGCTAGCGCCATACCTACAGCATTAGCAATACCTTGGCCTAGTGGGCCGGTAGTGGTTTCTACGCCCGGTGCGTAACCATATTCTGGGTGGCCCGGCGTTTTAGAATGCAATTGACGGAAGTTTTTAAGCTCTTCAATTGGCAGTGCGTAACCGCTTAGGTGAAGTAGCGAGTACAACAACATAGAGCCATGGCCGTTAGACAAAATAAAGCGGTCGCGGTTGCTCCAGCTTGGGTTGCTAGGGTTATGCGCTAAATGGTCGCGCCATAGTACTTCGGCAATGTCTGCCATGCCCATTGGTGCGCCAGGGTGACCCGACTTAGCTTGTTGTACACCGTCCATGCTTAAAGCGCGGATTGCGTTAGCGTATTGTTGACGAGGGTGAGTCATCTTCTATTTCCTAATAATTAATAAATCTTAAGCTTCTAGCGCTTCAATTAGCATGTTGTCTAGCTTCACTTGGTCAACTGCAAAGGCACGAATACCTTCTACCAGTTTTTCCGTTGCCATGGCATCTTCGTAATGCGCCCAGTAGAATTCTGCTTCGGTCATTGCAGCAGGACGGTTTTTGCTAACACCTTTATCTTGTAGGCGAACGTCTAGTTGTGCTTCGGTTTGGTCTAGCTCTTCAAGTAGGGCTGGACCAATGGTTAGGCGGTCACAACCGGCTAGCTCTACAATTTCGCCAATGTTACGGAAGCTTGCGCCCATCACTACAGTGTTGTAGCCGTGGTCTTTGTAGTAGCTGTAGATTTCTGATACCGAGATAACACCCGGATCTTTAGCGCCAGCAAAGTCTGCGTTAGCGTCTTTAGCTTTGTACCAATCAAGAATACGGCCAACAAAAGGTGAGATAAGGAATACGCCAGCTTCGGCACAAGCGCGGGCTTGGGCAAAAGAGAACAACAAAGTAAGGTTACAGTTAATGCCTTCCTTTTCTAGTTGCTCGGCGGCGCGAATACCTTGCCAAGTAGAGGCTAACTTAATCAATACACGTTCTTTGTTGATGCCGGCCGCTTCGTAAAGCTCAATTAAGCGGCGTGCTTTAGCAATGCTGGCTTCGGTGTCAAATGACAAACGTGCGTCTACTTCCGTAGAAATACGACCCGGTACTAACTCAAGTACCTTACAACCAATAGTTACTACCAGTTTGTCGGCAGCCATTTCGATTTGTTCGGCTTGGTCGTTTGATTGGGTTTTAGCCCAGTCTGCTACGTCTTTAAGTAGGCTTGAGTACTCAGGTAAACCTAAGGCCTTAACAATTAACGATGGGTTTGTGGTGGCATCTTCAGGTGAAAATTTGCGCATTGTGTCTAAGTCGCCGGTATCGGCAACAACCGTGGTGTATTGTTTTAGCTGTGTAAGTAGAGAACTCATAAGATGTATAGACCCTTGTAATGAAAACTAATTGTGCGGCTTGTTTGGCGTGCCTTCATTATTGGTTGAAGGTCATTGACCAAAGCTAAGCTTCATGTCCGTATTAAAGTGCCAGACTGGCAATTAAGCGCAATTACGCTTTTTTTAGCGCTAATGTTGAATTTTCGCAGCCCTGATCCAGATCACGCTTTATTAAGCGTTTTGTTGAATTGGGCCACGCAAGCTTCATGTTGCTGTCACACTCCCTTGCATGGTGCGCTGATTTGTTGAAAAAAGAAACGCATCACCACCGCAGAGTTTTAATAACAGTGATGATGTTTTTTTGATCTTCACCAGATCTGTTGGGTTAAGTTTTTACCAAACCCTCAGCTCTTGGTTGTGCTCTGGAATAGCGTTATTACTCAACAAGCTAGGCTATCACTGCGCTTACTCGCTTATAGTGGCAGCTAATTATGCCAGCTTGATGAAACTAGGCTTGTTCGATTAACTCTTCGGTATCTTCAATAAGTGGAGCTAGCTCTCGGTTTGTTACACCCTTTTGTTCGCGCAACATGCCGGGAGTCATGTTCCAGCGTTTCTTAATTGCGCATGACAAATACTGCGGGCTGCTAAAGCCCACCACTTTAGCTATCTCACTTAAGGTTTGCTCGGTATCCACCAATAGCTCTAGCGCCAAATTAAGCTGTGTATCCAGCAAGTAAGCGTGCAGCGACATGCCTAACTCTTCATGGAATTTGTTGTCGATGGCGCCACGAGAACAGCCTAGTTCGGCCAGAATTTGTTTTACCTTAATATTGCCTTGGTTAATTCGAATAAGGCTTAGCGCGCCCCGCACTAGATTGTCTTTAAAATGGAAGAAGTCGGTCGAATCGCGGCCAATAACCCGTTCAGGTTGCACAAAGTGGTGGCGTTTAACTAAGTTTTTGCCATCCATTAGCGGCTGCAGAAGTGAGGCAGTTAAATACCCCATGGCACGGGTACCTTGGCGAACCGAAGTTAACGTAGGCAAGCTTAAGGTGCAGTTCAGTTCGTCATCGTCTATCCCCATGATAGAGACTTCTTCGGGGATGTTTATTTTAGCCTGCTGACAGGCGTAGCTCAGTTGGCGAGCGCGCACATCGTTGGCAGCAATAATCCCTACTGGCTTAGGTAGGCGGCTGAGCCAATCAACTAAACACTGTAAGTCGCTGTCCCAGGTATCAATGTTATCTTTAGCGCTAAACTGGCTATAGGCGCATTGGTTACGCTCACACCAATCGCGCAGCAGCTGCTCGCGGTTGGCCGACCAGTCATTAAAGGGGCGGTTGGGGTAACCACAAAATGCTAAATGGGTATAACGGCGCATTTTTAAGAAACGTGCCGCCATATTGATGATCTGTTTATTGTCAGACATCACCACCGGGTAATCTTGCATGGTATTCGCTACGGTTTCGCTACTGGCAATGCCCACTACTGGAATATTTCGAGACTTAATCGCATCGCGAATTTCTGGGTGGTCGAAGTCGGCAATTACGCCATCACCCTGCCACTTACTAAAATCGTCCACCGAAAATAGATTTTGTTCTCCAATGAACAAACTCCAAGGAGCACCATTTTTCACAAATGATGATATGCCGGTAATGATGCCTCGGTCGTAAGCCATGTTAGCGTTCAAAAGAAGCGCTACGCGATAGTTCTTTGCCATAGTATTTGTCTTCCGTATTACTACGTTCAATGGGCCGGGGTGAGCACATGTGATAAATGCGGATTTATCAGATGTGTTCACTTAACTGGCAGAACAGCCATAGCAAGGCTATGGCTGTTCGTTGGGTTTATTGCTTAAAAAAGTGGTGCTAGTTTTGGGTAAAGCGCTTGGTAAGTTTCGCGGCGTTTAGCGTAAACAGCATGGCGCTCGACATTCACTTGGTGAACTTCAACTAACTCTGGCACTGGGCAAATGGCGGCTAGATCTGGATTCTCGGTTACCCCTAGTTGGGCTAAACGTGCAGCACCAAGTGCTGGGCCTACTTCGCCGCCTAAGCGGTAACTTACTGCTTGGCCAAATACGTCGGCTAGCATTTGACGCCAAAACTGACTGCGCGCACCGCCACCAATTAAGGTGATTTCTTCTGGTTTTAAGCCCGTTGCATGCAGTGCGTCTAAGCCGTCGGCAAAGGCATAAGCCACGCCTTCTAAGACCGCGCGGCATAAATCTAATGGGCCAGTTGAATGAGTCATGCCAAAGAATACGCCCTTAGCTTCTGGGTTATTGTGCGGCGTACGTTCGCCCGATAAGTAAGGTAAAAAGTACACTGGGTTATCACTTTCTGGCGCGGCTTCTACAGCGGCTAACATGCTTGGCACGTCTGCTTGACCAGTTAAGTTAACTACCCAATCTAAACATGAAGCGGCACTAAGAATGACCGACATTTGATGCCAAGCACCTGGTAGTGCGTGACAGAAGCTATGTAAGGCTGATTCGGGGTTGCTTAGGTAACCATCACTTACTGCAAAGTAAACACCAGAGGTGCCTAAAGACAACATCGCCTGGCCAGGTTTAGTGATGCCTACACCTACAGCGCCAGCTGCGTTATCGCCACCACCTGCTACTAATGGCACGGCGGGCATGCCCCAGCGTTCGGCGAGTTCTGCTTTAAGGTTACCGGTAACCTCACTGCCTTCAAATAGTTCAGGCATGTGTTCACGGCTAAGGCCAGTGGCCGCTAGAATGTCATCACTCCAGTCGCGTTTGGCTACGTCTAACCACATGGTGCCGGCTGAATCTGACATATCAGAGGCAAAGTTGCCCGACAGCAAGTAACGCAAGTAATCTTTAGGCAGTAGTACTTTGTCGACCTTGGCAAAAATTTCCGGCTCGTTTTGCTTAACCCAAAGCAGTTTAGGCGCGGTAAAACCTGGCATCATCAGATTGCCAACAATATCGCGAGATTTAGGTACTACACACTCTATTTCTTCACACTGAGCCGCACTGCGGCCGTCGTTCCATAAAATGGCTGGGCGTAAAATTTCGCCTTGGGCGTCCAGTAAGGTAGCGCCATGCATTTGGCCACTTAGGCCAATCGCTTTAACTTCTGCTAGCGAGTGTTGTTTGCTTAATGCGCTAAGTGCATCTTGAGTGGCTTGCCACCAGTCTTGCGGAGCTTGCTCAGACCACAACGGTGCAGGACGAGATACTGTTAAGCTTTCGGTGGCTTGGCTTAAAATATCACCGTTTTCAGCCTGCAGCACAACTTTTACTCCAGAGGTGCCTAAATCAATACCGATATACATAGAAGTTCCTTATTGGACGCGAGCTGCTCGGCGAAACTACACTGTAATTAAGCGGCAGCAAAAGTGTTTTAAATATGAGCTCATCCTGCCGCGGATTGGAAACTTGGCTCAATTACGAAAATTACCAGAGGAATAGCGTTTTTCCATGGCGTGCCTGAGTTCACAGTTTCGTTTGAAATGTGCATGATCATAATCACATTACGATTTTTCACAGTAGCGTTCGGCTCTTTTTTTTTAGATATTAAATTAAATCTTGATTGGCACCGTGCTTTTAGGAGCCCCACATGTTTGATAAACGTTTCAAAATTACATTGTTATTTAATGCAAATAAGGTTTATGACCGTCAGATCATTAAAGGTATTGGCGACTACTTACAGGCATCACAATGTGATTGGGATATATTTCTAGAGGAAGATTTTCGCTGTCGGATCAGCAAACTACAACATTGGGTAGGCGACGGCATTATTGCCGACTTCGACGATCCTGAAATTGAAAAAGCCTTAACTGGCCTACGTGTGCCAGTGGTGGCTGTGGGCAGCTCTTACGAAAACCCAGAGCAATACCCCGATTTTCCTTATGTGGCCACCGATAACCGCGCTTTGGTTAATTCAGCCTATGAGCACTTAAAAGCCAAAGGTTTGGAGTACTTTGCTTACTACGGCATGCCGCCTAATGAGGGCAACCGCTGGGCGATGGAGCGTGAAGCTATTTTCCAACAATTGGTAGCAGGTGATGGTTACGAGTGTGCGGTTTATCGCGGCATGGAGACCACCCCAGAGTCTTGGCAGTATGCAATGAACCGCCTGGCGGATTGGATTCAATCTATGCCTAAACCGGTAGGCATTGTTGCGGTATCTGATGCGCGAGCGCGCCACTTGCTGCAAGTGTGTGATCACTTGGGGATCATCGTGCCAGACAAAGTGTCGATTATTGGTATTGATGATGAAGACTTAACTCGCCATTTAAGCCGAGTATCATTGAGTTCGGTGGCGCAAGGTTGTCGAAAAATGGGCTTCCAAGCGGCCAAGCTATTGCACCGCCAACTGCAAGGGCAAGAGTTACGTAAAGTGCGTGAGCTGGTAGGCCCAGAGCAAGTGGTTGAGCGCCAATCTACCGATTACAAAGCGCTGAAAGACCCTTACGTTATTCAAGCGATGCACTTTATTCGCCATAACGCCTGTAAAGGCATTAAGGTTGAGCAAGTATTAGATTATGTAAAAGTCTCGCGCTCAAACCTAGAAAAGCGCTTTAAAGATGATATTGGCCACTCGGTTCACCAAGAAATTCACTGTGCCAAGTTAGAACAAGCCATGAGTTTGTTGCGTAATACCGAGCTTTCCACCTCTGACATTGCGGAGCTATGTGGTTACCCTTCTTTGCAATACATGTATGCGGTATTTAAGAAAGACTTAGAGTTAACGCCTAAGGCTTACCGTATTAGTAAACAAGAGCAAGAAGAATAGTCAGCAGTAACAGCGCTTTGGCTTGAGTCAAAGCGCATTTCCTTTTAAGCTCAAGGCTGTTTGCTGGTTGGTATAAAAGGAGAGCTGCACTTGTCGAAGATTAATAAAGTTGCCATTGTCGGTGGCACCCACGGTAATGAATTTAGTGGGGTGTACTTAATAAATAAATGGCAGCAACATCCTCAACTTATTGCCCGTCCTAGCCTCAAAGTAGAAACTGTATTTGCCAACCCTAAAGCGCATGGTGAAAACAAACGCTACATTGATGCCGATTTAAATCGCCAATTTAGCGCCAGTAACTTGGCTGGTTTTAGTTTGGCCAATTATGAGCAATCACGCGCTAAAGCGCTGCACCAGCAGCTTGGCCCTAAATCAAAACCGAACATGGATTTGGTTATCGACTTGCACAATACCACCTCTAACATGGGACCTACCCTTATCTTGTTAGAGCAAACACCTTTCTACAAACAACTTGCCGCTTACGTCACTATGCAGATGCCAGAAGCCGTGGTGTTTCTGGATGAGCCGGAAGAAGATATGAGTAATCACCGCTTCCTCGCAAGTTGTGGTAAATATGGCGTTTTAATTGAAGTCGGGCCGCAGCCGCAATCGGTATTGCGCCAAGATGTGCTGGAGCAGATGGAACAAATGACCGGGCATATTCTTGATTTTGTAGAGCTGCATAACCAACAAGATTTACCCAAGCTACCCAAACAAGTTGAGGCCTTTTTGTATCTCGATAGCATTAAACTGCCGCTTAACGATAAGGGTGAACGACTAGCGATGGTGCACAGCAATGTGCAAGACAATGACTACCAGCCAATTAATACTGGTGACCCTATTTTTAGAACCTTTATGGGCGAAGACATTTGTTATCAAGGTGAGAAAACGGTATATCCAGCGTTTATTAACGAAGCGGCTTATTACGATAACGACTTAGCCATGTCTTTGCTGGACAAGGTGTATTTGGAGCTTGAGTAACACCGCTTAACAAGAGCGCTATTTTGGCGCTCTCGTTAGTTGTTTAGTTGCGCACTCACCATCTTTATTATGTAGCTTTTCTCTAAAGGTTTTCCTGCCATTACTTGATGGTTTAGCAAACCCAGCATAAGCGTGTATAGGCTATCTTTAGCTTCTTCTGATACATAGCTTGCCAGAAGCTCTAAATAGTTCTGATTAGCTAGTTGCATGCATGCATCGCTGGCCACATTTTCCTCACCAATCACTTCAATATAGTCGGCAACAAGTTGCATTTCTTTGAAGAATCGCGGCGCCATTTGCCGAAAGATAATGACAAAGTTTTCTAAGCGCTGTTCAAGCTTGGCCTGGGGCGCCAATGGCGCATCAATTAGTGCCGAGGCATCAACACTAACAATGGCTTCGGTGGCTGCAATAAAAAGCTGATCTTTGCTTTTGTAGTAGTGGTAGACAGCGCTTTTGCTCATGCCTAGCTGTTCACACAGTTGGCGCATTCCAATATTTTTGTAGCCATATTCGAGAAATATCTCTGTGGCTTTTAGCGCAATCTCTTTGCGCTTTTCATCGTGATTTATCAGCTTTGGCATTTGATTCTCTAGCTCTTTGTTACGCCTAGCACTATAACATGGGTTATTTTTTTAGACCATTTGGACAAAATAAAACTTTACCTTTGTGTGGATTGGTTTTATTTTAAAAAGACCGAGTGGTCTAAATAAGGTAAAGGTTATGAATATTGATTGGCAGCTGCCCGAATTGAGAGCAGGCGTGAAGGGGAAAGTTGATAGCTTTATTGGTCCAGGTGCTACTGATGCGGAGAAAGCTTTGCAACTGTATGTACCTTTTATATCGAGCGCAGCTCTGATGTTGTGGGCATGGTACGGCGATCTGGGATGGAGTGTATTTCAGTTTGTTGTGGCGGGTATTCTTGCAGTTGATATTGTTGGCGGCATCATAACTAATGCTACTTCCAGTGCTAAGCGCTGGTTTCATCGCGATGGACAAGGCTTTAAACAACATATGAGTTTTATAGCTGTGCATTTTGTGCAGCTCGGCCTATTCAGTTGGGCTTTTTTGCAGCTGGATGTGTGGTGGGTTTTGTTAACCGGTACTTATATGCTTGTCGCTTGTGCGTGGGTATTAAAAACGCCGCTGTATTTGCAGCGTCCGGTGGCCTTGATCTTGTATTCGTTTGCGCTAGTACTTGGCTTGGCTGTGTTTGATGCACCGCCGGGATTAGCGTGGTTTCTGCCTTTGTTTTATCTCAAACTACTCATTAGCCATATATTGCGAGAAGAGCCTTATCGCCCTGACTTAGAAACTAAACAAAAGGTGGAGAACTAAGCCGATGGATAAGGAGCAAAAAGTATTGCTGGTTGGGGCCACAGGTTATTTAGGTCTGCACATTGTTGAGCAGCTATTAGCCAGCAATATAGATTTTAAGGCCGTTGCGAGAAACCGCGCAAAGCTGCTGGATAAAGGTGTACTCGAGCAGCAAATTATTCAAGCGCAAGTCACCGAGCCAAAAGCCATAAAAGGCATCTGCGACGATGTAGATGTGGTTATTTCCTGTTTGGGTATCACTCGACAACAAGATGGCCTGACTTATCGAGATGTGGATTACCAGGCAAACTTGAATCTTCTGTTAGAAGCTGAGCAAGCGGCGGTCAGTAAATTCATTTATGTCTCGGCTTTTAATGCTAAAAAGTATCCGCAAGTGCGTTTGTTGGCGGCCAAAGAAAAGTTCGCCAAGCGCTTATTAAGCTCTTCATTGCTGCAAGGCTGTGTGCTTAGGCCAAACGGCTTTTTCTCCGATATGACAGAACTGTATCGTATGGCAGCAAGCGGCAAAGTGTACATGTTTGGCAATGGTGAGGTGCGAGCTAATCCGATCCATGGCAAAGATCTAGCAAGGTTTTGCATCGATGCAATAGCTCGGAGTGAATCAGAATTAGACGTAGGCGGACCTGAAGTATTGTCGATGAACCAGATGGCTCTATTGGCATTTCAAGCGCAAAACAAGCCGTCAAAATCGATTAAGCTTCCAGATTTTATCCGTCGCATTGCTCTTAGTATTGTTAAGCGACTCCCAGAGAAATGGGGCGGGCCAGCAGAGTTTTTTCTTACAGTGATGGGGCAAGATTCTATCGCACCCGCTTTTGGACAATATACTCTAGGTAATTATTATCGTGATGAGTTAAGTGCGAAAACAAAACTACAAAGGGTTTAATTTTAGTGCGTTAAGCAACAATGTCGTTTTGCTTAAAGAAAGCGTTGGCGATTCGTTTTATGCTGCTAGCCTTGTGTTGATTTATTAATAGGTAACTACCCATGTTAATTACATTCAGATGTAAAGCTTACGCAAATGTCACCATGTTTGGCGATATTGGTTTAGCGCTGTTAAAAATGATGGGACACAGTGGCAGTGTGCCGGGAGCAATACGGGCCGAAGACGTTGCCGAAGCTTTAAGCCAGTTAAAAGCTGAGCTAGAGCTTGCTGCACAAGCTCAGGCAGAACAATCTAACGCTGATGAGTCCGATGCCGAATTGGAACCTGTGATTAGTTTAAATACTCGTGCTCAACCTTTAATTGAATTACTCAGCTCAGCGCTTAAAAAACAGTGTGACGTTATGTGGGATAGCTGATAGCTAAGTTTAGCGGCGCGAAAACGCTCCTATTTAGTGATCTGATGTGCTGCAAGTTAATGAAAAATAAGTCTTAAACCATAGTATTATTTTTAAGTAAAATAAGCCTAGCGCGAGGCAAATTTTAGGCGTAATATCGCGGCGTCTTAGGGAGTAGTTGATGAAAATTTGCATGTCGTCATCCCGTTAGGTGTCTTACCTATCCGGCATGCGAAGGTACCGAAAGGTATCTCGACGAGACCAACACAAAGGTGCTTAGCCAAAAGGTTAAGCGTGTTTGTTTGTGAAGGTCTAGGCATTATCCCTTAAAGACTAGATCCTTTGCCCCTGAGGATCAGTAATGAACTCTATCACTTACTTTGTATTTGCACTCGCCACCTTGGCGTTGGTGCTAGTGGACGTTTGGCAAACTCGAAATGGCAATATCAGCCTTAAAAAAGCCGCTCTGTGGAGTGTGTTTTGGTTTGCCTTAGCTTTGGCGTTTGCTCTTTCTATACTTTGGTGTTGGCAGCGGTATGCGCCAAACAGTAGTTATAAACCGCAACAGGCAGCAATGGCTTTTAGCACCGGTTACTTATTAGAAAAGTCGCTAAGCGTAGATAATCTATTTGTATTCACTGTTATATTTTCCCAGTTTAAGGTGCCCGCTGAGTTGCGCCCTCGTGCTTTGTTGTGGGGAGTGATTGGCGCACTGCTGTTACGCAGTGTGATGATTGGCGTTGGCAGCCAATTGTTAGCAAGCTTTCACTGGGTACTGTATGTATTTGCGGCCTTTTTAGTGTGGACAGGCATACAGCTAGCCTTGCCAGAAAAACACTCCGATAACCAGTTTCAAACTAATAAGCTGCTGGCAAAGATATTGCCAGTGACCGACCGGTATCATGGCCATGCCTTGTGTGTTAAACGGGATAACAAACGCTGGTTTACTCCTATGGCGAGTGTGATTAGCGCCATTGCTTTGATGGATGTGTTGTTTGCGCTGGACTCAATACCGGCTATTTTTGCGCTGACTCAAGAGCCATTTTTAGTATTAGCCGCTAACGTATTTGCCTTGTTGGGCCTGCGCTCCTTGTTTTTTGTATTGCAGGGCATGATAGATAAGTTTGTATATTTACGCCCAGCATTGGCAGTAATCATGGTGTTTATTGGGGTGAAAATGGCTTTAGTTGAAACGGTATGGGCGATCCCTACAGCAGTGTCTTTGGTCGTCGTTTTACTGGTGATGGCCAGTGCGGTATTGGCATCTATTCAGCGTAATAAGCGAGTAAGTGTTCCGTTAAACTAAATAACAAGAAACCCGCCTTGAAGCGGGTTTCTTGTTGGTGAATAGCGGTTATGTTTAGCGCTGTTTACGTCTAAACATTAGACCGGCAAAAGCTAAACCGAAAATAGCTAAAGTGCTAGGTTCTGGTACTGCAGTCACAGGAGAAAATGAGCTAACATCAAAGGCCACTTCATTAATGTTACTTGAGTTACTGTGGATAGATAGATGTTCAATTCGGACGTAGCGGCCAATACCATCTAGCAAATCAAATACTTGACCAGTAGCTTGGTCAAAGTTGGCGGTGAAAGAGCCTAAATCAAGCGCGCTAGAAAACGCTGCGTTATCGTCAATTAATACTCTGAAATCTTTAACACCAAAGATGAAATTGGCATTCCATAGTGCAAAACGGTGAAGGTTATAAACTGCACCTAAGTCAAAATCGGTATAGCCTAAGGTATCGGTTGCGCCCCACCACTGGTTCGGTGCGGTATTAATAACCGATTGGCTACTTGGATTGTAGGTATCAAAGTCAGTTACACCACTTACAAAGGTAGTATTAAGGCCCGATTGATCAATCGTATTGTTAATATCTCCAGCAAATCGAGTGCCCATATTAGTACTAACATCTACTGCCGAAAGAATCACGCCAGCTTGCGCCGATAGGTTGGTAAGTAATCCAAATACTAAACTACATAGTATTAACTTAGCTTTTTTCAATTTTTTTATCCCTTGTTTGGCTAAAAATCACATTTTTAGATGTGATTTCGATAGCAAGTTTTAAGCCAATAAAAAATTACCTTTATTTCAATCTCTTATGCAATTTTACATATGATTGAGAAAAAAGATGTAAAGAAATCTGACGTGCTACTTTTGGGGTAAGTAGATGATTTGGATGCACATAAATAGATGGTAGCACTACGGCTTACGGCAGCCTAAAACCAGCGCTTCCATTTAAATATGGCAATTAGTGATACTGCAATTAGCAGCATTGTGCCAAGCAAAATGAAGTAGCCATTTGGGTGATGAAGTTCGGGTATCACTTCAAAATTCATTCCGTAAATGCCGGCTAAAAAACTTAAAGGGACAAAGATGGCAGTAATTAAGGTTAATACCCGCATGGTGTTGTTAAGTTTGTGCGAACTTATCGATAAGTAACCATCCACTAAATCACCGCAAATGTCGTAATACATGCTGCTAAGGCTATGCAATCGTTCGAAGCGCTCGTGTAAGTCTTGCAGCACCGGTTGATCTATCGCTATGTTGTTTACACTTTGTTCTTGCTCGAGATGCAGTAGCTTTTTACTTAGGCTGAGGTGGTAACTAAAAATTCGGTTTAGTCGAAGAATGTCGGTTTTATAGCGAGTAATTGTGCTGAGCAATTGGTCGTCTCCATGACTACTTAATTGCTCTTCTAATTCACTTAGTTGGTCTTCAAATTCTAGCAACTGGTTTAAATACAAGGTTGAGGCACTGTGCATTATTCGGCTGGCTAAACTTAATGGGTGCTGTAAGTATTTATGAAAGGGCTGTTGTAACAGGTTTTCTATGCCCTGCGACTGACCATCGTGCAGAGTAATGAGATAGTTTTTGCCTACAAACATGGCCAGCTGCATATGCTCAAACTTTAAATCACCAATACAGTGCTGAATGCCTCGATAAAGCATGAATATTTGTTCGTCAAACAGCTCTATTTTCGGTGGGTGGCGAGGACGAAAGGTATCGATTATTGCTAAAGGGTGGCACGCAAAGCGCTTAAGTAATTGCTCGGCTTTGGCATGACTAAAGCTGCGCAAGTCAATATCAATCCAGATAGTGCCTGCCTCTTGTTCTAACCATGGACCAATTTGCTGCTCGTCGCCTTGTATCGGCGCGTCGCCTTTATGGCTTAACCAAGTTCTAATCATTGTGTGCCTTTTAGCTATTTAGTTGCATTTTTTGTGGGAGGTTTAGCCCATTAATAATAGTGAGGCTAGGCCAAGAAAAGCCACAAAACCTACGATGTCGGTCACGGTGGTTAAAATTACCGAGCCGGCAACGGCTGGGTCAATTTTCATTTTTTTAAGTATAAACGGAATCATTGTGGCAGACGCTGCTGCGGCCAAGCTATTGAGCACAATGGCCACAAAGATAACTGCACCTAAAGCGGCAGATTTAAACCACAGGCTAACCACTAGAGCGATGACCAGACCCAAGACTAAGCCGTTGAATGCGGCAATCTTTAACTCTTTGTTAAGTAGAAGCTTTAGGTTACTTTGCTGTAAGTGATTAAGCGCTATACCGCGCAAGGCTACCGCCAAGGTTTGGCTGCCCGCAATACCGCCCATGCTAGCCACCACCGGCATTAATATCGCCAGTGCCACTAACTGTTGGAGCGCTCCTTCAAACAAGCCAATTACCCAAGAGGCCAAAAACGCCGTAGCTAAATTGGTGGTTAGCCAAATCGCGCGCATTTTGGCGGCGGTAGGCACTGGGGTAAACAAATCTTCTTCATCGGATGGTGTATCGATAATCGCAACATCTAAACTGCGCTCTTGCAGCCATTGCACTATGTTGGATAAGGCTATAGCCCCGACAATTTTTCCGTCTTTTTGTACTGGGTTCCAAGCATGGCCTGGCACCATGTTCAACGATAAGGATACATCGGCCAGCATTTGCTGGTGGTCAAATACCTCAATGTTCTGGCTAAGCTCAGTAAGTTTAGTAGTGTCGGCAGAGTTGGCGATGTCGGTCATGCTGCAAGCACCCTGAAACTGCCCTTGGGCATCCACCAAGTATACCGCCACATGCTTGTCGGTTTGAGCGCTCAAACGCTGCTTAATTCTTGCTACCGTTGAGTTGGGGCGTGCACGTAGTATGTGAGTATCTACATAACGGCCAATTTGCTCATCATCGTAACTTAGCGCATCTTGCAGCTGTGCCGCGCTAAGCTCGTCTTGTTGCTCAAGATAGATCTCCACCATCGACTCGGGAAGAAAGTCAGCAAATTCAACAATTTCGGTATCGCTTATGGTTTGCTGTAGCGCGTTTAGCTGTGATTGATTAAATAGCTCGAAGAAGTGTTTAACGGTTTCATATTGCATGAGATGCAATATGTCCCAGTAACGCTCGGTCGCTAGCTGAGGCCAGATATGTTGACGATAGTTATCGGGTAAAGACTCAAGCAAATTAGCCAATACCGCATTGTCGTATTGGCTTATAAAGCTAAGCTCGGCAGCGGGCTGCTCTTGTTCAAGAACGTCCAAAACGCGGCGAAGCGCCGCATCATGATGACCATCAAAGGTTTGTTGGTTGGAGCTTGCTAGGTTTTCGCTGGTCATTGGCTAAGTCCTTGTGTTTACGGCTTATTAAGTGCTGGTATTCCTTATTTTGGCGCTGGTTAGTTAATGTTAACTGTTTACCAGAAAGCTTTGAGCAGGGTCTACCAACACTTTATCGCCCATGCCTTGTCGACCTAACAACATTAAGTAGGTCATGTCTTGGCGGTTACTTAAGGTTATCTCAATGGGCCAAATATGTTCGCCCAGCTGAAAACGCGTTTGTATAACATAACGTTGCTCCACGTCACCATTAGATGACTTGATTTTCCTGGTGTCGTAAATAGGTGCACTACAACGGCAAACTTGTTCCAGGTTATAAATGTCTGGGTGCAAATCAAAGCTAATGTGCGGTTTGCCGTTAACTTTAGTTTGCTCCAGATTATCTACGTGTAAAGCCGAGGTTTTTGCCCCGGTATCAACTCTAACCGGTAAATCATTAATGCCTAAGTCTGGCAAGTTACAGGTTTCTAAGTTGCCAATTACCAGTTTATTCACCGCTTACTTCCTCTTCGTAACCTTGCGCTTTTGGTTTGGAATCTACTGCGCGAGTAGGTTGGTGCTCACCAATGACCACGGCTTTTTGAAAGACCATGGCATTTGGAAAGGTGAGCTTAGAGCCATTTTCGGCCAGCAAAATAACGTGGAACAAGGTGATTTCTTCTAAACGCCCTTCAACTGAGTTATCGCCATCTAGGATCTTAACTTGGTTACCAACCCGGTAAGGAAAAAAGAAAAACACAATAATGCTGGCGGTGACATTGCTTAAAATCGACCACTGAGCAAACAAGGCTACGCCAATAACGGCAAATACCGAGGACAAAAATACCCCAAAATCATTAAAACCTAGATCGCTAACCAGGCTAACCACTAGTGCCAGTATTAATACTAGAGCACTGCGCAGCACCCAACTAACATAGTGGATCCGTGTTTTAGCAATATTGCGTGCTGCTCCGTAGTTAAGCACCAATGTATTTACTTTGCTTTGCGCGACATAAAAAATCGCAAATGCTACAACGATTAGTAAAAAGGTATTAATACTCATTGTTTAGCTTCTCCTATTGAGGATGTTGAACAGCGTTGATAACAGGATTTATGGACTCTTGCCAGTTTTCGATCTGTTCGGCAACTTCATCTTGTTCTGCTCCAAAATACGCAAGGTGATACATCGCATCGCCCTCCTGAACTAAGGGGATATTCTGCTTGCCGATTACAATGCCCGAGCGCTTTGCCTTCACTTTACTGATTAGCTCACCAAAGGGGCTATTTATTTCGGCCAAAATATCACCGGCTTCAACCAAATCACCTAACTGAGTCGTTTCACTGACTATGCCGCTGGCAGATGCGCGTAACCACGCGCTGTTATAGGCAATGTACGGTGAGGTTTTTTTAGTGCTACGGCGTTTTTTAACCATGCCTAAATGTGACAGTACTTTTAATATGCCTTTCACACCGCTTTGAATCGATAACTCATCAAAACGCAGTGCTTCTCCAGCTTCGTAAAGCAGGATCTTGGTATTGTTATCTACTGCCGCTTCGCGTAACGAGCCATCACGTAAATCGGCATTAAGTAACACCGGCACGCCAAAGGCCTCGGCCAATAACTTGGTTTCGGGGTCTTTTAGGTTGGCTCTAATTTGCGGCAAGTTAGAGCGATGAATCGCACCGGTGTGTAGATCTATCCCATAGTCACAATGGGCGACAATTTCAGTTAAGAAAATATGCGCCAAACGCCCGGCCAACGAGCCTTTTTCTGAGCCAGGAAAGCAGCGATTTAAGTCGCGTCTGTCTGGCATATAACGGCTTTGATTAAGCACCCCATAAATATTCACCATTGGCACAGCAATTAAGCAGCCTTTGGTGATTTTAAAGCTTGGCGAGCGGGTTAAACGGCGAATTATTTCTATGCCATTTAGCTCATCGCCATGCACTGCGGCGCTTACAAATACCGTTGGGCCTGGTCGTTTGGCGCGGGTAATTAGCACTGGAATCGAAATATTCGTGTCGGTATATAATTTGGCCACGGGGATTTCGATATGTTTTTGCTCTCCCGGTTTTATTTCTGTTCCAGCGATAATCATGTTTTTTGCCTCATTGTTTGACGCTTGGCTTTTTAGCCTTTTCCACGGGTTTTAGTGGCAAAAGGTTTGGCGTTTTTTTCGATAAATTCAAATACCATACCGGCAACATCTTTGCCGGTGGCGGTTTCTATGCCTTCTAAGCCGGGGGAGGAGTTTACTTCCATCACCACTGGCCCGTTGTTTGACTGTAAAATGTCTACACCACATAAGTTTAAGCCCATAGCTTTAGCCGCATTTACCGCCGTGGCGCGTTCTTCTTTAGTTAAACGCACTAGCTGAGCTGCGCCGCCTCGGTGTAAGTTTGAGCGAAACTCGCCTTCTGCAGCTTGGCGTTTCATTGCTGCGACTACCTTGCCGCCAACCACTAAACAACGAATGTCGGCACCGCCAGCTTCTTTAATAAACTCCTGAACCAAGATATTGGCTTTTAAACCCATAAACGCTTCGATCACGCTTTCGGCTGCCTTGTTGGTTTCGGCTAACACCACGCCGATACCTTGGGTGCCTTCTAGCAGTTTAATCACTAACGGAGCGCCGCCCACGTTTTTGATTAGATCCTGAATTTTGTCAGGTTTGCTGGCAAAACCAGTGCGCGGTAAGCCAATGCCCTTACGTGACAATAACTGTAGCGAACGCAATTTGTCGCGCGAGCGGCTAATCGCCACCGACTCGTTAACACAAAAGGTGCCCATCATTTCAAATTGGCGTACTACCGCGGTGCCATAAAAGGTAATTGATGAGCCAATTCGCGGGATTACCGCATCATACTTGGGCAGCACTTCACCGTTATACCGTACCGTTGGTTTGCTACTGGTTATGTCCATATAGCAGTGCAAGGTATCGATAATGTCTACTTGGTGCCCACGAGCTTCACCGGCTTCCTTTAAGCGGCGGGTGGAGTAGAGGTTTTCGCCTCGAGATAAAATTGCTATACGCATTGTTCAGTCCTAATGGTTAAAAGTTCAGCCTGTTTGCTAATCATCTTCAGTGATAAATGTTTCATCTTCATTTTCTAAATTATCAGTAGTTGATTTACTGCGACTGTTTAAGGTATGGAAGCTGCGGCGTTTATGTGCAAGAGCGTTGTACTTCATCCATACTTTTTCTAGCTTTGTCTCCGGTTCCAGTTGCTGGTTGCACACTAATAAAAAACGTTTCTCTTGCTCTCCCTCTGGGAGTATTTCTCCAGCATCTATGGCGCGCATGGTTTCGCCGTATAAGCTAAGTAATTCTGATTCCATCAAGGTGAAATCACCTGATTTACTAAAACCGTGCTTAAAACGCTTGTCGTCGTAAAAACGTTTGTTGCCAAAGCGAAAATCGATAATCATGAGGTCACTCCAACTGAAAGTTAAGGCTGCTTAGGCAGCAGGAAAAGTTGGCTGCAAGGTAGTGACTATTACGGAAACAAGAAAACGAATTGTTTTTGTCGTAACAACAAAATTTGTTTGTTAACCTCAGCTTAGCTGAGGAGATATAAATCGATGGATGTAAAAGTATTCCGAACGTTTTTGGAAGTGGCCAAAGTAAAACACTTTGGGCGGGCTTCAGAGAATTTATATATTACCCAGGCGGCAGTGAGCGCCCGAATCAAGCAGTTAGAAAGCTATTTTGATACCCAGCTTTTTATTCGAGACCGCAATGCCATTAAACTCACCAGCTCTGGTGAACGTTTAATTACTTATGCTGAAAATATGGTGCGAACCTTAGAGCAATCTAAAGCTGAGTTATTGCTTAGCAAAGCCCATGCAATTCAACTCGCATTAGCAGGCACACCAAATAGCTGGGATGCTTTTTTGCAACACGGCTTAAGTGTGATTACCGAGGTGTTTAGCGGCTATGCGTTTAGCGCAGAAACCATGGGGCGTGAGCAAATGCACCGCGCATTATTAGAGCGCACTTTAGATATTGGGGTGGGTTTTGACGCCCTAAAATCTGATGAACTGGCAAGCAGCCAAGTGGCCCAACTATCATTGTTATTGGTGTCCACCACACCGCAGTTGCAGCAACAAGCGCTAGACAAGGGCTATGTGTATGTAGATTGGGGCAGTCGTTTTGCCTCAGAACATGCGCTGCGCCATAGTAATACTGCTCCGCCTTTCTTGCGTACTTCTACTGGCCGCATCGCTCTAGATTTTATTCTAGAAAAAGGTGGTGCTTGTTACTTGCCAGAGTCGATGGTGGCTCCGTTTATCGATAGCCAGCAGTTATGTTTGGTTGAAGACGCCGAGCCTTGGCTAAGGCCTGTGTATCTAAGTTATCGCAAAGACTCTGCTGCGCTTGAGCAAATCAAGCAGGTGGAAACACTGTTGGATAACAGTGAGCCCACCAGTCCGTTTGTGTTGCAACAAGCCGGAGATACTCCTCCTGCCGAGTAACTTAACTGTTCATAGGGGCGGTTAAGGTGAAGTCGATTAAGCTGTCTTTGGGCAACTCAATGTCATTGCCTTGAGTTATGACCGAAGCTCCTACACCTACTTTAGCACCATTTTTAGCGCCATCGCTGCCGTTAATTAAACCACCAATAGCTGCCGCTCGTGCGGTTTTTCCCACAGTATCTCCTGCGGTATTACTGCCACTTGAACTTAATACATCGGTTTGAATATCGTGCATTTGGTCGTTGATGCGAATATTGGTAAGGGTAATGCTCATACTGGCAGAGCCTGCTAAACGACCCGCTTTTTTAACTTCACTTAATTGGCCATAAACGGTACTACCTCGTGGTGCTACTAAGGCATCTCCGGCCATTAGGTCGGCTTCTAACACCGCCGTAAAACGCTGGCCAGTTTCATGTTGGCGAGTATTTACGCCTTCGCTCATACGCACCGTTAGCATAGTGCCTGCAGGCACGGTTACAGGCTCTTGGTTAGCCTCGGTATTTACAGTTGCGCTAGTTTGGTTGGTTTCGGTAAAGCTACTAATGGTGGCGCCATCTTCTGGGGTATCACTAAAACTAATATTTTGCACCTGTTCGGTTGGCAGCTTTACTTCAATACCATGCATGTCTAAAACCAGCTCGTCGGCATTTTGCGACACAATGGCACCTTGGATGGAGCGACCATCTTTTAGCTGTACCGTAGCGGCATGAGCTGAACTTGAAATAAGGCCAGCGAAGATAAGTGCGTAAAGGGAAGCTTTAATTTTCATTGAGTGTTTCCTGCAATGGACTGGTTAAGTTGAGCCCATTGTAGGTAAGCTTAAGTGGCTTAAAAATCCATCAAGGTGAAATCCATTGTTCCACCAAATGGACTAATTAAGGTTGTTTTGCCAAAAGGCCTGCACTTTGTCGATAAACACTGCGACTTTGGCGGGAAGAAATTGTCGCGAATGATAAATAGCGTAAATGTAACCACTAAGTTGTTGCGGCTGAGCATAGGCTTTAACTAAGCGCCCTTGTTTAATTAACTCTTTTGATAGAATATCCGGCACCAGTGCGATCCCCTTATCTTGCAAGCATAAATCTAAACCTAGGTCGGGGTTTTGAACGCTAAAAAATGGCGAGACAGGCTGTGATATTAGTTCGTTGTTATGTTCAAATCGCCAGGAGTGAGTGGGTGCTTGTGACACTGAGTTAAAGATAATGCGGTGTTTATCTACGTCACTGGGTACTTGAAGTAGCCCATTTTTAGCAATGTAAGTGGGGCTGGCGTAGTAGTCATATTTTATGGTGGCTATTCGCCTCGCAATCAGTGAAGAGTCTTTAGGTTCATCCACATGAAACATAATGTCGTAGCGGGTTGAGGTTTGCTCTTCTTGGCGCCCTTCACTGCTGTATGCTTCAAACTTAAGCTCTGGGTATTGGTTGATCATCTCAATCACTACCGGCCAAAAAATGCGTAACAGAGTATTGGGGATGAAGATGCTTAAGGTGCCGCTGGGGTGCTGGTTTTGTTGCTGGGTGTTTTGTTCTAGCTGTTTAGCTTGGTTTAGCAATTCTTCACAGCCTTTTAGGTAATTAATACCCACTTCAGTCAAACTTAAGCTGCGGGTTGTGCGGGCTAACAGCTTTACCCCAAGGTGTTTTTCTAGATTGGTGATACGTCGACTAATGGTTGATTTGGGGATGTTGGTAAAGTCTGCCGCCTTGGTAAAACTGCCTTGTTTTGCCAAGTTAACAAATAACTCCATGTCTTCTAAATTCACAGTCATTCCCTTTTATTGTTTCGTTTCATTATATGCAACAATCAGTTTCGCTGTCGTAGATTTTTCTCATAAAGCTTGGCGCATACACTGACTTCAGTTTAACGATAGTTGTTCACAGAGGTGTTTTATGATTTCAACAATACTGATTGGTTTAGGCTTAGCGATTGCTTTGTATCACGCATTTATCATTTTTATTGAACTAGGTGATTTTGGGCAATGGGTCTTAAGATCTACACGCAGCAAAACTATGCGAGCTTGGCACAAACGCAAAAGCCTGAGCCGAAATACTCTGCTAGCTTTGGCTGCTTCTTGGGGGCTTTGGTTCGCGTTAAATAGCCCAATTACTGTGGTAATGATGTTGGTTGTTAGTGCTCTGATATTAGGCATGTACTTCACTGGCGCGATTAACCCCGACATTATGATGCGTGCTCGCCAAGAAAACGCGGTTTTTGTTAATCCAGAGCAAGCCCAGCATTACTATCGCGATGATGAAAGTGTGTTGGTCTACGAATACGACGGTCAAGCGCGTGCGCATTCAGATAAGCAGTTAGTTCGTCCCCATATTGTAGGAGACCAAGCTGAAGGTCCGGCTAATGTTGTAATGACTTATTGTGGTCTAACAAACTTAGGCATGGCGATGATTCCTGAAATTGATGGTCAAGCCTTGTCACTGCGTCCGGTATTGCAGCTAGAAAATAACTTAGTCATGGCTGATGCAAATTCAGACCAGCCTATTCAGCAGCTATGGGGGCGTAAAGAGTGTGATGTAAACGCAGGTATTGATAATGCAATGCAGCAAGTCGCAACCTTTAGAATGCCTTTTTCAAAGTTTAAGCAGGCTTACCCCAATGGTTTGGTATTTGTGAACGATTACCAAGTGAAGGGCATGCGCACCAGCTTTTGGAAGAACCCTCTTCTATTTGTTTATGACCGAGCTATCGAACTAATTTTTAGTTTGGCTATTGATGCACAGCATAAGTTCGACAAACCGGTTTTTCCAACCATTAAGCATGTCGATGATCGTTTACCGAACAAGCGTTTAGTATGGGCATTTAATATTGGTGAGCATTACATGGCCTATACCGAAGAGTTTGTTATTAGCCAAGGTGGTTTAATTAATCTAGTGGTAGACGGCAAAGACATTGTGGTGAGTTACAACCAAGAAATGGAAAGCTTAGGCGTGTTTTATAACCATACCTCGCAAGCTGTTAAACAACTAGATTTCTTAGGCTATTTAGAAAATGGCGATAGGTTAGAGCGAGTCGAAACCTTAAAAGCTGGTATTTTTTGGGTGGTGTGGGCAAATTTCTTTCCACAAACAGAGCTAAACGTAAGTAAATAAACGCCAATAATTAGCACCTAACTATCCGTAGAAGAGACTAACTGCCTAGAGTTAGTCTCTTTTTTTGTTATTTTTTATAGCTGTAAACATAACTTGAGACGGGTGAGCAAAAAGAATCTTCTAAACGCTAAGTATTTGTCGTTTATTGGTCAGTAAGGCTGCGCATATTTGACAAAGTACGCTACAGTACAAATGCGAGTTAATTCGTTGTAACACCAAGATTTATTACAAGGAATGTCTAGATGTTTAGTTTTTTTGAAGGGCTCACCGTTCCATTTCCAAAACAAGAGCCTAAACAACCACCTAAAGGTTTATATCAATTTTGTCGTCACTATTGTGCTGGCATGGGTAAGCCTTTGTTATTTATGTCGGTGGTATCGGCCTTAATTGCTATTTGCGAAGTTGCTTTGTTTGGTTTTATGGGGCAATTAGTTGATTGGCTGGGCACTAAAGATCCCGCTACCTTTTTCAGCGAAGAGGCAGCAACCTTATGGATGATGGGGCTCACCTTGTTGGTGGTAATGCCGCTGCTGATTTTGTTGGATTCTCTGTTGATTCACCAAGCCTTGTTGGGCAATTTCCCAATGGCGATTCGCTGGTCGGCTCACCGTTATTTGCTGCGCCAGAGCGTGTCATTTTTTGCTAATGACTTTGCCGGACGAGTAGCCACTAAAGTTATGCAAACTTCATTAGCTGTGCGCGAAACAGTGATGAAGCTGCTCGACCTGATGGTGTACATCTTGGTTTATTTTGCCGCCATGGTGGTGCTGGTGGCGCAAGCTGATATTCGACTCATATGGCCGATGTTGCTGTGGCTTTGTGCTTATATTGGGGTGCAGTTGTACTTTGTGCCTAAGTTAAAACGTATTTCTACCGAACAGGCTAATGCCCGCTCATTGATGAGTGGTCGAATTGTTGATAGCTACACCAACATCGCAACGGTAAAGCTGTTTTCGCATAGCCAGCGTGAAGCAGATTATGCCCAAGAAGGGATGGACGCTTTTTTGGTTACCGTGCACAAACAAATGCGTTTAGTGACCGGCCTTAACTTTTCGGTGCAACTGTCTAACTATCTGCTTACCTTTGGTATTGCTGCTTTGTCTATTTATTTGTGGACCTTGGGCGATGTATCGGTGGGCGCTATTGCGGTAGCGATTGCTTTGGTATTGCGCCTTAATGGCATGGCGCAGTGGATTATGTGGGAAATTGGTTCTTTGTTTGAAAACATTGGCACCGTGGCCGATGGCATGACTACCTTAACCACCAAGCAAACTATTACCGATAAAAAGGATGCCAAGCCAATTAACGTGACCGAAAGCCGCATTCATTATCGCGATATTCGCTTTCACTACGGTGAGCAAAGTGGCGTGATTGATAAGCTTAACTTGCAAATTAAAGCGGGTGAAAAGATCGGTCTAGTAGGGCGCTCGGGTGCCGGTAAAACCACCTTGGTTAATTTATTGCTGCGTTTTCATGATGTGGAAGGCGGCGCTATTTTGATCGACGATCAAGATATTAGCCAAGTGACCCAAGATAGCCTGCGGGCGCAAATTGGTATGGTGACGCAAGATACGTCGCTATTGCATCGCTCGGTGCGCGACAATATTTTGTATGGGCGTCCCGACGCAAGCGAAGAGCAAATGATTGAGGCTGCCAAGCAAGCTAAAGCCCATGAGTTTATTTTAAGCCTTAGCGACCAAGACGGTCGTACTGGTTACGACGCCCATGTAGGCGAGCGCGGGGTTAAGCTTTCGGGCGGTCAGCGCCAGCGAATTGCGATTACCCGGGTACTGCTAAAAGATGCGCCTATTTTAGTCTTAGACGAAGCGACTTCGGCGCTAGATTCTGAAGTAGAAGCGGCAATTCAAACCAGTTTGAATCAGTTGATGGAAGGTAAAACGGTGATCGCAATTGCGCACCGCTTATCAACGATTGCCGCCATGGACCGTTTAATTGTGCTAGATAAAGGCGAGATTGTAGAGCAAGGCAGCCATGCCGAGTTAATCAAAGGTGACGGTATTTATAGTCAGCTTTGGGCACATCAAACCGGTGGTTTTTTGGGTGACTAAGCCTGATAGCTAGTTTCGGAAAGCCAGCAGAGATGCTGGCTTTTTTGTTGTACAGGTTAGTTATTTAATAGCAGCTTTAGCCCGCTGGCGCTGACTAAATCGCTGTGGTGTTGGCTTTAAGTGCTCTAGCAAATGTTGATTTTGAGCGGCGGTTTTCTCGACTAATTCTGCCGTTGTTTTTAAGCTAGAGGCCAGCTGGTTAAGTTGTCCGGTGGCGCTAAGCACTGCGCGGCTAGTTGGCGCTAACACACTAAAGTAAATAGCTAACAAAACGACAATAATGATTATCACCAAACTGATTAAGATGATCATTACCCAAAACTGCACTTCACTGGATAGCTTATCGGCTAAGTTCACAATGGGTTTGGTGCTTTGCACGACGGTATCGGGCAGTTGCTTTAAGCTGCTATCTAGCTGTTGGCTTAGCTGCTCTACCGCGTTAAGGGTTTGCTGAAAGTGCTGTTGTTGCTCTGGGCTAAGTTCTGGATTGCTAGCAAGTTGATTAACGCTATCGGCGATGTCTCGCAAAGCTTGTGATGCCTGAGCGGCAGCTTTATCAATCCCTATCACTTCTACTTGTAACTGCATATTAAGTTGCGGAGAATCTGATTCAAGCATGGCTGAAGACTCATTGGCATTGGCCAGGGAGAGATTACTTAGGCCGAGTATTAACAAGTAGGCTGTTAACAGGGTTCTCATTGGTTTTCCTCAGGTTTATCGCAAAGCTAGTAGCAATGTAACAGTACTATTAATTAAGTGGTAGTTAGTCACCGGTAGTTGAGTTCACCCTTGTGCCTGACTACGCTTAAATTACCTTAAGTAAAGTATGGTTAAGTATGGGCAAAGTTTCTGACATTAGTGCTTATTACGGAATAGTGATCCACCGGGACTTTGTACCGCTGTTCGCTGACGAACGCTATGCTCAAATGTTCGGTTACGATAGCGCTGAAGATATTATGGCCTTGCCTTCTTTACTGGAACTGATTGCTGAAGATGATCGCGACGAAGCGATTAGCGCTTACGAGGCAGTAATGAGTGGCCAAGCGCGGCCAAAAGTAAGGGTCTACGAAAACTATAATCGAGACGGTGAGCAATTCTCGGTGTTAACTATTGATCACCTCACCGAGTGGCAGGGCAAACCTGCCTTGCAAATTACTCTAGTGGATTTTTCACCACAAATTGCCGCGGAGAAAAAGCTACAGCAAAGTGAGCAACGTTATCGTTTGTTAACAGAGTCTTCTTTGCAGGGAATTATGGTACACCGCTTTTTTGAACCGCTTTATTGCAACCAAGCGATGGCCAATATTCTAGGTTATGACAGCCCAGAAGCAGTGCTTAAGTTGGACAGCCTATTGTCTATTATCCCCGAAGAAAACCAACAACAAGCTATTCAGTTACATGAACGCTTGATTCAAGGTGAGGTGGATAGCAATAGTGTGGTGACTGAAAATGTTCGCCGTGATGGCACATCTGCTTGGTTGCACATTAGTGAAGCGGTGGTGAAGTGGAATGGCAAACCTGCTGTGCAGTCAGTGATGATGGATGTGACTCAGCAACATCATGATCAGCGACGTTTAGAGTTTCAGGCAAATCATGATCCGCTCACTGGATTAATGAATCGGCGCTCCATGAGTGAGACTCTTGCTGAAGAGTTTGCAATTAGCAAACGCTCGTTACAGCCCTTATGTTGTATCTTGTTAGACATTGATAACTTTAAACAAATTAATGATCGATTTGGTCATTCTGCCGGTGATGAAGCCTTGCGGTTATTTGCCATAGAAAGCTTAAAGGTGCTGCGAAGCGGTGATTATTTATGTCGCTGGGGCGGAGAGGAGTTTTTGTTATTGTTGCCTAATACAGTGCAAGAGCAGGCACTACTAATAGCCAATCGAGTCCGAGAGCATTTAGCCGAGCTTGAAGTGACTAAAGATGAGCATAAATTTAGCACCACCGTGAGTTTGGGTTTAGCGATGTTAACTAGTTATGATTCTAGCCCAGAAGCGCTGGTTGCTCGTGCCGACAGCGCTTTGTATATTGCCAAAGAGCGCGGCAAAAACCGGGTGGAATTAGCGCCGCAAGTTTATGAGCTATAGGTACTTATTCAAAGATATGGTCGGCCCACAAGGTTAAGCCGCTGGTTACGCTACCAAAGTTATCCCCGCTAATTAAAGGTGCTTGATAGCGTTTGGCTAAAAAGTTTTTAACCATGGGTGAATTAGCGCTGCCGCCAGTTAGGAATATCGCCTCGGGTTGGCAACCTGCTTGCGCGATAACATCGTCACTAAGTGCAGCAATACTGTTAAGCAGTCGTTCAGCTGCCTGCTGGTAAGCCTCTTGAGTGACGTTTACTTCTAGTTGCTCCAGTAAGTAAGACAAATCCACAGTGGTCGTACTCGCTTCACTTAAAGCAATTTTGGCTTGCTCGGCACAGGCACTTAACTGGTAGGTTTGTCGCTCTGTGCTTAGGCGCAGCAAACCTTTAAGTGGGCTTAATTGCGGCTCTTTCAGTAAGCGCTGCAATAACAGGCGGGTATCTTTTTCATAGAAACGGGTTTGCGCTGGGAAGTCATTAATTGCAGCTGCATCCCAAAAAGGCTTAATTGGCATTGGCTGGCCACTGGCTAAATTAAGCTTGGCGCCTAGGCTGGGCATTAGGGTTTCAAAATTTAAGGCTATGTCGAAGTCGTTACCGCCAATGCGCTCGCCGTTGTAACCTAGCACCAAGTCTTGATGATCTCGCTCGGCAAGGTAGTTAGGCCCCATAATTAGCATCGATACATCGCTGGTACCACCGCCAATATCTATCACTAATACACGTTGTTCTTGCTGCAATTGCTGTTGATAGCTTAAACCAGCAGCCATCGGCTCATACAAAAACTCTACCTGCTTAAAGCCTACAAAACGGGCTGCATTGCTAAGAATAGTGATGGCTTGTTGGTTGCTTACTTCGCTGTTTAAACCTTGGAAGTTAACTGGGCGACCGATTACCACTTTGGCCAGTTCGGCTTGACCACTTTGTTTCACTTGCTGGCTTATGTGCCACATCATGGCGGCGGCAATATCTTCAAACTGTTGCTGTTGACGCTCGCGAATACCGCTAGCACCCAAAAATGACTTGGGGGAACGCACGTAATAACAATCGGCGGGGTCGACGAGGTACTCTTTTAGCGCTTGTTGGCCAAAGCTTAGGTGCTCGTCGTAGCCGTCAAGTTTGAGTTCTTTTAAGGCGCGTAAACTGGCACTTAGTTGGTTACCACGTGCTTGCTGATAAGCCTGGGCCTTACCTTGAGCGTCTAATTGCTGATATAACCACGCACAAATCATCTCTGATTGGGGGGCAAATAAGGTAGAGGGCATATAATTGCCGTGCTCGGGAAGCCTGACTAATTGCGCTTGTTTACCTTGCATTACACCAACCGCACAGTTGGACGTTCCAAAATCGAAACCCGCAATTGAATGACTCATAACCAAGGCCTTATACCTGCAAAAAAGGTCGCGCAGAGTAGCAAAATTACTGTCCCGAGTATAGCGTTTCAGAGCTCCAGTTTTAGCGAATTTACCAGTTTAAATCGGCGTCAATAATAGTTAGTACGTAGTTTTCTTGATTGCTGTCGCTGCGCTGCAATTGCCAGAGCTCGTCATCGATTTTTTGATAAACCAGCTGTTCGCCTTGTCCAGAATCAGCATATAGCTGTAGCTGTTTAAAACTACTTGAGGGGGGATTAGTGGCTTGGCTCAGGTCAAAGAAAGCCAGTATTTGTTTGCGTTCACCCGAGACGATTTGGCCTTTGAGCAATTGCTTGTCTACCGCCTCTATTTGCGAGCTTAGCTCACTGCTGAAGGTGAGATTGTAGTTGCTTTGGTTATCTAGGGTATAGCGGCTATACAGGGTATAGTCTTCGTCCGTAAGTGGCTTATTGCTGTCACAAGCGTTAAGGCTAAATAACAGCACTAGCCCAAGAGCTTTGCGGTGGTGGAGCATTATTGCAGTTACTTTGTATTCTATTAATAGCGCGAAATATAGCTTAATAGTGTTGTTTGTCAATGAGAGTTTAGTCGGTCTCCACAATGCTGTTGTGCTGTTGCAACAAGTCTTCAATGCTGGGGGCAAGCTGCCATTGCCAGTTAGCGGGAAAAGCCAGCTCTTGGCCTTTCGATTGTGCTAAGGCTTGCTCGGCTAAAGACTTAGCGCTTAACTCTGCCAGTGTATCTAGTAGCTGTAATTCTTGCTTAGCTTGGCTGTATTCAAAATAGTGTTTGTTGAGTCCCCAGCCGCTGTCCCAGGCAAGCAACTCGATTTTACTTAGGGCAAATATGTCGCGCAGTAAGTTGCCTTGCAGTAAGGGCCAGCCAGTGATGCTCAAAATGCCAAACTGCTGGGCGCGCTCTGGTTCTCGTCGGCATAGTTGCCAGGCAGAGCCTGCGTAAATAAATTGCTCATTTGGCAGGTCTAGTGGATCAAACGTAATGTTCAATAGAGCTTGTTGCTTGGCATCAAGCTGGGCGTCTACTTTTATCCAACGTTGTTGCTGCTTGTGCCAATATTCACATACCCAATGGTCTTCGTAAGGGTGCATGCCGAGGTAGGCGGCAAAACCACAGCGCAAGCGCGCTGCAATACCTTGAGCTCGTAATAATGTGCAGAGCAACAAGGCGAAATCTCGGCAATTTCCAAGCATTCTTTGGTTAGCTGGTTTGTCCGCAAGCAGCGGCCCCTTGGTATTACTTAAGCGTTTTAGCTTTTGCTGCACGCTGCGAGTTTGCATTTCGTCTAGGCGCTGGGTGAAATCTGGGTCGAGCTGGTAGTGTTGTAACCAATAGGGATGAACCAAGTTGTTTTGCACGCACTTAACCAGTTTTGCAATATCCGCTTGGCAATCTGGCAGTTGCGAAAAATAGTTTTTGGGGTCGCTAAACTCACTAAAACTGGCGTAATCAATTGAAGAGGTCATGGGGCTTGCCTGTGGCTAGTTAATGGGCAGTAGAAGATCTGTTATTAGGGCTTGTTCCGAGACGCTATCGGCTGTTTTATTGTGGTAGATCTCTAAGCAATTGGCGTCTCGAAGCTGATAGCTTGACTGTGGCAGCCAGTCGCGCAGCAGCACTTGATAGCTGTTGGGTATGCTGGCGTAACCTCCGTGGTGGCGCAGCTTAGCGAATTTACCGCCAGGCAAAGTTAGTTGTTGAATGCCCAGTTCGGCAAGTTGTGAAGTGCAGGGCAAGCGGGCGTGGTTTGTTTGCTCCATTGGCAAACTTAGGCACGCATCAAAGCGCACTTGCTCCGGATGGGTAACTTTAGGATCATCGTAGGAGACACCAATCATAGTGCTTTGCTGAGTATCTAACCCCACTTTATTGCAAGCGCTAAATAGCTGGCGCCAAGCTTTGGGGGCAGCTTGGGCATAAGGGCCTCGTTCTCGTGAACATAATACCGCTTGTGGCGCGAGATCTATAACCTCAACTTGGCTGACAGCTTGAGGGGTAAAGTTGTTAGATTTTGCCGAAGAAGGCGGAAGCCAGCCCTGATTTCTTACCTGAAGTGGCGTTTGCTCAAATTGTTGTTTAAACGCTTTGTTAAAGGAAGCTTGGTTTTGATAGCCGCTTTGATTGGCGATATCGATTAAGGGTTGTTGACTAAACCTAAGGTGATTTAACGAACGCTCTAGCAACAAACGCTTGCGATAAGCATAAATGCTCTCGCCGACATAAGCATGAAATAGCCGACAAAAGTGAAAGCGTGAAACACAGGCTAAAGCAGCCAGCTGATCAATATCCAGCTGGCTATCAAGAGTTTGCTCTACTTGTCTTTTGACCGTATTGATTCGCTGTTGTTGGCTTGCCATGTTGGACTCAATTACTAGACTTCAAATCAGTTTAGCCAGTTTGTGAGTTATTTTCTTTTCCATTCTTGCGCATTGCTTAAGCTTAATTCTTCAAGCACTTATAGATGGCTTACTAGGGTCTGTTGATCTTTGGTGTTGAAATTTTGTTCGCTTATCCGAACCCTTCGGGCAGCATTTATTAGCCATTTATTCAGCGTTAGCGAGTGATTATTAAGCCCACTTAACTGCACACTCACTGCCTTGCCTAAATGGCTAATAAGTTGCTGCAGAAACCATCAGCAAAGATCAACAGACCCTAGTCACAGACGTTCAAACTTTAAAGGCTTGTTCTAGCCAGTTATGCCGAATACACTGAGCCCCTTGGTCGGAAATAGTAAAGTAATAATGAATACACAAACTAAAGCCTATGCTTTTGGCATAAGTGCAGTGTTAATGTGGTCTACGGTGGCCACTGCTTTTAAGTTAGCGCTGCAGTGGTTAAGCCCCATTCAATTGGTATTGCTGGCTTCAGTAACTTCAATTTTGCTGTTAAGTGGTGTGTTGTTATGGCAACGCAAACTGCCTTTAGCGTTAATCTACGCTAAGCAGCGGCCCGGCTTCTTTTTGCTGGTAGGTGCTATAAATCCCTTCCTCTATTATTTAGTACTGTTCAAAGCCTATGACTTATTGCCGGCTCAGCAAGCTCAGTCACTTAATTATACCTGGGCAATTACCTTGGCTTTGCTGGCGGTCCCCTTTTTAAAGCAGCAGTTGCGTAAGCAAGATCTGCTTGCCATGGCTTTAGGCTATTTTGGGGTTCTGGTGATTGCAACCCGAGGTGATTTGCTAAGCATGCAGTTTGACAGTGTGCTAGGCGTTCTGCTGGCACTGTTTAGCACCTTGTTGTGGGCAGGCTATTGGATTATTAATACCCGTAACTCTGGCGACCCGGTGGCGAGTTTGCTGGTAGCCTTTTGTTTTAGCCTGCCAATGGTACTAGCCTACTGTTGGTGGAGTGATGGCTTACCCAGTTTTAATGCTAAAGCTTGGTTAGGCGCGGCTTATGTAGGTTTGTTTGAAATGGGTATTGCCTTTGTGTGCTGGGTATTAGCATTAAAATTTACTAACAACACCGCGCGTATAAGTAATCTTATTTTTATTTCCCCGTTTTTGTCGCTGTTTTTTATCAGTTATTTTTTGAACGAAGTGATAGAACCCGCAACTTACTTAGGTTTAGTGTTAATTATTAGTGGCTTATTGATACAGCAATGGCGTGGGAAGAAAAAGGCAACTTATACCAATCGTACTAATTAACTGTTCATTCTATCTGGTTAAAATACTCGATAACTGCGTTAGAATTTTTGATTGTAGAATAACTACTTATCGAGAAATTCTGCCTTATTCTCGAGTATTTTTCCTGCGTTATTTCTGATCACTTACTTAGTGTGATTGGTATTAGTTGTTTGGCTTATTACGTTTTATCTCAGTTTTTTAAGCTGAGAAAAGCGCCACAAGTTTTGATCTTGACGCTAGGGTAAGTGGCCACATCTGTGTATGCTAAAATTCATATTTACCCAAATACTCATGGTGTGATGACTAAACAAGCAATAAGCCAACAAGATTTGATTGATCTGGCCAATCAGCTACTGCGCGAGCACGAAGACTATATTCCTGGAATAGAAGTTCGCGAAGTATCACAACAGCGTGATGTGCTTACCTTTAAGGGTGAAGCCTTTTTAGACGATGACTTATTACCTACAAGTAATAGCCCAAAAGCTTTTAACTTGTATAAATGGCTGTGTCATCGCCTATCAGAGCAATATACCCTTAGCGAATAAGCTTGTAGCTACTTAGCGCATAGATTACCGCCTAGTAAGGCGCTAAGTATTGTTAAGGAAATCGCTTAGCTGGTTTTTTGTATCGCTAATTAATCCGCTAGCAAATAGATAATGGCTTGGTAGGGCGCTAAGTTAAGCTGAGCTAAATCTACCCCGACTTCCGATTCATCCTCCGGCTGAAGGTTATCCAGCACCACTTCTGCAAGCTTATAATCTAAACTCAAGGCTTGAGTCTGTTGGCTGACATTGGCAACAATTAGCAACCTTTGCTCCTTATATTGGCGAATATAAGCGAATATATGAGGGTGCTCTTCCAATAATAATTGGTAACTGCCATAGACCAAGGTATCGCCAAATTTGCTAGATTTTCGCAGTGCGATTAAGCGTTGGTAGTGATAAAACACCGAGTGTTGATTGGCAAGCGCATTAGCAACATTTATTTGCTGATAGTTGGGATTAAGCTTGAGCCACGGCTGCCCACAACTAAAGCCAGCATTGTCAGAATTATCCCACTGCATGGGAGTGCGGGCATTATCACGGGCGCTTTGATACACACCTTGCATAAATTGCTGATGACTTAAGCTTTGCTGCTCTACCACTTTTTCTTGGTAACTGTTTTTAATTTCTATGTCATCGTAATCACTTAGCTCGGCAAATTGTACGTTGGTCATGGCGATTTCTTCGCCCTGATAAATGTATGGAGTGCCTTGCATGCCATGCAGCAGCGTTGCAAACAATTTGGCGCTGGCTTCGCGGTATTCGCCATCATTACCCCAGCGGCTAACAATGCGTGGTAAGTCGTGATTGTTCCAGAACAGGGCGTTCCAGCCATCGCCATCAAAGGCGGTTTGCCATTTGCTAAGCACCCTTTTTAAGGCAACTAAATCAAAATCTTGTACTTGCCACTTCCCATGTTCGGGGTGCCAGTCTAAGGCGGCGTGTTCGAACTGAAATACCATCGATAGCTCTTCGCGACGCGGATCGGAATACAACTTGGCTATATCGGGTGTGGCTCCCCAAGTTTCGCCCACGGTCACCAGCTTTTTACCTTTGAAACAAGCTTGATGCATTTGCTGCAATAGCGGGTGTAAACGCGGACCATTCTCGGTAATACCTTGGTCAATTTGTTTGCCAATTAAATCAATCACATCTAAGCGGAAGCCAGCCACGCCTTGCTCTACCCACCAAGAAATCATTTGATGAATTTCTTTTGCTACCGCTGGATTTTCCCAGTTGAGATCGGGCTGAGCATCGGCAAACAAGTGGAAGTAATACTGGCTAGTGACGGGATCATACTGCCACGCAGGGCCACTAAAAATGGAGCGGACCTGATTAGTTTGGTCTCGCCAAATATAATAATCGCGGTAGGGGTTATCTCGGCTTTGTTTTGCTTGCTTAAACCAATGATGTTGGTCGGAGGTATGGTTAAGTACCAAGTCCATCATTATGCCGATGTTACGCTGTTTAGCTTGATGGATTAACTGGCGCATGTCGTTCATGTCGCCAAAGCGCGGATCTATGGCCTGGTAGTCGGCAATGTCGTAACCATTGTCTTTCATTGGAGAAAGATAAACAGGCGATAGCCAAATAAGGTCGATGCCCAGCTTTTCCAGATAATCTAGCTTGCTAATAATACCTTTTAAATCGCCGTTGCCATCGCCGCTAGTATCACAAAAACTGCGTGGGTAAACCTGATAAACAACTGCCGAGTGCCACCATTGTTGGTTCATGATTAAATTCTTTTACTGCTATGAATTAAGGTCATTGTAATAGCTCTTTGGTGCTTAGAGTAGTTAGTAATTAATGTCATGAAATTTTACAAACCCTACTGTTTATAGGCCTTTCAGGGCTGTTTTAACAGAAACTGGAACTTAAAGTTTGCAGTTAAATAATTTGTGTTTGGAGTTTATCGGCTTAAATATTAGGGTATTTGTTCGAATTTTGATCACTGTCAAACATCATTAACCAAAAACAAAGATCTTTGTGAGCTAATGCTCAATAAGTGAGCGCTTGTCTTCATCGTTCAAATATTAAGCGTAGATTAGAAAGGCGGTAAATTAACTATGGATAGTTAAGGTTGTGTTTTACTTGTGGTTCTTTCCAGTGGTTAGTCTGCCCCTCATCGCAAAACACCAAAGAGTGGTGATGAGTTGAGTCTTAAAGAGACGCTCTAAGATTACATGGGAAAGTAACAATGAGAAAATTCAGCAAACTCGCCACTAGCGCTCTGCTAGCTGGTGCGGCGTTGGGCTATGCGTCCAGCGTCACGGCGGCACCAAGAACCGCCTTTGTACACCTCTTCGAATGGAAATGGGAAGACATTGCACAAGAGTGTGAAACCTTTCTAGGACCTAAAGGATTTGCCGCCGTGCAAGTCTCACCTCCAACTAAATCTCACAACGCTGGCGCGTGGTGGAGCCGCTACCAACCGGTTAGCTATTCCTTTGAAGGACGCAGTGGTAGCCGTGGTCAGTTCCAAGATATGGTACAGCGTTGTAAAAACGTTGGGGTAGATATCTACGTAGATGCCGTAATTAACCACATGGCAGCCTACGATAGAAACTTCCCTGAAGTACCTTACGGACCAAATGACTTTAACTCTTGTACCAGTGATATCGACTACGGAAATCGCTGGCAGGTACAAAACTGTGATTTGGTGGGCCTAAATGACCTTAAAACTGGCTCAGAGTATGTTCGCCAAAAAATCGCAGACTACATGAATGATGCGATAAGCATGGGTGTTGCAGGTTTCCGTATTGATGCAGCCAAGCACATCCCGGCAGGTGATATTGCTGCGATTAAAGGCAAGTTAAACGGTAATCCTTACATCTTCCAAGAAGTGATTGGGGCTCCTGGAGAACCAGTTCGTCCAACTGAATATACTTACATTGGTGATGTTACTGAGTTTGAATTTGCCCGTAAGTTAGGTCCTGCTTTTCGTGATAGCAATATTGCGTGGTTACGTGATTTAGGCAACCAAATGGAGCTATCTAGCGCCGATGCGGTGACCTTTGTGACCAACCACGATGAGGAGCGTCATAATCCAGGTGGCCCAATCTGGCATGGTGTTCAAGGTGACGGCTACTTCTTAGCGAACGTTTTTGCGCTAGCCTACCCTTATGGTTACCCAAAAATCATGTCTGGTTACTACTTCAACGGTGACTTTGATGCAGGTCCACCTAGCAGCGGCGTACATACTGGTAATGCCTGTGGTTTCGACGGTGGCAACTGGGTGTGTGAGCACAAGTGGCGCGGCATTGCTAACATGGTGGGCTTCCGTAACCATACTGCTGGTGAGTGGAGTATTACCAATTGGTGGCAGGGTGGTAACGACCAAATTGCCTTCGGGCGTGGCGGCTTAGGTTTTGTTGTTATCAACAAACGTTACGGTAGCTCAATTAATCAAAGCTTTGATACAGGCATGCCAGACGGGCAGTACTGTAACATTATCGAAGCTAACTTTGATGAGAGCACTGGTCAATGTAACGCTGCTGCTGACTCAAGTGGTCAGTCGGTGATTACGGTGAGTGGTGGTCAAGCTAACTTTACTGTGGGCGGCGACCAAGCTGCAGCAATTCATGTTGGTGCAAAAATTGGTGATGTTTGTACTGGTGCAGATTGCCCATGTACTTCTAACTGTGGAACTGACCCAGAACCAGCTACCCCAGTAGCGGCTAGCTCTATTTGTACATCAGAAAACCTACCGACTCTGTACTACTGGGGAGCACAGCCTGCTGGCAGCCTTGCCAATGCAACTTGGCCTGGTGTAGCCATGCAGAAGAACGGCGACTTCTATTGTCATGATCTAGGTGTCACACTTACCAGCATCAATGCTATCTTCAGCAACAACGGTGCAAATAAAACGGCTGACTTAACTGCAGCAGGTGCCGGTTGTTACAAAGACGGTAGCTGGAGCAGTTTAGAGGCTTGTGGCTTTGAAATTAGCGGCACGAATCCAGATCCTGTAGGTGGCACAGAAGTTTGCTACGACAACCAAGCTGGCTTTAGTAATCCAACACTTTACTACTGGTCGGTTTCAGCTGAAACTTCGGTTGCCAATGCGCAATGGCCAGGTGTGGGAATGGTGCAAAAAGGTGCTTACTACTGCCATGACTTTGGCACTAAGCTAAGCAGCTTAAACATTATCTTTAATGATAGTGGCGCTAATCAAACCGCAGACCTAAATACTACAGGCGATGTATTGTGTTATGCCCAAGGTAGCTGGGTTGCTGCAACGAACTGTGTTGGCGGAAACCCTGACAACGACGGCGACGAAGTATGGTACTTCCGCGGTACGCCAAATGCTTGGGGAACAACTCAACTTGATTACGATAGTGCTAGTGGCTTGTACTACACCGTTCAAAGCTTTAATGGTGAAGAAGCAACTGCGCGCTTTAAGATAGATAGTGGTAACTGGACAGAAGCGTATCCAAATGCGGATTACCAAGTGTCTGACAACACTACTTATCGCATCAACTTCAATAGCGCTACCAAAGATATTACGGTAAACGCGCAGTAAATTGTTTTTATGCGTCTCAGCTTTTTGCCCGGTTTACACCGGGCTTTTTTGTACCTGCTGACTCGGTTTTATGCCTTGGCGGCTAGCCAGGTTTTATAGCCACCAGTAAGATTCTTCGCTTTAAAACCGTGATTAACCAATTGGCGATAAGCAACGTTGCCGCGCAAACCCACCATGCAATACACCAAGATCTCTTTATCTTTAGGCAGCTCGTTAATACGCTCTCTAAGTTGATCTACTGGAATATTAACCGCACCAGGAATTGCTCCTAGCTTTTCTAGCTCTCCAGGATTTCGTACATCAAGCACTAGCTGCTCTGCGCTCGGTTGGTTGATCTCGTCGCTGTGGCAAAGGCGAGTATCACCTTGAATGCTGTTGGCGGCGACAAACCCAGCTTGATTGACGACATCTTTGGCACTGCCAAACGGAGGAGCATAAGTGAGCTCTAAATCTTGCAAGTCAAATACTGTAAGACCGGCGCGCTGGGCCACTGCGATTACGTCGATGCGTTTATCTACGCCATCTTTACCTACTGCTTGTGCGCCCAAAATTGCACCACTAGTTGGATTGAATAGTAGCTTTAAATTGATGGGATGCGCGCCAGGGTAGTAGCCGGCATGACTGGCTGCGTGTACATACACTTTTTCATAATCTAAGCCTTTGCGCTGTAAGGTTTTCTCATTAAGGCCTGTAGACGCAACAGCTAAATCAAAGATTTTGCAAATGGCGGTACCTTGGCTGCGTTTATAATGCTCGCCTGCGCCAAAAATGTTGTTAGCCACCATGCGGCCTTGGCGGTTAGCTGGGCCTGCTAAAGGAATAAGTGCCGCATCACCAGTAACAAATTCTGGATCTTCAATGGCATCGCCCACTGCGTAGATGTCGGGATCAGAGGTCTGCAGTTGGCTGTTTACCTGTATTCCACCTAACTCGCCGATGTTTAAGTTAGCTTGGCGGGCCAAGCTGGTTTCTGGTTTTACACCAATGGCCATAATCAGTAATTCTGTTTCTAATAGGTCGCCATTGCTCAAACGCAGTTCTAAACCTTGTTCGTCAACACTGGCTAGCTCATCGGCGGCTTGTTGTTGGCTAGGAAACACGGCTTCTAACGCTACTCCGAGGCGTAAATCTACTCCATGGTGTTGCATCTCTTGGTGAAGAGGCGCGGCCATTTCACTGTCTACCGGCGCCATCACTTGTTGTGATAACTCAACCAAACTGGTGTTAATACCACGTTGAATAAGGGCTTCGGCCATTTCGATACCAATGAATCCACCGCCAACTACCGTGGCATGTTTTGGTTGGTTATGTTCGATGCTGGCTATGATTTTATCCATATCAGGTATGTTACGCAGCGAGAAAGTGCGTGAGTTTTGAATACCAGGAATTGGCGGAACGATGGGTGACGCACCTGGGCTTAATACCAATTTGTCGTAACTTTCTTGGTAGTTTTCTTGAGTATTTAGATTGCGAATAGTGAGGGTTTTGTCTTGGCGGTTAATGCTTACCACTTCGTTCATTACTCGCACATCTACATTAAATCGTGCTTTAAAACTCTCTGGAGTTTGCAGTAACAAAGCATCACGTTGCTCAATGTCGCCGCCAATATGGTAGGGCAAACCGCAGTTAGCAAAAGAGATGTAGGGACCTCTTTCAAACATAATGATTTCTGCGTCTTCACTTAAACGTCTTGCGCGTGCTGCAGCCGAGGCACCGCCTGCTACTCCGCCTATGATCAAAATCTTTGTCATGTTTGTCTCCAGTATTAAAAACTCTTTTCTGTTAGAGAATGAGCAAAAGCTTAATCAAGTTCTCTCACTAAGCTATTGATGTGGATCGTTAGTGACAGATTTGCTCATTAGTCATTGGTTATTACCATATATTAGGCATATCTAAATTGCAATTATCTAATTAAGTTTTATTTAAATTAGATTTGACTAATTTAATGGTACTCGTATAATTCAGCCTATCGAGGAGGTGTGTATGCAAAGTCATGAAGTGTTGCATGAGCAAGCTAGTGTGGTTAGCGACTATCTCAAAACCATTGCTCATCCAGATCGTTTAGTTGTTTTGTGTTTATTGTGCGATGGGGAAATGAGTGTAGGGGAGCTATTGGCTCACAGTAACAAGAGTCAATCTGCTTTTTCTCAGCACTTAAAAGTGCTGCGAGAACAAGGCTTGGTAGCGGTGCGTAAACAGGCGCAAACGGTGTTTTATTCCTTGGCTGACACTCGAGTGAAAAGCTTGTTAGCTAGTTTGCAGCAGCAATTTTGTAATTGATTAAATAGTGGAGAAATTAATGACCGAATTTAGCCCTGGGAGCGCCTTAGTTGGCGGAATGTTGTTAGGCCTGTCGGTATCATTACTAATGCTGCTTAGTGGCCGTACAGGTGGTATTAGCGGCATATTAGGCGGGATTGTTGGTGCATCAAAGAGTGAATGGCCATGGCGAGTAGCGTTTATTGCTGCGATGGCTGCGAGTTTATTGTTTAACCCCTTAATGGGTTTAAGCGAAGCCGCTTTACCCAACTATTCCTTAACTTGGCTGCTGGCTGGTGGTTTTGCGGTTGGCGTAGGTACTCAGCTAGCAAATGGCTGTACCAGTGGTCACGGTATTTGCGGTATTGGCCGTTTTTCGCTGCGCTCTATCGTTGCCACGATGGTATTTATGCTTAGCGCTGCGGCTGTGGTTTGGTTAGCAGGAGGTGCTTATGTTTAAAGTAGTGGTTGGCTTAATCACCGGTTTATTATTTGGTTTGGGCATGAATGTGTCGCAAATGGTTAACCCTTATAAAGTGCTTAACTTCTTAGATGTAAGTGGTAATTGGGATGCTAGCTTGGCCTTTGTTATAGGTGGTGCCTTATTGGTATTTGTACCTTTTTATCATTTGCTGATTAAACCAAGAAGCCATGCGGTAAATGGCGAGCCTATTCAATGCTCTACGCTTAAGACGATTAGTCCTAAACTGATCATTGGCTCGATTATCTTTGGCATAGGTTGGGGAATGGTAGGCATTTGCCCTGGGCCTGCGGTGGCCAGTTTGCTGCGCGGAGAAGCCGCTATTTATTGGTTTTTGTTGAGCATGTTATTGGGGCATTACTTAAGCAAACGCCTATTCTCTCGCGCTTAAACGAAATGCAACTAACAGGGGAGCTTGCCGCTCCCTTTTTTCTGCTTAGTGGTTTAGTCGGTATGTTGCTGCATGATGGTTATCATGCCAAGACCCGCCATATCTTCGTCCCAATTGTGTTTTTCCACCACGTTCTCAGCTTGGTGGTAAGGCAACAAGTTGTCGTGTAAAGTGCGCAGCATCGACTCTTTCATGTGTTCGTATGCGCGAATTCCCGGACCAGATATAACAATCTTTTGTGGGTTAAATAGTGCCATTATGTTGGCCAAACCCATGCCTAACACGGTACCAGCTTGGGAGAAAATCTGCGCCATTGCTGGATTGTCTTGCTCGGTCAGTTGGTTTAAGTCGAGCATTTGTTTTTCTGAAGGGTGCAGCATGTCGGTAGGTGGCAAGTTGTAAATGGCACTGGCGTCGCGGTAAATGGCGTAATCACCCACATAGGCCTCGATACAACCTCGACCACCACAACGGCACTGCGGGCCATTTAAACTAAATTTGGTATGACCAAATTCGGTAGTGGCTGCACTGGCATCTTGATAAAGCTCGCCGTTAACAATCAAACCCATGCCAACCCCATAGCCGAGTTGGATAGCAACTAGATTATCCAGTTTGCTGTATTTAGGCAGTTGAGTTAAGGCAACGGCGAGGCAATTAGCGTCGTTGGCAATAAACACTGGTAGCTGACTTTTTAGCTGCAGTTGCTCAACCAGTTCTAGTTGCTTACCTTTGATGGCTGGGCTCCACAATATGCCCTTACCTTGTGTTTCTATAACCCCTTGCACTGCTAAGCCAAGGCCGCGCAGTTTACTGCGTTTAACCTCATAATGCTGAATAAACTCTTCGATGGCTTTAGACAAGGCGTCAACCAACTGTTCTTGGTTTAGCGTGACCGTTAACATTGCTTGAGTCGCTTGCGCAACGATGGTGCCAGAGGTATCTCCCAGCATAAAGCGCACTTCGTTAATCGATAGCTTTATGGCTAGATAGAAGGCCGCTTGATTATTAAGTTGTAGTTTTACTTTTGGCCTACCGCGTCCACCACTGGGATCTAACACTACATTCTGCTCAATAATTAAGCCTTGTTGAACCAGCTCAGAGGTGATTGAAGTGATGGTTGCGGGACTTAATTTGGTGTGGTCGCCAATTTCTACACGTGCCAGTTCACCATGGAGGCGCAGAGTTTGAATAATGTCTCGGCGATTGGCACTTCTAATTAGTTCGGTATCGGTGATTTTTTTCATACTGAATCGGCTAAGTAACTACTTCCATTTCAAAAATACGCGTTTTAAAGGGAATAAGAATCTCTTTCTTGGTGATTTGTTATTTCTGTCACGCTTATCTAAATTCCTTGTCAAAGGCTGAGTTAAGCGTCTCAAAGATTATAATGACAATATTGTAATTAATGCGGTGCTTCAAGCAAAAAAATCCCGCCGTAAAAGGCGGGTCTTGGTAATTCATCCAGAAAGGAAAGGAAAATGCTACTAGTAATGCACTGACACATTACTAGGCCTGAAGAGAACGGCGTTCACTTCTACCTTGAACATATCAGCCCTACAGCTCACATTTGCTGAAAAAATGTTCAAGATGCTTAAAGCTTATTCGTTAAATTTGTTATAAGAAATTATGAAACTTGGTTGTTCTATTAACAGATTTTTTAAGCGTGTCTGCGGTCACGTTCTGAAAAAAAGCCCTTGAGCTTAAAAAAAAGCCATAGGTGCTTACTTAAACGACTAATATTTAAGAGCTACCAACTGGATTTTGAAGGATGATTGTTTGGTTAAGTGCATAGGATGGTGTTGCTTAGGATTGTTGCTAGCTGGCTCTGCGCTAAGCCAAGCGGATACCTTGCGCTTGGCTACTCATCACTTGCCTCCCTATCAAGTGGTGAATGGTGATGCTTTAAGTGGCTCAACGATTGATGTGATGCAATGCAGTTTAATTGAATTGGGTCAGCCTTATCAGGTTGACGTTAGGCCGATTAATCGTGCGTTTAAGGAGCTGCAGGCGGGAAAATTTGATGGTGTTTTTGTGTTAAACCGTACCGCAGAAAGAGACCAGCTTGCCATTGCCAGTGAGCCCTTGATTGTTACTTATCGCAGTCTTTTTAGTGTGAAAACTATAGATACCGAAGTGCACAGCCCTGAAATGAAAGGGCTGAAAATAGGTGTATTGCATGGTTCGGCGATGCACCGTTGGTTAACCAAGCACGAGTACCCCAATATACACACCCGCTATGACTACCACATTTTGTTCGAATTATTGCAGTTAGAGCGTATTGACGCGATAGTGGCGCCCCACGAAATTTATGCCCATGAACAAAGCCACGGGCACGTTACTCGCAACATTGAAACCCGGCACCTAAGCCAAGCTAATCTATCGAGTTATTTCTCTGCCGAATGGCTAGAACAGCGGCCGGATTTTTTACAACGATTCAACGCTGCTTTAGATGTTTGTAGGTAGTTTGACTCGTTGTTTTACAAATAGTATTGCAAGTAAAAAGCCCAAGTGAATCACTTGGGCTTTGAGTTATAAGGGCTAGTGTTACTTATTTGGCTTGAGTAAACATGGTAACTGCTGTGCCTTCTACCACGGTGCTACCAGACACGTTGCCAGCGTTAACTGCTCCATTGGCATCGGCTACCTTAGTCCAGTTACCTGCAGGTAAACTTACCGTTTGGTTATTCCCACTGTTATATACAATAAACAGGTTATGGCTGTCGCTAGGGTCGGTGATGTGGCCTGTTATCACCTGTCCACCAAATTGGTCTGGGCGGCTAACATTTAAGTACTGTGCAACTTCTTGGCTGGTATTCATGCGCAAGCCCGCATGTTTATGGCGCAACTCAATAAGTTGTTTAAAGTAGTTAAAGGTAGCGATGTTATCTGCTTTGTTAGACCAACGAATTGCATTGAAACTATCTGGTGCGTTGTAGGTATTATGTGTTCCGCCATGGGCGCCATAGTTCCAAGCTGATGGGTTACTAATTTGCTGGTTATTAGTTTTGGTGCGCAGGAACTCGTCACCGGCATGCACAAAAGGTATGCCTTGGCTGGTAAGTATCATGCCCATGCCAAAATTAACCACTCGTTTAGGGTAGGTTAAATCGCTAGGTGGATTAAAGCTAATCACCTGATGCGAGCTATTTTGCTGCACATTGCTTGAAGTACTTAAATACACCTTGTCCCACAGGCCAAAGTTATCGTGGGCCGAAATGTAATTGATGCTTTGCTCTGGATCGGCCGCGTAATTACGGAACCAGGTGCTGTTACGACCATCGTTTGGATTGTAGGGCGAACCTTGAAAGCCATCGTAAATCGCCCAGCCAGATTCAGCAGCATCTACATTATTAAACATGTAACCAGTGCGAGTATCGTCATTTGAACCTTTTAATGATTCGCGGAAAGCGCCATTAAATACCCCAATGTTTTCATCGGCTAAGTGGTGAGTGGTACCGTAACGAACTCGCTGACCTTCTAGAGGATCTGTTGCGTAACCGTTCCAAGGTTCGCCATAAATCAATAGCTTACGGTCTGCAAAGGTATCGTTTAAGTGGCGACCCCATTTTTCAACTTCTTGATAAGAGAAAATACCAATTAAGTCGAAGCGGAAACCATCGATGCCGTATTCGTCTACCCAATACTCTAAGGAGTCTTGGATCATACGGCTTACCATTGGTACATCTGCATTAATCGAGTTACCAGTGCCAGACAAGTCGCTGGCGGTATAGTATTGACCAGAAATATTCTCAAACATTTCGTCATCAAAAGTATGGTTGTATACCACATCCATGATGACTCGAATCCCAGCTTTGTGGAACTCGTTCACCATGGTTTTGAACTCACGCGCTCGCTCTTCATAGTTAGTTGGAACGGCTGAATAGCGATCTTCTGGAATGTTAAAGTTGCGAGGGTCATAACCCCAGTTGTAACAAGGGTCGCTGTCTGGCAGGCCATCACAGGTGGCAAAGTCGTACACTGGCAATAGCTGTACGTGGGTAACGCCTAGCTCTTTTAGGTGGTCAATACCGGTTTTTACACCATTAATTGTGGTGCCCGTTTCCACCATGCCTAAGAACTTCCCGTTGTTGCCAGCGCTTACCCCTGAGCTTGGGTCGATAGTAAAGTCACGAACATGCACTTCGTAAATTACGGCATCTTCACGCTCAATTAAGCTTGGGCGTGCTGCCCAACCGCCAACTGGCTCGGTGCGCGACATGTCCATCACAATGTTAATGGCTTCGTAATCGCCAGTACCTGGTTGTGACATCTTTCCATATGGGTCACGAACCTGAACGCCATTGATAAGGAAGGTATAAGGTTTTAAGTGCAGGTCGCCTGCTACGGTTACTTGGTAAACTTGGCTGTAACCGGCGAAGTCAGGCACTGCTTGCAGCGTGTGTTCAACCCCATCAACCACCACTTTTACATTGCTATGTTCTGGCGACCATATTGAAAAGGTGGTGCTTTCTGCGGAGTAAACCGCGCCTAAGGTTTCACTGTTGCTACCGCAGTTGGGCTCGCAGCCTTGTTTAACGGTGCTTACTGCTTTGGTGGTGGCGTTGAAACAGATTTGGTAAGTAGAGTTAGCGTCTACTAATACGTCTGCACTTGGGTAGTTTTCAGTCCAATCGCCAAAATGATCAATTTTGAAACGCGGATTGTTGCTGCCAAAGCTTTGCGTGGTGCAGTAGTTATTACCGTCGCTGCTGGTCATAAGGGTGGTTTGCCAGCCATTCGGGGTTCCACGGAAGTACCATGTGTCGGCGGGTGCATCGCTAATGGTGTAGTCAAAGGTGCTTAAGGCAGAGTTGCCGCTGGCATCTATGGCGAATACCTTCAAGCTTAAATCTACCCCATCGCTTACTACGTCACTAGCGGTAAAGCTGGCATCGTTACAGGGGCTGGAAGCCGCTGTTGGTGTAGAGCCGTCGGTGGTGCAGTAAATCAACGGTGAGCTGTCTTGATTATCACTCACACTCAAACTGATTTGCTGAGTTTCGGTGTAAGAGCCAGCTGCTGGGTTAGCAGTAACCACCGGTGCTTGAGTATCCGTAATATCGTCTGGCGTTACCGTAATCGCCTTTGAGCTAGCGTTAAAGCAAATTTGGTAGCTGGCGTTGCCGGTTACGGTGTAATCTGCGCTTGGATAAGCTTCGTTCCAGTCACCGTAGTGGTCGATTTTGAAGCGAGGGTCATCGTTGGCAAAACTCTGAGTAGTACAGAAGTTGACGTTATCGGTGCTGGTCATTTCTGTTGTTGCCCAGCCATTAGAAGTGCCGCGGTAGAACCAACTATCTTTTGGTGGCTCAACATCTCCGCAAGTGGCTACTTCTGTGGTGGTGATGTTTTTGCTGTCGCTAAAGAAGCGAATTTCGTAGTTTTTATTGGCGTCTACCCGAACATCTGCGCTTGGGTAAGCTTCGTTCCAGTCGCCAAAGCGATCAATTTTAAAGCGTGGATCGTTAGCACCAAAGCTTTGACAAGTTCGGTATTCACTGCCCGAAACAAGTTCTAAAGCGCTAGTTGCCCAGCCGTTGCTGGTGCCTCGATAAAACCAATCAGCTTGAGCGGCAGAGCTTGCTGCCAATAAGCTGATGACTAATGCTATCTTTTTCATGATATTAACTGTTCCATAGTTAATCCACCCAGCCATTCCGCACAGAGCAAAATGGCTAGGTGGGAATATTGAGATTTATAGTTTGTCTAAAATCACAAAGCTGTTTGCTGGCACCGTTACTGAGTGGCTGCCGCCGCTCACAGTAATGGTTTGCTCGTTGTAGCTGGCGGCGTCGGTATTTGGCGTAATTAAACGATAGCTACCATTAGCCATGTTATTAAAGGTGTAGCTAAAGCCACTGCCTTTAGTGAGAGCTACATAAGCTACAGCTGCCCCGTTATCACGAGCAAATGCTGCATGATCGCCATCTAGCAATAGGTCGATTTGCTGACCTTTTTGAATGGCTTCAGAGGAGCTGCGCAGGCTATTTAGCATTTTTAAGTGCTTATAGAGCGTTGGCTGGTTAGTTTTGGCGTAGTTAATGCCTTCTGAACCCAGCATCCAACGTGCTACTACATCATCTTTTTCAGTGGTGGTAATGTAGTGTGGCCAGCTTGAATACAGCACCTCGGTGCCGTAGAACACCACCGGCAGACCACGGAACAAGTAGATAAAGTTTAGGTTATTGAGGTACTGCGTTTCACTCAATACACCGTTAGCTCGGGTAACATCGTGGTTATCTACAAAGGTAGCTAGATAGGTTGGGTCGTAAATGCCAGAGGCATCGCCATCGGAACCAGCAATACGGGCGTAGCCATTGCCGTCGTCAAACCCGGCTTCCCCTCTAAAGGCTTTGCCCATCCAACCAGGGAAGTCCATGGAAGAACCATGTAAGTCCAACATGTGGAATTTTTTGCCTTGGCCATTGTAGATTAGATCAACCGCCGACTTGCGATCACCTGTCCACGCTTCGCCTGCCATGTAGAAGTTGTCGTTGCCTAAACTACGAGCATGAGCATCCATTTCTAGGGTGAATCGTTCCCAGAAATCAGCAGTCATATACGATACCGTATCAATACGGAAAGCATCTACGCCATGGTCGATAAAGCGCTTATAAACATTGATTAGATGTTTAGTCGCGTTTTGGTCATCGTCACCATGTTCGTTAAAATCAAGCAAGTCGATCAACCAGGTATTCCCAGTACTTGCGTAGCTAAAGAAGCCATTTTTAGCGCCATCCATGTAAGGGTCATTGGTTTCCCAATTCCAGGTTTGGCCATCCATTTTAATCTCTAGCGCTCGGTCAGCCCATTTACTCTTCGAGCCCACTACCGATTGACCCGGTTGACCGTGGTTTACCACGATGTCGAGCATGATCTTCATACCGCGCGAATGCAGAGCATCCACTAAGGCGTCAAAACCTGCCCAGCCATCATTGTCTTTACCTAAAGAGTGTAGATGTGGGTCGATTTTATCGAAGTCGTAACCCCAGTAACCATGGAAGGCCGAAGCCTCGTAGTCGTCGTTGGCGTTAAAGCGGCGGCCTTCAGGCTGTTTAACCACTGGGGTAATCCAAATGGCGGTAAAGCCCATGTCTTGGATGTAATCGAGGTTGTCGATAATGCCTTGGAAATCACCACCATGGTAGTAAGACAAAGGACCGGTTTTGCTGGTATTCGTGTTGTACTTATCGGCTTCACCATTGGGTAAGTACTCGTCACCCCAAATGTTGTTGTTGCTCGTATCACCATCTGCAAAACGGTCGGTCATGATGAAGTAAACATTTTCTTCACGGAAGTCGCCGCTGGTGGTGATGTTAGGGTCGATGGTGTAGTTAAAGGTAGTTACGCCTTGATTACCACTAGCATCTACAGCCAATACTTTTAATACCAAATCAATCCCATCAACTAGGATATCTTCGGCGGTAAAGCTCTGTTGGTTGCATTGACTGAGTGCTGTAGTAGGTATGCTGCCGTCGGTGGTGCAATAAAGCTTAGGCGCTGGATCTTGGTTGTCGCTAACACTTAAGCTAATTTGTTGCGCGGTGGCGTATCGGCCGCCTGATGGAGAAGCGCTAACCACAGGGGCTTTCGTGTCTTCACCTTCAATCTCTGTTGTGGTGATTTGTTTGCTGCTGGCATCAAAACAAATATCGTAAGTGGTATCTGGATTAACCGTTACATCAGCGCTTGGATAATTTTCTGTCCAATCGCCAAAGTGATCCACTTTAAAGCGAGGGTTATTGCTGCCAAAACTTTGAGTGGTGCAATAGTTATTGCCATCGCTGGTGGTCATTGCAGTGGTTTGCCAATCATTAGGTGTGCCGCGGAAGTACCAAGTATCTGCTGGGGCGTCGCTAATGGTGTAATCAAAACTACTCACTGCGGAGTTACTGCTTTCATCAACCGCAAGCACTTTTAGGCTTAAATCAACGCCGCTGGCCACGACATCGCTAGCAGTAAAGCTTGCATTGTTACATAGCGGTGAAGCTTGAGTAGGTATTGAGCCATCGGTAGTGCAGTAGATATTGGGCGCACTGTCTTGATTATCGCTAACAGTTAAGCTGATTTGCTGAGCTTGGGTGTAAGAACCCGCTGCAGGATTAGCGCTTACTGTAGGAGCTTGAGTATCTTCTGTGGTGGTTGGCGTTGCAGTGATTTGTTTTGAATCGGCGTTAAAACAAATCTGGTAGCTAGCGTTGCCAGTTACTATAAAGTCTGCTGTTGGGTAAGCTTCGTTCCAATCGCCATAATGGTCGATTTTGAAACGAGGGTTATCGTTAGCAAAACTCTGGGTAGTACAAAAGTTTAGGTTATCGCTACTGGTCATGGCTGTGGCAGCCCAACCATTGGAAGTACCGCGATAGAACCAGCTATCCTCTGGTGGCTCTATCTCTCCACAGCTTGCAACTTCTGTAGTGCTTATATTTTTGCTGTCGCTAAAAAAACTAATGTTATAGCTCTTGTTAGCATCAACCCGCACATCGGCGCTAGGGTAGGCTTCGTTCCAGTCGCCAAAGCGATCGATTTTAAAGCGAGGGTCATTGCTACCAAAACTTTGGCAAGTGGTGTATTCGGTTCCTGAAACTACCGCAAGGGGAGTGGATTGCCATTGGTTTGGCGTACCCCTAAAGTTCCATTCGGCTGCCACAGGCGCAGACAGCAACGTCGCCCCCGCGAGAGCGATTGTTAACTTGTTCATGGATCCTTTCCTTATACTGTTTTTCTTGCTGTATTTTTAACCACCCGGTTATGGCGAAAATTTTGTAAATTCGCTCAACGCTAGTGGTTTTTAATCATTGTTATAGTTGTTCGACCACGGCGCAGATCATTCTGCTGGCCATGGCTATAGCAATGTTAGAGAAAAAACATAAAGGAAGGATAAAAAATGTACAGAAATGTGAACCTGTCATCACAAAGGTATCAAGATAAGTTGATACCTTTGTAAATAAAGCTTAACGGTTTGAATTGTAGGATTTATTTCTGTTGGTACTGGGCCGCTAGTTGACGGTAATCTTGGTATTTTTTGATTAGGTCGACCTGTTCGAGCTCTGCGTTGTCAAACAACAGCGCGCCGTTGTTTTGAAGTTGTAAATAAACAGTGGCAGCCATGGTGATGACTTTGTCGATGCGCTTTAAGGTCATTGGGGTGCAACTCTTGCCACTAATGTCGTCGGCAATGTCTAAACAGTGGGAGCGGAAGCTTTCTGCAATAAATAGATTTTTCAGTGAACGCTCGTTGTCTAACGCATATTCCCAGCGTTCAATAATTTCTGTTTGCCATTGGATAATTGCAGGCTGAGCATAGTTTTGTTTTAGCCAAATGAGCTTTTGGGTATAAACATCTAATGCGGCTTCTTTTAGCTCACGATAAATCGCGAGTTGGTCTGCAGCGGTCATTACGTCTTGATAGCGCAGCAGGTAACCAAATACATTGCGCGTTTCTAAGCGCTCTACTGCGTGAAAATCCGGTGCTGCTAAGCCATCACTATTAAAGTGCTCTAATGGATCGTAAGGATACATGTAACCAAAGTCGAACAAGTGGATTTGTCGGCCGTCGTAAATAATGTTGCCAGGAGATAAATCCCACTCCATTAAACCTGCTTGTTCTAGGGCAAATTGGGTGTCGAAGATCTGCCTAAAAATCTCACGACTAAAGCTACATAATGGTTTGCCGTCAATCCAAGGTGACAACATAAAACCAAGGCGATAGTTGGCATACAAGGTGGTTACGATGTGTTGGTAGGCTTTAGCTGTGCTTGGTTTGTCTTTAAGCGCTTGAATATCTCGGCGGCGTTGTACTTCGTTGAGGAAAGAGGTTTCACCATCCACATTGTGCACTAAGGCTTGAGCGCGACGTTTCTTGAGGTTGTAATGGCGGCCATTAATACACAAATGATATACAACAGCGGTTAAACCACCTTCGAATACTTCTACTACGTAGGGAGAGTCTGCGTCTAGCGCAGCCAATTGTTCTGGCGGCAAGGGGCAGGCAGCGGCATCACCCACTATAATATTCTGCCCACCTTGTTGAAAATGCAGTTGAGCTTGTTGACGTTGTTCAACTAATGCATTCATCAGTACTCTCCATCCTTGATTACTTTTTTGTGAGTTTATTCTCATAAAACCTTGGAGTAAGGCGCTTTTATGGGATGAAAACCGTTTCGGTCACAAATATGTTGTGCCTTTAGAAGGTAATTAGCGCAGGATCACATTTAAGATCGTTGATCTTAAATATGACCAAATGATGTTAATTAACTAAGGATGGTGAAATTTAGCTGTTGTTTTTGTTGAGCGCGGCTCGCAACGCAGCAATGCCTTTATTGCCTTTTTCTTGGCGTTCTTCAGCGGTTTCCTTTTTACGGCGTTGCTCCCACACTAAATCGTTTTGTGGCAGCTCGTATAAAAAACGGCTTGGTTCTGGTTTGATTAGCTCGCCAAACTGGCGACGCTCTTTCGTTAAGGTGAAGGTGAGTTCGCGCTGGGCCCGAGTAATCCCTACATAAGCAAGGCGACGTTCTTCTTCTACATTGTCTTCATCAATACTGCTTTGGTGCGGCAATAAACCTTCTTCCATGCCGATGAGGTACACGTAAGGAAACTCCAAACCTTTTGAGGCGTGTAAGGTCATTAATTGAACCTGATCGCTTTCTTCGTCTTCTTCGCCACGTTCCATCATGTCGCGTAAAATCAGCCGATTAACCACTTGTGGCAAGGTCATTGGCTCGTTGTCGTTATCACCTTCGAGCATGCCACTTACCCAGCGAAATAGCTCTGAGACATTCTTCATGCGCATTTCTGCAGCTTTAGGGCTGGGGCTGGTTTCGTAAAGGAAGTCTTCATAGTGAATATCGCGGATCATGTCGCGTACAGCTTGCTGAGCATCTCCTCGCTCAACACGCTTGGCCAATGCCAGTAACCACTGACTAAACTCATTCACTGCATTAAGTGCGCGGGTAGGCAGAATACTGGTCATAGCGATGTGAGTGGTGGCAGCAAACAAACTGATTTGTTGCTCGTTGGCGTAGGTACCCACTTTTTCTAAGGTCGTTGGGCCAATTTCGCGACGTGGTGTATTGATGATACGCAGCAAGGCGTTGTCGTCGTCTTGGTTCACCAATACCCGCAGGTAGGCCATTATGTCTTTGATTTCGGCACGGGCAAAAAACGAGGTGCCGCCACTAATTTTATAGGGAACACGGTTGTTCATTAAGGTTTTTTCGAGCAACCGAGACTGGTGATTGCCGCGGTATAAAATGGCGTAATCTTGGTAATTAGCGTTATTCATAAAGCGGTGACCAATTAACTCGGCTACTACCCGCTCAGATTCTTGTTCTTCGGTTTTCGCAAAGAGAATCTTAAGCGGTTCACCGTAGGCTAACTCGGAGAACAGCGATTTCTCGAAAATATGTTCATTGTTTTCGATAAGGATGTTGGCGCACTTTAATATCCGCTGGGTTGAGCGATAGTTTTGCTCCAGCATGATCACTTCTAAAGCAGGGAAATCTTTTTGCAGCTGCATCAGGTTTTTAGGCTGCGCACCACGCCAAGAGTAAATGCTCTGGTCATCGTCACCAACCACGGTGAAGCAGGCGCGTTCCTGGGTAATTAGTTTTACCAGCTGATACTGGCTGGTATTGGTATCTTGATACTCATCTACCAATAAATATTGAATGGTATCTTGCCAACGTTTACGTACTGCTGCGTCGTGCGTGAGCAGCAGCGTAGGCATTAATATTAGGTCATCAAAGTCTAGTGCGTTATAGGCGGTAAGCTGACGCTGATAAGCTTCGTACATGTGGGCAAACAGTTGCTCTTGTTGGCTCTGCCCGGTTGCCCTTGCCACCGCTTGCGCTGGTAGCACCAGATCATTTTTCCAGTTAGAGATGCAGCTTAGTAGTTGCTTTAATAAGTCTTTGTCGCCTTCGAGTTGTTTTTCGGTGAGCTCTTTAAGCAAGGCCATTTGGTCTTGGTCATCAAATAACGAGAAGTTAGGTTTTAGCTTTAGGCTGCGGTATTCACGACGAATAATGTCTAAACCCAAGGTATGGAAGGTACATACCCGTAATCCCCGAGATTCTTTGCGCCCCATGGTTTGGCCGACACGTTCTTTCATCTCGCGGGCGGCTTTGTTGGTGAAGGTTACCGCGGCAATGTTTTTTGCCTTATAGCCACAGTTTTGAATCAAATGAGCAATTTTGTTGGTAATAACCCGTGTTTTACCACTGCCTGCGCCTGCTAATACTAAGCAGGGGCCAGATACATAACTAACGGCTTTATCTTGTGCGGGATTTAACTTCACGGAGCTTTCCTTCTAAACGGGCCGTGCATTTTAGCCGATCAGAGAGGGCTGATCTACGCCGCTTTAACGCTTTCATATTCTTTAACAAAGGTAAGAATTCGTAAAATGAACAATTATTCATTGATTGTTTTTTGATGAGGAATATAATCGCGAAAAATACTGAACAAATGTTCATTTTTATGATTTCCGATAAACGCTTACGTATATTGATGGCTGCTGAGGCGCTGATTAACAAATCAGGGCTTGAGGCTGTGTCTATTCACCGCGTGGCCAAGCAGGCAAAAGTAGCTACCGGTACCATCTATTTGTATTTTAAAGATAAAGACGAGTTGATGGCGGAGCTTCACGAGCGTAATTTGCGTTTGTTTGCCGAGGCCTTTTTGGCAGATGTCAATACGGCACAGAGCTTACAAGAGTGCCACAGTCGTTTGTGGCTAAATGCACTACACTACCATCAAGAAAATGTGAATGTGCAACGCTTGTGGGTCCATTTAGAGACCTTGCCTAAAAATGCTCGTCACAAAGCGCTTATCCAGGAATTATTTAAACCGGTAAAACTTTTTTTTAGCCGTGGTGTCGAACAAGGCTGCTTTAAACCTTTACCAGGCGAAATGTTATACGCCTTGGCCTTTGGCCAAATACTTGAAATTTGTCGCTTTTCTCAACTTCGAGAAGCGAATTTTACAAAGCAAGACATGGATGCCGCGCTTTTAGCTAGCTGGGATGCTATTACCATACACCCTTAGTGATTGGAGTGGGAAATGAAAAAATGGATGGCAATCATGCTAGTCATAACAGTGATTCTGTTTGGTAGCGTGTTTGGTTTTTACCTATTCAAACAAAAGATGATTGCCGAATTTATGGCTAATCGACCGGTGCCAGAAATGCCTGTGGAAGTTGCTACAGCTAATGCAGAAGACTGGCAGCCAGCAATTGAATCAATTGGATTTATTGAGCCCTACCAAGGTGTAAATATTAGTAGCTCAGTGGCTGGATTGGTGACTAAAATTCACTTTACTTCGGGTGACACAGTAAAATCGGGTGAACTATTGGTGAGCCTAGAAGCTGACGTTGAAAAAGCTAACCTGGCTAGTGCTAAGGCCAAGCTTCCAGCGGTTAAGCGCCAAATGGAGCGTAATAAAACCTTGCTGGATCGTGGTTCGGTTTCGCAAACCCAGTTTGATGACTCGGAAGCTAACTACCTTGCTTTGGTCAGTGATATTGAAGCACTTAAAGCCACTATTGAGCGCCGTGATATTCGCGCTCCGTTTAACGGTGTAATGGGCATTCGCCAAATCAACCTTGGTCAATACTTGCAAGCGGGTGACGACATTGCTCGTTTAGAGAACCTCGATCATATGTTGCTGCGCTTTATTGTGCCGCAAAAAGACATATCGCTTATCAATGTTGGTACCGAGATTGAGCTTAACTCTGATGCTTATCCTGCGCAGTGGTTTAAAGGCAAAATCACTACCATTGAACCTACCGTTGACCCACAAAGTGGTGTGATTCAGGTGCAGGCTACCATTCCAAATGCTGAAGGGCTTTTACGTTCTGGCATGTACGCCAGTGTACGTATTTGGCAAGCGGTGCAGCCTAATCAAATTGTGGTGCCACAGCAGGCTATTTCGTTTTCCTTATACGGTGAATCTATTTACGTACTAGAAAGTGAAACCGCAGATGACGGCAGCGAAGCCTTAATTGCTAAGCAACGTTCAGTAACGGTGGGTGAACGTCGCGGCGATGTTGCTGTGATCGATAAAGGCGTGAACGCCGGCGAGCAAGTAGTGGTTTCTGGTCAAGTGCGTTTACGTAACGGGGCTGTGGTTCGTATTGTTGAAGATAGCTTCGTACAACGCGACCAAAACTTGCCAAAAGATTAGGAGCGTAGGTCATGAGATTTACCGATATTTTTATTCGGCGACCGATATTAGCGCTGTCTTTAAGTTTGCTGCTGCTGATTATTGGTATTCAATCAGTATTTAAGCTGCAAATTCGCGAGTATCCAGAGCTAACCAACACGGTTATTACTGTGAGCACCGCTTATTATGGTGCGCCTGCAGAAGTTATTCAGGGTTTTATTACCCAGCCATTGCAGCAGTCGATTGCTGAGGCGGATAACTTAGATTTCTTGGAATCTAACTCTTCTATGGGTAGCAGTACCATTACCGCTTACATGAAAACAGGTGCCGACCCAGATGCTGCACTGTCGGAGATTATGGCTAAAGTAAACGCTGTACGTGCGCGTTTACCCAGTGAAGCCTTAGATCCCAACATTTCGCGTTCAACCGGTTCTAGTACCTCGATTATGTACATCGCCTTTAGCAGTGATGAGCTAAAAGCGGCGCAAATTGTTGATTATGTAAACCGTAACGTGCAGCCGCAAATGGTGACGGTAACGGGCGTTGCCAAGGCCAATGTTTACGGGCCGCAGTTGTCGATGCGGGTATGGTTAGATCCAGTAAAACTGGCGAACCATAAACTTACCGCTGCAGAAGTGGTTAACGCTCTGCAAAACAACAACTTTAGGTCGGCACCGGGTCAAGCTAAAAGCCGTTTCTTCCTCTACAACGTAGAAGCTGATACCGATCTTAAAACCCGTGCCGAGTTTGAGCAGTTGATTGTTGCGCGCAGCGAAAGTGGCATTGTACGCTTAAACGATGTGGCTGAGCTGGAGCTGGATGCAGCACGTGAAACCGTGCGAGCGAAAGCCGATGCACAAACCGCAGTTGTGGTAGCCATTGACCCAACTCCTACTGCCAACCCGCTAACCGTTGCCAAGTTGATTACCGAAATGCTACCCGACTTGGAAGCTAACCTTCCAGATAGCATGGGTATGCAAGTACTTTATGATTCAACGGAATATATTGAATCGTCGATTAATGAAGTACTTACCACCATTGTGGAAGCCACCATTATTGTTGTGGTTGTGATTTTCTTGTTCATGGGTAACTTGCGCGCGGTACTCATTCCAGTTATTGCGATTCCGCTATCGCTGATTGGTGTGTGTTTGGCGATGCAAGCCTTAGGTTTCTCGCTAAACCTATTAACCTTGTTGGCGATGGTGCTGGCTATTGGTTTGGTGGTGGACGATGCCATTGTTGTGGTGGAAAACGTGGACCGGCATATTCGCCAAGGGATGAAACCCTTTGATGCTGCCATTGTTGGTACCCGCGAAATTGCCTTGCCGGTAATTTCGATGACCATTACTTTAGCTGCAGTGTACTCGCCGATCGCCATGGTAGAAGGTTTAACCGGCGTATTGTTTGCCGAGTTTGCCCTTACCCTTGCGGGTGCGGTTGTGGTATCGGGTTTTGTTGCCTTAACCTTATCGCCGGTGATGTGTTCGGTACTGCTTAAGCACAACCCTAATCCGGGCCGTTTTGAAGTAGGTGTTCATAAGTTCCTAGACAGTTTAGACAGTGGCTACGACAAACTTGTTGGTGGAGTATTAAAGTACCGCCCTGTGGTGGTGATTTTCGCCATTATTGTGATGGGCTCTTTGTACCCGCTACTGAAGATTATTCCTACTGAACTTGCACCTGCCGAAGATAAAGGCGCTGCAATGATTATGGCTAATGGTCCGGCTGGGGCAAACATTGACTACATGGATCAATACACCACCGAAGTGGGTCGACGCGGCATGGCCTTAGACGATATTGCCAGTGCATTTACCTTAGCGGGTATACCTAGTGCGACCCAGGGGTTAGGCTTCTTGAACACCACTTTGTGGGAAGATCGCACCATGAGCCAAGATGAGCTGGTTAAAGCGATTCAAGCCGAAACCGCCGACATCGCTGGTGTATCTGTCGCTTCGTTCCCGCTGCCGGTTTTGCCCGGTGCCAGTGGTGGTTTCCCGGTACAGTTTGTATTGCAAGGTACCGGTGATTACCGCACTTTGGTGAGCCTAGCGCAGGAGCTACAACAAGCTGCTATGCAAAGTGGTTACTTTGTCTTTACCGACTTAGACACCAAGTTCCAAACGGCAACCTTAGACATTAAAGTTAACCGTGATAAAGCTGGTGCCTATGGGGTGAAAATGGCAGACATTGCCAGCACACTAGGCACTTTAATGGGCGATGGTTACATCAACCACATTAACTATGATGGTCGCTCTTACGAGGTGATTCCTCAGGTTAAGCGCGAAGACCGTTTAAGCCCTGAGGCAATTGGTCAGTTCTATGTGAAAACCGTTGATGGCAGCCCGGTACCCTTGGTTAACTTGATTGAATGGGATTTAACCGGCCAGCCAAGTTCGCTATTGCAAATGAACCAAACCAACTCGGTAACCTTAAACGGTGCCTTAATGCCAGGCCAAACTATGGGTGACGCGCTTAAGTTCTTAGAGCAAAAATCTGCTGAGATTTTACCTAAGGGTTATGGCTTTGAGTACAAAGGTGAATCTCGTCAGTTTGTGCAAGAAGGTTCGGCCTTGTATGCCACTTTTGGTTTAGCATTGGCGATTATCTTCTTGGTATTGGCTGCGCAGTTCGAAAGCATACGCGACCCAATTGTGATTATGGTGTCGGTACCGCTGGCGATTTGTGGTGCCTTGCTGATGATGGGCTGGGGCTTAGCGTCACTCAATATCTATACCCAGATTGGTATGATTACCTTAGTCGGTTTGATTACTAAACACGGTATTTTGATGTGTGAAGTGGCTAAAGAGCGTCAAATCTTGAAAGGTGAAGATAAGATCACCGCGATTCGTCATGCTGCCCGAATTCGTTTGCGTGCAATTTTGATGACCACCATCTCTATGGTTGCGGGCTTGGTACCATTGCTACTCGCTGTTGGTCCAGGTGCAGCAGCACGCTTTGATATTGGTATGGTTATATGTGCGGGTCTATCTATTGGTACAATATTTACATTGTTTGTATTACCAGTGATTTACTCTTACCTAGGTGCAAACCATAAACCTGTTCCTAGTGTTGATCACTTGGTAGGTGATACGGTAGCCGACTAAGCCAATACTGTAGCTAGTAAAAAGCCCAAGCAATTGCTTGGGCTTTTTTATAATCGCGATACAAATGGCTTAATAAACAAAGCGTTTAAGTTGCTGATTAAAGTCATCGGCTAATTGATTAAGCTGAGCACTAATTTGATTAGACTCATCCACTTGCTGAGAGTTTTGCGCGGCAACATCGGCAATGCGCTCGATCAGTGAAGCAATCTCGCCAGCAACAGTGGTTTGCTCTTTTGCGGCAGAGGCAATGTGTAAGTTCATTTCATTAATGCTGCCAATAGAGGTAACAATTTCTGATAGCAGGCTTTCTGCTGTTTCTACTTGTTCTACAACTTCGTCGGTTCGGCTTTGGCTTTGCTCCATGGCTGTTACTGCATTGTTAGCGCCACCTTGAATCTTCTCGAGAATGTTTTGAATTTCGCTAGTACTTTGTTGGGTTTTTTGCGCCAAAGTTCTTACTTCATCGGCTACCACAGCAAAGCCTCGGCCTTGTTCACCGGCACGCGCTGCCTCAATCGCTGCATTTAACGCCAGCAAGTTAGTTTGTTCGGCAATGCCTTTAATCACATCCAATACTGCGCCAACATTATTGGTATCGGCGGCTAAATCTTTAACCACTTCTCCTGCATGGCTAATATCAGCAACTTGAGTATTGATGCTGGTGATAACCTGCTTCATCGCTTCGGCGCCATTGTGTGCGGTTAAGTCGGTATTGTGGGTGGTATCGGCGGTATTGGCGGCATTTGTTGATACTTCGTTGGCCGAGTGCGACATCTCTTGAATGGCTGTGGCCACTAAATCAGAGCTTTCACGTTGTTGGTGAGTTCCTTTCGCGAGATCTTCTGACATGTTGTTTAACATGTTAGATGAGTTATGCAGTTGTTCACCCGATTGGCTTAAGTCAGACACGGTGCTGAGTAAAAACTGCTGCAATTTGCGGGTGGCATTGGCCAGCTTGCCTAACTCATCGCCACGCTCTAGCTGCACGGTAATATTGAGTTTGCCATTGGCTAGCACATCTATGTCTTCTACTAGAGAGTTAATGGGCGTAATGCATTGGCGCTCCATAAATAAGAAGCTAACAAGAATCACTAGCAGGCCACTAATACCAATGATGATGAAGCTGATATTGCTCACCTTGTGGGCGCGCACAGTGTTTAGTTCGACCTGCTCGGCGGTTATCGATTTAAGTTGGTCGCTAAGCTGCGCCATTGATTTAGAGGGGGCCCTATCAATGCCTTTTACCGCTTTATCGCCAACTTTAAAATCAAATCCTGCTGCTTCATATTCGGCTTTGCCTTTAGCGTAAGCGGTGCCGAGTTGTTTATGTGAAGCTAAAAATTCTTCTGCAAGTTTTGCCAGTTCTGGGTAATTGGCTTGTCTTAGCTCTGTGACCAGTTTGCCAACCTGTTGCTGAACCTCTTTTTGCTTATCTTGGAAGCGATCCCAATACTTTTTATTTTGCTCTGGGTCGTGACCACGCAGAAGCACGTTTTTCCATTCTTGGATTTGAGTTTTAAAGGCGATGTGGGACAGCAGAGCCACTTCTTCAAGGTGTACTTCGTTATGAGTGAGTTTATCAAAGCTGTTTGCGGTTTCTCTTAGGTGCAGCGCAGTGTATATGGCTACTGCCATAAGCAGCACTAACGAAGCAACAAGAACCGACAGTATTTTGAAGCGTAGGCTGGTTTTATCCCAAGACATTTTTGCTCTCCTTTGCTATTGAATTAAGCATAGAACAGCAAACTTAAAATACTAGAAAACCTTACTTTTTTGCGGTTTAGCCAGTAATTATTGAGGCTTGAGTAGTAAAAAAAGCAAAAAATAGTTTGGCTTTAAAGCTAAGTCTTTGAATGTTTTAGCTTATATGCCAATTTACTGGCTTTTGGCAGCGAGTTTTTTCAGCACTCGAGACACGGCTGCAAAGGCAAAACTCGCGGTGAGGTGAGTGACCGCACCAAAGCCACTGCTGCAATCCATACGCATAGTTCCGCCCGCATCGGGTTTAGCCATACAGGTTTCACCATCACTGCTTGGGTAAATGAGTTGCTCGGTAGAATATACGCAATCTACCCCAAACTTACGTTTCGGATTTTTACTGAAGTTGTAGAATCTACGCAGCTCGTTGCGGACTTTGGCTGCTAGGGGATCTTGAATGGTTTTGGCCAAATCTGTAATTTGAATTTGCGTAGGATCTATTTGCCCGCCTGCGCCACCTACCGTTATGAGTTTGATTTTGTTGCGTTTACAGTAAGCAATTAAGGCTGATTTAGCTTTTACGCTATCAATGGCGTCAATCACATAATCAAAGTCTTTGGTGATGTATTCACTAAGGTTATCTTTAGTGACAAAATCTTCAATTTCTAGGCATTCGCAATCTGGGTTGATCTGCAAAATACGCTGACGCATTACCTCGGTTTTTGACTGACCAACAGTGTTAGCAATAGCATGGATCTGACGATTGGTATTCGTGGTGCAGATGTCATCGAGATCTATCAGGGTGATTTTACCAATGCCACTTCTAGCTAAAGCTTCTGCTGCCCACGAGCCAACGCCACCAATGCCAATTACACATACATGAGATTGTTGGAAGGTGTTGAGCGCCGAGCGACCATAAAGGCGGGCAATGCCGCCAAAGCGTTGTTCAAATTGAGACATGATAAACCACTATAAAAATAACGGTGGCGATTATAACAAAGCCTTGGTACTTGGTTAAGCATTAGGGTCTGTTGATCTTTGCTGATGGTTTTTGCAGCAATTAATTAGCCATTTAGGCAAGGCAGTGAGTGTGCAGTTAAGTGGGCTTAATAATCACTCGCTAACGCTGAATAAACGGCTAAGAAATGCTGCCCGAAGGGTTCGGATAAGCGAACTTTACTCTTTGTTAAGCACTTCTTGCTTAGCCCACTAGGCTTCTAAGTGCTCGCCGCGATTAAAGCCCGCTTATCTCGAACAAAATTTCAACACCAAAGATCAACAGCCCCTAGTCACAGCAATAATGGGTGGGGTAAATTGGCGTACTTGTGTTAGATTTAAGGTATTGAAATTTGTGCTTATAAGCACTTGGAGTGAACTATGTTTCGAATTTTTGCGATTGCGTGTTTGTCATTTATGGCCGCCGCATGCACGGTAAAACCAGCACTAGATTACAATGTTGATCAAGACTTCTCTCAATTCAAAGATTTTGCCTTTGTGCCAATGCCAGAAGATGCAGTGGCAACCATTGATGGTCAACGAATTGAACGTGAATTAACCGCCCAATTGCAGGCTAAAGGTATACCTGCGGTAGCGGTTGAAGAAGCCGATATGCTGGTCGACTACCGGGTCGATATAGCAACGGAGTTAGAATCATACGGCGGTTCGTTCTCAGTGGGCGTAGGCCGCAAACACGGCGCAATTGGCGTAAGCTCGCCTGATCGCTATAAAGAACGTAAGTACGGTAAGTTAGTTGTAGAGTTTTTTGACCCCGCGACTAATGCCTTGGTATGGCGCTCAATTTCACAAAGCCAGCTGCGTGAGACCATGGGGCCAGAAAGTCGCGCAGAGTTCATCAATAAACAAGTAACATTGATGTTAGAGAACTACCCACCAAAATCTAAATAATAGATTCAATTACCCGCTAAATAGCCTATTTAGCGGGTAAGCCTTATTCCGCCAATACACTTCTATTTCGGCCATTTTGCTTGGCACGATACATTGCTTTATCGGCGCGATCGACCAATAGACTGGCAAGGATCTCATGGGTTTTTATTTGGGCAATGCCACAGCTAATACTCATGGTAAGTAGGTTGCCATCAATATCGAGTTCGCTTTGATTCACCCCTAAACGAATCTTTTCAGCTACTTCTAGTGCCGCTAAAGCATCGCAGTTAGGCAGCAAAACAATAAATTCTTCACCGCCCCAACGGCATAAAATGTCTGATTGGCGAATATATTGGCGGGTTATTTCGGCCACTTTTTTTAAGGCTTTATCACCGACTAAGTGGCCATACTTATCGTTTACTTGCTTAAAGTGATCGATGTCGAAAATGATGATGGAGCAGGGGCTGTTGGCCCGGTGTTGAATATCTATTACTTGCTCTAAGCGACCTTCAAAGGTTTGACGATTATAGATACCGGTTAATTTGTCGGTGGATGCCAGCGTTTCTAAGCGGCGCTGATAGCGGCCTAGGGTAAAGTTAGCCACAATTAACATGCAAACCGTAACTAACAGGCTAATGCTTAAGTTTATCCAAAGCGTGTGTTTTAGATCTTGAATCGCTGGAACATCTTGCTGTTCAACAATTAGGTACCAGTTAAACTCTGGGATATAACGAGCATTCAAATAGTGTTGTTGACCGTCTTCGCTAAAGCGATAGTTGTTTTTGGCCGCGCTAAGCAACGAAGCTGCTTGAGAGGCTAAACCTTTACGTAAACTAATATTGCGCGGGCCTTGGAAGTTAGTGCCACTTAAGGTGACATTGCCTAAGGCATCGATGAAATAAACGCTGCGTTGATAACGTGTTTGGTAGACTTGAATAAGCTCTTTTACAAACTCGATGTTAAGCCCAACTCCGGTTACGCCAATCAACTTTTCTTCAAAATCGAATACTTTGTAGTTAACAAAGACCGTGGTTCTGCTTTGGTCTGCGGTGTCGTAATCGATGTTGATTTCGTACTCTTGGGAAGGCGGTAATTGGCTGACGCGATAAAACCAAGCATCATCTGGTTCATCACTGGATATGGTCTTAATGATGCCAGAGGGGTGATAGTAACGGCCACTGTGGCTAGAGACAAAAAAGCTAGTAATGGTTTGGTAGCGCTGTTGAATGTTATCCAGATAACGAATGATTGGCTGGGCATCTTTTTCGCCGGAAATCGCCCAATCACGAACAAAAGTATCTTGCGCCATCAATGATGAAATAAAGATCGGTTGCAATAAGTCTCGTTGAATTTCCGAATAAACGGTATCGCTAGTTAAAGGCAGGTGATTAGATTCAATTTGGTCTCTTAGTGAGTTATGTGCAACTTGGTAGCTTAACCATGAGGTTAGCCAAAAGGCACACAACAGCATAAAAGATAAGCCGAAAACAAACTTTCGTTTGTCATTCCATGGGCTATAAATTGGCACCTGCACTCCTTGCAAACTGGCCTTTATTCAAGATCTTAGTGTAAAGTTAATGTAAGGCTTAGGCAACCAAACTGCTGCTGGTCTTCTCGTTAATAATAAAAAGGTTAATATTGCTATGGCTAATAATCAAGTGGCTAAGCCGTCGCTGTTCTATATAGAGTGTTTACGCTTTATCGCTGCCATAGCAGTAGTGGGTATTCACGTACTTGGCCCTTATCGCGAATTGGTGCCCGAACTGGCTTGGCACGAGTGGCTTCCAGCCATTTCTCTTAATGCTATTAGCCGCTGGGCAGTGCCTATTTTTATCATGATTAGTGGCGCTTTGCTGATGTCGGATCAGCGGCCATTTAATGCAGCCCATTATTTACCAAGGCGACTTGCCAAGGTGCTTTTACCATTTTTAGCTTGGACGGTTATTTATGCCTTTGTTGGTGGTTATCAAGAAGGGGCTTGGTCTTGGGAGGCTACCGCGACTTTGTTGGAGCATTCGCCTAACGAGCATACTTGGTACCACCTATGGTTCTTTTACGACTTCATCCCTCTCTATTTTGTGATTCCCTTGCTTGCTCCCTTACTTTATAAGATGGAAAAACAACGTATTTTGCTGCTACTAGCGGCTTGGTTAGTGCTTACTTTAATGCACTGGCTCAAAGTAGAAACGCCACTTCGCCAAAACATTATTTTGTATAGCGGTTACCTAGTAATGGGCTGGTATTTATTTAATAACGACCAGCAAGCCCACTTGAAGTTTTGGTTGGCAACCGGTGGGGCGATGCTGGCATTTAATGTATTAGGCAGTGCCTTTTATATTTGGCAGCAGGGGGAATACAGTAGCGTGTTTATGGGCTATAAAAGCTTGAACACTGCGGTAATAGCCATGAGCTTATTTGTATTGATAAAAGCTTATGCTGAGCGGATACCTCAAGGAGCACGTCCTTTCATTAAAACAATTTCTAAGTACAGCTTTGGGATTTATTTAGTCCATCCTTTGTTTCTTATCCCGGTGCGTAATCCCGACTATGGCATTTATCAGTGGTTTGGCCACTCTAGCATTGCGCTCGTTGTAATTAGCGCTGCTGCTTTGGGGCTCGCCTTTGTGCTGAGTTGGTTGTTGACTCGCTCGTCGCTAACCCGCTGGTTGGTGCCTTAATGTAAAAATAGAAGTCAGCCAGGGGCTGACTTCGCTCAGTTTACCGTTGTAATTCGAACCAGTCTTTTTGTTCTAATTTTTGTGTACTTTTCCGCATTAATAAACTTGGTGTCTGTGCTATCCATTGGTCTATTAGTTGGTGGTACTCACTTTCAAAATCTTGGTAAGTTAAGGCGCTTCCGTCAGGGCGTTTTGCATAAGCATTGAAAGCATTTCTAAAGTCCGGGTTAGGTTGATTTATTCTGTCGTATTGATATTCAGGATATTCAGCGTAATCAACAACATGATACACACCGTTATCTGCAATATGTTTGAGCACGTTAATGATAAATCCCGGAGACGTTGCTTCTAAGTAGGATACTGCAATGTTGTAGTGGCCGTAGGCCACCGCACCTAATGTGCTTTCCCACTTATCGTCTAAGGGGTCACGCTGGTTGTGGCTCGATGGGCTAGCAATATGGCCCATCGCATACTCAGCACTACCTTCTAAAAACCAACGATCTACTTGGCTTAAGTAAGTTAGGTATTGATGTTGTAGAGTATGCATAAGTTCGTGTGTAACTATGTAAGCTGAGCTAGGTCTTGAGTCGTTGGTTCTCGCTGTATAGCCTACTAAGTTTCCTGTTGCCCATAAGTTACTGTTATTAAAGGCAGTGTTTAAGCAAACCAACGATTTTCCGGGTAAGGTTTGCCCAAAGCTGGTGGAGAGTTCACTGGGCAAATAGTGCGCTTGGACTAAAGCAATTAAGTTGTTGATTTGTTCTGGGTTTAAATGGCGAATTTGTTGATATAGATAATGACGTTTGGAAGTGCCGGTAGTTAAGTCTTGATAAAATGTAGGGAGCTCATCGCCTGTAACTTGCATGAACAGTGTTTCTCCACCCCCTTCATTTAAGCGTTCATACAAGTAATCTGTAGCAACTAAGTATGTTTCTAAACTAAATGGGTAACGCTGTTGAAAAGCAATTAAATCAACCCCCATTTGCCTTTTCAGCTCCTGCAATCCAAATTCAGTCCAAGTGGCAAAGCGTTCAAATAGCTCTTTACTTGTCCCGCTATTACCAAATACCAATACGTTTTCTGTTTCATAGTAAGCATCGTAGTTTCGACAAACACTGCTGTCATACATTGAAATTGAGTTGGTTGGGTAAATAAAGCCGCTGGTTTTTTTTGATTTTTGTTCGCCAAATATCTCAGGAAATTCTGGTATCGGTTCTTCTACTTGATCCGATTGGGAGCTAGCCGAGCCTCCGCCGCCACAAGCTATCACCGACAGAGATAGCAGCGCTATTGTAAGCATTTGCTTAGAGGGTAATAATTCCATTTAAAGCCTTCTAGTTTGAGATGAGTTATTTTTTGTTCAATGTATTCTTTTCTACCTTATATAAATACTTGGCGACGCCTTAATTGTGATTTGTGTCAATAGTGGTTTTGTTAATTAGATTTAAATACTTACTGATTTATTGAAACCAACGAAGAATCGTTTATACCTGCTGAAGAATAATCTTGGGGAGAATAGAGTGGAACTCATGAAAAATGGTTTAGCCGAACCCGCAGTGCAACGTATTGCTCACGGTATAGCGGCAGTTTATCCGCAGTTTGACCGTGAACAATTTGTTGATTTAGCTCTTGATGGTTTGGAGGCCTTAGAGCTAAAGCAGCGGGTTATGCATTTGATTGCGGTGTTACAACAAACCCTACCAGAAGACTTCACTGAAACGGCTAAGATACTGGTTGCGCTTCCTGAGCATTGGGATCGTGGTGACCCAGACGACAGCTTACGTGGTTTTGCTATTTGGCCAGTAACCGATTTTGTGGCAGTGGCAGGAATAGCGCATCCTCAGCAGGCCTTTAAGGCTTTGGCTGCATTAAGCCCATTATTTAGTGCGGAATTTGCTATTCGCCCATTCATTGAAAAGTATCCTGAGCAAAGTTGGGAGCAGTTACTTGCTTGGACAACCAGTGACGATGAACACTTGCGACGCTTAGCGAGCGAAGGTTGTAGGCCGCGCCTCCCTTGGGGAGCACAACTAAAAGAGCTGATCGCAGACCCTGCACCAATTTTACCGATCCTCGAAGTGCTTAAAAATGATAGTAGTTTGTATGTTCGTCGTTCAGTGGCAAATAATCTAAATGACATCGCTAAAGACCATCCAGAGTTAGTTCTGGATCTTTGCCAAGTGTGGCAAAAAGGTGCAAATGCCGATCTACAGTGGTTAATAAAACATGCTACGCGTAGTTTGGTAAAACAAGGTCATCCTAAAAGCTTCCCATTACTGGGTTATACCGCTGATCCTCAGCTAAAACTTGAAGAATTTGCGGTATTAGATCAGCAAGTGACAATGGGTGACTCGCTCACTTTTGCGTTAGCGCTGCGGGCTGAAGAAATGCAGCAAAAGTTTGTTTTAGATTACGCTGTGCACTTTATGAAAGCTAACGGTAAAACCGCCAGTAAAGTCTTTAAATTAAAGAACCTTAGCTTAAACAAAGGAGAGATGTTTGCGATAGAAAAGAGTCATTCTTTCAAAGCTATCTCTACTCGCAAATACTACCCTGGTGAGCACTTTGTGGCTTTGCATGTGAACGGGCAAGAAATTGACCGTTTAGCTTTTACATTAAAAGAGTAAATACTTACTGGCGCGCAGGCTAGCTGAGGTTGGCATGTAAAAGGGTTAGCTAAGCTAACCCTTGTTGGTTTTTATTGTGCTGTTAGCTCAAGTAAACGCCAGCGCCCACGAGCATAATCTGGCTGCCCATTGCTAGAGATTACTTCACCATTAGATGTGGAGTTGAACTCAATTTGAATCACATCTCCTTGAGTTAAAGAAATATTGTTCCAAGTATGTTTAGTGGCTTGATAGTTATTGGCTGATTTAGGATTAGTGTACTCAGCTAATTGCTGACCATTTACCACTAAGCGGTAGCTGCTTTCACCATCATTTTCTGTCAATGTAGTAATGGTAATATCGTAGTTTCCACTTTCGCTATTAAAGGTATAGCGGGCCGCTGCGTACTTGTCCTTGTAGGCACCTGCGTTTACCGCTAGCGCATTATTAGCATTGTCTTTATAAGCTGGAACAAAACCGCTCACTTGTGAAATATCAAAGCTATTAATATCTAAGCTAATTTTGCTTGTTGGCGGCAGGTTCGGTGTATTACCGCCTTGACCATCTTCGTTTAGCTCTCGGTTTGTAATAAGCACAACCCAGTCTTGGTTTGCTTGGCTAGGCGCAGTGCCAATGTTGAGTTTTGCACCACCGGTTAGGCTTAAACCTTTGCTTAATACACCACTGCGAGGGTTGAACCAATACACTTGGTAAACGTGGTTATTGTTTAGCTGAATATCGGTAGTTCCGCCGTTACGCAGGTTAATAATGTAGTTGTGTTGTAGGTCGGATAGTACCCAATCGTTAGTGCTTGACGTCGCACCGTTGTCTACTTGAAGATCTTGCAGGTTTAAACCCAACTGCTGTTGCAATATATTGCTAAAGAAGTAGTTAACATGGCCAGTTTGTTGCCATAGTTGGTCAAACTCGCGTAAGTCTTCTACCGCTAAGTCATAGGCGTGGGTACCATCATTTTTTAAGTACCAAGAGAAACCCGCACCGCCCGACATAACACTTGCCCACATCCAGTAAATACGCTGGCGAGAGCTTACATCTTGATAAGGTTTAGGCGCATGGCTACCCGAGGCTTCGGTATACGTAACGTACCATTGCTTACCGGCAGCAGCGGATTTGTTTAGCCAACTAATCGTTTCGCCGTATACCGAATTACGCGTGGCTGTAGCGCTCGCATTTTCGGGAATACTGCCATATTGAATGGTTGGCCCGCCGAAGCTAGCGTGACCTAACATATCATCGTAACGATCGTGTTGGCCTGGGTAAGTATGCAGGGTAATGCCATGATTATAAGGGTCGAGATTTTGAATATAATCCGAGTAAGATTTTAACGCTGCAATTGAAGTGGCATCTTGCTCTTCGCCTAGGTTCCATTGAACTGCAGGGTGGTGAGCAAAGCGTGATATTAACTCACGGTAATATAACTTACGCTCTAAACCTAGAGTGGCATTGTTTAGTAAGGTTTCGTTTTCAGTTTCTTGAGTCATCATATGCAGCATTAGACCTTGCTTGGTCATATGTGCAAATACGCGCTCCCATTGGTCTAACTTACTTACGTCAAAGGTGCGTTTGTTGTTGCCATTTTCTTGGTAAACCAACCAAGGATGAGCGTCACAACCGTCACCTTTCACCGTGTTAAGCATCATATAGGCGCTGTTTACTTTGCGTGAACCCAGGTAATTAACTAGGCCAATTAAGCCTTTGCCTTTGCCGCCGGCCCAACTAGGGTCACCGCTTTGCCAGTCACTTTCATGCTCAGAAAACTGGTGCAAAATGCCCTTACAAGAGCCGCCGCTGCCTTTTACGGTATTGTCAAAGTCAGCATAACCTAATAGGTTTTCTGGGCTACCTAAGCCGGCTTCAATGTAGATATTGCCTGTTCCAGCAAAGCGTTGGTAGCGTTCGCCGTTTAAGTGTTGCAATAAACCTTGGCTGCGTAAGTCTTGGCTATCAGCGGTAGACGCTGCAACGGAGAACTGTCCTTGTTGCCCATCAATATCAGCAATTGCCTGACCAGCATTGAGCTGTTCGCTTACTGCGATGTTAGTACCTTTGCGGAAAGACACTTGGTAGTTCCAATCACCCGTGCTTGGAGGCATAAAGTAAGCGCGCCAAACGTCACCTTGGCCAGCACCAGTATCGGCTGCGTTACCGTTGGCTGCAAAGTGCCCAGGTACAACGAAGCGTTGATTGCCTTGGCTAAAGGTCACGTTAAAACGATGATTAGTAAAGGTAGCGTCGTTACCTTCATCAGCAAAATAGCCTTTACAGGTAAGCTCTACGCGATGCCATTGTTGGTTTTGGTCGCTAACTTCACAGGTTTTTGCTGTGGTAGTTGCGAGCGTTTCTGGCAGTTCTAAATCTTGAGCTTCGCCATTAGCTACAGAGCTATGACGAAAAACGATGCGGTCTACTTTAAAAAACTTAGAACGCCCCGACAGAGTAAAGGTATATTCTTCACCTGCTTTCAGATTGTATATCGCATTATGCTTAGCGTGGTTTTTATCTAAACGTTTACCTGATGCCCACACAAACTGCTGATCGGCACCGCCATAAAACTTAGTATCTGAGCTTAAAATGTCTTTAGTGGCATTACCTTCGCCTGCAACGGCTTCATAGTTACCATCTAGTCGCACATAACCGTCGTTGGCTACATCGCTGCGGTTGTCTATGGTCTCTCTTGCCACGTACATATGTAGGTGATAAGTGCCGGTTTGGGCAGCGGTAAACGTATACTCTAAAGGTGAATTTACCGGACCTGAAATATAGCTATTGCCGTTAAATTCTAAGTAGCCGTTACCGGTGTAACCAGCGAGGTCAGATTTTTGTTGCCACTCGCCCAACTCTGACTGAGTATTTTCAGCTTCAATAACAATTAGGCCATTCAGCTCTTGGTATTGGGTGTTTACCGAAGGAGTACTGCCGCCGTTGTCACCGCCATTGTTGCCTCCGTTATCACCGCCATTATCACCGCCAGTGTCGCCCCCATTGTCACCACCGTTACTATCCATTTCCCGGCATACTTCGCTGCCACATTGGCAGTAACTTTGGTCGCTGCGTGAATTTACACAGTCGTTGGCAATGTTACCGTAGGTGTTTTTACACTGGGCGGTAGTATCACATTCGTCGCCATATTCGGGTTCTGGCGGCGCAGTAGGCTGAAGATCGGCACATATTCCATCTTCACACATACAATAGCTTTGGTTACTGCGCGAGTTAACGCAGTCATATGCGGTTTCACCATAAAGGCTTTTACATTCAGATGTTAAATTACATTCATCGCCTTTTACCGTAGTAAGTTGTATTGACGCAGGCTGAGCGCTGAAGCTATCTAACAATTGATTTAAGTTGATGCCTTGGCTGCCTGTTCCGGCATTGGCAAATAAAGAAAAGACAAGGCATAAGAAGCCTACTAAATCCTTGGTCTTTCTCGCTTTGTGTTTATGTAGTTTCACTGGATTTTCCTTGTGTTTGTTTGATCAACAAAGTGCAAAGAAGGCTTATCTTTATCAGTGATAAACCAGTCGTCTGGTCTGTAACGTTTGTACTTAGCGTTGAGTATTTAAATTGATTAACTTTTTATAATGTTTTTTGTCAGCGAGGATTTGAGCAATTAATTATCAATATGTAAAGTTGTAATTAATTGTTTTAATTGATTTTTTCAATCAATTTTAATCTCATATTATTTAAGGGCTGAGAATGAGGGTTTAAGCTGTTGCTCATTAGCGACAGCTGACAGAGAAAGGACTATTTTAAGAAGCCATGGGTGATCATTGGGTAACGATCGGCTATTTGTTGGTATTGGCCGTTGTTAACAATTATTGCTAAACCACGATTAAATGATTCAAGCAGCTTAGCGGCGCCTTCTGTTTTACGCGATATGAGCAAATGCACGCTACTGCTCATTACATCATTATTAGATATACACAAAACTGCCTGTTGTTGAGGACTTAAGTAACGGTTTATAAGGGTAGTTGCGGCGACTCTATCAATTAAAAATGCATCGATGCGTTTGGCAAACAGCTTTTTTAGGTTTTGTAAGTCTGAATTCACCTCTTCGATTTCATATAGGCCTTTGTCACCATTTAGCCAAAAATCTTCGGTATAGGTGTAACCTCGCACGGCGCCTACGACTTTGCCTTTCAAACTGGCTAGGCTGGTGAACTCCCCGGTTGAATTTAAGCTAACTAATACGCTTCCGCCGTACCAAAGTGGCTCGGAGTGAAAGAAATGCTCTTGACGCTCAGATTTAATCGCCCAATAAGAAGTGGCTACATAACTACCTACTCGGCTGGAGTTTAATGCTCGTTGCCAGGGCAAGTAACGAAAACTCACCTCTGTTTCTACGGCAGCAAACGAGGCTTTAACAATGGCATTTATTAAACCTTCATCATCGCGGTATTGAGAGGTGAAGGGTGGATGCTCACCGCTGGCTATAGTGATGCTTTCAGCAGCGCTCTGGTTACTGACTACCAGTAGGCTTAAACAGAGAAGGGTACGGAACAAATAAATAATGGTAACTCTCTATTGGTAATAAACACAGCTGAGTAAAAAAGCTAAAGCGTATATTAAGCGTAGTTCTCGCCTAGCTTTAAGCAAGGTTTCCAGCGGAGTATCGTTGTTCGCTAGACTGTATTTTTAATCTTGTCGAATTTTTTTACAACTAAACTCTTATTGTATTGTTTAATAATATATACAGATGAATAAAGCTATGAAAATTAAAGCTTTTACTTAGTTGGCCTAATTCCTGCTTTTAAGCTGTCAGTTTTAATAGTTTGTATTTATAAGTATTTGAAAAATATAAACTTGGTCAAATAGTTATCAGTTTTCGGTCGTTGCCGTAGTAGTAGGAAATGTTTTATGTATTTTGCAAAGTTAAGTCGATTTACGCTTGTGACCTTTTCATTGGCCTTGTCTGTTGCTTCTCAAGCCAGCGTATTAAGTGACTACAACTTAATTCTTACCGGTGATTACAACTACCAAGGTGGAGAAGTAGAAGGTCGCACTCTTCTTGGCGGCAATCTAAATGCTACTGGTCATTCGCCTACTTTTGCAACCCGAGAAACCACGGTTATTAATAAAGACACCGTGACTGTTGTTGGTGACGTTAACGCTACCAATATTAACCTTAATGCTGGCAGCTTAAGTTATGGCGGCAGCTACAATGTAAATGGCAATGTTAACCTTAACGGTGGCGGCTCAGCAGTTCAAAGCATCAGCGCTAAGAATCAACTGGATATGCAGGCTACTTTTGCTGCCGTAGAAGCGGAGCTAAGAGCAGACTCTGCTTACTTCGCTGGCCTAACCAGTAACGCAGTATTAAGTGGTAGTCATTTGTCCTATGCCGGTAGCGATAGCGTGGCGGTGTTTGATGTTGATTTTTCTAGTATCTTCGCCCAAAACAATTCTTTGTCTTTAGATGCCGGTTTAGCTGAAACAGTGATCATTAACGTATCTGGTAGCATTGTAGATATTGCTGGTGGGGTAAACCTTACCGGGAGCGGCTTTGCCATTGATGCGGGTTTAGGCAACCTTGGCGCAGAGAATATTTTGTGGAACTTCTATGAAGCGGAATCAATCAACTTCAATAACTTAGCAACTGTAGGTTCGGTGCTAGCCTTAGATGCTGATATTACTGGTGGCGCTGTATTTGACGGAAGTGTAGCAGCCAAGAGCTATACAGGTGGTAGAGAGTTTCATAGCCATGGTTTTGATTGGACTCCACCGCAAGTACCCGCAGTGGTAAGCGAAAGCTCAAGCTTTATGCTATTTATTTTAGGCTTAGCTTTAGTCATTGTGTCGCGTCGTCGTAGTCGCATCTAAGTTTCTCTCGCTTAAACCTGATTGAAAGCCTCAAGTTTACTTGGGGCTTTTTTGATCCCGTTATGCTGTTCTGTTTTTTTATAAGCGTTAACTAAATTACCCACTAGTGTGAGCGTTCACATAATCTCTGCTAAATAAATTTAACTGATGAAATAAATTCGAGTAGTTTTGGCCTTAGGCCGAATTTTGAACATCCGCTTAGCGCAGTATCAAGCCTTATCGATATTTGGTCGTAGAACATAATTTGATAGAGATAATGAGGGAGCAAATCAATGAGCGTATTACCTAAGCATATTAAAAATCTACTGCTGACATCGGCCCTAGTTGCCATGGCTAGCCTAAGCACAGCGGCTAATGCGGCGATTAAAGTAAAAGCTGAAAACTTTAGCCAACAGCAAGGGGTACAAACAGAACCTACGGCCGATGCTGATGGCGGAAACAATGTTGGTTATATTGAAAATGGTGACTGGGTGGAATACGCCATCGATGTTCCAGCTGCTGGCGAATACACGTTTTCTGCGCGAGTAGCCAGTGATACTAATGGCGGGCGCTTTGTTGTGCTGGCTAACAACGCCGAAAAAGCCACGGTAAAAGTAAAAGGAACAGGTGGCTGGCAAAACTGGGTTACCCTAGAAAATACCCTTAATTTAGAAGCCGGTGCGCAAACCTTACGCTTTAACTTTAAAGGTTCATCAGGCTATTTGTTTAACATTAACTGGTTTGAGTTAAGCGCTAAATAATTAGCAGCTAGACAAATTAGTGATGATAGAGCCTCGCCCTAGAGCGAGGCTTTTTTGTGTTTACGATGTATTAATACAGCAATGTTGCTTGGTAAGCGCCGGTGAGGCTATTAAAGGTGATTCTGGTTGAGCCTGCACTGTTTACCTTTAGGTTAGCGCCGTTTAAGTCGACAATACCATCGTTATTGTTGTCTCCAAAGTTACGTGACCAGTCATCGTAGACGTCAAACTTAAAGTCGGTGGTACCATCAAAATACACCACTATAGACCATGTGTAGTCGTCGATTAAGGTCATCGGAATCGAATTCCAGCCGCTTGGTTGACCACGAAAATATACCTGTGGGTAACGCTGTAACAGCAGGCCTTGGCCAATTTGTTCTCCGGTATCAAACAGTCGATAATTTTTGCCGTAGTAGTTATCAATATGGATATCTTGTCCATCGTTATACTCTAAATAAAACTCAAGATGTCGGTAGTATTCGATGTACTGTTGGCCACTCCATACTCCGCTAAGGCCATGTTCGTCGGCCACAATGTGACTTAAGCTTAGCGCTCGGCGGTAACTGGTTTTCCAGTTGTTGTCAGAGTAAACCATGGTCACTTTATCTTGCTCGCTATGTGATTTTGCGCGCGCTGTAACAGAGATTAAGCTACTGGCTCGGTAGGCGTCATCAAGTGCTATTGCTTGATGGCTGAGGTTTGTTTGCAGGTAGTCGTTAAATTGGTAGTTCTGTTGCTGGTTGTTGTCCCAATAGGTTTGCCCATTCACCTGATACCTAATGGCAAATTGGGTAGCGGCAACCGATCCGGCGAGTGGCAGCCTAAATGCAAAATTTTCGTAGCCGCTATGGCTTGCTCCCACATAAAAGGCCGGGTGATCTAACCACTCTCCGTTGGATGATTGGTAATGCAGCCAAACCTGTTTATTGGGGCCAATGTTTTTTACCTCAATTGCGCCCTCTAATTCGGCGCTATCAAAGCCATTTTCGAAGTATGGGGTGAAGTGAGCATGCTTTAGTCTTACTTCTTCGGCGGCTTGCGCTGCGAAGCTGAAAACCGAGAGCAAAACCCAACCAGCTATCACTTTTAGTGATTTATTTTTCATATTGCCTTCCTTGGATTGTTTTTGAGATGAACTCGCCATTAATACTGCTGCGAGCACGTTGAATATAGCAATGGCTAACAGGCTTGCTGGTTAAATCATCATTAACTAATCATTCTTCTCGTACTTTGGTACGAATGCGCTGGTGAGGGTTTTATCTGGCCCCGTTGTTTTGGGGCTGCTTAATTCAGTCCTGTAAGTAAAACTTAAAGCTGATAATTACAGCTTCTTTAGTAGGTGTGGAATAGTAGCGCCATCGTTAAGCGTTGTGGTGTTGGTCACTGCCGAGGAATAAGCATGTTTAAATATATAGTAAGTGGGCTGTTGGGTTTGAGTATTAGTTTTAGCGGAATGGCTAATGCCAATAGTTATGCATTAAATCAGGTATACGCTGAGTTAGTTGGTACGCAGGGTGAGATTGCTTTTCCAGCTGATTTTCAGCGTAACCTGGTTCATTTAGGTACAACGGCGGTAATGAGTGAATCCATGCGTGTGCAAAATTTGAATGGTATTTATACTCAAGCAGCGGCTGTCGAAGCATATAACAGTACCGGGAAATGGCCCGATGGCACCTTATTTGTGAAAGACGTGAAGTTAGTCAGTAGTGAGCGTTTAACCACTGGTTTGGTATATCACCAGCAAGCTAACGATGTATTTTTTGTCATGATAAAAGATACGCAAGGCCGTTTTGCTAATAACCCTCATTGGGGTGAAGGTTGGGGGTGGGCGATGTTTGACGCGACACCAACGGTAAACGTGAGCGAAAGTCGCGCTCAATGCCAAGCTTGTCATGCTCCACGTCGTGATAATGATTGGCTGTATACCGATCAATATCCTGCGTTACTAAACTAGCAGGTTTATCGGTTGTTTTGAACTTGTTCAGCAAGCTCTTGTGGAGCGGTCGTCACTCTATTTCGTCCTTGGCTTTTAGCTTCATATAAGGCTAAATCTGCTCGATGCACTAAGTGGTTGGTGGCTTCGTCACAGAGGTATTGAGCCACGCCAAAACTGGCAGTGATTTGCTTATCAGGTAAAAACAATTTGGTTGCGATAGCGGCGCGTAGTTTTTCTGCCAATTTGTATGCGCCTTCAAGATCGGTAAGTGGGCAGACAACCAAAAACTCCTCGCCTCCCCAGCGGCCAACTTCATCTATTTGCCGAACTGTTTCTTTTAGGCTCGCGGCAACATCTATCAACACATTGTCACCAGCTTGGTGGCCATAAATGTCATTGATTTGTTTGAAGTGGTCTATATCGATGATGATTATGGCAAATTCTTCATCTGCTCGCTTATAGCGTTGAGCTTGTTGCTCTAACAGTTGATCGAGCTTTCTTCTGTTGTGAGTCTCGGTAAGGCTATCGGTGCTGCTTAAGGCTTCCATGGCTTTGTGCAAAGTAATGTCGTGAGAGATTTGAGTAAAGGCGTAAATCTCACCGTGGCTATCTTTTCTTGGTGTTATCACGGTATCTATCCAAAGGGTTTTTCCTGAACTGGTTTGGTTTTTTAGCTCTCCCTGCCAAGGTTTGCCAGCTAATATAGTGTCCCAAAGATCTCTATGTACTTTGGTTGAAGTACTAGGGTGGCGAATTGCCGCGTGAGTTTTTCCAATCATCGATTTTCTATCTACTTCAAAGGCTTTGGCTGCGGCGCTACTAAACTCGGTGATAACTCCTTTAGAGTTTGTGGTACTAGACATAATGTGTTGGTCTAACAGTTTGCGGCTAGCACGCAGCGCATGCAGAGTGTCAACCAGCTTGGTTTGCAAATTAGTCGGGTAGATGGAGACCAGCCAAGCTAAAGGTAAAGCTATCACCAATATAATCAACGTACTGGTTAACACCGCATAACGGCTATTTTTATAGAGTTCTTCAAGCGCATGTTGTTTAGGTTGTTTAAGTACCCACAAACCTTGTTGGTTGTTAAAGCTGTCTTCTAAGTCCATACGATAGTTGTGTTTAGCAGCCATTAAGGCTGGGCTTAGTTCGCCAATTAGCTCTGGGTATACTTCGCTTAATGCTCCTCGCTCGGGAAAATAAGCGCTCCAAGATTTGCTAGGGTCGGGATGACTTAAAAGCTCACCTTGAGCGTCGATTAGGCTAACCAAAAAAACCGACGAATATTTTAAGGCTTCGATGAGTGGGCCGGCGTCAATATTCAAGATGATGATGCCGCGAAACATCTGGTTTACGTAAACCGGTGTGGCTACACGCATAGTTGGTTGAAGAGGGCGCTGTAGTTCACCGTTTTCGAAATTTAGGTCTACATGAGAGTGCCAAATCTCGCCTTCCAGCAGCGCCTTAGTTTCTTGAAAGTAATAGCGCTGAGATTTGTCTTGTAATTGATCATCTAGCACCAGTTGAAAGTCGCGACTTTGCGGGGAATGATTAACTCTTACTTGCTCATGACCAAGCTGGTCGATATAACGCAGTTGCAATAGCTCTGGTCGCGCCTTGGCTAAGGCTATGAATAGCTGGCGCAGTTTAAGGCGGGGAAGCGTGGTTGCTTGGTTAGCGGTTAATACCGCGTCCAAGGCATCACTTGAGCTTATAGCGATTAAGGTATTTTCAAAGCTAGAGATAATGTCTTCTATGGCTTCTCTGGTGTGCAAATCTTCCAGTTGCTCGCGCTCGTCCAGCAGTGATGAGATGGCTAGTTTTTGGTAATGCCAGCCAACCAACGATGAGAAAAATGTTATTAACAAACTAAAGAGAACAAACACCAAAGCAATGCGTAGATGAATTGTTTTCCGTTTGGATAATAATCGCACTAATGGTGTCTCGCTATTAAATAGCCTTACTTTAGGTATAACCAATAAACCCATAATTTCTATGTGTCATACAGAATTTGTGACAGTGATTACTGAGTTAGGGTCAACTAGGTTTTAGTCACAAAACGCGCACTTATAATGGCTAGGTAATCACCGTGCAGCCAAATAGAACTTGCCTTTGCTGCAGCGGAAAAAAGTGGCTAAATCACTAGGCTTTTTTGCCGTAAAAACTAGCCTGCTATTGTTTTGAGCTTAGGTGAGCTAAATATGATTATTGTTTGCCTTTCTTGGTTTTTGGCTTGGGTATAATCGGCAAAAAAACGAGACTCTTAACACCATGAAAAACTTAATCTTATCGCTTTTTTGTAGCTTTGTTCTTGCAGGTTGTGCCTCTGAGCCGATTACCGTATTGCGCACCTCTTACGGGGAAGTGATTAGTGAACAAACGGTTTCTAAAACTAAATCTAGCGGTTTAGCGACAGTTGGTGGTGCAGCCATTGGAGGTTTGTTAGGCAACCAAGTTGGCGGCGGGCGCGGTAAAACTGTGGCCACTGTTGCTGGCGCGGTAGCTGGTGGCGCTGCTGGGCACCAAGTATCAAAAACTGAAGAGTTGCATTATCAATATGTTGTTCAAATGGACGACGGTGAAAAGTTCATTTTGGAAACCAAAACTAAACGCCAGCCAATTGGCGCGAAAGTAGTGGTGGAGAATTTGTCTAATGGGCGAGAGCGGATTAATGTACTGCCGTAATAGTTAGGGTAGTTATGTTGCTAACCTTTGCCCTTAGTTGGCTAACTGGCTTATGGGGAACGGTGATGTTGGTAATTCATAAGTCTTAGTTAGTTATTTGGCAGGTTGTTAGCCTTGATTTCGCCTTGACGGCGACGTCATAAGCTTTGATCAACCGAAGCTTACGTTGCAAAAGAAAGGCTGCCCCGCATCTTCTTAACTCCTGCGTTGCTCATTCACAAGGGCGTTGAAGTAACTCGCTGCGCTCAAACAGACTTCAACTCTATTCCCTTGTTTATTTACGCTACTCGGCGAAGATGAAGGGAATTGTTCGGCTTGTTTAAAGGGGCGGTCCCATTACTATGTATAATAGGCATACCCCGGCGAGAGTGAAGTATATGTTCAACCCACTAAGGTTACGGATGACCTCGGGGTAAAATCCAGCAACGATAAGAATTGCCGCTACGGGCACTAAGCCAGCACTAAAAGAATTGATGATCAATGATTCCAATTTTGGTGTAGTTGAACTGCTCCAACAACCAAACAAATACCATAATGTTCCTATAAGGAAAAATATAGCAGTAGCAGTATTCAAGCATTTTTCTATTTGCAATTTACGTGCGCTCTTTAGGTCAAACTGTAGTGATATTATCTCACTACAGTTTATGGTTTTCAAAAACGCGTGTTATTGTAAAAGTATTTAAAAACAAAGTGTTACTTTGGTGGTTTGTGTTCTGTTTGGTTTTCGGTTTCTAAGGTAGAGATCCTTCATTATCGCTGAGTAGCGCAAGTGTCCAAGTGAATAAGTCGAAACCTGTTTGAGCGTAGCGAGTTTTTCGACGCACTTGGATACGAGCAACGGAGGGAGAAGATAATGCAGGGCGAGTTTTCTTTTTGCTTCGTTTTTCTTTGCTCGTCAAAGAAAAATGACGTCGCCGCAGGCGAAAGCTCTGCTTTTCAATTGTTACCCTAATTGCACATAAGAGTGTGTTGGTCGTGCTGGTTTCGCCTGGACGGCGATGTACTTTTCTTTGCGTGGCCAAAGAAAAGTACACAAAAGAAAGGCCACCCCGCATCTTCTCGCATCCTGCGTTGCTCATCAATCAGCGCGCCTGCGCAACTCGCTTCGCTCAATCAATGCTCGGCTTTATCGCTGATTGACTGCGCTACTCGGCGAAGATGATGGGGATTGATCCGCGTTGTTATTTTTCAACGCACTTAGCCGCGAGCAACGCAGGAAGAAGATAATGCAGGGCGAGTTTTCTTTTTGCTTCGTTGAGCTTCACTCGCTCAAAGCTTAATGACGTCGCCGCAGGCGAAAGCTCTGCTTTTAGATTGCAACTCAGGTTACACATCGTGGCGTATTGGTCGTGCGGGTTTCGCCTTGGCTGCAGATAGGCTGAATGGCGCTGAACGCCAAAGCTTTTAGCTAATGCCAATTAATATAAAACAAAAAAGCCCTGAGCATTGCTCAGGGCTTTTATATCCACCATTAGCTAATCGTCATTAGCCAAAAGGGAGAAGATTAACCACCAACGGCGATTTTCTTCATGTCAGTCATGTAGCCGCGTAGTTTCTTACCTACAACTTCTACAGGGTGATTACGTAGTGCTTCGTTTACTTCGATTAGACGAGCGTTATCAACGCCGTTGCTTTGCTCTTCAAAACCTTTACCGATGTACTCTAGGCTGATGTTGTTCACGGTGTCGCGCAATAGTGGCACAGCAGCGTGAGAGAATAGGTAACAACCGTATTCTGCAGTATCAGAGATTACTACGTTCATTTCGTATAAACGCTTACGAGCAATGGTGTTAGCAATTAGCGGAGTCTCGTGTAGTGACTCATAGTAAGCACTTTCTTCGATGATGCCAGCAGCAACCATCGTTTCGAATGCTAGTTCAACACCGGCTTTAACTAGGGCAACTAAGATGATGCCTTTGTCGAAGAATTCTTGTTCAGTGATTTCTACGTCAGATACTGGTGCGTTTTCAAAACCGCTTTCGCCAGTTTCTTCACGCCACTTAAGCAAGTTAACGTCGTCGTTGGCCCAGTCTTTCATCATGGTTGATGAGAACTCACCTTCAATGATGTCGTCCATGTGCTTTTCAAACAATGGGCGCATTAGATCTTTAAGTTCGTCGGCTAGGTCGAAACACTTGATTTTAGCTGGGTTAGATAGGCGGTCTACCATGTTGGTGATGCCACCGTGCTTAAGGGCTTCGGTTACTGTTTCCCAACCAAACTGGATAAGTTTAGCGGCGTAACCTGGCTCAATACCTTCGGCAACCATTTTGTCGTAACCCAAGATAGCGCCAGTTTGTAGCACACCACAAAGGATGGTTTGCTCACCCATAAGGTCAGATTTAACTTCAGCTACGAAAGAAGACTCTAGTACACCTGCGCGGTCGCCACCGGTTGCAGAAGCGTAAGCTTTAGCAATCGCAAGGCCGTTACCTTGAGGGTCGTTTTCTGGGTGAACAGCGATTAGGGTTGGAACACCAAAACCACGTTTGTATTCTTCACGTACTTCAGTACCTGGACACTTAGGTGCAACCATTACTACGGTAATGTCTTCACGTACTTGCATACCTTCTTCAACAATGTTGAAGCCGTGTGAGTAAGCTAGGGTAGAACCTTGCTTCATAAGTGGCATTACAGTTTCAACAACGTTGCTGTGCTGCTTGTCTGGAGTAAGGTTAAGAACCATATCCGCTTGTGGGATAAGCTCTTCGTAAGTACCTACTTTAAAACCGTTATCGGTAGCTTGAACAAAAGAAGCACGCTTCTCTTTAATAGCAGCATCGCGTAAAGCGTAAGAAATGTTTAGGCCAGAATCACGCATGTTTAGACCTTGGTTTAGGCCTTGCGCGCCACAACCAACAACTACGATGTTCCAGTCTTTAATAAAGTTACAACCATCAGCAAATTCGCTGCGATCCATAAAACGACATTTACCTAATTGCTCTAGCTTTTGGCGTAGGCTTAGGGTGTTGAAATAATTAGCCATGTTCGACTCCGTAAAAATAGCGTTAATCAAATGATGATGGTGTTGTTGTGTTTACGAGATCCCGATGCACTTCTTTTATGAGCGCGTTTCTTTATACCTGTCTCGTGATGGGCTCAATATAAACCGAAAGGTGCATTGCGTAAAATGATGATTTTGGGATATTGTATTGCAGAAAGTGAAATAGTGATTTTATGAGTTAGTTAAGGAGTATGCCGTGGATGTTCGAAGCGTAGAGCTGTTTTTGCATTTAAGCCACAGCTTGCACTTTGCTAAAACTAGCCAGTCTATGCATGTGAGTGCGTCAACTTTAAGCCGAGTGATCCAGCGGCTTGAGGATGAGTTAGGCAGTGCCTTGTTTACTCGTGATAAGCGTAGTGTGCATCTCACGCAAGCGGGGCAGCGTTTTCGTAGCTTTGCCGAAAATTGGTTAGAGCAATGGCGTATGTTGCAAATGGATTTATCTTTGCAATCTAGCGAGTTGGCTGGTGAACTCACCTTATATTGTTCGGTTACTGCCAGTTATAGCCACTTGCCAGATATTCTAGATAAGTACCGCTTATCTTGCCCAAATGCCGACATTAAGTTGGCCACGGGTGATGTTGCTATGGCGGTAGATAAGGTAGCCAATGGCGAGGTCGATATTGCTATTGCGGCGCGACCCGAGCAATTACCCTTAAACATGGCCTTTGCTAGTATTAGTAAAATTCCTTTATCGATTATTGGCCCTACCGTGTCGTGCAATGTGCGTAAGTTGTTAGAGCGTAACCCTATTCCTTGGGATCAAGTCCCCTTTATTTTACCGGAGCATGGCCCAGCACGAGCACGTATTGATCATTGGTTTAAGGCAATGCGTATAACGCCTAATGTGTATGCCAAGGTTGCTGGTCATGAAGCGATTGTGAGCATGGTGGCCTTGGGCAGTGGAGTGGGTATTGCACCAGAGGTAGTGGTAGATAACAGCCCAGTTCGCGAGCGTATTCAAAGTATTGCAGTAGGGGTAGAGCTTGAACCTTTTGATTTGGGGATCTGTATGTTATCAAGAAGGTTGCACGAGCCGCTGATGCAGCGATTTTGGCAAATAGCCGCACGAAACTAAGGTAGTAGCGATGACTCCCGCAGTACAACAACTTAAAAAAGCTAAACAAGATTTTCAGTTGCTGGAATACAAGAGTGACCCGCAGCAAGCCAATTTTGGCCAAGCCAGCGCCGAAAAGTTGGGTTTAGCCGAAGAGCTGGTATTTAAAACCTTAGTAGCCTGTGATGACAGCAACCCCAAAAACATGGTGGTGGCGATAGTTCCGGTAAGCGGCCAACTTGATCTAAAGGCGCTGGCGAAAGCAGCTAGCATTAAGAAGATGCGCATGGCAGAAGTGCCAATTGCCGAGCGAACCACGGGTTACGTTAAAGGAGGCATTAGCCCCTTTGGTCAAAAAAAGCGACTGCCTACGTTTATTGATAGTAGTGCCGAGCAATTTGCTGAAGTAGTGGTAAGTGCTGGTAAGCGAGGATTGTCTTTGCAACTTAAAGCCAGTGTGTTGCAAACCGTGTTGGGAGCGCAGTTTGCTAAACTTAGCCAATAACAGGCGATATAGCTATATAAGGGGTTGGATGCGGCTACTGTGTTGCTTACTACTGTTAGTGAATTGGAATGTGCTGGCCACAGATCTTGCACCTGCCAAGTTTTCGACCAGCTTAGTAAAGCCTTGGGGCTACAAAAGCACTGACCTACATGAACAGGGCCTGTTAGTTCAGTTTACGCGAGCGCTTGCCAGCGAAGCTGAGCTTCCCTTTAATAATGTTATGCGGCCCTACCCAAGAGTAATTAAAGAAATTAAATCTGGCACCGCCGACTTTGCGGTAATGTTTGCTAGCCCTAAGGCTGAACAAATTGCCGTGGATTTAGGTCAAGTGGTTACAGTGAAAGTGGTTGCTATTGCCAATGCTGGAGAGCAGCCAATAAATAACATTAAACAGCTAAATGGCAAAAGGGTGGGGGTGATTCGCGGCGCCGCTTATGGCCCTGATATTGACGATAATCCCAATATTGAACGAGTAAGCTTTAATGATACTGCGCAAGGTATTCAGATGTTATTACTGGAGCGTATAGACGTAATGGTAGCCACCAATTACTCGATCAATCATTCTTTGCAAGAGCTCTACGTTGAGCCAGAACGTATTACTCCTGTGTATCATCTTGCTACTCGTTACGGCAATTTGTACTGGTCACGGGCGTCTAATCAAATGGAGCAAGCTAAGCGTTTGCAAACAGCGCTTAGTCGCCTGCGAGAGCAAGGCGTACTCGATGATATATTTGCTATAGATGCAGTGCTGGCTAAACAGAACTAATAGTCAGCTTGCTAGCTTGAGCCGATAAAACAGCTTCTATACAATGAGGCCAAATAAAGGAGATAACCATGATTAACCCGGCCAAAATTGAAGAGATTGCTAAGCAAGTTAGCGATATGGTGCCGCCAGGATTGAAAAATGCCGGCGATGAGTTTGAGCGTAAAGTAAAACAAGTGATTCAAGCAAAGTTGAGTCAACTTGATGTGGTTAATCGCGAAGACTTTGATGTGCAGACTCAGGTGTTATTACGTACTCGTGAAAAACTAACTGCATTGGAGCAAAAGGTCGCGGAAATGGAAGAAAAACTTAACGCTAAAGATTAAATAGAGATTTTTAAGTCTTTGATAAAGCAGAACTATTAGTTCTGCTTTTTTGTTTCTTGATTTTGTTTTGGGCTTATGAAAATTCTTTCACACTATGAAAGTTGCGAAATATACCCTCTAGAATACTGTGATTTTTAGTAAATGCGTTGTGAATTTATATGCTTACTTTATTCAAGGTTTTTGATGATTAAATATCAAACATGTTAATGAAATCGCTTGCATGAGTGAATTAAAGCTTTTAAAAAACAGCATGTTATGTTTGCGGTAATAGCTTTGTAATTTGATTCATTACTTTTAGTTATTTGTTGATGTAATCATCGATATTGAATTTTATGTCGTGTTAGCGCTTACATTGTGATCATTATCGTTTTTTTGGCTGCTGGCCAACCCTAGGATAATTTCCATAGGCAACAAGGAACACGGACCTACTGCCTTATCAAATTCACAGGGAGATGAGCATGAGCAAAAACGCAATTTTTAAAATCACGATGTTAGCTGGCGCAGTTGCATTAGCCGGTTGTACCGATTCAATTGAAGATCCAGTTGACCCGCCAGTAGAGCCACCAGAAGGTGATGTATTTGTTGTTATTGATGATGGTGTAGCAGCTGCTGGATTTGGTGTTCTTGCTGGTAGTAGTGAAGATTATGATAAAAGCGCTTTAGCTAAAGGCGAGAGTTATACCAAAGCAAATGGTATTACAGTTAGCCCAGGTGCTAATGGTGAGGAATACGCTTGGAAAGTAGATACCTATGGTGCGGGTGAAGCTTACTTTATCGTAAGTAACGATACAGCCATGGACATGACTGACTATGCTGGTGGTGTATTGTTATTTGATATGTCTGTAACTAACGCAACAGCGACTGGTAGCACTAGCCACCAGATCGTAATGGAAACCGGTGGTGGCTCAACCCCTTGGTTAGACCGTAATGTATTTTACTTTGGCCAAGATCTGCTAGCGGCTGAAGAATCGGCAGGTTGGAAAACCTTCGCCGTTAAGGTGAGCTGTTTCTCTCCAGATGATGCCGGTAACTTCGACATCACTAAAGTTAACGAAGTTTTCCGTATGGATATTCGCAACGAATCAGTAACTTATGAACTAGGCACTGTGAAGTATGAAGCTGATGAAACGATGATACCAGACGGCGCCGTTGAGTGGACTTGTAGTTAATCACAGCTAGATTGAGCGCGCACAGTATTTTTACCGTGCGCGTTTTATGGATATATGGCTCATAAGGAATATGAAAATGAAAGGTTTTTATGTTTTTTTCACTGTCCTTGCTAGTTGTTTTTTAGTGGCGTGTGCCAATACAGAAAACTCCGGGAGCGGCAGCGAAGATGATCAATTCGCAATTCCAATGATGGTCACCTATACCCTTAACAATGGTAAAGGCTGGGACAAAGTAAGTGCCGGTTTGCAAGGTTGGGGAGATGGTGTTGCTGATTTCAGTTTAGCGAATGAACAAGCCAATATTAGAGTTAAAAAGAAAGCGAGTAATCCTTGGCATATTCAAATAAAGCGTCCCGTGGCTTTATTAGAAGATATGAAATATGAGTTAAGTGTTGAGGCTTCTGCCAGTGAGCCAAGCAATATGGTGATTGCTGTTCAACAAAATTACGGTGAGTACATTACTTATTTCTATCGTACGGAATTGGTTGGCACCGATAGCAAACTGTATACCTACGAATTCACCATGCCCAATGACGAGAGGAAGGGAACTTTTTCTATTATGTTTGGCGAGGCTGACCGTGGGGTGAGCTACAGCCTAAGTAATATCAAACTGAATTCCACCTACTAGTCATTTTTATTAGACAGCTTTTTACAGTACAGGAATAAATCATGACATTACTTAAATCCTTAGCATTAGCAGCCGGTTTGTTTACCGTTGCAACAGGTGTAACAGCAGCAAGCTTAGATATTAGCTTGGATAGTGGAAATCGATGGGACCAGGTTAATGCTGGTGACGACGGATGGGGTGATGGCTCTGGTGCTTTTAGTTTTAATGGTGAAACCGCTACGGTAACCGTTAATGATAAAGCCAGTAACCCTTGGCATATTCAACTTAAGCGCCCAAGAGTGAAATTAGAGAAAGGCCAAACTTATAATATTACTGCTGAAGTAACCGCTACTGAGAAAAGCCCATTAACTATTATTGTGCAAAAAGACTCCGGCGATTATGCAACTTATTACGCAGAAGATTTATCAGTAAGCCCTAATGCTCAAACATTTGATTTAACTTTTAAAGCGCCTAAAAGTGATTCCAAAGCGGCCTTTGCATTTTTTGTAGGTGGTGGAAAACCTGGTGTAACTTATAGCTTTAAAAATATTCGCCTAAAGAGTGCGAATTAGTTTTTAACAAAACTGCGGGCACCTTGCTAATAATCCCAAAAGCAAACTCCGACAACTTAAGTAACAGCTGGATTAGCTACATGCTGTTGCTTAGCTCGCAACTTTGTTTACTCCCCGCACCTTCTGCGGGGTTTTTTTATGAAACAGCTTTAGTCACCCAATAACAAAGGCTTACAGCTTTCTTTGCAGCCTGATTTTATTGGTTGTTGGTAAGGTTAACATCACTCCTATAAGTACTTGTTGAGTTTATTGCTCGACATTTTTTTGGATTATTTGACCCGCTTTGTATTATTTTATGATTCTTTATGAATCCCTTTTCATATAGCGTTTAGGCTGTTTTTTATTTTATTTTCCTCGTTAACATGGCTCCCGCTGGCTCAATTGGTGAATTCACCAATTGACCTTTAACAATTTCAAAGGGAAATGAATATGAGTAAAAAAACAGTTTTTAAAGTAGCTATGTTAGCGGGTGCTGTTGCATTGGCTGGTTGTACGGATGCTATTGAAGAAACACCAGTGGCGCCACCAGTAGATGAGACGCCGGTAGAGCCACCTGTAAGTGAAGCTTTAGTCATTCTTAATGATGGAACAGCAGCCACCAACTTCTCTGTTATGGTTGGCTCAAACTCAGATTCCTATAACCGCCAAGTATTGGCACGTGGTGAAGGCTACCCTAAAACGGATTCTTTACAGGTAACTGCAAAAGAAACTGGCGGCGTTGCAACTTGGCAAGTTGATACCTTCTCGGCTGGCGAAGATGGCCCAGCTGAAGTGTACTTTATTGTGGGTAGCGCAGAGAACCAGCTAGATCTTAGCGAATACCAAAATGGGTTGTTGTTAATTGACCTGTCGGTATTGGTGGCTACCACTAGCGAAACTTCTCACCAGATCTTCATGCAAACCAATACTGATGCCGGCGAAGACTACAAAAATCGCCAAGCTTTTTACTTTAGCCAAGCGCAATTAGCCGACCTTGAAGCCGACGGTTGGACAACTGTAGCGGTACCTATGAGCTGTTTCTCGATACAGGACGCCACCGGTGCATTTGATATTACAAAAGTGAACGATTTAATGAGCTTTGATATTCGTGGTAACGAGAGCGTTAGCTACGAAATTGGAAAAGTGGCTTTTGAGAAAACAGTAACAGTGCCAGCTGGCGCGGTTGAGTGGTCTTGTGAGTAACTAATTGCTAGTTAACCACGCAAGCTAAAGTGCTAGCGTGGTTTAACAAAGAGGAATATGAAGATGAAAGGTTTTTATGTTTTTATTGCTGTTGTTAGCGCTGTATTTTTAGCGGCTTGTGCAAGTACCACCTCAGAGCCAGAAGCACAGATTTCTCCGTCAATCATGGTGACTTACACCCTCAATGATGGCAAAGACTGGGAGAAAATAAGCGCAGGCCTGCAAGGTTGGGGAGATGGTGTTGCAGATTTTAGTTTAGCTAATGAACAGGCCAATGTTCGAATAAAGAAACAAGCCAGTAATCTTTGGCATATTCAGCTTAAACGCCCTTTGTATTTGTTTGAAGATACTACGTACGAAATCTCTGTGGAGGCTTCGGCCAGTGAACCTAGCAACCTTAGTTTTACGGTACAGCAAGATGGCGGAGAGTACACAACTTACTTCCAGCGCACCGAATTAGTTGGTGTAGAGAAAAAACTATATAGCTATGAATTCACTATGCCTAACGATGAGAAACATGCTGCTTTTGCGATTATGTTTGGCGAAGGACGGCCGGGTGTGAGCTATAGCCTTAACAATATTAAGTTTAATTCAACTTATTAGAGCGTTGGGCACCCAACTTAAGGAACCAATTGTGAATTTTTTAAAGCCTTGTATTTTAGCGTTTGGCTTAGTAACCGTGGCCACATCGGGCTACGCCGCAAGCCTAGACATTGCCTTAGATGGAGGTAAACGTTGGGAACCAGTGAATGCCGGAACCGATGGTTGGGGCGATGGCTCTGGCCGTTTTAATTTTAGCGGCAATAGCGTCACTATTACCATAGAAGATAAAGCCAGTAACCCTTGGCAGATCCAATTAAAGCGTCCAAGAGTAAACCTGACAAAAGGGCAGGCTTATCAAATAGTGGCTGAAGTAAGCGCAAGCAAGCAAAGCCCACTGACTATCATGTTGCAAAAAGATTCGGGTGATTACGCAACATATTTTGCCGAAGATGTTGCAGTAAATAATACACCCAAACAAATTGATATTAGTTTTACCGCCGACCACTCTGATCCTAAAACGGCTTTTGCGTTTTTTGTTGGAGGAGCAGAGCCGGGCGTGAGTTATACGTTTAAGAACATTCGTTTAACGAGTGTGAATTAAGTTTGAACAAGTTGTAGGCGCCTTGCTCATAATCCCATAGCAAACTCCGACAACAACAATCGCTGTTAGTGTGACTCTATCAGTGGTTCAGCCTACAACTTTGTTTCCTCCCCGCCTCCTTCCTGCGGGGAGTTTTTTCTATTAGCGTTTGGTCATTTTTAGTTAGAGCTTACCGCTAAGGTACGGGTAAAATTGTCTTGGTCGTTGGATTGATCCGTGACGGTTAAAGTCACTTGGTAGCGGCCTTCTGTAAAAGTATGCGAAGGATTAGCCAAGTTTGAGCTGCTGCCATCGCCAAAGTCCCAATGCCAACTCACAACCTCACTGGTGCTGCGACTGTTGTCGCTAAACTGAATGCCTTGCTCATTTGCTTGATAGCGATAGTGGCTTAATACACCTTCATCAAACAGTTTTATCTTCACCGTTTTAAAAGCTTGATTCACATCATCAGCAGCATAACCTGCCGCTAGTGCTTGTTGTTTGATACATTGGGCGGCACTTTCAAGGCTTAAGTTTGGTTGCCAGCAATGTTTAGCAGCATTCACATAAACTTGGTAAGTTGGCGTAATTCCCCACTTATTTGCTAGAAGGTAGAAGGGGTAACTTAGCATGCCAATACGCAGGTAGTAGTTGTCTCCTGCATCCTCATAATCTAGATAACTGGCAATCGCACCACCTTCTGTTTCGATTTGATCTAACTGGCGGGTATAACCGGCAGATTCTTCACCATGAACCCATACATCATCACCGCCGCTAAAGGCATGTTTCACCATTGCTCCTGATATGTCGGCAAAGGCTTCATGCACTGTTTGTGCGTCTACGCTAATGTTCTGCTCAAATCCATCAAGTGGACTAATTCTATTTAACACCCCGTGGGCTACTTCATGAGCGATATGATCGAGGGTGGCTAAATTTAGAAACAGAGGTACTCCATCGCTAAAGTTGGCGTAAGCGCCATCCCAAAAAATATACTGGGAGGACTGGCTACCGTAATGCACTCTAATGCGTAATTTGTCTGCCAAAGGCGGTTCTTTGAGTTGCTCTAAGAATACCTTGTATACAACTGTGCCGTAGAACATGGCGTCATTAATGGCCGAGTAAGTCCATATGCCCTGGTCATCGGCTAAGGGTTTGTGAGTATTAACCGGGTTGTCGCTGCACAAAAACTCATAGGCCGGGTAGGCTTGCTCGTTGGCTGTGAGTGCCGCTTGCGCGCCATCGTGGGCGCGAGGGTCGGTTTGATTTTGCATATCAATCACACTGACTAAGCCATTATCAAAAATACATACTCCACCTTGATGATCAATGCGTTGCACTGCAATGTATGGGCGGTCGTCGCCATATTGCCATGGGGTTAAGTAGCTCCCCCCTGGTCCGGATAATTGTGCATTACCTTTAAAGTCGTGAAATTGAACAAGTGTGCCTTGCTCAGACAGACCTTGAGCATTAGCTGGGTGCAATACTAGCGCGCTGGTATTTGCTGGAATACTGCTTTGTGGTGGTAGTGCAATAGAATAGGGATTATTCGAGCTGCTTTTAAACCACGCTTCACCAGTGGCTTGTCCATGTTCATCGGCCCAATAAACCCACACCGAATCTGCAGCTGCATTAGGATTTTCAGTTTGTTGGTTTAGCGTGATGGCTATAGTGCCAGTTAACAAACCTGCATCCGGGTGAGTATCAAGAATATAGGCATTGCCAATATTGTTTTGCGGCACTTGAGCCACAGGCTCTGGGGCCGCAGTTTCGCTCCCTCCACCGCCACAAGCAGCGAGTACTAAGGCGCTTAGCAGGCTAACAGCAGTTTTTATCGATAAGTATTTGTTGAATAGGGGCATTGGCGCAGAATCCTTTTTAGCCTGTTGATGCGTCCGAGCAAGGTTGAGGTCTTCAATATACAGTACTGATAGAAATTTGATTATGGCTTCAGAGGCTTTATTGTAAGGCTTTGTCAGCTGTGCTTAGCAATCTCTAGCTACTATTTAACACCTTATTTCTGGGCTAAAGTGAAGTCGCTTGCGGCGTTTGTTTTGCCACATGCCTTTACGTTTTTTCAATCTGCTATTTCCTTATGTCATAAAGCCTCAGCTTTTTATGACAGAACTCAAATCTTGCCGCTTATTTCTTTGAATCGCTTATCTAGCTTGGGTAGATTAAATCTCATGAAAGCGCTTACACTGTTTTGTAGCTCTGTTAGCGCTAACAGTTTTGACTAATCTTGGTCGCTAAAATGCGTGGATTTCGCTAATTATTTAAAGTAATTGGTGAGGTTTAGCTTGCCGGCGCCTTAATTCCTTGGGAGTTATTATGGAACAAAATCAGCAGTTTTTTCATGCACACCACTCGCCTATGGGCGCGTTAGCGAGTTTTACAGTAGGGGAGTTTGGCGAGCATGGAGGAATGGGGCTGGAGTTAGGTGCGCCTTTTGCCGGTAACGTATTTGTGGGTTATCAAGACGGTGAAGGTGTAGTTAACGCGTTTCCATTTTATAAAGGCGCCAACGACCAAAGTGAACGCTATGTGCAAAAGGATGATACTTCTAGCTTAACGGAACGCTTGTTTGACGATATCCAGCGTGATTATGCTTGGGCTAGCGATACTTTTGCCGCACCTGGTATTTCTTTTAAGGTGTTGAGTCCGTTTTTTGAAGTGCCTGATCCTAGCTTGGCAGAACACAAAAAGCTTAAACAAGCTAGCTGTCCTGCAGTATATGTTGAGCTGAGTTTTAATAATGCTTCCGATAAAGACTGGACCGGCTTTTTTGCCTTGCAGGGTGACGAGTTACGCTGGAACAAACTATTAGATGGCGATGCCAATGGCATGGTAGGGGTAACTTGCCGTGACAGCATAGGTATTGCTACACAAAGCCCGGGCGCTCGTGCTTTTAGCCACTTTTCTGTGCAAAGTGCCTTGAGCAAAATGGGAAATAATGACTGCTTTATGTTGGGCCCCACAGCTGGGGTAATGATTGACGTGAAAGCCGGTGAAACAGTTACGCTGCGTTTAGCGCTAGGCTTTTACTTGGCCGGAAATGTTACTTTTAACCGCGCTATGCAATATTACTACACCCAGCATTTTACTGGCTTAACCGATGTGCTTGCTTACGGCCTAAAGCACTTTGACAACTATGCAGCTATCGCTGAAGCGTCAGACAAGCAACTACGTGCGAGCAAGCTAAATAGCCATCAACAGTTTTTGTTAGCGCATGCTACCCGCAGTTATTATGGCTCTACTCAGTGGTTATTTGATGGCACCGAGCCAGTTTGGGTGGTTAATGAAGGCGAGTATTTGATGATGAATACTCTCGACCTAACCGTTGATATGCTGTTTTTTGAGATGCAGCAAAACCCGTGGACCGTGAAAAACACCTTAGAGCAGTTCCTTAAGCAATATAGTTTTTATGACGAGATCTTCGATCCGACTAATCCAGAACAAAACTACAAGGGCGGTATCTCATTCACTCACGACATGGGTGTATCAAACAACTGGAGTCCAAAAGGCCATAGTTCTTATGAGGTCGCTGGTTTAGATCGTGTGTGCTTTAGTCATATGACCTATGAGCAGCTAACCAATTGGGTATTGTGTTGTGGGGTTTACATAAGCAAATCCAATGACCAAGACTTTGCCACTGAGCAGCGCGGTACTTTAATTGATTGTTTACAGTCTTTGCTTAATCGTGACCACCCAGATGCTGAGCAGCGCGATGGCATCATGAGCTTTGAGTCAGCTCGCACCGAGCAAGGCGGCGAGATTACCACCTACGATTCACTCGATCACAGTTTAGGCCAAGCGCGTGGCAACATTTACCTTGCAGGTAAGAGTTGGGCGGCGTATTTAGCCATTGCTAAAGTGTTACAAGAACTGGGTGAAAGTGAGCGAGCAGAGATTGCTCTCGCCGCCGCTAAACGTTGCGCGGATAAGTTAAGCAACAGCTTTGATACACAACTAGGTTATATTCCCGCAGTGCTTGATGGGCATTCCACCAGTGCGATTATTCCAGCTATTGAAGCCCTGGTTTACCCTTATGAGATGGGTTTGTTAGAAGCTGTGTCAGAACAAGGCCCTTATGGGGAATACATTAAAGTACTTAAAACTCATCTAAAATACATATTAAACGATGAGCATTGTTTGTACCCTGATGGCGCATGGAAGCTCTCATCAACCGCAGATAATTCTTGGGTAAGTAAAATTTATTTAAACCAATACGTTGCGCGTAAAGTATTAAACATTGATCTAGCCAATAGCGTGGAAGCTGATGCAGCTCACCAACGCTGGCAAACACTAGGTGCAAGCAAACACGCATGTTGTGATCAGTTCAGTTCGGGTAAGCCAATTGGTAGTTTGTATTATCCGCGCTGTGTGACCAACATCCTATGGTTGAACGAATAATTAGTACCACTGCAAATATTCTTGGCTTAGCGCTAGCCGCTAAGCCAAGTTACAGGTACTAATACTCTTATACTGGTATTGGCCGCTAGTGTGGAGCAAAGGAGCCTTTAAATGCGTAAAGATAACGCTGTATTGTTATTATTGGATGTTAAACATCCCTATGACCGAGAGATATTGCAGGGCATTACGCATAACCCTAGTCCTATGGCTCGTTGGATGCAGCCTGAAGTAATGACTATTTCAGAAGCCAATTTGGTGAAACTTGATCGCTTTTGTGGGGTGATTGCCGATTTTGATAAGCCCGGAGTGGCCGCCTTTTGTGAAAAACTTTCACTGCCCTTAGTGGCTATTTCTGGTTCTCGCTTAAGCCTTCCTTCTCAAGCTCATTTAGCGAGAGTGAGCCCCGATAGCTTCGCCATTGTAGAACTCATCGTACAATCGTTTTTGGCTAAAGGCATTCGTCGTGTTGGCTTCTTTAGCGGGGTGCCAGCATTTACTGCACCTTGGGTAAAGGAGCGTAAATTTGCTTTAGCCAAAATCGCCCTTAAATATCGCCTCGAATATGTAGAGTTAACCGTTCCTGAATTAGTGACGCCAGAGAGCACGGTAGGTGTGGTAGCAGCTTCTGATACTCAGGCCAGGCAGTTTGCCAGCCTATGCAACGATCAAAACATCAGTGTACCTGAGCACTATTCGTTAATTGGTATTGATGCAGACCCTACTGAAAGCGCTTTATCACCCATTTCATTATGCTCTGCGGTATTGCCCATTCGACAAATTGGTGAACAAGCCTTAGCGGTGCTGCAAGAACAAATCGAAGGTAAGCCAGCACGTGAAGTTTTGGTACCCGCTACCGAGTTGGTGAGTGGCGCTTCTGCCGACAACGTTACCCAAACCGATCCCTTGATCACTAAGGCCCTATTCTTTTTAAATAGCAATTTTCACCGCCGGATCAAAGTGGAGCAAGTTGTCGACTATTGTGCGGTATCTCGCAAAACTCTTGAAACAAGATTCAAACAGGTTCTTGGTAAAACGGTACACCAGCAATTACACCAAGTACGTATGGAATTTGCTAAGCAGCAGCTGACTTCAACCTCTTCTTCAGTGGATGCCATCGCCGATGCTGCGGGCTTCTCTAACCAGCACTACTTATATTATTTGTTTCGGCAGGAGATGGAGATGACACCCAATCAATACAGACAAAAGTTTGCGTGATACCCCTCTGACATAGTTTTTCACACTATGAAAGCCTTTCTTAAGACAAATAATTGAGTTTTTTTTGGTGGCTGTTTCCCGCCAGTTCTGCGGTTTTAGCCAGTAAATATTATGTTTTATAGTTTAATTGTTGCTATTTGTCATGATACTGGCTTTTTTTATGACAGGCCTCAAATCTTAACCTTTATTCGTTTGAAGACCTTTTCAGGCTTAGCTAAAGTTGATTCCAAGAAAGCGCTTACATGGGATTTGAAACGGAGCGAATCTGTTGGCTCATATTAACGCCTCTCCACATTAAAACTTATGGAAATGAAACATCATGGCAGCAGTTACATTTAATAATTTGAAAAAACGTTTTGGTAAAACGGAAGTAGTGAAAAGCTTCGACTTGCACATTAATGATGGCGAGTTTGTGGTTTTGCTTGGCCCTTCTGGTTGCGGTAAATCAACAACGCTAAGAATGCTGGCTGGCTTGGAAGATATTTCAGACGGTGAAATTTTCATCGCCGATGAATTAGTTAACGACCTACACCCAATGGAACGTAACATCGCCATGGTGTTCCAAAGCTATGCGCTATACCCACACATGAGCGTTGAGCAAAACATTGCCTTTGGTTTGAAAATGACCGGCGTAGCAAAAGATGAGATTGCTAAGCGTGTTAAATACGCGGCAGACATGTTGGAGCTAACACCGTTGCTGCAACGTAAGCCAAAAGAGTTATCTGGTGGTCAGCGTCAACGTGTGGCAATGGGCCGCGCAATGGTACGTACTCCAGAAGTATTCTTATTTGATGAGCCTTTATCTAACCTAGATGCCAAACTTCGTGGCTCTATGCGTGCTGAGATTAAAACTCTGCACGACAAGCTAGGCACAACTACTCTCTATGTAACCCACGACCAAGTAGAAGCTATGACCTTGGCCGATCGCATCGTGATTCTTAAAGACGGTTACATTGAGCAAGTTGGTACACCAAAAGAAATCTTTGAAGAGCCAGCCAACAAGTTTGTGGCTTCATTCATTGGTGCGCCAGAAATGAATATGATCCCAGCAACTATTAAGAAAGCTGGCACAGTATCAAGCTTGGTATTCTCTGACCAACACATCGACTTACCTGCGATGTACAGCGAAGACAACCAAGTATGTACCTTGGGCATTCGTCCAAGTGACCTGTATCTACATCAACGTTCTATTGAATCAGAAACAATTGGTAGCGTGAAAGCTGATGTTATCGGCGTCGAGCTTCTTGGTTCTACCTACCACGTGCAGTGTGAGCTGGATGGTGCACGTTTTATTGCTGAAGTGGCAATTGCTGATGATGTAAACGCTGATATGGACGATAAAGTGGAGTTGTTCTTCGATATCTCGCGGATCCACTTGTTTAACAATGAAACCGGAAAGGCAATCTTGCCAAAAATGAACTAGTTACTCCCAGCGCTTGTAAAAGCGTAGGCGCACTAGCCAATTGCGACATTGAATAATAATAAAGTTCATGTACTTAGGAGAATAGGATGTTTAATAAAAAGAAACTTGGAACAGTAGCGTTAGCCCTAGGCACCACGCTGGCGTTAACCGCAACGTCAGCATGGGCAAAAACTACCCTAACAGTTGCTTCATTCCCAAGCTTTGACCAAGCGGTAAACTCAGCAATTCCGCTATACAAGAAGCTTCACCCAGAAGTAGAAATTAAATTAGTTTCACTTGCATATGGTGACCACCACAATGCAATGACTACTGCTCTTGCGACTGGCGGTAACCTGCCTGACGTAATGGGTATTGAATATGGCTACATTGGCCGCTTTGCAGCTTCTGGTGGCTTAGAAGATCTGCGTGCCGCTCCTTACAGCGCAGAGCAATACGAAAAACTATTCTCTAAGTTCACTGTTCCACTAGCTACCGGTGGTAGTGGTACTTTGGCTGCTATCCCAGCCGATATTGGCCCGGGTGCATTGTTCTACCGTGAAGATATCTTAGAAAAAGCAGGTGTAACGAAAGCAGACCTAACTAAAGATTGGGACTCTTACATTGCAGCTGGTAAGAAAATTAAAGAAGCAACAGGTTCTTACCTTGTTTCAAGTGCGACAGATATCAAAGACATCGTAATTCGCAGTGGCCTAAAAGACGGCCAAGGCATCTACTTTGATGCAGATAACTCTATCACTGTTGAGTCAGACCGCTTTAAAGAAGCATTCCGTTTAGCGAAAGCGGTTCGTGAAGCAGGTATCGATGCTCAAGTAGGCGCATGGAGCTCTGAGTGGACCGAAGGTCTACGTCGCGGCACTATCGCTTCTCAAATGATGGGTGCTTGGTTAGGCGGTCACTTAAACGGTTGGATTGCACCAGAAAGTAAAGGCTTATGGCGCTCTTCTCACCTACCTGCAGGCGCATACGCTAGCTGGGGTGGTTCATTCTACGGTATTCCTAAGAAAGCTAAAAACAAAGAAGCAGCTTGGGAATTCATTAAATTCATGACTATGAACAAAGAAATGCAAATTGCTGCATTCCGTGACTTAGATGCTTTCCCTGCTCTTATTGAAGCTCAAAACGATGATTTTGTTAATCAACCAATTGAGTACTTAGGCGGCCAAGTGGCTCGCGTAGAGTGGAAGGAAGCTGCTGACCGTATTCCAGCAATGGACGTACACAAGCATGATCCAGTTGCTGAGCAAATCATTAACGATGCTTTAGAAGCTGTACTAGAGCGTGACGCTGACATTGACACTGTGTTAGCTGACGCTGCGAAACAAATCAAACGTCGCGCTAGACGTTAATATTAACACTGAGGGAGCTCGCCTCCCTCTCTTTCTTTTTGTCGGGAGTTAAAGATGTCTTCTGTCGAGTCTGCCGTAAGACCACCAGTAGTTAAAATTAGAAAGCGGACCCTAAAGCAGCGACTAAATGCTAGTGGCTATAAGTGGGCTCCTTACGTATTTGTCAGTCCATTTTTTGTTATTTTTGCTGTGTTTGGGTTATTTCCCTTACTGTTTTCTTTATTTCTATCGTTTCATTACTGGGAGCCGGCAGCTGGTTTAGCCGCCATGGAATGGGTAGGTATCGAGAACTTTACCTTTACCTTAACCGATGATTGGTTCCAAACATCTGTTTACAACACGATTTGGATAGCCTTGGCTGCGGGTATTCCCCAGCACGTAGTAGCTATACCACTGGCTTATTTTTTACATACCAGCTTTAAACGCAGCCGTAACACGGTAGTGGGTATGTACTTCTTACCTTTCATTACCTCGTCGGTGGCGATTTCTTTGGTATTCACTACCTTGTTCTCGCGTGACTTCGGCATGATTAACATGCTGTTCACTTCGGCTGGTAACTGGACAGTTGGCGACATTCAACCTTTGGCTTGGTTATTCCCAACCGCCAATATCGACTGGAACCGTCCTGAATATACTAAAACGATGATTGCTTTCGTAGTGTTCTGGCGCTACGTGGGGTGGAACACGGTATTGTACTTATCTGCAATGCAAACCATTCCAAAAGATTTATACGAAGCGGCAACAGTAGATGGTGCTAAACGTTGGCAGCAATTCTGGTACATCACTGTACCTATGCTTAAGCCTATGATGTTCTTCGCAGTAACCTTAACCATTATTGGTAACCTGCAGTTATTTGAAGAACCATTCATTATTACTGGCGGTACCGGTGGTATTGAGCAGGCAGGTAAAACAGCTGCAATGCACATGTACATTACCGCGTTCGTAGAGGGTGACTTTGGTACTGCATCAGCTATCTCTTGGATTCTGTTTGCTCTGATTGCCTTCCTCACCTGGGGTAACAATAAATTGCTCGGTGAGAAGAAGTAGGACCGAATTATGAATAAATTAACTAAAAGCCATATCATTGCTTATTTCATCGTGGGGATGGGCTCAATCATCATGTTGGCCCCGTTCTACTTCATGTTTGTATTTGCAACGCATACCAACTCATCGATTTTGTCGGTGCCACCCCCAGTGTGGTTTGGTGGAGAGTTCATTAACAACGTAGGTATTTTGTTAGACGCATTGCCGTACTTTTGGCACAACATTGGTTTGAGTTTCTACGTAGCGTTAATTACTACAATACTGAACTTATTCTTCTGTTCGTTGGCGGGTTATGCATTTGCGATGTTTGAGTTCAAAGGCCGTAACTTAATGTTCATTTTGATTATGGGCACCATGTTATTACCTCCGTTCTTGGGCATGATTCCAACAGCTTTGATTATGTCTAAGCTGGAATGGATGAACCAACCACGTGCGCTTTACATTCCAATGGCTTGTGGTGCAATGGGTATCTTTATGATGCGTCAGTTCATCTCAAGTGCGATTCCAAAAGAGCTAATTGAAGCGGCTCGTATGGATGGCTGTAACGAGTTTGCTATCTACTGGCGTGTAGTGGTTCCACTTATTACACCTGCCTTTGGTACGCTTGGTCTTATTACCTTTATTGGTCAGTGGAACAACTTCATGGGCCCATTGGTTGTAATGAACGACATGAAGATGTTTACCGTGCCGCTAGCACTACGAGCGCTGCAAGGTACAGGTCAGGTACCGTGGGGAGCAATTTGTGCCGGTGCCGCCATTGCGGTAGTGCCATTAATGATTTTGTTTGTGATGACTTCTCGTAAGTTGATCGACGGCCTAACAGCAGGTGCTGTGAAAGGTTAAGCAAGTCTTAAGTAATAAAAAAAGCCAGCTTATTAGCTGGCTTTTTTGTTTCATCTTAGGGCTTATTTCTTCACAATACTCACGATGTAGAGCAATATAACTGCACCCACTACAGCGGTGATCAGCGAACCCAACATACTGGTACTGCCAAAGCCCAGTAAACCAAAGACAAAGCCCCCAATTACCGAACCAACAATACCCACTACAATATTGCCCACTACACCAAAGCCGCCGCCTTTCATAATATTGCCAGCTAACCAACCCGCTACCGCGCCAATCAATAACCAAATAATGATACCCATAATGATCCTCAATTTTTTGTGAAAGTTTGCTTGTTGCAGCCAACAATAGCGAGTAACGGTGCTGCAATCACTACGCTTAAGTGTAGTCAAAACAACAGCGCCTGTAGTTTGATTTTTAACCACACTTTTTGCTTTCTATTCATCTGCTTGCGTATTAATCTGAGCGGTACTAAATAGCCAATTTGGAATGCGCAATGAGCCAACAGCCTTACTTAATCGAAACCGAATTAGCCAGTGATGATGTGGTGCTTAGCCCTTTGTTGCCAAGTCATCGTGATGCCTTACTCAGCGCCGAGGCTGATGGCAATTTGAGTGAGCTGTGGTATACCAGCGTGCCTAACGTCAGCAACATTGATGCGTATTTAGATAATGCTTTGTTGCAAAAGCAGCAAGGTGTGGCTTTGCCCTTTGTAGTGCTGGATAAACACTCAAATAAATTGATTGGTGCAACCCGTTTTTGCAATGCCGATGTGGTGAATAAACGCTTGGAAATTGGCTATACCTGGTACGCTAAAAGTTACCAGCGTTCGGCGGTAAATACTCAATGTAAGTTGCTGCTGTTAGGCTACGCATTTGAACAGCTTGATTCGATTGCAGTAGAATTTAGAACCCACTGGCATAATCAAGCATCGCGTGCCGCGATTGCCCGTTTAGGTGCGAAACAAGATGGCGTTTTGCGTAACCATAGTGTGGATGATCAAGGTTGTTATCGTGACACGGTGGTGTTTTCAATTACTAATCACGAGTGGCCTACGGTGAAGCGAAGCTTACAGCACAAGCTAGCGCGTTATTCGCCAAGGGCCTAAGCCAGCAGGAGTGAAATGATGAAAGACTTTTCACAGGGGCAATGGATTAACCGCCCTAAGCAATTTGTTTTAGATGAAACCCAGTTAGTGATCGAAACCGAAGCCAATACCGACTTCTGGCAGCGCTCTTATTATGGTTTTCGTAATGACAATGCGCCGGCACTATTGATTGAGCGAGCAGACAACTTTAGCCTGAGCGTGAAAGTAAGCTTTAATTACCAAGCTCAGTTTGACCAAGCTGGGGTGATTATTTACCTAAATGACGAAAACTGGTTTAAAGCTTCTATTGAGTATGAAACAGCTAACTTATCGCGGCTGGGATCGGTGGTCACTAACTTAGGTTATTCCGATTGGGCCACGACAGACATCGCTACTCCACAACACATTTGGTATCGCTTAAGCCGTCGTGGACCAGACTTTTTAATTGAGTACGCTAAAGACGGAGTTAACTATCAGCAAATGCGGATTTTTCATTTGCATCAACTTGGGGCTACCTCAGCGGAGCAAAGCGATCCGCCGGCTGCTGCAACTTGTTCGGTCAAGTTTGGTTTGTATGCTTGTAGCCCGTTAAATTCATCGTTTAAGGCTAAATTTGAACAACTTAGTTTGGGCGCGTGTATATGGCGAGCACACAAAACGTAGCCGCCGTTTGCCAATGAAACAGCCTTAGTTAAGCGCTAAGGCCTTCGCTAAAGACCTTAAGATTTTACTGGCGCTGTGCTTTGGCGTTGTACCAAGTGAGTTGGCAATAACACTTGTGCTTGCTCGGGTGCTTGCTCTTTCATTTGTTGCATCAATAAACTTACCGATTTCTCGCCCAGTTCTAGGCAGTCTTGCGCAACAGTGGTAAGCGGCGGGTTGTAAAACTCACTGTCTTCGTGGTTATCAAAGCCCACTACTGATATGTCTTCTGGTACTTTAATGTGGCGCTCGTTTAGGGCGCGTAACACACCTAAGCACATCTCATCATTAGCCACCAGTAACGCTGTGAAATCGTGGCCAGCATCTAGCAAATCTATCGTAGCTTGATAACCGCTACGAGCATTCCATTTACCATGAATGGTGTGTACCGGTTTAAGCCCGCCATTTTCTAAGGTGTTTAACCAACCTGTTTCACGCCAATGAGCCACACAGGTGTCTTCTGCACCGTTAATTAGGGCGATCTTAGTATGGCCTAAATCGATAAGGTGCTGCGCAGCGAGGCTAGCCCCGCCAACTTGATCATGAGATACCTGCAAGGCTTCGCTGGTATTATCAAAGTCGATGAAGATGCAAGGGGGCAAATTGCCGCGTTCTAGAATCTGTTTGATCATCGTGTGGGTCACCGAGGTATTGATGATCAAACCATCAACCTGTTGACCAAGCAGTTCGTCGATAGCTTGGTTGCAAGCATCTGGATTTAGCTCATTCATGGTTGAGATTGATAAGGTGAAACCTTGCTTCGCTGCCTCTTTACGAATACCTTCCGCAATTTTCGAAATAGCGTGTAAGGAGATATCAATTGAGACAAATCCTAAGGTGAGAGACTTGCGACGCGCTAATTGTTGAGCCATGCGATTTGGCAAGTAGCCAGAGTCGGCAATGGCTTTCTCAACTTTAATACGTGTCTTTTCAGCAACTTTGGGTGACTTTCTCACCACGCGAGCTACCGTTTGATGAGATACGCCTGCTACTTTGGCGACGTCTTTTAAGGTTGCTGATGCTTGTTTCATAGGTTTCATAGAAGTGGTTATCTTGTTGATCATGTTAACAAATGTGCAGTGCCCTCCCTATGGGCCAAAGCGTAGATTTGTATGAAAATGTGAGCTGTTTCAGTTGTTTTTTTTTGTTGTTATTTACGTTTTATTGTTGCGCTGAAGTAATAAAAAATTAAGCTCGCATAAAAAAACTAAAATTAGCGCTTTTCATGCGCTCTAGAATGCCTATTATGGGAGTTTTTAGAGCACTCTCGGGAACGCAACATGACGCAATGGACACCCTCAAGCTGGAGAGACAAACCAGTAAAACAATTACCTACTTACCCTGATCAAGAAAAGCTTCAACAAACCGAGAAGTATTTGGCTGATCAGCCGCCGCTAGTTTTTGCTGGTGAAGCACGCGCTTTACGTGAAGACTTAGCCAAAGTAGCCAAGGGTGAAGCATTTTTACTACAAGGTGGTGATTGTGCTGAGAGTTTTGATGAGTTCCGTACCAGTCATATTCGCGATACCTTTAAAGCGCTAATGCAAATGGCAGTGGTGTTAACCTTTGGTGGTCAAAAACCAGTGGTTAAAATTGGCCGTATTGCTGGCCAGTTTGCTAAGCCGCGTAGTGAAGACATGGAAACCATTAATGGTGAAAGCTGGCCTTCTTACCGTGGTGACATCATCAACGCCATCGACTTTAACGAGAAAAGTCGTGTGCCTGATCCGCAGCGTATGATCGAAGCTTACAACCAATCAACTTCAACCTTGAACTTGCTACGTGCCTTTGCTCAAGGTGGTTTAGCCGATTTAAACCAAGTACATAAATGGAACTTGGACTTCATTAAGAAAAGCCCACTAGGTGAGCGTTACGAAGCATTAGCTGGCAGCATTGAAGAGTCACTGGCCTTTATGAGCGCCTGTGGTATTAACCCAGCTACCGCGCCTCAGTTGCGTGAAACCAACTTGTACACTTCACACGAAGCTTTGTTGCTTCCTTACGAGCAAGCTTTAACACGTTGTGACAGCCTTACTGGTAAGTGGTACGACTGTTCGGCACACATGTTATGGATTGGCGATCGTACTCGTCAAATCGACCATGCTCATATCGAGTTCTTACGTGGCGTAGAAAATGCGATAGGCCTAAAAGCTGGTCCTACTACTGATCCAGAAGAGCTATTACGCATTATCGATATTATTAACCCGAACAACGAAGCGGGTCGTTTGAACTTAATCGTACGTATGGGCGCAGATAAAGTGGCAGACCACTTACCTGCGTTAATTCAAGCGGTTGAGCGCGAAGGTAAAAACGTGGTGTGGAGCTCAGATCCAATGCACGGCAATACCATTAAAGCGCCAAATGGTTACAAAACGCGCCGCGTAGATGACGTACTACGTGAAGTTCAGCAGTTCTTCCAAATTCATAAAGCCGAAGGCACTTACGCGGGTGGTGTTCACTTTGAAATGACTGGCCGTAACGTGACCGAATGTGTCGGTGGTGCTTTCCAGATCACTGAACATGATTTAGCCCAGCGTTACCACACCTACTGTGACCCACGCTTAAATGCAGACCAAGCTTTAGAGTTGGCATTCTTAATTGCTGACCATATTAAAGCCGCTCGCTAAGCTGTTTGCTTACTTGCTAAAAGCCACCCTTAGGTGGCTTTTTTTTGTTGTGAGCAATTATCGGGTCGCTTGTTATTTTAGTTTGTTGCACACTGCATTTTTGATTTAAGGATTAGGGAAGCTAAATGGAACTAGCCAGTGTTATTCGCTTGTTGTTGCTCTCGGCGATTTGGGGAAGTTCGTTTTTGTTTATGCGCATTGCTGCGCCAGTGCTTGGCCCCGCCATGCTGATTGAGTTGCGGGTGGGTTTTGCGGCATTGTTTCTATTGGTTGTGGGCTATTTCTTAAAAAAGAAACTGCAGCTTATGCAGCACTGGCGTCACTACTTCATCTTGGGCTTTTTCAACTCCGCCCTGCCATTTTTATTGCTGGCCTATGCAGCGCAAACTTTGTCGGCATCTTTGCTGTCTATTCTTAATGCCACCGCGCCAATATGGGGGGCGATAATTTCTGCCTTATGGCTGCGCCAAGCGTTACCAGTGAAAAAGGTCTGTGGCTTACTGATTGGTGTAGTGGGCGTGGCTATTTTAGTGGGTTTTGATAATGCCAGCCTAGAGCCTGGCGCTAGATTGGCTATTGCTGCGTCTATTGGCGCTGCCGTGTGTTATGGCATTGCCAGTAGTTATGCACACTCGGCTAAATCGGTTGAGCCTTTTGCTAATGCGCATGGTGGCATGTGGGCGTCAACAATTTTAGTATTGCCCACCTTGTTGTTTTTTCCGGTCGTTGAAACGCCAAGCAGCTCTTTGTTGTTGTCGGTAGTGTTTTTAGGCGTGGTGTGTAGCGGAGTGGCTTACTTGCTCTACTATCGTCTAATTAGTGATGTTGGTGCGTCGTCGGCGTTAACGGTTACTTTCTTAATTCCTATTTTTGGCATTTTCTGGGGCAGTGTGTTTTTGCAAGAAAGCATTGGCTGGAGCACAGTAGTTGGCACCATGGTTATCCTGCTGGGGACCGCTTTAGTCACCGGCTTTTCACCTCGACAAGTGTTTGCCGCGCGTAAATCAAAATTGCGCTAAGCAACAGACCCTAGTAATAAATCAAAGCCCTAACCATACTTAAGCTCAAGGGACGATAAGAAATGCAAACCGCTTAAAGCAGGTCTTAGTTGATAGGTTCAAAACAACAAGGCCGCTAAGCAACTAAGCGGGCAGCTAGCAGAGGTGCTTGTTGTATCTTAGCTTGAGCTTTTAGTGGCGAAGGGAAGGGTTATGGCTTGGTCAATCACACGTACGCAAGTGTTGGTTTCTATTGGATTGCTATTCAATGTAGTGGCTGCGCTAATGACCAATTTTTATATCGACCGAGTCAGCCAAGACGCCCACAAATTGGTACAGCAACAAACCGCCAACGATAACCTAATTAGACAAACTTGGTTGCAAATAGATGCCTTAGAACGCAAACGAGAGCTTATTTTAAGCTTACTCACCAGTGCTGCTCACAATCAGCAAACCATTCCGTCCCAAGTTCAAGCTTTGCTGCAAAACGATTTAAAATATTGGTTAGATATGGCGTCGTTGCCTCCTCTTGATCTAGAGAATCTTCCACTCTTAGATGACCAGATCGCTAAAGCCCAAGATCAACAACGTAATCGAATTGATAATTGGTATTTGCAAAATCTCGATTTGATGGATGATTACACCGAGCAAATGGGCTGGATCTCTAGCCTACGTAACTTAGCTTTGTTTCTGCAAATTATTGGCTTGGCGCTGATTTTAGCCAGAGACTTAAGTAGGCATTGATACCAATCACACTAACTCGTTAATAGCAGTAAAGGAGTGACGCCATGGCCGATGTAGGGCATCAAGAACAGCTAGATACTATCGATAAAATTAGCGTGAGCCTCTATCGTGTTGGTTGGTTATTACTGTGTTTTAGTTTTGCTGCTGCAGCCTATAAAGCCTTGCTGCTTGGTGTGATGTGGCAGCCCTTGTGGTTATTGGCTGCAGCCATTGCATTACAAGCCTTTAATTTACACTTATATAGCAAAGCTATTCGTCATTTAGTGCAAGGGGCTGCGTGGCTGGGGCTATGGTTAGCAATGGCATTTTACCTGTGGCATTGGCCGGTGCTTTCTCATGCCGCGCTGGCTTGTTTCTACTTGGTAGTAGGTGCCTTGGCATTTAAGGAGAGCTTTTGTTTTCAATTAGGCTGGCTACGTTGGTTAGGCGTCTTGTTAATTGTTGACTACCTATTGCGTTTTAGCCCTTGGTTAAGCTTGCGTGGTTTGTTGTTATTGAGTATTGCAGCGTTGGCCATTTATATTGCTTACCAGAAGTGTCGCCAGCCAATGCACTACGACATTGGCAAGCGGGAGAACTATCAAATTTAGCCAAATACAAACTTGAGCAAGTAAATGGCTAAACCAAACATCATTAAACCAATTAAGCTGTCGATAACTTGCTGGGCACGCGGCTTGGCTAACCAAGGGGCTAATTTAGCTCCTAATAGCGCTAATCCAAAGAACCACAAAAATGAAGCACTCACTCCGCCGGCAACAAACATCGGTCGCTGTTCCACGTTAATGTTAGCGGCAAATCCACCCAAGATTACGATTGTATCGATGTAGACGTGGGGGTTTAAAAAGGTAAAGGCGCAGCAGGCCAGAATAATTGCTTTTACTTCATGTTTAGCTTCACCTTGCTCCAAGCTGCTTTCACCTCGCCAAGCGCGTTGTAAACACTGAAAGCCATACATCATCATAAAGCCAGCGCCTAGTATGCTAATGGTGTACAACAACCAAGGGTAGGCGCTAAACAGTTTGGCGCCGCCCCACACCCCTAAACACATGAAAAACACATCGGCTAATGAGCAAAAGCTTGCCACTAACAAGTGATGGCGACGGCGAATGCCTTGGTTTAATACAAACGCATTTTGCATGCCGATGGGCATGATCAGAGTTGCCATTAAGCTAAGGCCGGTGAAGTAAGTCGCAATCATTAGTTAAGCTCGTCAAAAACAATGGCAGGACTATAACCATAAGATCTGCTTTAATATATCTAATAATTTTAATGCTAGATAAGTTTTACTAATGAAGTTGAGTGATATTGATTATAAGTTGTTAAAAGCCTTGGACTCGGTGTTAAGTGAGCAGAGTTTTGAACGAGCCGCTCAACGTTTGCATCTTACTCAGTCGGCCATTTCTCAGCGGATTAAAGCGCTAGAGAGCCAAGTGGGCCAACCGTTGTTAATTCGCTCTCAGCCGCTAATGCCTACAGAGCTAGGCCAGCAATTGCTAGGGCATTATCAGCGCGTGGTACAGCTAGAAACCGAGCTAGTTAACCAGCTTAATGTAGATGAAACTCGGGTGCAGGCCTTGCCCTTAGCAGTTAATGCCGACAGCCTTGCTAGCTGGCTAATTCCGGCACTTACACCTACCCTGCAACAGCAACGAGTAGAGATGAATTTATACGTTGAAGATGAATCGCGCACTTGGCAACGTATGCGCAGTGGTGAGGTGTTGGCCTGTGTCACTAGTCATGCAACACCTGTTGCTGGCAGTGATAGTCATTTCTTGGGCTATATGGAATATTTGTGTGTGGCTACGCCTGATTTTGTGCGGCGATTTTTTCCAAAGGGAGTGAACAGAGACAGTTTAAGCCATGCGCCAGGCATGTCGTTTGACCAGCACGATGATATGCATATTCAATTTTTGTTAGAGCATTTTTCTTTAAGCCCAGGGCAGTACCCTTGCCATACAGTACGCTCTTCTGAAGCCTTTATGGAACTGGCTTTAGCCAGTGGTGCCTATAGCCTTAACTCAAGCTTGCAAGTGGCTAAACATCTGGATGATGGAAGTTTAATTAACCTTACACCTAGCCTACAAGTTAGGGTGCCGTTGTACTGGCATCACTGGCAATTAGCAGGTAAGTTAATGAAACAACTGAGTGAGCAGATCCGCAGTTATACCCAAGATTGTCTGCCCCAGCAGTAACTTGCAGCCAGCCTATAGATTGAAAAGGAAAGCCGATGAAAATAGTAATTGCGCCCGATTCATTTAAAGAAAGTCTAAGCGCCATGGAAGCGGCCGAGATGATAGAACAAGGCTTCCAGCAAGTATTTCCCGATGCCGAATATTGCAAGGTGCCCTTGGCCGATGGTGGCGAAGGTACTGTGCAAGCCATGGTCGATGCCACCAATGGGCAAATCATGCCAGTGTTGGCCGCCGGGCCACGTGGTAATCAAGTTGAAGCTTTTTTTGGTGTATTAGGTGACAAGCAAACCGCGGTAATTGAAATGGCCGCAGCCTCAGGTTTGCACCTTGTTGAACCGGCCTTGCGAGATCCGCGTAAAACCTCTAGCTATGGAACTGGCGAGCTGATTAGCGCCGCCTTAGATGCTGGGGCAAGTAAGCTAATTATTGGTTTGGGTGGCAGTGCAACTAACGATGCTGGTGTTGGTATGTTGCAAGCCTTAGGCGCGCAGTTCTATGACAAATTCAACAAGCCCTTAAAACGTGGTGGTGCCGAGTTAATTGATTTAGAAAGCATTGATATCTCGGGCTTAGATCCTCGCTTAGCCGATGTAGACATTGAAGTAGCCTGTGATGTAGACAATCCACTGTGTGGCGAACACGGTGCTAGTGCGGTATTTGGCCCACAAAAGGGCGCAAGCCCCGAGATGATTCGCCAGCTTGATACCGCTTTAGGCCGCTTTTCTTCGGTAGTATTTAGCCAATTTGGCATTGATATTATGCATGTTGCTGGCAGTGGCGCAGCTGGTGGGATGGGCGCGGCCTTATTAGCTTTCATGCAGGCCGAATTACGCCCTGGTGTGCAAATCGTTACCGAAGCTGTGGATTTGGCGGCTAGTTTAGAAGGGGCGGATTTATTGATAACCGGTGAAGGGCGAATTGATAGCCAAACCATTGCCGGTAAAACGCCCTATGGCGCAGCGCAAATAGCCATGCAATTTGAAGTGCCGGTGATTGCCTTAGCCGGGGCGATGTTGCCTGGTTATGAAGTGGTGCATGAACACGGTATTGATGCGGTATTTTCGGTAGTGCCTGGGCCTTGCGATCTTTCTCAAGCATTAAGCGAAGCCGAGCAAAACCTATTTGTATCTGCTAAAAATGTGGCTGCTACCCTCAAACTTAGCCAACAAATGCTTGGCTAAGTGTTAAAAGTGACTACAATAACTGTATAAAATCACAGTTGTTGTAGTCCATTGCGTTTATATATTGCCGAAAAACCTAGCCTTGCCCGCGCTATCGCCGCGGTATTGCCTAAACCTCAACAAAAGCATAATGGCTATATTCAGCTGGCCAATGGCGATTGCGTAACTTGGTGCATTGGTCACTTGTTGGAGCAAGCCGAACCAGAACATTACGATGCCAAATTTAAGCAATGGCGCTTAGAACACTTACCTATTTTCCCCGACAAATGGCAATGGAAAGCCAAATCTAAAACCGCTTCGCAGCTTAAAGCGATTAAAAGCTTAGTGAAGCAAGCCAGCAGTATTGTGCATGCCGGTGACCCTGACCGTGAAGGCCAATTGCTGGTGGATTTAGTGATTGAACACAGCAAAGCCAAAGTGGCACTTAAGCAGCAATGCCAGCGCTTGTTGATTAGTGATTTAAACCCAGCGGCAGTCAGTCGCGCCTTAAAACAGCTAAAATCCAATCAAGAGTTCTCAGCACTTTCTACCTCTGCATTGGCGCGCTCTCGCGCCGATTGGTTATATGGCATTAATCTAACTCGCGCTTATACCCTAAAAGGCCAGCAGCAAGGTTACTCAGGAGTTCTGTCGGTTGGGCGAGTACAAACCCCCATTTTGGGTTTAGTGGTACGGCGTGACCAAGAGATCGCCGAATTTGTTAGTCGCCCCTATTACCAAGTAGAAGCCCATCTGCACACCGAGCAAGCAGAAGCTTTTACCGCGTTGTGGCAACCTAGTGAAGCTTGTGAACCTTATCAAGATGATGAAGGGCGGGTGCTTAGTCGGCCTCTGGCAGAGCATGTGGTTAAACGGGTGAATCAGCAAGCGGGCTTGGTGCAATCACTTAAACAGCAAGATAAACAACAAGCGCCACCGCTGCCTTACAATTTATCCAGTTTGCAAATTGATGCAGCCAAACGTTTTGCTTATAGCGCCAAACAGGTTTTGGATATATGTCAGGGTTTGTACGAACGACATAACTTAATTACTTACCCTCGCTCCGACAGCCGTTATTTACCCAAACAGCATCATGCCGAAGCCCCTAAGGTGGTAGGTGCTATTCAGGCTAATAGTCAGCACTTAGAAAAGGCCTGTGTAGACGCCGATTTAACAAAACGCAGCAAGGCTTGGAATGATGCTAAAGTTGACGCCCACCATGCGATTATTCCTACCGAAAAACGTTATGCAGTGGCGAAATTAGGTGAGGCTGAACGCAATGTGTATGAGCTGATTGCCCGCCAATATCTACTGCAGTTTTATCCGCACTACCAGTACGCCCATACCGAAGCCAATATTGTTATTGCCGATGGGCACTTTAAAGCTACGGCTAACCAGATTAAAGAGCTAGGTTGGAAGGCATTGTTTCCGCAGAAAAAGTCGGCAGAAGACATGGCTACTCTGCCACCGCTAAAGCAAGGACAAGTGGTGCAGTGTGTGGATGCTAAAGTGCTAGATAAACAAACCCAGCCTCCTAAAGCCTTTACCGATGCCACCTTGCTAGCGGCTATGACCGGCATTGCTAAATACGTGCAAGATCCCAGCTTAAAAGCGGTGTTAAAAGATACCGATGGCTTAGGCACCGAAGCTACGCGAGCGGGCATTCTTGAACTGTTATTCAAGCGTGGCTTTTTAGTGCGCCAGGCCAAACAAATTCACGCCAGTGACAGTGGCAAGGCCTTAATCAATGCGCTCCCAGCGTTGTGCACTTGGCCAGACATGACCGCCCACTGGGAAACTCAGCTTAATGCCATTAGTCAAAAAGCCCAAAGTTACCAAGGTTTTATGCAAGGCATGCAAGGCCAGCTGAGCCAATTGGTTGAACAAAGTGCCAGTGTTAACGCACAGGCTTTTGCTGGTTTGGCTAAACCTGCAGGCAAGAAGCCTTACTTTCGAAAAAAGAAGGCGAGAAAAAAAAAGTTGATAGTGGGCGACAGTTGCCGCCCACATCAAAGGTCAACTACTTCATCACTTTAACTAACACCGCTACAGCAGCAATAATTTCGGCAATATCGATAGAAAACCAAGCATAAGAAGTCATAAATTCCAACATGGGTTGATCTCGCTAACTTCCTAGGCGCCTAGGAAAATTAATTCCCAAAGTTTTACGTCCCTGGCCAAGACGCCCTTAGTTCAAGTTGTACACCTTAAACTGCAGGATTGTTCTCGAGGTACTAGCTCGATCGGCGAAATGTAGTACCTTGCTAAGCGGAGTTCGCCCCTGGCTAGTCATTAACAAGCATTTCTCACAATCGTAAGGTTATCGGACCGAATCCGGCCAAACAATTATGTAGGTTAATAGTAGCAAGGTTACAAAGCTTAAACTGTTATCGGAACGAAAAAACGTACTACTAATGCACTTAGATTACGGTTTAGAACTGCGACTTTGACAAGTAACAGAGGTAAAGGTTAATACTTCTACAAATGAAGATTTATGAGTGGAGCTACGTAATGCTGATATTGCCGGTATTGATATACGCCAGATAGATTTGTCTGGGGTAAAGATTTTTAGCTGGCAAATGGAGGCCTTAATAGAAAGCTTAGGGGTTGTGGTGTACCCCGATAACTAGCCGATTAAATTTCTTTACATCATAAAGTAATACCAATCTGTGGCGTGGCTCTTAGTTTAGCTATTACTCTTCTACTCCTTTCGTCTATTTGATGTGTTGTTCGCATTTACTTTATAAATATTTGCTATCCAGCTTGTCTAAAATCCAATCATTAGCAATATTGTATTACCAGGGTCTGTTGATCTTTGGTGTTGAAATTTTGTTCGAGATAAGCGGGCTTTAATCGCGGCGAGCACTTTGAAGCCTAGTGGGCTAAGTAAGAAGTGCTTAACAAAGAGTAAAGTTCGCTTATCCGAACCCTTGGGGCAGCATTTCTTAGCCATTTATTCAGCGTTAGCGAGTGATTATTAAGCCCACTTAACTGCACACTCACTGCCTTGCCTAAATGGCTAATAAATTGCTGCAAAAACCATCAGCAAAGATCAACAGACCCTAGTGATTGGCGTTGCCAATCTATGCGGCTCGCTCAGCTGTTCCAAGGTTTGGATTGTGCGCGCGTGAATTATGGATGATTTGGAGACGGGACATGAAACAGCGTAACAAAGCGTTACTTTCGGCTAGTTTACTAAGTTTGGCACTAGGCTTAAGTGTTAGCGCACAGGCTACAGAGTGGAAAGGCTGGAATATTCACAAGGCGGGTTACCCAAACACCGTGGGCATGGATAAATTTGCTGAGTTGGTCGAGCAGAAATCCAACGGCGATTTTAGTATTAAAATGTACCATGCTGGCGTATTAGGCAATCAACCCGACGCCATTGAACAAGTGCGCATTGGCGGCTTAGAAATTGGCAACTTTAGCCTTGGCCCTATTGGCCCGATAGTGAAAGAGGCTAATGTATTATCGCTACCTTTTGTATTTGACGATGTCGCCCATATGCACAAAGCGATGGACGGCGCAGTAGGCGATCAAATTAATGCCGCTATGGAGAAAAAAGGCTTAATTAGCTTAGCTTGGTACGACGCAGGAGCGCGCTCGTTTTATAACTCCAAAAAACCGATTACTCAACCTGCAGATATTACCGGCATGAAAGTGCGGGTGATGAACAATGATTTGTATTCTGGCATGGTGTCGGCGCTAGGTGGTAACCCTTCTCCAATTGCTTATGCAGAAGTGTATCAGTCGCTTAAAACCGGTGTTGTTGATGGTGCCGAAAATGGATGGCCTGAATATGAGTCGATGGGACATTTTGAAGTGGCCGGTTACTACTCGTTATCACAACATCTAATTATTCCCCAGTGCCTATGTGTAAATGCCAGTGCATTCCGACGTCTGCCAGAGGCGCAGCAGCAAATGTTAATAGAAGCAGCGCAAGAGTCTGCTCAAGTGCAGCGAGATTTGTGGGCGCAACGCGAAGCATTTAGCCGAGATAAGGTCGTTAAAGCCGGTGTTAAGCTAAACGAAATTAGCGAAAAAGAACCTTTCCAATTAGCGATGCAACCAGTGTATGACAAGTATTTGGGTGAGAACCCAGAGCTTAAGCCTTTGGTTATGTTGATTAAAAACACTAAGTAATCGAGTTCTCGTCGCCACCTTTAATCAATGACTTGATTAAGGGTGGTGCTTTTTTGTTATTTAGAGGTGCTTATGTTTGAGCAAGCTGATGCGCTTAAGCGCTCGCGCTACGATCGGTTTCTTGATTATTTAAGTCAGCTTAGTTTACTAGTGGCAGGGATTGCTTTAGTGGTGCTTACATTAACTTTTGGCTGGTTGGTGTTTGGCCGATATGTGCTTAACTCCACACCCACTTGGGTAGAGCAACTATCGCTGTTGCTGGTGGTGTTGATTGCATTTTTGGGAGCCTCGGTAGGTATTCATAAAAACACTCACTTGGGCGTGTCTTTTTTTTACGACCGCAGCCCCTTTTGGTTACAGCAGCTATTCCAGCTAATTTCGCAACTTTCTCTAGCCATATTTGGCTGCGTAATGATGGTAAACAGTTATCAACTAATGCTGTTTAAGTGGGGTTCTGACATCCCCTTGCTGGGTGTGCCTGAAGGGATTAGAGCAATTCCCATTATGCTATGTGGCGGCTTGGTTTTGCTTTATTCAATTGGTCATCTTATTCATTTATTTCATCGGGTAAAAGCGGCCCTTATGCGCTAGCGGTACTAAAGGATTAGGTTATGGGTTTAGTTATTTTGATGGCTGTGTTTGTAATTGGGGTGATTATTGGCACGCCAGTGGCGTTTGCTTTAGGCATTGCTGCGGTATCTGCTTTTGCTTACGAAGGATTACCGCTGCTAATTGCGTTTCAGCGTATTACTGCTGGCATTAGCGTGTTTTCTTTAATGGCTATCCCGTTTTTTATTTTTGCTGGTGAATTGATGTTTCACGGCGGTATCGCCATGCGCTTAGTGCGTTTTGCGTCGTCGGCGGTTGGAGCGGTGCGCGGCGGCTTAGGTGTAGTGAATGTTATGTCTTCGATGTTATTTGGCGGCATCTCGGGGTCGGCGGTGGCTGATATTTCTGCATTAGGCTCGATACTCATTCCAGTAATGAAGAAAAAAGGTTACGACGAAGACTATGCAGTGAATGTAACGGTAACGTCTTCGATTGCCGGCATTATGATCCCGCCTAGCCACAATATGATTTTGTATGCTGTAGCAGCCGGCGGTGGTATTTCTATTTCCCAGCTGTTTTTAGCCGGCGTGGTGCCTGGCGTATTAATGTGTGTATGTTTAGCGATTACCGCTTACATCGTTGCGGTGAAGCGCGGCTATTCAGCGGAAAAGTTCCCCGGTTTTGTGGTGTTATTTACTCACTTTGTCGTGGCCTTACCGGGTTTGCTTACCGCAGTAATTATTGTGGGCGGGGTGTTATCGGGCGTATTCACTGTGACTGAATCTGGCGCCTTTGGCACTATTTACGCGCTGGTGGTTACAGTAGTGGTTTATCGTCAACTTACCTGGGACAAGTTCAAAACGGCGGTGGTTAACTCGGTGAAAACCACCTCGATGGTGATGGTGTTAATCGCCTGCGCAGCAGCCTTTGCTTACATGCTTACTTACTTCCAAGTGCCGAGCAAAATGATTGATTTTCTTAGTGGTATTTCCGATAACCCGATTGTGATCATTTTGCTGATTAACCTGATGTTGTTGCTGTTAGGTATGGTGATGGACATGGCAGCGTTGATATTAATTTGTACGCCAATATTTTTGCCTGTGGCGCAATCATTAGGTATCGACCCTTTGCAGTTTGGCATGATTTTAATGATGAACTTAGGGCTAGGTTTATGCACGCCACCAGTAGGTGCATGTTTATTTGTTGGTTGTGCGGTGGGTAAGGTACCGATGGAATCAGCAGTAAAATCGATATGGCCGTTTTATATCGCTATTTTAGTCGCCTTAGTGCTCACTACATTTATTCCGCAAGTCTCTTTAGCCTTGCCAATGTGGTTAGCGGGGTAAGGTTATAGCAGCATAAAAAAACGCGCCTTTGGGCGCGTTTTTTAGTTTCAATAGTGAATTACATACTGCTACAGAGGAGCTGGGTATACGTAGCTTGCGCCAAGACCCAGTGGTAAACCTAGTGCCCAATAAGCCAGTAGGAATATCGTCCAGAAAATGGCCAGAGCAATAGAGTATGGCAGCATGGTAGCTACTAAAGTACCGATGCCGGTGCCTTTTACGTATTTCTGACAGTACACTACAACCAATGGGAAGTAAGGCATTAATGGAGTGATGATGTTAGAGCTAGAATCACCCACGCGGTAAGCGGCCTGCACTAAGTCTGGTGAGATGTTCATTTGCATTAGCATTGGCACTAGAACTGGCGAAATTAATGCCCATTTAGCTGATGAAGAACCCACTGCTAAGTTAATTAACACCACCAACACAATCATGCCTACAATGGTTGCTGGTGCGCCCATACCAATGGCTTGCAGGAAGTTAGCACCTTTCACCGCCATAAGTACGCCAATGTTAGATTGACCAAAAGCCCATACAAACATCGAGCAGAAGAAGGCCATAACAATGTAGTGGCCCATGGTTTCCATGGTTTTAGACATGGCTGCCACTACGTCATCAGAGTTTTTGAAGCTACCGTTTAAGTAGCCAAATACCACGCCTGGAATCACAAAGAAGATGAAGATAAGTGGCACGATGATTTGCATCATTGGTGCGCTGAAGCTCGTGAGCGAGCCGTCTGCGTCACGTAAGCTAGAACCTTCTCCCCATGCGGCTGCAACCAATAAGCCGATTAAGGCTAACATTACTAAGCTTGCTACACGAAACGCGAAGGTTTCTTGCTTGCTGGTAGAGTGCATGTCAGAAGCTACGTCTAAATCGTCGGCTATCGGGCTATTTTTTTGTAGGCGAGGCTCAACGATTTTATCGGTGATGTACCAAATGGTAGCCACAATCGGTAAACAAGAAGCAGAAGCAAAGAACCAGTTATTTAGCGGGTTAACCATCATGTCTGGGTCTGACAGTTGCGCCGAGCTTTGGGTAAAGCTTTGTAGTAAAGGGTCTAAACCAGAGGGGATAAAGTTAGCACAAAAACCGCCAGATACACCGGCAAAGGCAGCGGTGATACCTGCAATAGGGTGGCGACCCATAGCGTGGAAAATTACCCCAGCTAAAGGAATAACTACCACGTAACCTGCATCGGTAGCCACGCTAGAAATAACGCCAATCAATACTACTGCGGGAGTAATCATTTTGGCTGGCGTTACTTTTAACATCGCTTTTAAGGCTGCGTTAATGTAGCCGGAGCGCTCTGCAACACCTACACCTAATACTGCTACGAGCACTACGCCCAATGGCGCAAAACCGGTGAAGATTTTAACCATGTTGGTCATCCAAGTGGTAAGCCACTCGGCGCTAAGCAGGTTGTTAATGACGATGGTTTCGCTACTGCGAGGATCAATTTCGCTGAAACTTAGATAAGATAGGCCGGCGGAAAGCAGCCATACAAAAAACATCAATCCAAGGAATAGCATTGCTGGATCAGGCAATTTATTACCTACACGCTCAATAGTGTCTAAGAAGCGTGCGATACCGCCCTTATTTGGGGCTGGCTCACTGGTAGTGGTAGAACTCATATATACCTCTAGGTTTTTCTAAACTCTCCGGTTTAGTTAGTTTCGTTGTGATTAATCACCTAAAGTGACCAAAAAATAAACTTATCAAACCAGCATAGTGAATGAGGCTCCCCTTTGCTTTGATTTGAGTTAATAAATCCTATTTTATACAAAATTGCAGTTTAATGCTTTGTTTAACTTGTTTTTGTTGTTTTTTTGTCTTGGTTTGTCCTGCTGAGTGACTGTTGGCAACCGCTATTTTTAGTGTCGCTTATCTTTGAATATAACCTTCTATCGGTGATTTAAACACTCGGTCGCAAAACATCGATAGGCACAAGCTGGCGCGTTATGTTTACTTAAAGTTACATGGGCTAGGACACCAACATGAACAATAGTTATTCGCCGCAACAGTTAGAACAAATTATTGCTTTGGCCTTACGCCAGCAACAAGACCAGCAAAACTTTGTTAGTGAGTCTGAACTGTTTGATATTGCTGAGCAATCTGGATTGGATGCCAAACAAACCGAAGCTGCGCTCAAGTTGTGGCAACAACAGCAGCAACAGCGACGCGCGCAATGGAAAAAACTATTAGCCTTTAAAATCCATGCGGGGAGTTATATTTCGATTAGCTGTATGTTGTTTTTGATTGATTGGCTAACCGGAGGACCATGGTGGTTTTTTTGGCCAATGTTAGGCATGGGCATTGGTTTATTTAGTCATGGCTTAGGCTTTTTAAAGGTATGGCGAAAACTTGCTCAACCCACTCAGGTAGCAGGATTATCGTTTAAAAGGTGTCGCTTTTAAGCGACGCTGCAGCGAAAAAATGAGGGTTTATAACCAAATTTGATATTTTTTCTCATTTATTGACTAGATTGTGTTCAGCCTAGTCGGTGTTTCAGTTAAGCTCCGGAATCAATTTACCAGTGGTAAGGTTTTACCAAATTTAAAGTTCAATTGTTGCTACAGTTTGAAGCAAGGGAAAAATTGAGCTATCGGAGTCAAGAGATTGTTAGAGAAACTCAAAAAGTCAGATTTGTTGCAGCCTTATAGCAAAGACAAATATCAACAGCAGCAAGAGCTGGCATTACCACAAAGCTTACGCTTGGCTTATGTGGTTAGTGCAGTGTATTTAATTTTGGGGATTTCTCACCTTCTGGTTATAGATGAGCCGACTCAGCGTTGGATTTTAGCGAGTATGGCGTTGGCCTCTAGCTTGCTTATTTATGTTAGTACTCGCTATTTACCCAAGATTATTAACCCAGCTACTACCGCGATGCATTTGGTTGTCGTGGCATTAATGCTGGCGAATTCCTTAACCCACATGGCACTCACTGAGGACATTATTCAAAGTAGTACCTTGATGTTAGTCGTTGTTGCAACTGGTGGCTTTATGATTGAACGCACCCTGTTGTTGCTGGCCCTGTTGGTGGCTGCCGCTGGATGGTCTACCTTAGTTGTGCAGATGGAACAAGACACTAACACGGTAGTGCATTTTGCCTTTGGTTTGGGCATGAGCTCGATTGTAGCGCTGATTTTGTTTAGTCACCGTGTTGGTGTATTCAACCAATTAATAAACCAGCGTAGGCAGCTAAAACATATTGCCGAGGTTGATCAGCTAAGTTTGTGTTTACGTCGTCACGCCTTTGATGAAAAAGCTGAAGCCTTGTTAGCTCAAAGTGGCCAGCGCGCCTTTTCGGTTTTGTATTGCGATTTAGATTATTTTAAGTTGCTTAACGACAGTATGGGCCATGCGATGGGAGACCAAGCCTTACGCCGCTTTGGTGAATTATTGAATACCTTGGCGAAACCCCATCAACTCGTTGTAGGGCGCATGGGAGGCGAAGAGTTTGTATTGGCAGGTTGTATGAGCGAGGAGCAGGCCAGCAATTTAGCGCAACAAATTGTGCAACATTTAGAGGACCTGCATATTGCCCACCCAGAATCCTTAAGTTCTATGTACCTTACTTGTAGCGTGGGCGTTGCCAGCTCGGCAATCGATCATGACTTTTCATCCTTGTGTAAGTACGCCGATAAAGCCTTATACATTGCCAAGCGAAGTGGCCGCAATCAATATCAGCTGCACAATCACTACCAGCTTCCGGAAGGAATGAAAATGCCCGCAGACGTGCAGGCATAGCGCTTATTGCATGAATTGCTCAATGCTGCGAAGCATTTGCTGATAATAAGGGTTGTAGCTCAAACGCTGTAAATGTGGGTATTGCGCTAAGTTATGCTCGGTTTTTTCACCTTTCACCACGCTCTTAGATTGCTTGCATTGCTGGTAGCTAGGTAAATCGGCTAAGTAATGGCTGCAATTGCGGTAGTGACCATTTTCCCCATAATGTGGGTTACTGGGTGCATTAATAGTGGCCGTGTGCGCAACGTCTTTTACTGCTGAGCAAGAGGCCGTTGTGCAACTCGGAAACTCTATCATTACCTGACTGTCTAGCGCTTCTGGAATACTGCTTTGTTCCCCATAATAAACTAGGTGATTGGCAGATTTAGCCGCGCCAGTTTGTTTGCTTTGCCATTGACCTAATAGTTCTAGAGTGGCAGCGGTGCTAATGGTTTGGTCGTGTTCGCTGGCAACAACTAGCAAGGGAATATCTGGCAGTGTATCGGCTTTAGCCAAGCGTTTGTTCATGCGTTTCATTAAGCCATGAACTTGAGCACCAGCGTTGTAGGGAAAAGACTCGTACTTAGCAAAATCAATGTCCCCTTCTTTATCTAACCATGTGCTTAACCAGCTAACATATTTTGCCATCCACGCTACGCCGCTGCTGGCTTGGGAGGCAGGAGACCACAACATCACACCTTTAATGGCTGGTTTATTGTCTGGCTGTTCCAAAAGGTGGTTAAGAATTAGCGCTCCGCCGGTAGAGAACCCGCCTAGATAAACCTGCTGATAATCTTTTGCGGTGCGCTCAATGGCATAATCAGCCGCTTGCTGCCATTGCTTATAAGTAACGTTAACTAAATCTGAAGGCGCGGTGCCATGGCCAGGAAGTAGTAGTGTTCTTACATCGTAACCTTGTTGGTAAAAATGCCAGGCTAAATCGTGAAAATGATATGGAGAATCGGTTAAGCCGTGAATGAGCAACACGGCTTTGCTGTTATCGGTGTGGCTAAGTTCAAAGGGGGCAATAAGCTGTACCACTTTTGGCATGCCTAACCACTGTTGTTGCTTGGCGAGTAACTGATAGCTTTGGCTAGATAGCGGGCAGCTCATCATTGCCCGTGGATTACGTTGAGCAATCAGGTTCTGGGCATAATCTAAATAGGCTTGGTAGCTTTGATCTTGAGAATAAGAAAAGGTAGCGGTTTTACTGGGAAGAGCTTGGCGATAGGGAGCTTGTTCAATGTATTGCTCAATTAACTCCTGCTGAGAGTTAATGTTTACACAGTTTTCAGTGAAGCCTTGTGCCATGCTCAACGAGCTAATGCCCAAGCTTACAACCCCTAGCAATAAACTAGCGGGTTTACGAAAAAGGTGGGTTAAACAAAGCATTACTCATCCTTAATATTGTGGTTCACTTATCGTGATAGATTAATAGTGTATGCCTAAGCTTTTGGCTTAACTAGCGTTTTTGTTGTCACGGGCGAGCTTTTCAAAGATTGAAATTTCCCATGGCCGCAGCGCTAACAACATGCCGGTATGGCGGCGTTTATCTAAGGGTAACGAGGCATCTTGTTGATTGAGCGTAGCGGCTTCTTTAGTTAGTTGATTAAGTTTGCGCAAAATAATCTCAATAGAGCTTTGTGAATAGTGGCCACGTAGGTAAAAGCGGAAGCTATCGTCGCCGTTAAAGCGTGAATTCATAAACTCGGCCAGTACAATTTGTTCCATGAAGCGCTCTAGCGGGCCATTCGGCAGCCAGCGAAAATCCTGAGCGATAAGTAGCTTATAGGCATTGTTTGGTAGCAGCTGGATCATTTTAAGTTTATCCAAGCGCGCCATTAAACGAATGCACTCATGTTCGCTTAAGTCATAGCGCTGAATTATCTCATCGAAGGTCCAAGAGTCTCTTACACATACCGCCACCAAAAACAGTTTATGGTCGTCGATAAGCTCTTGTTCTTGTTCACGTGTTAAGTGGGTAAGCTTTTCTTTTTCTTGGTCTGCCAGTAGAAACAAGTCAATCAGGTTGAGTTCAACAATGTGGCACATTTCCTCTAAACGCTCTAAAGAGAAACTATTGGTAGAGAACATACGCTTTACGTTGGCTTCACTCATGTTTAAGCGCTGAGCAACGTCTTTATAGGTTAAACCTTGTTGGCGAAAAACTTGTTTAAGGGTGTCGCGGATCTGCTTTAACTGGCTCATGGTATACAAATACTATACTTAGTGTTTATTCATAATAAACATAATACAGCGCCGTTTACACTGAATTTCCTGGACTTTATGGTTAATGCGAACTTAACCAGCAGGGAATTATTATGAAATTATGGAAATCAGTTTTTATCACCTCTATCGCCCTTACTAGCTTGAATGCTGTAGCTGTTGGGTCTCTCGAAAACTTAAGTCAATCTGCAAAGTATTCTGCACTGGCAGCTTCAGCTGGAGCAGCCGGTAGTGGTCAAGTTGCGGTTAGCGCGGTAGCTACTCCGGTTATGTTGGTAAGTGGTGGTGTAGCAGAAGTAAGCCGCGGTGTGGCCAGTGGCACGCAACACATTGCTGAAGAAGCCAATGTGCCGGTGCCTTTTGAAATTGGCGACGAAGTTATTGTTGGCGCTGCCCACTAATCTGCTCTTAATTGTTACAACAAAGGAATTATCAAATGAAACTATGGAAATCACTTTTTATCACCTCTATCGCCCTTACTAGCTTAAATGTTGTCGCTACCGAGTCAGGCCAGAACTTTAATCAATCAGCCAAGCATTCAGCCTTAGCCGGTTCAACAGGGCTAAAAGGCAGTGGTCAAGTAGCCGTGAGTGCTGCCACTACGCCGGTAATGTTAGTTGGTGGCTTAAGTACAAATGTTGGTAGCCAAGTTGGTAAAAGTGCCGCAGAGAGTGGTCCCGTTGGCGCTTCCGTAGCTGTTCCTGCTGCATCGGTTGCGGTGGTAGGGAGCACTGCAACAGTGAGTGCGGCAGGTATAGCAGAGAAGGCAGGAGCGCCAGTGCCTTTTGAAATCGGCGACATCATCGTTATTCAATAAGCCAAGATAATAAACATAGGGATATTTTCATGAAAACTATAAAGAAACTTATTATTGCCGCAGTTTTTACCGTAACGAGTGTTGGCAGTTACGCTGGCAGCGCGCCAGCGGAAGATGCCAAGCATCAGCCAGAAGCTATTGCTAAGTTTTCTAAAGAAGTAGAAAAATATGCTGCTAAACATCGAGCCAACGTATTTATTATTGGTCGAGTAGGTCGCCCGCAGGAAGATTTACCCAAAGGCGTGCAATTTACTCACACCGCCTTGGCCGTGTACTCGAACATTACACTCGACTCTGGCGAGACCACCAAAGGTTATGCAATTTATAACTTGTACCAAAACCAAGGGGATTTAGGCCACAGTAGCTTGGTCACCGATTATCCGGTGGACTTTTTCTGGGGAGCTCACAGCTTAAAAGCCGGCATTATTATTCCAAATAAAGAAGTACAAGCTGGCTTATTAGCGCTAGTAAACAATGGTGGTAATCATGTAGTACATAACCCAAATTACTCGGTATTGGCGAACCCGTTTGACGGACAGTTTCAAAATTGTACTGAGCACACTTTGGATATGTTGAATGCCAGCATATTTGATACCACTGACCGAGAAGAGCTGAAGTGGTTGGCTAAATCAGACTTTAACCCACAACCGATTAAGGTAAACAGTTTTAAGTTATTTATGGGCGGTTTGTTTTTAGACGAAGTGACCACCAAAGATCACGATGGTACGCCGCAAACAGCCACCTTTACTAGCATTGCGCGCTACTTAGATGAGAAGAAATTATTGGAGCACTCGGTAGTCCTTTATCAACATGATGCTTATAAGCCTTTACTGTAATTGATTGACCAAGATCTTAATAAATTCAATATGAGAACGATTATGAACCAAGTAGAAAAAGAATTAGGTTATATTAATCAATTGGATAGTAATTCTGCACCGTTAAACTTTAGGAATAATAACGATATGAAATCGCAATCTTTACCAAAACCAACCTCCGCCTTTATTGGTGCTTCATGGGCCGCGTTGATGCTAGGTGCAGGCGCTTACCTTATCGGCTTGTGGAATGCCGACATGCAGCTAAACGAAAAGGGGTACTACTTTACCTTGTTGTTATTTGGACTGTTTTCATCGGTGTCTTTACAGAAATCGGTACGTGACAAGCTAGAAGGCATTAAAGTAACTGCGATTTACTACGGCCTAAGCTGGTTCTCATTAGCTGCAGCTGTTGCGCTATTAAGTATTGGCTTATTCAACGCAACGTTAGCCTTAAGTGAAAAGGGCTTCTATGCCATGGCTTACGCCTTATGCTTGTTTGCCGCCATTGCGGTACAAAAGAATACCCGCGACATGGCTTATTTTGCAGACGAAGAACCAAGCAAAGCACTTGAAGCTGAGTTAGAAGAGGAACACTAGTTTTGAGTGACTGCTTTTAGGCGTTGTTTATCAAACCTTGAATTTGATGAACAGCGCCTAAGTCAGCATTATAGGCTTATGGACAACATTCACTGCGAACCACGAGTAAAATATTGTTTTCTTAGCTGCCATTTAAAGGAATTATAATGAGCACTGCTTTTGCGCTAATGGCGCAATACAATCAAGTAATGAATCGCCAACTATATGCTTGCGCTGCTCAACTCAACGAGCAGCAACTAAAGCAGGATAGAAAAGCGTTTTTTGGTTCTATCTTTGCCACGCTAAACCATATTTTAGTGGGCGACACCTTGTGGTTACAGCGTTTTGCTAAGCACCCCAAAGGATTTAGTAGTTTAGCGGACATAGCGGTATTACCTCGCCCTAAAGCCTTAAATGAGATTATCTATGAAGATTTCGCCAGCTTAGAGCAAGCTCGGGTTGCCATGGACATGGCGATAATAACTTTTGCAGAGCAACTAAGCCCCGAGTATTTACAGCAGGAATTAAGCTACACAAATAGCAAAGGTGAGGCGCAGAAAAAACCTTTTGAGTTGTTGGTATTGCACTTTTTTAATCATCAAACCCATCACCGTGGTCAAGTCTCAACCTTGCTCAGTCAATGTGGAATCGACCTTGGCGTGACAGATTTACTATTGCAGATCCCAGATGCTTAAAAGCCTCTCAAGCTAGCTTAAGAGGCTTTGTATTGAAGGAGTTGCGTTAACTGGCTTTGATTTACGCTACTTTAAAGTCGGCTGAGAGCAAATCTTCTGCTTTAGACGAAGGCCCTACAAATACTTTAAATGCACCAGGCTCTACCACTTTTTGTAGTTGCGCGTTGATTAAGGCTAAATCAGCAAAGGGCACGCTAAATTCCACTCGTTGCGTTTCTCCTGGTGCTAACTCTACTCGCTCAAAACCACGTAGCTGTAACACTGGAACAGTAACTGAAGCGGCGCAGTCATGAATATATAACTGCGCAATTTCTATACCTGAGCGTTGGCTAATGTTGCTGATGTTTACCGACACTTTTAATGCCTCTCCTTGGCTTAGATCCTTGTTGGCAGCTAAGCAAGGTGTACTAACGGCGAGGTCACTATAGCTAAACTCACTGTAGCTAATGCCTTCACCAAAACTAAATAGAGGCAATAAAGGCATATCAATATAACGCTCTTGGTTATTGGTGCGCTCCGATAGACGGGCGTGCCAGCCTTCATATTTGTTGTAGTAAACCGGAGATTGACCCACATGTTGCGGGAAGCTAATGGTGAGTTTACCGCTAGGGTTTAGTTCGCCAAATAGCAGTTCGCTAAGCGCTTGGCCGCCTTTCGCGCCAGGGTTAAAGGCACAAACAATGGCATCGGCGTGTTGTTTTACCCAGCCAATGGTAAGTGGTTTAGAGGCCATAAATACCACAACTAGCGGTTTGCCAGTGGCTTTAAGAGCTTCTAGCATCGCTTGTTGCTGACCACTTAAATCTAGATCGGCGCGGTCGTGAAATTCGCCATGCTGGCTAAGTGTATCGCCAACACAGGCAACGATGATGTCGCTGTTGTTGGCAGCGCTTACTGCACTGCTTATTTCTTCAAACTCAGCTTCGGCTGGTGCTGCACCGCGTACGTAGCTTAGTTCGCAACGTCCTGCATCAGAAGCGGCTTGTAAACCTTGGCGTAAGGTTATGGCGTCTTTTTGGTGGTAGCTATCATCGGCTGCGCCCGCTTGCATAGAGCCAAATGACCAATCACCCAGCTGCGCCACAACATCATCGGCGTTAGCGCCACATAATAAAATCTTAGGTTTAGAAGCATCTGATAGCGGTAAAATGCCGTTATTTTGTAATAGGGTTAGCGATTGGCGGCTGGCTTCTAGTGCTGCTTGCCAGTGTTCGGCATTACCTAATATTTGTTCTTTCTTACTTAGGTCGGTGTAGCGGAAGTCTTCAAACAAACCTAGTTCAAACTTGTATTTAAGAATACGCGATACTGCGTCGTCGATTAAGGCTATATCTAGTTCGCCATCTTTAACTAAGTCGATGGTATGTTGATAAAATGACGGCGTGGTCATGATCATGTCATTACCTGACTCAACCGCGATTTTTGCAGCATGGCGTAAGTCTTCTGCTACGCGTTGTTTGTCGTGTAGTGAACCAATGTTATCCCAATCGGTAACAATAAATCCGTCCATTCCCCACTGGTTTTTAGGCACTTCGCGCAGTAACCAACTGTTGGCACTACAAGGTACGCCATCGATTGCTTGGTAACCCACCATTAATGTGGCAACTTTGGCTTCCTTTACCGCTTTTTCAAAGGGCGGTAGGAATAATGAAAGCAGCTTACGAGGAGAGACTTCGGCCTCATAAGCGTCACGACCACCGGTGGCTTCGCCATAGGCTACATAGTGTTTGGCACAGGCCAAGATTGTATCGTGTGAAGCTAAGTTATCACCTTGGTAACCATACACAGCAGCAGCGGCTAGCTCTCCAATTAACCATGGGTCTTCACCAAAGGTTTCATTTATGCGGCCCCAGCGGCTATCACGGCCTACACACAATACTGGTGAAAAGGTCCAATGCAGGCCACAGGCGCGGGTTTCAATTGCGGTAACACGAGCCATGCTTTGACTTAGTTGTTTACTCCAAGCACAAGACAAGGCTAATTGTGTTGGAAATACCGTGCCGTTGTTCTCAAAGCAATGGCCATGAATAGCATCAATACCAAAAATAAGCGGAATACCAAGGCGAGTTTTGGCGGCACGCTGTTGTAGCTCTTCAACCATTGTGCCAGTGCAGTGCAAATAACTGCCCACATTCCAGCTCTCAAGTTTGTCGAGGTTTTCTGGCATGTTGGCGGGCAATTGCAGCATTTGGCCCACTTTTTCTTCCACGCTCATTAGCGACAACAGGTTTTCTACTCGCTCGGCTACGCTGAGCGAAGGATTGGTATACGGCTGCGACATGCGGCTGTTCCTCTAGTTAACTTCAATTTGTTGGTTACTCAGAATTTTAGTGAGTGGTTTAGCGTCACAGCTTGCTGAGTATTCATTCTATGCAGCCTATAGTAGTTAAATTGGTGGCTTATTCACCTTAAAGTAAGCGGTTTCATGAAAGTTGCTTGAGCTTTTGAGGGCTAGCTAACATTCGAGGATATCCAGAGCAATATTTCATGAACCCAACAATAAATTAGATAAGTAAAAACTTAGTTTGCTTAGGCGGAATAAATCGAGGAAAGGAGAATGATTGCTCAAGTATTTTGTTGAATCAAACAAGAAAAATATAACATTTCTGTTACAAATTTGCTTTGTGATTTTTGAGAAGAGGGTTATTTTAAAATTTAATTATTTCAATGTTTTACGGTTTATTTTGTTTGCTTGCTTCTCATTTTGTCACATCTAAGTTCTTTGTCGCCGATAAACAATCTGCGGTTTTTCTTGTGATCTTATTTTATTTCCTTGGCGTTTCAATGGCTGATACCACTACAGAGATACTTAAGGAAAAGAACATGAAACTTGCCAAATCAGGTCTACTACTCAGCTCCGCTGTATTACTCGCAGCCTGCGGTAGTGATGACGACCACATTGAAACCCCAATGTCCTCAGTTCGCGTAACCCATGCAAGCGCCGACGCTCCGATGGTAGAAGTTAAAGCCAATGGCGAAACCTTCGCTGGTCTGAGTATGGTGGATTACCGCCAAGGCAGTGCTTGGGTACCGGTAGCATCTGGCAGTTATGATATTAGCGTTGACGCCATTTTGCCTGGTGATAATGCTGAAGTGATAGCTGCAAACTTAGAGTTCTCTCCGGATATGCAATACGACATTATTGCCCTCAACTATGCGGCTTCTATTGAACCAGTAGTGCTAAGCCGTAGCGGGGACGCGGTGGATGCAGCTAGCGTGCGCCTTGATGTATTACATGGTCACCCAGATGTGGGTGGGGTGGATATCTATTTAACCACAGCAGCTGATATTACAAGCGAAGCCGCGGCAATTACTAACTTAGAATTTAAAGTTGATAGCGCAGATTTACCGGTAACCGTTCCAGCCGATACCTACCGAATTCGCATTACTGGAACCGGCAGCAAAACCGTAGTTTTTGATAGCGGCGAAGTGGCGTTAGCTGGTGGTAGCGATTTAATGTTAACAGCCGTGCCAAATAGCGACATGGGCTCAGTATCGCCAGTAAATGTGTTGTTGGCCGATGGCAGCGCTGTTTCGGTAGTGCGTGATATGGCAGAAACCAGCCATGTACGAGTGGTGCATGCAGTAGATGATGCACCGATGGTTGATGTATTGGCGAGCGGAGCTCCTGTAACTGGCTTTACCGGAATTGCTTTTAACGAAACACCATTTCGCAGCGGTGATTTAGCTGCAGCTAGCTATGATCTGAGTGTTGCCGCCAGCGCAGACAACAGCTTAGTGGTTATTGATGCCCCAGGAGTGATGTTGGATGCGGGAGCCGAAACCAGTATCTATGCTGTAGGCAAATTAAACTCGATTACTGACAGCACCATTGAACCACTGGTTATTAGTGAAGATTTACGCTCGGTAGCGCTTTACTCTAAGGTTCGCGTAGTGCATGCAAGTCCAACTGCAGGTGACTTAGGCCCAGTTGATATTCATGCTTCTGCCGATGGCAACTTTAGCGCAGACACCGTAGTGTTAGCTGGGGTTAACTTTAAAGATAATGCGGTACTTAATGTTGCGGGTGGCACCTATACCTTCGCTGTAATCCTAGCTAGCGATACGACTTACAGCCCAGCAATTGAAACCATGGCCACTATCGAGAACGGCGGTGTTTACACAGCAGTAGCCACCGATGACTTTAGTGATTTAGTGCTAAACGTAGATACTATGGCACCATAACAACATAGCTTTTTAAGTAACGAAAAAGGGCCGCCAGGCCCTTTTCTGTTTTGGCTGGTATGGTAGCGCGACTATTTAACTCGGGTGATCGTTACTAAATGAGTATGCTGAGGCACTTCTATTAAAGCACCGCGTTTTAGTCTTTCTATCTGGTTTGCGTGATGTTCGGAAAAGCCACGTTGTTGCCAGTTTTTCCCCACTAAGTCTGATTCACTGAGTGGATAAATATCTTGATGGCTTAAGCTATCGTGACGCGAAATAATCCATACTCGCTGCTGCTCTACAGTGAGGCTTGTTAGTGCGTTTTTCACCTTATTCCAAACCAACAATGCGAGTTTCACCTTGATTAATCATTTCTAAACCCGTTATAACATAGGCTTAGTTTAAGGACGAACAGCATGACAGATCCCAAATCCAATAAGCTTTATCAATTATCGGTACCACTGTTTTTGCACTATTTAAATCAGCTCGATGAATTACTTAGTGATATGCAGTTATTTGCCGAGGAACAGGGCCTAAGCGAAGCACAATTATTGGCCGCCAAACTTGCCGATGACATGTTTCCATTGGGGCAACAAATTAGCACCGCCATTGGTTTTAGTCTGCGTTGTTGCTTACCTTTAGCGGGCCAAGATATCGAAAACTTTAGCCCAGAGCTTATTTCTTATCAGAGTTTGCAGCAGCAATTGCACAGCAGTGTAAGGTGTTTGCAGCAGTTAAAAGCTGAACAATTTGAGCAAAGTACCCCGAGAAATATTTCTACTCAGGCTGGGTTTGCTAAATTATCGCTAAGCCCAAGTGAATACCTGCAACAATATATGCTGTCAAATTTCTTTTTTCACTACACGATGAGCTATGCGATTTTACGTCAGCACGGCATGCCTTTAAGTAAGCAGAATTTTGATGGCTATCATCAATACCCTGCAGGATTTAGCTTTTAAAACAGTCACTTCAAAAAATTATGAGTGATTTAGTAATTGACTAATGATTATTTCGTAAAGCGCAAGAAATACGCCTTAAAACCTTGTGTTAGCGTAATACAATCGGTAGATTATTTGAGATAAAGGCGCGCAAGAACAATCAGGGGGACATTCGTCAATGCATCCAGATTATTTTATAAGTACTAACCAAGCAGAGTTAGATATCTCGCTGATTCATAGTGTATTAACTAAGTCTTACTGGGCTAAAGGTATCCCTCGCGCTACGGTTGAGCTATCCATCGATAATTCATTGTGTTTTGCTGTTTATAACTATCAAAAACAGCAAGTTGGTTTTGCTCGGGTGATTAGCGATTACAGCACCTTCGCCTATTTAGCCGATATTTTTGTCCTAGAAGAACACCAGGGTAAGGGTTTGGCTAAGGCACTAATGCATCGCATTATGGCCCATCCTAGGCTACAGGGGATTCGCCGCTTTAAGTTAGCGACCCAAGACGCACATGGCCTTTATCAGCAGTTTGGCTTTACCGAGTTAGCCCACCCAGAAATACATATGGAGCGCTGGCAGCCAAACTTCTATTTGCTTCCTCAAAGCTAACAAATCTTATGTTGAAGTCGCCTGTTGCCGCGACTTGCCTTCAATATCTACTTTACGCTGCTTTCTGCAGCGTTTTTGTTCCTTACTACAGCCTTTAAGCTATCGAAGTTAGTTGCATTAAACCGATGTTAAACGGCAGCAGGGTACAAATCTAAATCACATTTTTAGCATAAGTGAGTATCTGGTCGATCTTGCTTATCTTTCTCTTACATGCCCTAAAGCCTTACGTTGTAAGTGTTTAGAATGAATGTTACCAAATTGTTACAAATGCCGATGGCAAAGTTACCAAACGTTACCCTGAGGGGCTTGAGGCTTGACTTATTGCTGACTAAATTTACGCCAATCAATGTGGGGTGGGTTAATGAGGGAAGGCTGAGCATGCAACAGGGATACTATGTTGGTACCAATAAAGAACAGCTCGATTTAGCACTTATTCATGAAGTGTTGGTGAGTTCCTACTGGGCGAAGGGGATTTCTAAAGGAGCGGTTAAAACGTCGATTGATAATTCCATGTGTTTTGCTGCTTTTGACCTTAAACAGCAGCAAGTAGCTTTTGCCAGAGTTGTCTCTGACTATTCAACCGTTGCTTATTTAGCCGACATCTTTGTATTGGAGGAGCATAGAGGTAAAGGCTTAGCCAAAGCCATGATGCACCGGATTATGGCTCACCCTAAATTGCAGAATGTACGCCGATTCAAACTCGCAACTAAAGATGCTCATGAGTTGTATCGTGGTTTTGGGTTTAACCAAATTTCAGATCCAAACCTTTATATGGAACGCTAAACAGCAGCGCCTTACTGTTAATTGGATTGAATTTTAAGCCTATATATTCAATGCTAATGGCTTGTTGAGTTATTAGGAAATAGTCAGTGGATATACGCTTAAACGATGTAACAGGCGAGCAAGTCATTGCATTGCTAGAAGAGCACCACCAAGACATGTTGCGCCACTCTCCAATAGAGAGTGTTCATGCATTGGATGTGAGCGGTTTGCAGGCCGAGGGCGTGAAGTTTTGGTGTGCTTGGTTGGGAGATGAGCTAGCAGGGTGTGGCGCCCTAAAGCACCTTGACGCCAAGCATGCAGAGTTAAAATCTATGCGCACTGCTAGTAAACATTTGCGTAAAGGCGTGGCTGCTGGGTTACTAAAACATATTCTCAAAGACGCCCAAGAAAGTGGTTATCAGCAACTGAGTTTAGAAACTGGCTCTATGGCCGCGTTTGCTCCAGCGTGGGCTCTTTACCAGTCTTTTGGTTTTGAGTTTTGCGGCCCTTTTGCCAACTACCAACTTGATCCTTACAGTAAGTTTATGAGCATAAGCTTGGCGTCTATCTAGGGCCTGTTGATCTTTGCTGAAGGTTTTTACAGCAATTTATTAGCCATTTAGGCAAGGCAGTGAGTGTGAAGTTAAGTGGGCTTAATAATCACTCGCTAACGCTGAATAAATGGCTAAGAAATGCTGCCCGAAGGGTTCAGATAAGCGAACTTTACTCTTCGTTGAACACTTTTCACTTAGCCCACTAGGTTTCAAAGTGTTCGCCGCGATTAAAGCCCGCTTATCTTGAATAAAATTTCAACACCAAAGATCAACAGGCCCTAGCCTTAAGCTTCTTTAAGTTATTTGTGGTTTAGCCCTTCTCTGTGACGTCATTTGTTCAAGACTTGCTACACTTTTAGTTATACCTTGCTAGATATTTGATTTGATAAGTAATTTTAGCTTGGTACTAGCAAAGTTTAATGACTGGATAATCCATAGTTTTGGAGAAGGGTAGGCATGAGGCAGGGGTTGTTTGGGCTTGTATTTGTTTGGCTAGGTGTAAGCTTATGTATATCGGCGGCTGAATATGTCGGAACCAATAACTGTATAGAGTGTCATCAAACGCAATATCAACAATGGCAGGGCTCTCATCATGACATGGCAATGCGCCATGCCGATGAGCAATCGATACTAGGCGACTTCGCTAATGCCAGCCTAGAGTTTGCAGGTGAAACCAACCGCTTCTTCCGTAAAGGTTCTGAATATTGGGTCAATATTGAGGGATCTAACGGTGAATTTTCCGATTACCAAATAACTTACACCTTTGGCTTTGAACCGCTGCAACAATACATGGTGGAATTTGCCGATGGACGAGTGCAACTCATTCCCTTTGCCTGGGACTCTAGAAGCGAGCAACAAGGTGGCCAGCGCTGGTTTCATCTATATCCTAATCAACAAAAAACAGATGAATTTTATTGGACCAATGCCGGACAGAACTGGAACTATATGTGTGCAGACTGTCATTCAACTAGTCTGCAAAAGGGCTACGACAGTAGCAGTAATACCTACAACACCACTTGGTTTGAAATCAACGTTGGCTGCGAAGCCTGTCACGGCCCTGCCAGCGACCATATCAAATGGACTCAAAGTGAAAATAAGCAAGCTGCACTAGCCAGCTTAGGCCAGTACAGTGGCTTTTCTCGTACTCTCCAAGCGGCAGTAAGTGAATGGACTTACCAAGCTGGCGAATCTACTTTGAGCGCTGCCAGCCACCAACAAAGCCAGCAACTTAAAGTCTGTGCACAGTGCCACAGCCGCCGTTTGCAAATAAGCGAAATCAATGACCACGTGGCGGGATCTTTGCTCGACCGCTATCAGCCCAGTTTGATAAGCGCCGAGCTCTATCATGATGATGGCCAGATATACGATGAAGTGTATGTTTGGGGCTCATTTCAGCAGTCAAAAATGAAGCATGCTGGAGTAAGCTGCAGCAATTGCCATAATGTGCATTCTGGACAATTGAAAATGGAAGAGCCTGCGCTGTGTGCGCAGTGTCATGTAGCTGCTGAATATACTCCCGAAAAACATAGTTTTCATCCAGCGGATATTGAAGCTGCAATGTGCAGCTCTTGTCATATGCCTGCCACTACTTACATGCAGGTAGACCCAAGGCGAGACCATAGTTGGCAAGTTCCGCGGCCCGATCTGAGTCAGGCGATTGGCACCCCAAATGTGTGTACTTCTTGCCACCAAGATAAAGACAATAATTGGGCGCTTCAATGGCTGCGGCAATGGTTTCCTAAGTCAACCTATTTAGATAATAATCATTTCTCTGAAGCATTTTTTGCTGCAGACCAAGGTTTACCCTCTGCCGAACAAACCTTGGCTTACGTGGCGCAAAACCCCTTAGAAAGCAGCATTATTCGCGCCTCTGCTCTAGAGCGACTGGCGCAGTTTCCTGGCCGTAATAGTGTGATTGCCACTGCAAAAGCTGTTAGCGGGGAGCAAGAGCTGATTCGTTTAGGGGCAGTAAGTAGTGCTCGGCATTACCCGATTGCAGAACGCTGGCGCTTATTGTCTCCTCTACTGGATGACTCAACCCTAGCAGTAAGAAGTGAAACTGCTGCCAGCTTGGTGAAAGGCTGGGCAAGTTTAACTAAGCAGCAGCAACAGCAATTAAAGCCAGCACTTAAGGAATACCAAGAGATTCAATTACTCAATGCCGACCGTGCATTTGCACTGAACAATCTAGCCGGTGTTTACCTTGCTACTGGCGAGTTTAATGAGGCGGAAGCTAGCTATTTACAAGCAATTAAAATAGAGCCTTATTTTGCCAACAGCTACGTTAATTTAGCCGATTTATATCGCCATTTAGGCAATGAAACGGCCGCATTCAATGTACTCAAGCAAGGGCGTTTGGCTCAGCCTGCCAGTGCTGCGATCACCTATAGCAGCGGTTTAAGCTTATTGAGGCAAAAAAAGGCGCAGCTAGCGGTGAGCTATTTTGCACAAGCCACAGAGCTAGAGCCAAGTAATGCTCATTATTGGTATGTTTACGGCTTATCCTTAGAAGCTTTTGATTTGGTCAAAGCGCAGCAAGTATTAAACAAAGCCTACGATACCGGACGTAATCCGCAGCATTTATTTGCCTTGTGCGAAATGAAGGTAAGGCATAAAGATAGAAAGGCACAGCTATGTATTTTGCAGTTACAAGCGGTGGTACCTGCAGAAGTCGTGCAGCGCTTGAAGGGGCAATTAAATCAATAATTTAGATGGTAAGAAAAAGGCGCTCTAAAGCGCCTTTTGGATAAAACTATCTAATTAGTTTTTCGAAATGTTGTGATGAAGCTTTTTTGGCCTTGCACAAATGCGCTAGATGTTAATACACCTTGGTCCCAGTTTTTGCCAGCGGCAACATACGTCCACTGCTCAATTTTAGGGTTTTGGCATAATTGTCCTTCAATGATTTCGTCGTCATCACACCAGCGAACAGAAGAGTTTAGTTGAGCAAGAGTTGCTTTGGTTTGTTGACCCTCATTAACGCCAAACCACCAAAATGCCATGTTAGCTAGCTCTGCGTAAGACACGGTTTCATCCATATCTTCCAATGTACATTCGCCACCTTGTTGAGTATGTAACTCTTTACCTACAACATGAATCTCACTTTCACCAAACTGGTAGTTAACTTGACCGGTTAAGCTACAGCCTGCGATGTTGGTTTCGGCTAACCAAGTACCACTAAAATCGATATAGCGCTCGCCATTGTCTACGTTTGGATTAACCAAGTAGCTGTATGAGGTAGATGTGCTTTTTCTTAGTTGATTACCTGTACTGTCAAGGGTCACTTCAATGGTTTGATCTGTGTAAATCCCTGTCGCAGTGTCGTAGCTGGTGCTATAGGTTTGTTGTTTAAGCTCACCATCGTCTTCAAATTCGCTTTCGCCTAAAGTGCTTAAGTTTGCTTGGCTACAGTCTTGTTCGTTCATACAGGCAAATAAGCCACCAAAATTAGCCACTTCTGCGTAATCTATAGTTTCATCTTCGGGGTTAACTTGGCTTGGATCTTTAACCACTAATTGGAAACCCGGTTCAATCGCAAAGTCTTCGGCAGAGTATGTGTTTGAATCAGCATTAAAACACTCTGGAGTATTGTTGTTCACGGTGAATTCACCGCCGTTTAACTCACAGGCAATGAACTCTTTCGCCCACTGCGAGCTATAACGTTGATCAGAAGAGCCTGCTTTAAGCACCAAAGAGTCTTCGGCTAGATGCAGTACTTCAGAGCTTATACCAAAGCTCGCATTTTTGAATGCCTCATCAGGAATTGTTCTATCCATGTGAACATTCTGAAATACCATTGAGTTATTGCCGTACTGGCCGGTCATAACTACTTCAGATAAACGTAAGTACTCGCCACTGCCCTTACTAAACGCATCAATCACGTCACTGTCGCCGCGCTCAATGCCATCTAGTGACTCGCTTAAATGCGCTGCTGCTTCTTGTTCTGATACCCACTCGCTAGCGCTTACTTCTTCTAGCAACGCATCTGCAGAATCTAGGTTGTTTAGCTTCACTTGCTTGAGCGCAATTAAGGTATTGCTGTCGGCTGCTGGCTTTGCAATATCTTCTGGAATAACAATGCTGCCAGTACTCGCATCATCTAATGATTGCAGTATTCGCGCTAAGTTCATTGCAGAACCAGTATCGGCGGTTACTTCAAAGGGAGAAACAACGCTACGATAAGAGCTGTTACCGATGAACATGCCGTTCTCGCCGCCCAAGTAAAACGACACTACATCGTCGGGTTTAACCTCAAAGGTACCTTCAGCGTTGGTGTAGCCACTTAATCCACTGGGCGCCGCTTTATAGAATAATCCTTCTACGGCGGCGTCAATAAAAGTGCCGCTTACTGGGTCTGTACTTGGTGGGGTTTCATTGCCGCTTTCACTTCCACCGCAAGCGCTTAACACTAACGATACTAAGGCTGTGCTGCCTAGTACTGCGAATTTGTTCATAATGCTTTCAATCCTTTACATTTTTATGACAGCTATTGCTGTTATTTTGAGAGGGGAATGTGTTTTATTTAGCTCTTAAAGTAAAACTATATTTTTATCAACAAGCTCTATAAAAGATGGTAGCTATGTAAAATTGCAGAGTATTTGCTCTGCTAGTTTTTCGCTGTTAAAATATTATGCTGTTTGGTGTGAATTGTTTTGGCTTGCCGAAGGCGTCAGTGACGAAGGTTTCAAGGCTGTTTTTGATGGTAATTAAAGTCCTTAATTTGCTAAGTCACATTTTTACAAGATGCTGATTAATTTAGTTATTAATGAATTTGTTTACTGGTAAGGTTTGCTAGTTATTAGGCCTTTATTGAAGGAACAAATATGAAGACGGGCTTACACCTTTCGGCGAAACTAGCTGCTGCTTTTGTGTTGTCGATAACTAGTGCTATTTCTCAGGCTGCAGAGGCAGTTTGGCAAAGTAAAGTGTTAGATGAGCACACTGTTATTCTCTCGGTTGGCGATGCCACACTTAGCCAGTTTGAGCCAAGCTTAATGTTAGCGGCTTCGAAAATCGATACCCAGACTTTATCAGCTATTGTCGATCCCGCTTCCAGCCCTTGGTACAAAATCTCTCCTGAGCAAAACGGTCGCTGTTTATCTTTAAGTGACGCTGCGCATTCTAAACAAATACTTAGTCATTTATGTATCGAGTCGCTAAAGAGTGGTCGCTGGAAGTTAAGCTTAAGTGAAGGTGGTATTCAACAGATTTACGGCCTTGGTCAGCAGCACAATACTCAAGGTAATGCCGACGGCGATTGGATAGGGCGCAAGCGTATTCCGGGCAACCGCATGGGCAATGCTATGGTGTATCAAGGTGAGGGTGCGGTAGGCAATACCCAAATTCCGATTATGTATTTATTGGGCGAGGGCAAACAAAACTTAGCCTTGTTTTTTGATCACGTTCAGCCCTTGGTATTTGATTTCACAAAAGCGCCATATTCTATCCAAGGCAAGGGTAAGCGAGCGCGAATCATCCTGATCGCCGGTGAAAACCTAGCTGATTTACGCTCTCGTTACTTAGCGTTGACCGGCAAGCCGCCGGTTCCGCCAAAAGCTATGTTTGGCTTGTGGTTGTCGGAATACGGTTTTGATAATTGGCAAGAACTAGACAGTAAACTCGCTAGCTTACATAAAGCACAATTTCCGCTTTCGGGTGTAGTGCTCGATCTGCAGTGGTTTGGCGGAATTAAAGAAAACTCTAAACATACTCAAATGGGCTCACTTACTTGGGACGAAAAAAACTTTCCCAATCATCAGCAAAAAATAGCTGAGTTAAAGCAGCGCGGTATTGGTGTAATGGCTATTGAAGAGCCTTATATTGGTGGTGAACTTAATGAGTACTATTCACTGGCTCACGCAGGCGCATTAGCCCGCAGTTGCGCGCCGCCTTGCATGGAGCCCGCTTATATAAAAGATAATCCATGGTGGGGTAAGGGCGGCATGCTGGATTTCTCCAGTGAGAAAGGTGCAGCCTTTTGGCATGACTATCGCCGTGAAGCACTAATTGATGACGGCGTGATTGCCCATTGGACCGATTTAGGTGAGCCCGAGCTCTATTACCGTAAAGCTTGGTATGCTGGGGTGAATATTGATGGCGAACTAAAACATGACCATCAAAGTGTACATAATTTGTATAACCTATTGTGGAGTCGCAGTATTTATCAAGGTTATCAACGCAATCAGCGCCAGCAGCGCCCGTTCATCATGAGCCGCTCTGGTACAGCTGGCAGCCAAGCCTATGGCGTAGCGATGTGGTCGGGCGATATAGGGGTTAATTTAGCTAACTTACGTAGCCACTTTAATGCGCAAATGCACATGAGTTTGTCGGGCATTGATTATTTTGGTTCAGACATTGGCGGCTTTCATGGCACCCCTTGGGATGAGCAATATACTCAATGGTTTGCCGCGGCGTTATTCACTGATTTACCGGTAAGGCCGCATACCCAAAACCTGTGTAACTGCAAAGAAACCGCGCCAGATAGAATTGGCGATACCGCTAGCAACTTGTTCAACGTTAAACAGCGTTATGCCTTAAATCCATACTATTACACCCTTGCACATAGAGCGTGGCGCGAAGGAAAAGCCGTTGTTGCCCCTTTAGTTTATGCTTATCAAGAAGACCCGCAAGCAAGAACTAATGGTTCGATGAAGTTGGTTGGGGATGCACTATTGGTAGCCTTGGAAGCTGCGGATAAGGCTAAACAAAGCTCGGTTTATCTACCCAAAGGACAATGGTTTGATTACCGCACCAAGCAAATGCTTAACAGTAGCGGTGAACAACTACAACAGCCTTTATATATTGATGAAATATACCGCTTACCATTGTTTGTTAAAGCGGGCCATATAGTGCCGCGACAAGTTGAGGATGAAGCAACGCTAGATTTGCTGGTGGTGCTGGATGATAGTGGTCAAGCCAAAGGCCAGTTAATTGAAGATGACGGTTTAACTATCGCTTATCAACAGCAAGCAATTCAGGAAACTCAGTTTAGTGCTGAACTTACTGATAGCTTACGAGTACGCATTCACCCAGCCAAAGGGCAGTATCAAGATGCTCCAAGTGTAAAGTCTTATCAGCTAGAGTTAGCTAACCTAGTTAAAAGCAAAACAATAAAGGCCGCTTATTTTAATGGTCAGGCTATTGAGTTAGGCAAGCAAACCGCAAGTGGTTTTCTATTGCCCGCTCAGCAAGTAGATGTTCGCCAAGGTGGCGAATGGTTGCTTGAGTTTAATGAGTAATTGGTGGCGCTAAAAAGATAATAAGGGCCTGTCAGTCTGTAACTGTCAGGCCCTTATTGGTTTTAGTATTGGTAAATACGAATTTCTTGAGCCGCAAGGCTTAGGTTGAGTTGGCCAGATGAGGTTGTGCTCACAGCGTTACTACCAAAGTTTGCCAATGGGCTTAACAGTGTTGAGGCTTGTCCAACTGGGATAACCGGCGTTTGCGCACTATCACTGTAGTTAAGCACCACTAATACATTTGAATCCGCTAGGCTTCGACTATAAGCCAGTACTTCACCATCAAGCAGCACTTCTATATCTCCCTCGCGTAAAGCTGGAGTGTTTTTACGTAACTGAATTAATGTTTTGTAATGGTGGTAGATGGAATTGCTATCTGCCATTTGGTTAGCAGCATTATAAGCCGCTGTATTGTGGGCATGCGCGCGGTAAGGCGTACCGGTGGTAAACCCGCCTTCTGCAGTCCAACTCATTGGTGCTCGCAGTAAGTAGTCACCACCACTATTGGCGGTGTGGCCCATGCCCACTTCTTCCCCGTAATAAACAAAAGGTTGTCCCGGTAGAGTAAGCAAGGTAGCAGCAGCTAAGCGGTATTTAGCCTCGTTTCCGGCAAACTGCTCAAATACTCGTGTACCAGCGAAGTAGTCATGGTTTGCCAATAGCAGTCCCATGCTACTAAGCCGACTTTGTTGTAGCCAACCTACGACACCTGTATCAACGGTAGAGCCACTATTCACGCTTTGCATGATGTCCCTGTTTAAATAAAACGAGAACGCTGAGCCGCAAAAGTCTGATTGAGCGGCAACTAAAGAGTCACTTGAATCTTCGCAAATCATAAAACGATTGCTGTAATCTTCCATTACCAATTGCTGAATGCCATACATAATGGCGGCATTCTCTGGTTGTCCAGACCACTGATTCGGTCCATTTTCAACTAAGTGAGTCATGGCATCGAAGCGAAAACCGTCCATGCCGGCATTTAGCCAGTAACGTAAGTTGTTGTAGTGGAAGTCGACAACTTCTTGGTTTCCAAAGTTGTAGTCAGGCATATTGGATTGGAAGATACCGTAGTAGTATCCGTATGTACCTTGGTGCCAAGAAAGATCTCCTGACCAGTTGGTCCAGCCAGGGTTACTTGACTCCCACATATACCAATCACGTTTCCCGCCAGCATTGTTATCTGAATCGATAAATACTGGGTTATCGCCTGAACTGTGATTGATGAGGTAGTCGGCAATTACACCAATGCCTCGGGCATGGGCTTGTGCTAAAAACTCATCAAAGTCTTGTCGGGTCCCGTAGTCGCTCTCGATGCTACGGTAATCGACTACTTCGTAACCGTGATCTTTATCAGAGCTTTCGCTAAAGGGCATTAACCAAATGCCTTCAACGCCTAAGTCTGCAATGTAATCCAGTTGGGAGGTAAGACCTTTAAAGTCTCCAATCCCATCGCCATCGGAGTCTTTGTAACTGCGTACAAATATCTCCATAAAAACTGCGCCTTTATACCAGTCTGCGGCTAATGCTGGTTGATCGTCCACAGCCACCGAGCTCATGTCCAAAAGGCTTTCAGCTTTGGCTTCTCCAACGGGGATTTCTTTAGGGGTTATTGCTTCTGAGCTAGAGTCACAGCCATTTAAGCTCGCCAAAATTGCAAGCGACAGCGCACTGCTTATCAAGTGTTTGTTCATTTTACTTTCCTTGTAACTTGCTTAACGCAAAGCTTATGCAGCGCGACTATAGCCGTGGTGATCTGATTATTGCCACCTTCTTTGCACAGCTTTATAAATAATCAATTAAGTACTAATTGATTATGATATTTTCTATTATATTGATTTATATATCACTTATTTAAGTCACACTTTTATCAATAATGCTTTATTCAATGAGATGCAGCCTTTAGCCCCACTTCGCTTTATAATGCTATTTGTCTAGAACTTATTGGTTACAACAAGCGAATGCGCGCAAAAAAAACGACCTCTCCGGGAGAGAAAAGCCAACTTCACCCGCGTAACAAACACCGACAGCGTTACGATTTCCCGGCGCTTATTGCGTCATGTCCCGAGTTAAAACGCTTTGTGGCCCAAAACCAATATGGAGATGCTTCGGTAGATTTTTTTGACCCAGAAGCGGTGCGCTGTTTAAACAAGGCACTGTTAAAGCATTTTTATGGGGTGAAAGGCTGGGAAATTCCAAAACACAACTTGTGTCCGCCCATTCCGGGTCGTGTCGATTACATTCATTACTTGGCCGATTTATTGGCTAATTCTTTAGGTGGCAGCCTATCTAAAAACAGCCCAGTGCGTTGTATTGATGTAGGAGTGGGAGCGAATTGTGTTTACCCTTTGGTTGGGGTTAGCGAATACGCTTGGTCATTTGTGGGCAGTGACATCGAAGCAGCATCTTTACAATCAGCAGAGCGTATTCTAGCGGCTAATCCGCATTTACAAGCAAATATCACGCTGCGTTTACAAGGCAACAAAAAAACGATATTTAAAGGTATTGTACAAGCGAACGAGCGTTTTGAGCTTAGCATGTGTAACCCGCCGTTTCACCGCTCGGCTGCAGATGCCCAAAAGGGCAGCCAAAGAAAACAAACCAATCTAAAGGCTAATGCTAAAAACAAATCAAAGCTAAACTTTGGTGGTCAAAGCAATGAATTGTGGTGCCCCGGTGGAGAGTTGAGTTTTATTAAAAACATGGTGGCAGAGAGCGAGCAGTTTTCACAACAAGTGTTGTGGTTTACCAGCTTAGTATCGAAAGAGGCAAACTTGAGGGCGATATACCAAGCGCTTAAACAAGCAAAAGTGAGCCAATATGAAACCATTAAAATGGGGCAAGGCAATAAGGTGAGTCGCTTTGTTGCGTGGTCTTATCATTCGCCAGTACAACAGAAGCAATGGCTAGCCTCTTCGTAACATAGAGTTTGATTTATGTTTTGCTAAGTAGCTTGGCAAATATGCCTATATAAACGATCGATTTTGAATAAATGAGATAAATGAAAACGCCTAAAAGAATCCAGCCTTTAGTTGATGACGGCTTAGTTGATGAAGTGAAAAGCCAGCTAATGAGCGGTAAGGAAGCGTCTGTTTACGTGGTGCGTTGTGGCGATGAGATCCGCTGTGCAAAAGTATATAAAGAGGCTAGCCAGCGCAGCTTTAAGCAAGCGGTGGTGTATCGCGAAGGGCGTAAAGTTCGCAATAGCCGCAGGGCCCGGGCGATGGAGAAAGGCTCGGGCTTTGGTCGTGAGCAACAAGAAAAAGTGTGGCAAAGCGCCGAAGTAGATGCCTTGTATAAGCTCGCGGCTGCTGGGGTGAGAGTGCCAGAGCCCTATGGTTGTTTTGATGGCGTATTACTCATGGAGCTTGTCACCGATGATGAAGGCTATGTGGCACCGCGCTTAAACGACGTGATGATGAGTGAGGAGCAAGCGCTTGAAGATCATCAGTTAGTCATCTCTTACATCGTGAAGATGTTATGTGTGGGGCTTATTCATGGCGATTTGTCGGAGTTTAATGTGTTGGTGGACGCCTACGGCCCAGTGATTATTGACTTACCCCAAGCGGTAGATGCTGCCGCCAACAACAATGCTGAATGGATGCTGACCCGTGACATTAACAACATGCGCGACTACTACAGCCAATTCGCGCCAGCCTTGGCCAATACTGAATACGCCAAAGAGATGTGGAGCTTGTTTGAAAAAGGTGAGCTGACAGCCGACACCGAGCTTAGCGGCAAGTTTGTAGAACAAGATACCGTGGCAGATATTGCAGCTATTATGCAAGAAATAGATGCCGCCCGAGAAGAAGAGCTAGCCCGCAAAGAGAGACTAAAAGAAGCCCAACAAGGCGTTGATGAAACCAAGTTTAACTGGGCAGATTAGCGTTTCTACCCAGTTATTCAGGGTTTAAATATTTACCTGTGCGCTGGTTTGAAATTCTAGCAAGGTATTGGCTGGAATTTGCACCGCACCGCCGCGAGTAATGATGGCTAAACCAGCCCCTACTTTGGCGCCGTCTTTGGCGCCATCACTACCATTAATTAGCCCACCAATGGCTGCGCCGCCAGCGGCCTTTTTCACGGTGTTTTTACCTTGGGCATCACCTAAGCCATTAAAAGCATTGGTTTGAATGGCAACACGTTGGCCATTAACGGTGATGTCGGTTAAGGCAATTGTTAGGCTAGATTTTCCGGCCAAACGACCCGCTTGTTCACTCTGCAATACTTTGCCGTAAACGGGGCTACCTGCTTTGGCGATAAGCTGGCCGTTAATTGCTAAGTCGCTTTCTAAGCTTGCGCTAAAGCGATGGCCAGAGGCATGTTCACGAGTGCTAATTGCGCTGTCTAAGCTGATCATCAGCGGGGTACCTGCAGGAATGCTGCTTACAGCCTGAGTGGTTTTGGCTGAGTTGGTGTCGGTTTTAATGTCAGTATGAGTATTGGCAAACGAAAGCTGCAGATCTTTCACATCGGCGGTGTTAAAGGTCATGGTATTGCCAGCCACTTCAAACTGAAGCTCTTGGCTATTTCGCTGCAACAGTGTGCCTTCTAAGATGCTGCCATTGTTTAACGTGAGCGTGTCGGCAGAAAGGTTAAAACTCGCAAGCGTGATAAGTGCGGCGATTGCAGTAAATGATTTAGCCATAAACTAGAGTCTCCAGTGGTTTGCTGAAAAACAAAGTTTTTAGCAAACTTGCTGTAGTAATGCTTATGGCTGGACAACTTAGTTCAATATTTAGAAATTAATGAGCTATTCAGTCTATGCTCAGTCATGCGCCAAGAAGAACTGATAAGCGGTGTTATCGCTTTCGTCACGATAATCAAAGCCTAACTGCTCTAAGTGTTTACCAAAGGCTTGTTGGTCGCTTTCTTGTAATTCAAACCCGGCTAATACCCGGCCATAGGCCGAACCGTGGTTGCGGTAATGAAACAAGGTTATATTCCAATGGGGGCCAAGGGTGCGCAAAAACTTAAGCAGTGCGCCAGGTTGTTCTGGGAACTCAAAACTGTAGAGCTTTTCATTGAGCTGGGTGCCAGGCCGCCCGCCTACCATATAACGCACGTGTTGCTTAGCAAGCTCGTCGTCACTTAAGTTGGCCACTTGATAACCGCTGCTATCAAGCTTATCTAACAGCGCTGGTAGCTCCTTATCGCTATTGCTCACCTTAATGCCAACAAATATGCTGGCTTGTTGCTCGCTGGCATAACGATAGTTGAACTCGGTGATGACTCGCCCGCCCAAGTGTTCAACAAACTCTAAATAAGCGCCTTGGCACTCTGGAATGCGTACCGCTAATACCGCTTCTTTTTTCTCACCAAGCTCGGTGCGCTCAGACACATAACGCAGGTTATGAAAGTTCATGTTAGCGCCAGATAACACTGCAGCTAAGCGCTCACCTTCTAGTTTGTGCTGTTGGGCATAGGCTTTTAAGCCAGCCAGAGCTAGTGCACCAGAGGGCTCAGAAATGGCGCGGGTATCTTCAAAAATGTCTTTTACTGCTGCGCATATTTCATCGGAGTTTACGGTAATTACATCGTCGAGGTATTGCTGGCAAAGGCGAAAGGTTTCGCTGCCAATCAATTTAACCGCTACGCCGTCGGCAAATAGTCCAACCCGTTCTAAGGGAGTGGGTTTACCAGCAGCTAAGGCGGCTTTTAAACAAGCTGAATCTTCGGCTTCTACGCCTATCACTTTCACATGAGGCATCAGCTGTTTAATGTATACCGCCACCCCAGCGGCAATACCGCCGCCACCTACCGGCACAAATACCGCGTTTAGGTGCATGTCTTGTTCAAGCAGCTCTTTGCCAATGGTGCCTTGGCCGGCAATCACGTCTACATCATCGAAAGGAGGGATCAATGTGTAACCATGTTCTTCAACCAGTTGTTTGCAGTATTGGTAGGCTTCATCAAAGCTATCGCCCACCAAACGTACATCAGCGCCCATGGCGCGTACCGAGTCCACTTTAATATCGGGAGTGGTGGTTGGCATTACGATCACCGCGGCAATGTTAAGTCGCTGTGCCGACATAGCCACGCCTTGCGCGTGATTGCCAGCCGATGCTGCAACCACTCCGCGCTCACGCTGCTGTTGATTAAGTTGGGCGATTTTGTTGTAGGCGCCGCGTAATTTAAACGAATGCACACTTTGTCGGTCCTCGCGTTTCAGCAAAATATTATTGCCACTGCGCTGCGACAGCTTAGGCATACCCTGTAGTGGGGTAACTTGGGCAATTTCGTAGACTGGCGAAAGCAATATACGGCGAAGATATTCGTTAGCACTAGGCAAGTGTTGCATCATAAATTACCTATACATGTTGGCGACAACATAAAAAAATAAGCCCGGCGAACCGGGCTGTTTATTCAAGCAAGACGCGCGGTTTAATCTAGCTTGCTTTTATCGCGTACCGCACCTTTGTCGGCGCTGGTGGCGAAGTGGGCGTACATTTTCAGCGAGGTGCTTACTTCACGTACTCGACCAATTGGGCTCCAAGCATCGCTGCCTTTGGCTTCCATAGCGGCGCGACGTTTAGCCAGTTCTTCATCACTCACTTCTAACACAATGCTACGCTGAGGAATGTTGATATCAATAATATCGCCTTGCTCAACTAAGCCAACCACACCGCCGCTCGCAGCTTCTGGTGAAATATGGCCAATGGATAAACCAGAGGTACCGCCAGAGAAGCGGCCATCGGTAATCAAGGCACATTTCTTACCTAAGCCCATCGATTTTAAGTAAGAGGTTGGGTAAAGCATCTCTTGCATGCCTGGGCCGCCTTTAGGGCCTTCGTAGCGAATTAATACTACTTCGCCAGCTTGTACGGTGCCGTCTAAAATGCCAGCAACTGCGTCGTCTTGGCTTTCAAAAATACGGGCAGGGCCTTTAAATACTAGGTTATCGTCGTCTACGCCGGCAGTTTTAACAATACAGCCGTCTTGCGCTAGGTTCCCTTTTAGTACAGCAAGGCCACCTTCTAAACTAAAGGCGTTTTCTAAACTGCGAATACAACCTTCGGCGCGATCGTCGTCTAGGTCATCCCAGCGGCAATCTTGGCTAAAGGCTTTAGTGGTGCGAATACCTGCAGGACCAGCGCGGTAAAATTCTTTTACTGCCTGATCTTGGGTTTGCATGATGTCCCACTTGGCTAAGGTATCGGCCAAGGTTTCGCCCATTACATTCGGTTCGTTACGGTTTAGTAAACCTGCACGGTCTAATTCACCCAAAATACCCATGATGCCGCCTGCGCGGTGTACATCTTCCATGTGGTATTTGTTGGTAGATGGCGCCACTTTACATAGTTGAGGAACCTTACGAGACAGCTCATCCATGTGGTCCATATTGTAATCTACGCCAGCTTCTTGGGCTGCTGCTAAAAGGTGTAATACGGTGTTAGTAGAACCGCCCATGGCGATATCTAGGGTCATCGCATTTTCAAAGGATTTGTGTGTCGCGATTGAGCGCGGCAATACACTTTCGTCATCTTGCTGGTAGTAACGGTTACACAAATCAACAATGCGCTTACCGGCATTTACAAACAGTTTTTCACGGTCCGCGTGAGTCGCTAGCATTGAACCATTACCTGGCTGGGCTAAACCTAGCGCTTCGGTTAAACAGTTCATTGAGTTTGCGGTAAACATACCAGAACAAGAACCACAGGTTGGGCAGGCGCTACGTTCTACTTTGTCGCTGTCTTCATCGGATACGTTTTTGTCGGCGCCCATAACCATGGCGTCAACTAAGTCGAGCTTAATGATTTGGTCGCTAAGTTTGGTTTTACCGGCTTCCATTGGGCCGCCAGAAACAAAGATAACTGGAATGTTTAAGCGCATCGACGCCATCAGCATTCCCGGGGTGATTTTGTCACAGTTAGAAATACACACCATGGCGTCGGCACAGTGGGCGTTTACCATGTACTCAACGGAGTCTGCAATTAGGTCGCGTGAAGGTAGGCTGTAAAGCATGCCGCCGTGGCCCATGGCAATACCATCATCTACAGCGATGGTATTAAATTCTTTAGCAACACCGCCTGCGTTTTCAATAGAGCGTGCAACCAATTGACCAAGATCTTTTAGGTGAACGTGGCCCGGTACAAATTGGGTGAATGAGTTCACCACTGCGATAATTGGCTTGCCAAAATCTTCTTCTTTGGTTCCTGTTGCTCGCCAAAGGGCGCGCGCTCCAGCCATATTACGGCCTTCGGTGGTGGTGGCACTTCGCAGTTTAGGCATTGCGGTTTACTCCGTTAATCTGTGTTTGCTATTTGTTTTAGGCAATGGCCGCTTTTGGCGAAGCCACTGCTTGTAATTGGGTTAATTGCACTTGCTCAACGTCAAACAATTTCACTAATTGATTAGTAAGATGCTCTATTGGACGCTCGCTCGTCACACTAAGTTCAATACGGTATCCAGACTGCTCTTGGTCATTGAACTGCTCAATTTGCATAGATTGTACTAAAAAACCGCGGTGACGTGTCACTCGTAATACGCGTTCTAGTACATCTGCTTGCTGGCGAGTAGAAATGGTTAGTGAATGTTGCATTAGCAGTCCTCCATCATTTTGTCGTTGGCCACACCGGGTGGCACTAATGGCCATACGTTTTCTTCAGCATCAATTAATACATGCAGTAGGTAAGGGCCTTTGCTATCTAGCATCCGTTGCAAGGCTGCGTGTACATCAACTTTGTTGCTAATGGTTTCGCCGGGAATATCAAAAGCCGAGGCCATTTTTACAAAGTCGGGGTTGTCATCAAGAATCGTTTCACTAAAGCGGCCATCAAAAAACAAATTTTGCCACTGGCGAACCATGCCTAAGCGGTTATTGTCGATTAACACCATTTTTACCGGCAGCTTAGCGCGTTTAATGGTGGTGAGTTCTTGTACATTCATCATGAATGAACCATCACCAGAGACGTTAATAACGGTGTCGTTAGGGCGCGCAAACTGCGCGCCAATGGCTGCGGGTAAACCAAAGCCCATAGTGCCTAGGCCTGCACTTGATAAATGATTCTCTGGGCCATCAAACTGCATATGTTGGGCTACCCACATTTGGTGTTGGCCAACATCACAAGCTACCACGGTGTTTTTATCCACCATCTTGCTTAAGTCACTAAGCATAGCAGGCGCAAAAATATGCCCGCCTGGGTGATCATAACGCCAAGCAAAATCATGTTTGCGTTGTGCCACTTTTTCTTGCCAGATATCAATCTCGGTTTGGCAATGCAGCTTAGGTAGGGTTAGCTTTAAGTCGCTGTCTAGTGCAACATCTGGGGTGCGGCGTTTACCAAATTCGCTGGCATCAGCATCTAGGTGAATCACTTTGGCATTTGGTGCAAATTCATCAAGCTTGCCGGTAACGCGGTCATCAAAGCGCGCGCCAATCACCACTAATAGGTCAGTTTCTTGAACACTTAGGTTGGCTGCTTTAGTGCCGTGCATACCTAACATGCCTAAGTAGTAAGGTTGTTCTTCGGTGATCGCCCCAATCCCTTTTAGCGTGCTCACACTTGGGATTTTGCTGTAGTTCAAAAACTCACGTAACTCAGTCACAGCATTGGCCATACCTACGCCGCCACCCACATATACAATAGGTTGTTTGGCGCTAGCGATGAGTTGTTTGGCTTGGCTTATTAGTTCTGCCGCGGGTTCTACAGGAGCGCTGGCAGCAGCCAAGTAAGCGAGGCTTTCTTCAACTTCGGCTAATTGCACATCTTTAGGCACATCTATAAGCACTGGGCCTGGGCGGCCGCTGGTGGCAATCTCAAAAGCTTGTTCTATGGTGCGTTTAAGCTCTTTAACGTCGGTCACCATAAAGCTATGTTTGGTGACCGATAACGACATACCTAATACGTCTACTTCTTGGAAGGCGTCGGTACCGATTACTGGCTGGGCTACTTGCCCAGTAATCGCGATAAGTGGAATGGAGTCTAGCTGCGCTTCGGCAAGGCCAGTGACGAGGTTGGTTGCGCCAGGTCCAGAAGTGGCGATACACACACCAACTTTAATGCCCGAAGTTGCTCCTGCGCGGGCATAACCCACCGCTGCCATTGCCGCACCTTGCTCGTGGCGAGTAAGCATGTGCTTTACACCACCGTCGTAGAGAGCGTCGTATAAAGGCATAATTGCCCCGCCAGGATAACCAAATACTTGTTCAACGCCCTGTTGTTTCAGAGTCGCTACAATTTGTTGCGCACCATTCATTACTACTTCCTTTCCACCGTTAACAAAAAACCCCCGAGCTTTGCAGCGCGGGGGTTTGATGTTGTGTGCTTGTTTCAGTTACAACAACGCATCCCCGCGAGGTGATAGAATAATCACCACAAGGACGACGCTAATAATTAGAGCAACTGAAAGAGACATATTTAAAACTTTCCTAAAGCATTGGCTAACAAGTATCACAGGATAAAATGTGATTCAAGTCCACTTTGGCTACTAATTGTTCTGCCTGTGGTACGTTTAATAAACAATTTAAGGTTTCTTAATCTGTCCTTTCTTTTTTTATTGGTTGTATGTTCTGTTTTATTTGTTTTGAGTGGTGATAAATCTTGTATATGCAGCAGATTGTTCATTGCTCATTTGGCTAAAATTATTGCACTTTTTTTCGTTGATTTGCGTTTAAGCAAGGTAAAGTGATGGCTTGCTTAGTGAGTTGTATATCTGACACGGTTTTACTTAGCGCCGTTTTAGTCATCTGGGAATCCTGTAACTTTGAATGTATCCGTTTATAAATATGTCCTATTGGTTTTACTGTTCGTCACAAAAAATGTGGGGGCTGCAACGCCAAGTGAGGAATTTCCAGCGGTAGCGGTGGAGGTCAATCAACAGCACTACACGGTGGAATATGCCTACAGTGACCAACAACGCGCCTTGGGTTTAATGCATCGCCTGCACTTGTGTAACGATTGCGGCATGTTGTTTAATTTTCAGCGCAGCAAACAAGCTCAAATGTGGATGAAAAATACTTTGATCCCTTTAGATGTCGCTTTTATCCGCAAAGATGGCTCTATTAGCGAAATCACTCAGATGCAGGCGAATGATGACAAACTAACTAAATCGCGCTTTCAAGTTATGTACGCATGGGAGATGAATCAAGGCTGGTTTGCCAAAAATGCAATCCAAGTCGGAGATAAAGTAGTGATTAAAGCTGTAGAATAACTTACTGAAAATAAAACATTTCGCTGCAGTTTTGTCCTAGTGGCTGCCAGTTTCTCGAAGAGGTAAGCATGACAGAAAAAGAAAAGATGTTAGCTGGAGAGTTGTATTTGGCCTTTGACGGAGAGTTGGTTGAAGAGCGTAACCAAGCTAAGTCTCTATGTTACGAACTCAATTTGTTACACCCCGAAGAAGATCTACGCGCCGAGGTTTTAGCCGAGCTGTTGCCAAACAGTCTCGATCCTTGGATAGAGCCAGATTTTTTCTGCGACTACGGCTATAACATCACCACCGGTAAGAACTTTTATGCTAACCATAACTGTGTGATTCTTGATAGCGCGCCTGTCACCATCGGCGATGACGTGATGCTGGCTCCTGCTGTGAACATTTCTACTGCGACTCACCCGTTAAACGTCAAACAGCGCACCGAGGGTTTAGAGCGAGCTTTACCTGTAACCATTGGAGATCGCGTGTGGATTGGTATGGGCGCGAATATTTTACCTGGCGTAAGCATTGGTGATAACGCGGTGATTGCCGCCGGTGCCTTGGTTAACAAAGATGTGGCTGCTAATACAGTGGTAGCCGGAGTACCGGCTAAATACATTAGAGATATTCCCGAGGACCAAGACTAGCTAACCTGAGTTAGCTAGTCGCTTTCTTTACGCGGCTTTAATTGCACTTAGTGCTTCGATGTATTGTTTTGCTTGGCTCTCGCCAACGCTTTGGTTGGTGAGTTTACCATGAATTACATTTAAGCCGTTTAACAAGTGTGGGTTAGCTAATAATGCCTGTTTGTAACCTTGATTTGCGAGCTGCAATACAAAAGGTAGGGTGGCGTTATTGAGGGCAAATGTTGAGGTTCGCGCTACTGCGCCAGGCATGTTGGCAACACAATAGTGCACTACGTCATCAACAATGAAGGTGGGTTCGGCGTGAGTGGTTGCTACCGATGTTTCAAAACAGCCGCCTTGGTCAATAGCTACGTCAACAATGGCACTTCCAGGCTTCATACCGCTGATCATTGCTCTAGTGACTAACTTGGGCGCTGCAGCACCAGGAATTAATACGCCGCCAATCACTAAGTCGGCATCAGCAACATATTTTTCTAGATTGTATTGGTTAGAGAATACTGTTTTAACGCGGCCAGAAAACTGAGCGTCAATTTGGCGTAGCGTATCGATGTTATTGTCTAACACGGCTACGTCAGCATACATGCCTACCGCCATTTGGGCTGCATTTCGGCCTACAACGCCGCCGCCAATAATCACTACTTTTGCTGGCTCTACACCACTTACGCCACCTAGCAGCATGCCACGTCCAAGGTTTGATTTTTCTAAACAATGAGCGCCAGCTTGAATTGCCATGCGGCCTGCTACTTCAGACATAGGCGCTAATAGCGGTAATGCCCCAGTATTTGAGGTGACTGTTTCATAGGCAACACAGACTGCGCCGCTGTCTATCAGATCATCTGTTTGCGGGACGTCAGGTGCTAGATGTAAATAAGTGAATAGTAGTTGGTCTTCTTTTAGCATCGCGCGTTCTTGAGCCAAAGGCTCTTTTACTTTTACTATCATCTCGCTGCTAGCAAACACGTCTTGTGCGCTGCCAACAATGTTTGCGCCAGCTTTTTGGTAGGCGGCATCGTCGATATTAATGCCTAAACCTGCACCAGCTTGAATGTTAACTTTATGGCCGCGGGCGGTAAGCTCTTGAACTGAGGCTGGCACTAAGCCAACGCGATATTCATGGTTTTTGATTTCTGAAGGTACGCCAATAATCATAATAATCTCCTAGCGATTTAAGTTTTAATTGAAAAAGTAATTAGTTAGCTTGTTTAACAACATTGAAGTTGTTCCAAGCTTGCGTGCTGGGCATAACTTCTAAGCTATTAATGTTGATATGAGCAGGTTGCTCTACTAACCAATAAATAATGTTGGCAATGTCTTCTGGTTGCAGGGCATTGCTATTGCCGTAAAGCTGCTGATATTTTTCTTGGTCACCGCCAAAGCGCACCAAGCTAAATTCACTCTCCGATAAACCTGGCTCTAAGCTGGTAACCCGCACGCCGCTACCCACTAAGTCACAGCGTAGATTTCTAGAGAACTGGGCGACAAAGGCCTTTGAGGCGCCATATACATGACTGCCGGGGTAGGGCCAATTAGAAGCTATCGAGGCTAAGTTCACTACCGAGGCAACCGTTTGCTGAGTAAGAATGGGCAGCAAGGCATGGGTAACATTAACCAGCCCGGTGACATTGGTATCAATCATGGTGTGCCAATCAGCAAGGCTGGCCTTATCACAAGGGTCGGTGCCTAGGGCTAATCCAGCGTTGTTAATTAGCGCTGTTACTTGTTTAAAGTCTTCTGGCAATGCTGCTACTAACTGGGCTACTTGTTGGCTATCGCGCACATCAAGGCTGGCATAATGCACTTGGCATTGTTGGCCTAGCTCATCAGCTAGTTGGGCTAAACGCTCTACGCGCCTACCGGTTAAAATGAGTTTGTAACCGTGCTGAGCAAACAACTTAGCACTGGCAAGGCCAAACCCCGATGTAGCGCCAGTAATGAATACGCAATTGCTCATAAATAACTCCTTGTTAAACAAACTAAATTTTTGACGGCTGGTTAGAGTCATAGCCTCTAACAGCGGAATGAAATTAGATTAACCAAGGGAGGTTGTGGGCGAGTAGTGCCAGAAATATGAACCGAAGGGACCAGATTAAATTTGGGGTTTTAGCTAAGCTTACAAACCACTCTAGCGCTGAAGAATATCTGCGCTAGAGTAGTTTGTTGCACAGTATTATTGATTTAGGCGTGTAAGGCTTCGCTAGGACTATGCTGTGAGAGTTGGCTAACTAAGTTACCTAACAGGGCGAGTCCGGCATTTATCTTTTCTTCTGCAATCGCCGAGAACCCCAAGCGGATGTAGTTTTTGGGTGCTTGTTGTTCGGCAAACAAAGTATCCCCCGATTCTACCAATATTCCTTGTTTAGCCGCTTGCGTCACCAGTTCACTACTGCATACATGCTTAGGCAGTTCTATCCAAAAACAAAAACTACCTGGCGTTGCGTTAATCACGCATTGATGAAGGTGGCGCTGTAAACCTTGTTGCATGAGTAGCCATTTTTGTTCATACACATGGCGCATTCTACGAACATGACTATCGTAATAACCTTGAGCAATAAACAGCGCTGCGGTGCGTTGATTATTGGCTGGAGGGTGGCGGTAGATAAGTCGGCGCAGTGCGCGTAGCTCGGCAATTAGCTGCTTGTTTGCTACCAAGTAACCTATGCGTAAACCTGGTGATAGCGATTTAGACAGGCTGCCGATGTAAATAACCCGGCCATGTTGGTCAATGCTTTTTAGTGCGGGCAATGGCTGCTCATGAAAATTCACTTCGCTTTCATAGTCATCTTCTATTAATACAAAGTCGTCCGTAGCGGCTTGTTCGAGTAGTTGTTTGCGTCGCTCAATAGGCATGGTTACGGTAGTTGGGTATTGATGGCTGGGCGTTACACATACATAGTCACAATCGCTAAGTTGCTGGCCGAGTATTAGGCCCTGTTGATCAAGCTCTAATGGCTCTGGTTTAGAGCCACATTGGGTGAATATGTGCCTTAAGTCAGCATAGCCGGGGTTTTCTACCCCTACTTTTACTCCCTGTCCCGCGAGCAAGGAAGCCAGTAGGTACAAAGAATTTTGGGTACCCATGGTAATTAGCACTTCGTCGTTACTGGCTGTAATGCCGCGTTTAGACAAAATCTGCTGGCGAATCTGCGTGACCAATTCTGGATCATCTACATCAACATAATCTTCAATCCAATGATGCACACTATTACGGTTTTGGGCGATGCGAGAACATTCTCGCCATTGATAAATGGGGAAATGGCTTGGCTCAATTTGGCCATAAATGAAGGGATAAGCATAATTTATCCAATCTTTATCTTTGTTTAAGGTGCTAAATGATGCCGGGGCGCTGCGTAAGCGATGGGTCCAATTTGGCTGGTTTTGGTCCAGATGAGGGCGAGTTTGCACCAATTTGAGAGTTGGTTCTTGGTCCAATTCAGGGTTTACAAAAAAGCCGCTGCGTTCTCTGGCAATTAAGTAACCATCGTCCACCATGCTTTCGTAAACCAATACCACTGTGTTACGCGACACTTTTAGCAGTTGCGCCATTTTGCGGCTGGAGGGCAGGGCCCTTGTGCCAAAGTAGTCGTGCTGAATCAGCTCTACTAACTTTTCTCTAATCTGTTGTTGTAAGCCTCTACCTGCTTGTAACTCAATATTCATCATGCAGTCATTCATGCCCATATCCTTACAAAAAGTAGGTGAAGATTTTGCATATCTTCCATTCCCCATGTTTGGAAATAGCAATTTATTAGCCAACATGGCTTTTTATTTGTTGCTTTGCGCTGGACCAGCAATTCAAAAAAATTGGCCCTATAGCTCGTTTTTCGCACGCAGTAACTTAAAACAACACGCTAAGTGTCGGGTTCAACAAGGAGTTAACGATGAAACAATTGAAGATGAAAACTGCGATAGCAGCTTTGGCGGGACTAATGATTAGCACGGCGGTTACCGCAAAAGAGGTCACCATTGGATACCAAGGAATGTTCAATCCATGGAAGCACGCCATTAACGAGAAATTGGTAGAAAAAGAGACGGGCTACACCATTAAATGGCGTCGCTTTGATTCTGGCGCTAAAGCAATGACCGCGATGGCCTCTGGCGCTTTAGATTTAGCCTCGGCGGGCTCTAGCCCAATTGCAAGTGCGGTAAGCCGTGGCGTAGATATCGAATTGGTATGGATTCTAGAAAACATTGCCGATGCAGAAGCATTGGTAGTGCGTGACGGTTCGGGGATTAACTCTCCAGCCGACTTAAAAGGTAAGCGCATTGCGGTACCGTTTGTATCCACTACGCACTTCCATGCCTTATTTGCACTTGAGCAATTTGGCTTAACCGAGAAAGACGTTCGCTTAATCAACATGCAGCCTAACTCTATAGCCGCAGCATGGCAGCGCGGAGACATCGACGGCGCGTTTATTTGGGATCCTGCACTGGGCAAAATCAAGCAAAGTGGCAAGGTGCTGATCACTTCGGCCACCTTAAGTGCTTGGGGTAAACCTACTTTTGACGGCTTAGTTGCGAATAAAGAGTTTGCTGCTGCTAACCCTGATTTTGTGAGCAAAATGCTTAAAGTAGTGATTGATTTAGACGAAGACTACCGCAGCAACAAAGCGAGCTTTGATGCTAGCAACCCAATTGCCCAGTCTATTGCTAAAGTGAGTGGCGGTGACGTAAACACGGTAGCTGAAGTGCTCGACCTTTATGAGTTCCCCGATGTAACTACGCAACTATCTTGCAGCTGGTTGGGTTGTGGCGCAGAAGGCGGAGCCAGCCAATCACTTAAATCCACTTCAGAGTTCTTGAAAGAGCAGAAGAAGATCAACGACTTAATGCCAGATTACAGCAAGTTTGTTAACCCTGCTTATGCAGCGGCAGCCGCAGAAATGTAACTGGCTAACAGCCTAAACCAGGAGACTTAACAATGAATACTCTCGAAATTCATGACGTATCGGTAGTCTATCCTGCAGCTCAAGGTGGTGACCCAGTCACCGCCTTATCTGAGGTGAACTTGAGCATTGAACAGGGCGATTTTGTGGTTGCCTTAGGTGCCTCAGGATGCGGAAAAACCACATTATTAAACTTGATTGCCGGGTTTATCGCGCCCACCAAAGGGTATCTCACTTTAGGCTCTAGCCCTATTGAAGGTTATCCCAGAGTGGCTTGTGGTTTAGATATTGGCGATGAAATTGTTGGCCCTGGTGCCGATCGCGGCGTGGTGTTCCAAAAACATGCGCTACTGCCGTGGTTAAACGTAATCGAAAACACCGAGTTTGGCTTAAAGCTGCAAGGTGTAGACAAACAAGAGCGCCGAGAGCGCGCGGCCAGTTACTTAAAACTGGTGGGCCTTGAAGATTTTCACCAACACAAGGTGTACCAGTTATCTGGTGGTATGCAGCAGCGGGTTGGGATTGCCCGAGCGCTTACTAACAACCCTGAAATGCTGTTACTTGATGAACCCTTAGGTGCCTTGGATGCGCTTACTCGTGAATCCCTGCAAGAGCTCTTGCTGGATGTATGGCGCGAAACCAACAAAATGATGTTTTTTATCACCCACAGTGTGGATGAAGCCTTGTTGTTAGCTACTCGCCTCATTGTGATGTCGCCGCGACCAGGGCGGATAACGCATGAATTTAAGATTGATTTTAACCAGCAGTTTTTAGACTGCCGAGACGCTAGAAAAGTGAAATCGAGTGAAGCCTTTATTGCCATGCGCGAGCAAGTGTTAGCAATTATTCATGGCGACGAAGCGGCGGCAGCCTAAGGACAAATTATGACGACCAATACCATGAGTGCCTCATCTCTAACTCCGCCCATTAGCCCCGATGAGAAGGCTGTTAGCGCGGCAGCACATAAAAAAGAGCTGACTCCTTTTGCCAAAAAAGTTGTTAGTACCACCAAACAACTAACCGCGCAAAAAGCCGTTCAAAGTGGTGAATATTTTGGTACGCCTGGTGCTGGAGATAGCAAACTAATTGCACTGTGCTCTACCATATTTTTCTTGGGTTTATGGGCACTGGTAACCGAAGCTGGCATGATTAAACCGATGTTCTTACCATCGCCTTTTGATGTGCTAGCTCGCCTTTGGGACATTTTTATTGATGGCTTTGCTGGCGCAACCTTGTTTGAACACCTTGGTGCAAGTTTAGGCCGCATTTTTGGTGCGTTTGTTTTGGCCTGTGTAATTGGTATCCCGCTTGGTATCGCTATTGGCTGTAGCAGAGTGATGCGTGGCATATTTGACCCTATAATCGAATTTTATCGCCCGCTGCCTCCTTTAGCCTACCTGCCATTAGTGATTATTTGGCTGGGTATTGATGAAGAAAGCAAAGTGACTTTAATCTTTCTAGCCATGCTGGCGCCAATTGTATTGAGTGCCCGTGCGGGAGTGAGCTCGGTGCGGATTGAGCAAATTCAAGTAGCTTATTCAATGGGAGCAAGTCGCTGGCAGGTGGTCTCTCAAGTAATTACCAAAGGTGCGTTGCCCGACGTATTAACCGGTATGCGCATTGCTATTGGCTTTGGCTGGACAACCCTAGTAGCTGCAGAAATGGTGGCCGCAGAGCGAGGCATAGGATTTATGGTGCTAAATGCGTCTGAATTTTTGGTTACCGATGTGGTTATTGCCGGCATCGTGGTGATAGGCATAATCGCTTATTGCTTTGATTTGTTTATGCGGTTCTTAGAAAGCAAGTTGGTACCTTGGAAAGGATGCAACTAAGCGCAACAAGTTCTACCTTTGCATGTTGTTTGCCCGGCTAATGTCGGGCTTTTTTTGTTGGGCAGGGACATCCACCTAAGTGCTCACTTTATACGTGTTAAGCTTTTTTTTGGTTTTTTTGGTTTTAATGGTTTTCTATGTTTGAAGTAAAGAGGAATTGCTTTCCAGCACGTGTCACCATCGTAGCCTTTTGATGGAGCTAAACTCATTAGAGCAATCATCGCGCTAATATGACCTAAAAAAACTAAAGGTATAGTGGCAACCCAGTGAAGCTGATCTCCCCATAATGTGAAAATTGTTATCGCTGGAATGAAAACCGCTGCTTGGGCGAGGAACCCACCCCATGCTACTAGGTAATTGTTGTAGTCATACTCTGATCGTTGGTAGTGACATGAACCGTGAACTAAATGTAAGTGGATAGAAATAACTTCAAGTCCTAACTTTTGGGCTAGATACATATGACCAACTTCATGAAGTAATATTATTGCCCAAAAGGAAGCTGCCGCAACAATTATAGACGGATTAGTAAACCCAATTATGATCGCGAGAAGCAGTGTAAGGCATAAGCTCCAGTGCATCATTATCGGTACGTGATTGATTTTAATTACTTTGATGTGTTTTAGTTTGCTGATTTTTCTTAGTTTCATAGGAAGGAGCTATTAGGGTTTTCAGTCCTCGCAAGCTTATATGTAAATGAGTTAAAGGTCATTAGAGAGTCTTGCTAGCCACTAGTATTAAATGGAGATTATTTTGAATTTTGAGGAGGGTGTTTTTGGATCTCCTAGCAGAGCTTTAGCTAATCGTGCTTAGGAAGGCATTTACCCCTAATAGTGACACAGTAACCATCACTGGTAAGGCTATGTGCTTAAATGAACGTGGCGGCCAACGATTAAACAAGTATTGGCCTAAGCGCACCGCTAACATAGTGGGAATAAGTAGAACAGCAATATGGCTCAAAGACTGCCAGCTAAAAATTCCAGTTGCTAGCAATCCGCCCACCGATAGCAACTCACTCACGATAAAAAATAAGATCATGGTGGCACGTTGTTGCTGCGGGTTGAGCGGGCTAGAAAGCATGTAAGCGACTACCATTGGGCCACCTACCGAAGCACTCGCTGTGCCAGCTCCTGAGAGAAAGCCAAATAGCCCTGGGGCTAAAGGTTTATCCATGTGAGGTAGGCGCATATTGCAGGCGAGGAATAAAGAAAACAGCAATATGAACAAGCATATCGCTAGCTTGAGCAATTCTGCTGGCAACAAAAGGAGTAGTCCTAGACCTAAGGGAATACCTATTAAGGAGCCCGCAATTAACTTTTTGAGTATTGGGTAGTTGGCTTGTTGGCGGGCTTGTTGCCATAGGTTTACGCTACACAGTAAATCCAAGCTTAAGATAACTGGCACACTTTGCTGCGGCGTAAAAAACAGGTTCATGCCAATCACCGCAATGGCAGCAAAACCAAAACCACTAAAGCCTCTTACCAAGGCCGCCAAGATCACTATGGGTACCATTACGGCCATGTTATCAAGCATTTAGTTATCTCTTAAACCCGAGTAAATGGCTAATATGGCAGGCTGTTACATTAAGGCTATAGGGCCAATTAGCAGTATATATAGCGCCACTTTGCACTGAGTTTTGTTCTCGGGTTTATCTGGCTCCATGGATTTGAATTGCTGGTCCTAAGCACCCGTTTTACCCTGAGTTAATGTCGTAAGCATGCTTTGCAATATTGAATTAGCTTAAGGGAGTAGAGGCATGTCGATAGAAAATACGGCGGTAATTGAGCAAGATCGTAAGCATGTTTGGCATCATCTTAACCAACATAGTGTGTTAAAAAGCCAAGACCCAATGGTTATGGTAAAAGGCGAAGGCTCACGAGTGTGGGACGCCAAGGGCAACAGTTACTTAGATGCCTCATCGGGCGGAGTATGGTGTGTTAACGTTGGTTACGGGCGCAGCTCAATTGCAGAAGCGGTGAGTAAACAACTTACAGAGCTTAACTTTTTTGCTAGTACTGCGGGTACTGTTCCAGCAGCTGAATTTGCCGAAAAGCTACTCGCCAAAATGCCCGGTATGAGCCGCGTTTATTATGCAAGCTCTGGTTCTGAAGCAAATGAAAAAGCCTTTAAAATTGTTCGCCAAATCGCTCATCTAAAATATGGCGGAAAGAAACACAAAATTTTGTACCGCGAGCGGGACTATCATGGTTCTACCATCGCTGCTTTAAGTGCAACGGGCCAAGAGGAGCGCCGTAAGCAATATGGCCCCTTTGCGCCTGGCTTTGTAGAGTTTCCACATTGTTGTGAATATCGTAGCCAATTTGACGATGTTAGTGATTATGGGGTGAGAGCGGCTAAAGAGTTAGAGAAGGTCATTCTGCAAGAAGGGCCAGATACAGTAGGAGCGGTGATCTTAGAGCCCATTACCGCAGGGGGCGGGGTGATTACACCACCCGAAGGTTACTGGCCTACCATCATGGAGATTTGTAAGAAATATGACGTACTGCTGCACATCGACGAAGTGGTTTGTGGCCTAGGTAGAACCGGCGAATGGTTTGGTTACCAACACTATGGCATTAAGCCTGACATTGTCACGCTAGCCAAAGGTGTTGCCTCTAGTTACGCCGCCATTTCTTGCACAGTAACAACCGAAGAAGTATTTAATGAATTTATGGCTGATAGCAGTGACCGTGAAGCCTATTTTAGAGACATTAGCACCTTTGCCGGCTGTACTGCGGGGCCAGCTGCGGCATTAGAGAACTTACGCATTCTTGAGCAAGAAGAACTGGTGCATAACAGCAAGATGATGGGCGATTATTTGCTAGAAGGGCTAATAGGCTTGCAAGCCAAGCACCCTATCATTGGTGATGTACGAGGCAAAGGTTTGTTGTTAGGCATTGAGCTGGTTAGTGACCAAGACGCCAAAACGCCAGTAGATGAAAGTGTGGCGGTTAAGGTGGCGGGAATGTGTATGGCTAAGGGCCTAATTATTGGTAGAACTAACCGCTCATTTGCTAGCTTAAACAATACCTTGTGCTTGTGTCCGGTGCTAACTTTGAGCAAACAAGAAGCAGACTTTATTGTTACTACCATCGATGAAGTATTGGCCCAGCTTGAAGCCAGTTAAGCGCAAATATAGTGGGTTTAAAAGCAGCGTTATTCGCTGCTTTTTTTGCGCCAAAATCCCTACCTATCAATTTAATAGTTATAAGCCATTTCTTATCTGTCTTGGCTTGTATTACATTTGAGCTGTAATCTTAAAGGCCCTTGAAGGAGGTCTTATGCAACAGCTTAATGTTAGACACTACATGCGTGCTCAATTCTTGAGTTTTACCGAAGAGCAAAGCATTAACGAGGCCAGCGAATTGCTGACTAATTCACACCAGCTTGGTGCCCCAGTGGTTGACGCTAAAGGCGCATTAATTGGTTGGTTATCGGAGCTAGACTGCGTAACTCAAATGCTGCAAGCCGGATACTACTGTGATCAAAGTGCTTTGGTTAAAGACATTATGCGCAGTGAAGTACTTAGTGTTGGCCCAAATGAGAATGTACTCGACTTGGCAAAAACCATGACGGATAACAAACCAAAAAGTTACCCAGTATTAGAAAACGGCAAACTGATTGGTTTAATCGAGCGCAAAGCGGTATTAGCGGCGCTTCATCAGCAACAGCAGCAGTGCTTTAGCGTACAGTAATAAACCTATTTTCAGTCACTTAATAACAACTTTGGCAAAAGCCTACTAGTATGTAAGTTGTTATTAAGCGCTGGAGAGCAAATGGGTTTAGCGATAGTTAAAACGTGTACCTTAGTGGGCATGGAAGCCTTAAATGTGACTGTAGAAGTGCATTTAGCCAATGGTTTGCCCGCCTTTTCTATTGTAGGTTTACCAGAAACCTCGGTTAAAGAAGCTAAAGATAGAGTTCGTAGCGCCATTCTCAATAGTGGCTTTTCCTTTCCTGCAAAACGCATTACCGTAAATCTAGCGCCTGCAGATGTTCCTAAAAGTGGAGGTCGCTTTGATCTGCCAATTGCTATTGGTATTTTAGCTGCTGCTGGTGATGTTCCTCTAGCGTGTTTGAATGACATGGCGTTTTGCGGTGAGCTGGCTTTATCAGGAGCAATTCGTCCAGTAAGCGGAGCAATTGCCACCGCCTTATCAATAAGCCAGCAGGGTTTAACCTTGGTGACTAGCGAGCAAGATGCCGACGCAGCGGTAAGAGTGCCAGAGGCAAAAGTACATGGCAGCGCCAGCTTGCAGCAGTTAAGTGCAGGTCTTAATGGCCAAGGCGCTTTTAACTTGAAGGATTCTCAAGTTATTGAGCCGCAGCTTAACGAAAGCCTCTTAGATATGAGCGAAGTGCAAGGTCAGCATTTGGCTAAACGCGCGCTAGAGTTGGCAGCGGCTGGTGCACATAACCTGTTAATGATGGGCCCTCCAGGTACCGGAAAAACTATGTTGGCGAGTCGTTTACCGGGGATATTACCCAGCTTAACCGAGCAACAAGCCATAGAGGTGGCGGCAATAAACTCGGTAAGCGCTCAGCAACGAGAGCTAGAGCAATGGTACATTCCGCCTTTTCGTAGCCCGCATCATAGCGCCTCAATGGTCGCGCTGGTGGGCGGTGGTTCAAACCCCAAGCCCGGCGAAATAACCTTAGCCCATCATGGTGTGCTTTTTTTAGACGAACTTCCTGAGTTTGCTCGCAGTACCTTAGATGCATTGCGCCAGCCGCTTGAGTCGGGTGAGGTGCATATTTCTCGTGCTGCTTTGCAGGTGCGCTTTCCTTCACGTTTCCAGTTAGTGGCGGCCATGAACCCTTCGCCTTGTGGTTACTATCAAGGTCAGCAGTTACGCAGTAACCCCGATCAAATCTTGAAATATCTTGGTAAGCTATCGGGGCCATTTTTAGACCGCTTTGACTTAAGTGTTGAGGTGGCTGAGTTACCCAAAGGCAGTTTAACTCAGCATGCGCAGGGAGAGTCTAGTGCCCAGATAAAACAGCGGGTGATTAACGCGCGCAAGCTGCAGTTGGAGCGTAGCGGTAAGTTAAATAGCCAACTCTCTGGAAAAGAGCTTCACCAGCATGCCAGTTTAAGCCTCGAAAATAGTGAATTTTTAGAAAGCAGTATTAGCCAATTAGGTTTATCTGCTCGCGCATTTCATCGCGTTTGGCGCTTAGCCAGAACCATTGCCGATCTTAAGCAACAAAAAGATATTCAACGCAATGACATTGTGGAAGCACTAAGCTATCGGGCAATGGATCGCTTACTTAAGCGTTTGTCTGCCTAGTGTTTATATTTTGTCGATTTTCTCCTTTCTCTATTGATTAATAAATCACTCACCAGATTACGAATTATCTCAGTGTTCGCGGGGCTTCACTGGTATTTTGTCTTAGCGTAAACAATTAGCTACAACAAAATGGCTCAATAATTGTATAGCTGTTAGTGTTCAAATTATTGACACTTTATTAGAATAACTTGAAGATAACGTTTTCATAAGCTTATGTTTTTCAAGTACAATATAGGATATAAACACAGAGTTATAGATAGCGCTCACTAGGAAGGGCGCCGCTTAGCGCTTGATTAGAGTAATAAAAAAAACATAAAAATAAAGGCAGTGAGGTCAGAAACATGACTTTCACCGAAAAAATGTCAAACAGGCGTTTACAAGGGTGAAGCTGCTACTTAAAGTGCACGTGAATAAGCCGTATGCAAAGAGCTTATCGCGCTTCAAAAGAAGGAAGGAAATACTATGATGAAATGGATGGTGATTGGCATTTCTCTATTGTTTGGTACTGCAAATGCGCAGGATGTTAGAATTTGGCTACAGTCGGGTAGCGAATCGCAATGGATGCAAATGCAAGATTTACAGATCCAAAACTCCGATGGCAGTTTACAACAACGCATTGTTGCCTTAGATAGCAAAGGAAAACCGCTGTTTATGCCACTGAGTGAGTTGGCATTTATTCAAGCCGATAACAAATATTATTATGTTTCAAATGAGTACGTAGCGGTTACTCATAGCGGTGCTAAATTTAAACTTCCTAGTGGTGACGAAGCCGACAATATGTTTGTTGCACGCAACGGTTACGGCGGTTACACCAGTTTCGACTATTCTGCGCTGCGTCGCATTATCTTCTCTAAGTAGCTGGCTGTTTAGCTAACTGCTGCCATCCAGTGAAAATCGTTTAAGCAACACTTTTTTAAGCGTTTTTTTCTGGCACAATAAAGGCTGCTTCGTTCAAGGGAACAGCCTTCTTGTTATATCTTTATCAAAGTAATCACCTCAGTTCATTAAGGGAAATGTTGAGCTCAGTAATGAGTTTACAGACTCCTGATAGTCCGTTTACTCAGCAACAGATTTTGGTACAAAGCCCTGGCATGGCGCAGTGGTTAAAACTGCAGCTAGCCGAACAACAAGGCATTGTGGCAAATGTGGCGTTTCCCCTGCCTGCTAGCTTTATTTGGCAAATGTTTCATTTAGTTCTGCAAGATGTTCCCGAGCAAAGTCCCTTTAATAAAGAAGCCATGAGTTGGCGATTAATGCGCTTGTTGCCGCAACGTTTGCAAGAGCCAGCATTTAACGCCTTAAAGCACTATCTGTTGGGTGAGCAAGAAAGTGAGGAAGTTGACAGTCGTAAGCTTTGGCAACTGGCACAAAAAATTGCTGACATTTACGATCAATACTTGGTGTATCGAAGCGAATGGACCAGTGCATGGGAAGCGGGTGATGACTTAAACGAGGTGAGCGAAAGCCAGCCTTGGCAGCCTATTTTGTGGCGTGACTTGGTCGACGACACGGTTAGCGCTATGGACTCCCCTTATCACCGGGGCAACTTATATATCGATTTTGTTGAACAGTTGCGAGTGGCCAGTGCCGCGCCTGAAGGTTTGCCCGAGCAGGTGTTTATTTTTGGTATTTCGGCTTTACCGCCTGCTTATGTTGAAGCTTTAGATGCCTTAGCTTTACATACTGACATCCACTTGTTTTTAACTAACCCTTCAAAAGAGTATTGGGGGGATATAAAAGATGTTCGTACAGTACTTAAAGAGCAGTCCGAGTTACTTAGTGTCGGTAACCCTTTGTTATCTTCTATGGGGAAATTAGGCCGTGACTATATTGATATGCTGCATCTGCTTGAAAAAAATGACTTCACTTCATTTGACGACAATTTTCCAGAGAATAATGCACACGCGATTCCTCCGATATTGAAGTTAATACAAGACGACATCTTGTATTTACGTGACCCCATTAACTATACATATTTTGATAGTAGTGAAAAGAAACGTCCAGTAGCTTTAAATGATACTAGTATTCAGCTGCATCTTTGCCATAGTCCTCGCCGAGAGCTAGAAGTATTGCACGATCAACTCCTGGCGATGTTTGAGCAAGACCCAGAACTAAACCCCCGCGATATTATTGTAATGGTGCCCGATGTTAATCGTTATGGGCCAATGATTCAGGCGGTGTTTGGCAGCACCAGTGCTGAAACGCGCTTGCCTTTTGCTATTTCAGATCGCAGCGCCACTCAAGAAAATCCAGTGTTGTTAAGCTTTTTGGAGCTATTGGCGCTACCACAAAAACGCAAGTCTGCGGCAGAGCTTTTAGCGTTATTGGAAGTACCGGCAATTATGCGTCGTTTTGAATTGGCTGAAGACGAACTTAAATCGCTGCGCCAATGGGTGAGAGAAGCAGGGGTGCGTTGGGGACTAGATGGCAGTGATCGCAGTCGCTGGCAGGCCCCAGAAGATGAAACTCACTCTTGGCTATTTGGCCTTAAGAGGATGTTGTTAGGTTATGCGATGCCTAGTGATGCGGGTTTGCATCAAGGGGTGCTAGCCTATGATGAGGTGCAAGGGAAAATTGCCTTAGCAGTGGGCAAGTTAGCAGACTTCATAGACCAACTAATGTTGCTAGAACAACAGTTGTTGAGTGCGGTTAACGCCGAGCAATGGCGACTACGTTTGCAAGATCTGCTCAGCAATATTTACAGCTTTGATAGTGATGACGAAACCGAGCAACTGCGCCTGCATAAGCTATTTGAAACCCTCGTAGAGCAATGCAGCAGTAGCGGTTTTATGGAGCTTATCAGCCCTGAACTTATTTTGGATTATTGTCGCAATCAGCTAAATGCCCAGCGTGGTAGTCAACGCTTTTTGGCGGGGCAAATTAACTTTTGTACCTTACTGCCAATGCGCGCCATACCCTTTAAAGTAGTGTGTTTATTGGGCATGAATGACAGTGAGTATCCGCGCTCCGTACCTAGCATGGGCTTTGATTTAATGGCGCAAAATCCTGCTAAACGTGGCGACCGTAGCCGCCGAGATGACGACCGTTATTTGTTCTTAGAAGCATTGCTGGCCGCCCAAGATACTTTATATGTCTCTTATATTGCTCATAGTGCCAAAGATAACAGTGAACAAACGCCGTCGGTGTTGGTGGCTGAGCTATGTGATTACATTGGTCAAAGCTGCGTGCTACAAGGTGATGAACAACTAAATGTGGATCAATCAGCCAAGCGTTTATTAACTCACCTTAGTTGTGAGCATCCCTTGCAACCCTTCTCTAGTGAGTATTATCAAAGCCAAAGCGATAAGTTTAGTTATGCGCAGCGTTGGGTTCCGGCTGTAGCAGCCCAGCAACAAAGCAAAGCGCCCGAGCCTATAGAGGAAACGCTGATCAATGAAGGTTACATAGCGGATATTGAAATGGACGAGTTGCTTGCCTTTAGTCGCTCGCCCATCGCTTATTTTTATCAGCGGCGCTTAAAAGTGAGCTTCCCACGCTTAAGTGAGCAATTAGAAGAAACTGAACCCTTTTTAGTGGAAGGGCTAGCGGGTTTCTCTATGAAGCAATATTTACTCGAACAGCAACTAAGCAACGCAGATAAAAAGCAGCAATTTGCGCTGTTACATGCTGCCGGTAGCTTGCCGCATGGTGGTTTTGGAGAGGTATCGTTTGAGCAGCAATGGCAAGATCTTGAACCTTTGGCTGATGCCCTATTTCCCTTGCTCGCGGGAGGGCTAGTTAAGCGCCAGCAGCTAGCCCTAGATCTAGAATATTCACTTGAGGATGGTTTGCAGCAGTGTCGTTTGTCGGCTTGGTTGAAGCACCAATACGCACAAGGTTTAGTGAGTTATCGACCGGGCAGTGTTCGAGGTAAAGATTTGCTTGCTGCTTGGCTGTGGCACTTAGTGTTTCACGCTAGTTTACCAGAACAAGCGCTTAGCTCTTACGTGCTTGGTCGTAAAGGGGCTTGGCAGCTTTCGCCATTAAATGCCGAACAAGCAAAAGAGTATTTAGCGCTTTGGCTAAGCCACTTACAACAAGGTTTACACCAGCCGATATTGCTACCTATCGAAAGTGCTTGGCAGTGGATAAGCCAATGTAAAGACAAGAAAACCGGCAGTATTGAGTACAGCGAGGCCAATCTAGACAAAGCAAGGCGCGCGGCACGCAATCAGTTTAACGGAGGGCCGTTTGCTCAGGCAGAAGGAGCAGATCCGTATATTCAAGCTCAGCTAAATGATTTAGAAGCTATCTGGCCGCAGTTCGAAGCCAGCGCTCAAGCCTTGCTTGGCCCTTTGTTAGCTCATCTAGAGGAGTTTGCTGGTGTCTAATCTAAACCAAGCTGCTCAGCAGAGTAGCACGACCAATAATAACTTAGATGTTTTCACCTTTCCCTTAAATGGCTCTAGACTCATTGAAGCCAGTGCCGGTACCGGTAAAACCTACACCATTGGTGCTTTGGTACTGCGTTTGTTGCTAGGGCATTATCGTCAACCAGAGCAAGCTTTTAGCCAAGCTGGAGAGCGCATACCGCTCACTATTGAACAGATATTGGTGGTTACTTTTACCGAAGCGGCTACGCAGGAACTGCGAGGGCGAATTCGCGAGAAAATTCATCAAGCGCGGATTGCTTTTTTACGAGGCCAAAGCGATGACTTCATTATTGGCCAGCTGCTAGATGAGGTTAACGACCACCCGCAGGCGGCGCAGCGTTTGTTGTTGGCAGAGCAGAACATGGACCAGGCGGCGGTGTTTACCATTCATGGTTTTTGCCAACGCATGTTGAAGCAACATGCTTTCGAATCGGGCTTGCCCTTTGAGATGGAGTTTCTTACCAACGAAATTCATCTTCGTTTGCAAGCGGTGCAAGACTGTTGGCGTCAGCGCTTTTATCCCTTATCGGTGCCCTTAGTTGGGCGAATAGTGCAATGCTGGGCCAGCCCTTACGACTTACATCAAGAGCTGGGCGGCTTGTTAAATCAAAGCCATTTTGAGCTACAAGGAGTGCCGCAAGAGCAAGATTTAGAACGCTTTTTTGCGCAACAAATTAGTCGCATTGATGCCTTTAAACAGCTTTGGAAACCGGCAGCGGCAGAGATTGCCGAACTTATTGCAACTGCGCCTTTAAATGGCAATAAGTTTCGTAAAGCTTCGGTCGAAAAATGGTTGTGTTTAATTAACCAGTTTGCAGACGCCGCGACCGACAGTGACTTTTTAAGCAAACTATTGCGCGAGGCTTTGGCTAAGTTCACACCAGAGAATTTAGCCAATGGCGTAAAAGCTAAAGGTACGCCTCCACAGCACCCGGCGTTTAACGCGATAGAAACCTTGTTTGCAGAAGAGCAAAACATCAAAAATTTGCTGTTAGCCCAGTTGTTGCCGCAAATCCGTCAGCGTTTTAGTGAACTCAAGCAACAACAGCAGTTGTTAAGTTTTGATGATTTATTGGCGGGTTTGGCCAAGGCGCTAAATGCCCCTCAGGGAGAGGCTCTAGCCAAGCAAATCGCCGAGCTTTACCCGGTGGCGATGATTGATGAATTCCAAGATACCGACCCTCAGCAATATCAGATTTTTTCTCAGCTGTATATTGATAGGCCCGATACTGCGTTAATGCTAATTGGCGACCCCAAGCAGGCAATTTATGGTTTTCGTGGCGCGGATATCTTCACTTATATGCAAGCGCGCAACAAGGTTACCGCACGTTACAATCTGCCAACCAATTGGCGTTCTACTGGCGCGATGGTGACCGCATGCAATAAGTTGTTTGAGTGCCATTCGCGGCCATTTATTTTTGACGATGCCATTGAGTTCATCCCAGTGAATGCGGCCAAAGCAGAGCTGAGTGGTTTAGTTATAAACGGAGAGCCACAGGCAGCCATGCAGTTTTTGTATCAGCAAAACGCAGAATTTGTGCGCGGCGAAGATTATCTTGTTGGCCAAGCGCTACAGTGTGCCCAGCAAATACAGGCTTTGTTAGAAGCCGGGCAACAAGGGCGTGCAACTCTGGGTGATAGTGGAAAAACAGTGCAAGCGGGCGATATCGCGGTGTTAGTGCGCACTCGCCGTGAAGGTGAAAAAGTGGCCGCGGCATTGGCTAAACAAAACATTGCCAGTGTCAGCTTATCTAACCGCGATAGTGTGTTTGAAAGCCTCGAGGCCTATCAATTTTATTTGCAGTTGTTAGCCTGCCAAGAACCGCATAACGACCGAAAACTGCGCGCAGCTTTAGCCTGTAAAATTCTAGGTTTAGGTTTAAGCGAGTTGGACCAACTAAATACCGATGAGCGTAGCTGGCAACGTTATTCCCAAGAGTACAGCGAGTACCAACAGCTTTGGTATAAGCAAGGCGTGCTAGCAATGTTTTATTCTTGGATGAGCCAACGTGGCATTAGCGAACGCTGGATCAGCCAAAACGATAACTATGGTGAGCGCTTACTTACCAACTTGATGCATTTAGCTGAGTTACTGCAAAATCAGAGCGCCGAGTTAGATGGTGAAGCTGCGTTAATGCGCTGGTTTGCCGAACAACTACTCGAGCCCGATGGCAATGCCGACGACCAACAACTGCGCTTAGAAAGTGATGCGAACTTGGTGCAAATTGTCACTATTCACAAAAGTAAGGGCTTGGAATATCCGATTGTGATGTTGCCGTTTATTTTGGGTTATCGCGAAGCGAGCGAAGCGCTTTATCACGAAGGCGAGCGCTTTATTCTCGATTTAAATGGCAGTGAGCAAGCTATGGAGGCTGCCAGCCAAGAGCGTTTGGCCGAAGACTTGCGTTTGCTTTATGTGGCGGTGACTCGAGCGGTGTATTGCTGTTATTTAGGCGTGGCAGATCTGAAAAAAGGTAACGCCAAAAAAGGTGATACCGACGCGCATCAAAGCGCCCTAGGCTACTTGTTGCAACAAAATCAGCCACAACCTGCTGGCGCGCTTAGCGCTATTTTGGACAATTTGGCTCAGCTTCCCTGCATGAGTTGGCAATCGGTGAGTGAGCAAACACTTGCGCCATATAGCCCGCTAAACCAAGAGCAGCAAAGTTTTGCTGCTAAGCAATTTACTAGCCAGCTTAATCGAAATTGGTGGCTAACCAGTTACTCTGCGCTTAGTCGCCAGCAAGGTCATGGCGCAGGCTTTGATGCCAGTAGCGACATGGCATGGCTAGATGAAGCAGAAGGTTTAAGTGCTGAGCCAAGCCAAGTTGAACAGCCGCAATCGCTGACTATTTTTGATTTTCCTCGTGGCGCAGAGGCTGGTACTTTTTTGCACTTATTGTTTGAAGAAGTGGATTTTCAAGCCGATTTAGCGAGTATTCAACTGGCTATTGCGCCCTTACTGCAGGCCTCTAGTTATAATCAGTTGGACGCCCAAGGCGAGTTGTTATGGTTAGCGCCACTGGCTGATATGTTCCAACAAGTGTGTGCGACGCCTTTGGATGATGCTGGGAGCACCGTTGCTTACAGTTTAAGCCAACTAAGCCCAGCGCAACGCTTGGTCGAAATGGAGTTTTTCTTGCCAATTGCAGACTTGCAAGCCAATCAAGTTAATCAGCTAATTCAATATTTCGACCCATTAAGTCGCCAAGCTAAACCTTTGGATTTTGCTAGTGTGCAAGGCATGTTAAAGGGCTTTATCGATTTAGTGTATCAACATGATGGTCGTTATTACGTATTGGACTACAAGTCGAATTACCTAGGTGCAGAAGTAAGTGAGTACCAACAACAGGCAATGATGGATGCTATGGTTGAGCATCGCTACGATTTCCAATATCAGCTGTACAGTTTGGCTTTACACCGTTGGTTGGGGCAACGAATACCTGACTACGACTATGAGCAGCACTTTGGCGGGGTTTACTATTTATTTTTGCGTGGAATGGCCGGTGATATGGCTAGTCAAACCGCTCAAAACGAGCAGCGTAATGGTGTGTATTTTAGCCGACCAGATCCGCGGTTTATTGAGTATCTTGATCAGCTATTTGCCGGGCAAGATCTTAATCAAACATTAGTGCAGTTAAATCATGTGGAGGCGAATAATGACTAGTTTACTCGCCAATGATACTAGCCTTCTAAATGTTACTGATTGGCTCCAACAGTTAAAACAGCAGGGACAAATCAGCGCCTTAGATTTTCACTTTGCTAAGTCGTTTGCAAGCAGCGAACAGGCAGATGTTTTGATGGTTGCAGCCGCGCTGGTAAGTAATGAATTACAAGCCGGCCATGTTTGTATCGATATACCTAGCCTAGCCAAGCGTTCTGAACAATTGGGCGCTTGCCCACTTGCAGGTGCGCTAGAGCCTGAGTTTTGGCAAGTGCAACTTGGGTCTTCAGCGGCAGTAATGCAAGCTGAATTATCCAGAGATGCTAAACCATTGGTATTGCAGTATGGGCGCTTATATTTGTATCGATATTGGAGCTATGAGCAGCAAATTGCCGATTACTTCGGTGAACACTCACTTACCAGTGATTACCCCTTAGCCCAAATACAACAGCAAGTGGAGCAATTGTTTAGCCCTAACTGGCAAATGTTATTACAGGCTAAAGCCGCTTATACTGCGCAACAGATGGCTTTATATGCCCAGCAATATTTGGATGTAAGTGACGCGAACTTGCTTAATAATGCCGAGTTCTTAAGCAAACTTGCTGGCATTGAACAAGTATCAGAACTGCAAAGCCTAGTCGCTAAAATTGCGAATACTAGCAAGATAAACTGGCAGAAGCTGGCCGCCTTACAAGCTTGTTACCAGCCTCGGCTAGTGATTAGTGGCGGGCCAGGTACCGGCAAAACCACCACCGTGACGCGCTTGCTCGCCTTATTACAAGATTTACAACTGAGTGCAGGAAAAGCGGCTTTAAACATTCAGCTGGTTGCACCAACCGGTAAAGCTGCCGCGCGCTTAAGTGAATCTATTGTCGGCGCAAAACAGCAGCTTAATGCGAGCGAGCAAACTATCGCAACTATCCCTGAGCAAGCTTCTACGATTCACCGTCTTTTGGGTGTTATACCTGGGCGGGCGGAATTTCGTCATCATGCCGACAATCCTTTAGCTTTAGACTTATTGGTGGTGGATGAAGCGTCGATGATTGATATGCCACTAATGGTGAAGCTACTGGCGGCCATGCCAAAACAGGCGCGAATTATTTTGTTGGGTGATAAGGACCAACTGGCTTCGGTAGAGGCGGGGGCAGTATTGGGGGATTTATGCGCCTTTATAGAGCAGGGTTACAGCCAAACCTTGCTGGATAATTTGCAAGCCAGCAGTGGTTTTAACTTAAGTGCTTGGCAAGCTAAGCAGCCTTTACCCATAGCTGATAAGCTGTGTTTATTGCGTAAAAGCTATCGCTTTGATGCTCATTCAGGTATCGGTTTGTTGGCAGCTGCGGTAAACCAAGGCCAAGTTAAACAAACCATGGCTTTGCTGGAATCACGTCGCGAAGACTTACCCTATCAAACGCTAAATCAAGACAGCTACCAGCACTTGCTTGGGCAAAGCGCTAAGGCTTACCAGCCCTATTTAGAGGCGTTGCGCCAAGGTTTACCGATGGAGCAGGTGTTTGCCAAGTTTCATCAGTTTCAGCTTTTAGTTGCACTTCGTAATGGTGATTTGGGTGTGACTGGGCTTAATCAACGCATCGAGAAACGGCTAAACCAGCAAGGTTTTATTTCCTTGCCAAAACATGCCGATAGCGTGTGGTATGCCGGTAGACCAGTGATGATTGAGCAAAACGATCACGAGCAGCAGCTGTACAACGGTGATATTGGTATTTGTGCGCAAGATGAAAATGGCCAGCTAATGGTGGCTTTTGAATCCGCCATTGGTTTACGCTGGTTATTACCTAGTCGCTTGCCTGCTCACCAAAGTGTTTACGCCATGACTGTACACAAGAGCCAAGGCAGTGAGTTTAAACAGGTGTGTATGTTGCTGCCGCCAGCTACCCAAGCGTTGGTAAATCGAGAGTTGTTGTATACCGCAATCACCCGCGCAAAAAGTACCTTTAGCTTATATGCCGATGCCGAGAGCATAAGTGCAGCATGTAGGAATAAAACCCAGCGGCGCTCGGGCTTGGTAGAGCGCTTGGCTGTTGGTGAGTAAATCTGATACTTAGCTCTCCAATTTTTAAATATTTCACAATTGGCTAGTTTTTACGTTGTTGAATGTATTCCTTAAACAGCTTATGCACGCCGTGTAAAAACTCTATATCGTCGCGCCGCGCACCCAGCATATCGTCAACAAAGCGCAGGCTGCTGGCTGGAATTGGTGGCCCTTTAACTAAATCACGCTCATGTTGAGATAGCGGCAATAAGTACACCACACTCAGATCTAACGCTTTGGCAATTTTAAACAATTCAATCTGGCTAAAGTTAGCGTTGCCGTCTTTATCTAGCTTGTTGTAAAGGGCACTTTTTGAAATGCCGCTTAGCTTGGCCAGTTGATTACAGTTAAGTTTGCAATAGGCTAGCAATGACTCGATGCGGTCGATTTGCATAAAGCGATATTCGCGCTCATTTATATCTTTAAATTCAAAACTGCCCGTGGCAATGCTGTCTAAATCAGAGTTGTCCATAACTTTTCCTTGTTTGCGGAAAATACGATGCATTCTGTTCCAGTATAGGGAATCGTATACCGATAAAATAGCCTTATTGAATCGAACGAGAGATAAGCATGAGACAAACATCCGATAGAATTCGTCATGCCGTAGGTTTTGAGTTAGTTGGCCTATTAGGAGCGATGCCTTTGCTGGCTGTGCTATTTGGGGTAGACCCAATGCATTCTGGCGCGATGGGTTTGTTTTTTTCGGTTATCGCTACAGCGTGGAACTATTTCTACAATCGCTGGTTTGATATTTTCTTATTTAAACGCCAAGGGCATAGCGTTAAAAGCCAAAAGCAGCGTATATTTCATGCCTTTGGTTTTGAGTTAGGTTTGTTAGTTATCACTATTCCAGTAATGGCTTGGTGGCTAAATGTTAGTTTGCTAGATGCGCTGATTATGGACGCAGCCATGATCATCTATTACTTGTTTTTTGCATACTTTTATAACCTGGCGTATGACAAGTTATTTCCAATTAACAAAGCCAGTAAACTGCTTACCAGCGTTTAGTCGAGTAAACCCGCAAGCTTAGCGCGGCTATAACAAGCAATGGTTTTGGCATCGTTGATGGTTCCATTAACGATGCCTTTTTCAAACTCTGCGCAGCTCATTTCAAATACTTCAATAAACTCATCTTCGTCGCATTGACCTGCTTGATGCGAAAGCTGCTTGGCCAAAAACAAATACTGTATCTCGTCACAAAAGCCCGGCGCCGGATATAGTTTACCTAGGCTGTGCCATTGCTCGGCGACGAGATTAACTTCTTCCTGTAGCTCGCGTTTAGCACAGGCTAGTATTCCATCCTCGTTTTGTTCATCGGCCTCTATGGTGCCAGCAGCTAGTTCCACCAACCAGTCTTGAATGGCAGTGCGATACTGGCGCTCCATAATAATATTGCCCGCATCATTAATCGCTAGCACTACCACTGCACCAGGGTGGCGAAGTGTGGTGATGGTTTTTTGCTGCTGATTAGGCAGACGTTGTTGCTCGCGAGTTACCTCAAAACAATGCCATTTTAGTAGGCTTTGCTGTTGCATAGCGGGATCCTTTTAGCGCCAAAAAACTTAGCTTACTGCAGCGGCAATTAATTGTATTTGTAAAAAAACTGAAAAATTAAATATAAATTTATCAATTGCTGGTGGTTTGTATAAAGATTAACCATAGTTTAAAGAGTTGTAGGAGGGAATATTATGTCTCGCTTAAGTCTTTATCTTATTGCCAGTGCCTTATTTATTGGGGTCGTTATGGGCTTAACCAGCATGAGCTTGCTGAGCCAACATAACGCAGCAGTGAATCAGCTTTCCAGCAGTGTCGCTAAGCGCGCTGCCGCCGTTGCTGCCTTAATTAAGCATACCGAAACGCAACACCGCCAAGAGCTAGAATACTTTGCCGAACTTTCGATGGTGCCCAAAGCGTTAGATAGTGGCAACTATGAGGTTGTCGCGGAGTTGCTTAGCAAGCTAATGCAAAGTAAATCAACCGTGGTGCAAACGCGTTTGTTTAACCCCGAAGGGCAAGAGGTATTCAAGCTGGTGAATCGCGCAGGTGTGCCAGTGCGTTTAAGCAATATAGAGCTTCAGGATAAGTCTCAGCGCTACTATTTTAAGCAATTAAGTAGCACTGCTATTGGCAATAGCTACTTGTCTCCGGTGGATTTAAACGTTGATTATGGGGTGATTGAGCGGCCTTATCGACCGGTGATGCGCATTGCGCAAAAGATAAGGCATTTAGATAGCGGCCAATATCTAGGTAGTTTGATGTTTAATTACGATGTGAAACAAGAGCTTAGACAGTTAGCTAGCTTGTTACCCGAGCAGCTAAGGTTTTACATTGTAGATGAGCGCCAGCAGTTTTTGGCCCACCCAAATTCGGCGAGTTTATATTGTGCAGAGTTGAGTTGTGACGATCTTTTCATTGAATCTCAAGTTCAGCGCTTGGCCCACCAGCGGGTTTATTTCGACGATAGTTTAGCCGCAGAAATAAACCTAGATAGCCCCGTTCAGCCGGTAATGATGGGCGCACAACTTATTGTGGCTTACCAACATAATTATTTACCACATTTAACCCAGCCTATCTCTAATTTTGGCGTGTTAACAAGGAGCTATCAATGGTGGGCTGCTTTGCTTGTGGCGAGCTTGGTGTGCTTGGTTGGATGCTATTCCTACCAACATCTGCAAAACCGGATAGAAGAGCGCCTGCAAAAAGCCAAAATGCATAAGGTGCTAGAAGGGGTAACCGAAATGTTAGAGCGCTTGCATGAGAATGACGACGCGGTAACCGGTAGCCATGTGCAACGGGTGGCCGATTATTCTCGGCTTATGGCGGAGCATGTTGGTTTAGATAAGCAGCTGGTTGAGGATATTCATCAATTTGCCTCTTTGCATGACATTGGCAAAATCTCTACTCCCGACGCGATTCTTGGCAAACCAGGTAAGCTTGATGCGCAAGAGTGGGAAGTGATGAAGCAACACGTGGATAATGGCTATCAACTATTAAGAGAGTTTGAGTTAAGCCCAGTAGCCGAAAACATTGTACGTGGTCACCACGAGCGCTGGGATGGGCAAGGCTACCCGCAAAAAATTGCCGGTGAAGAGATTCCGATTGAGGCAAGAATCGTTAGTTTAGTGGATTGTTTTGATGCCTTAATGTCGGAGCGGCCTTATAAACCAGCGTTTTCTTTTGAAAAGTCGAAGGAGATTATTAATGACTTGAGCGGGAAAGCTTTTGACCCCTACCTAGTCAAAATGTTTAATTTTCTGGAAGCTGATTTTCGTAACAGCCACCCTAGCCCAAAAACTAAAAGTGGCTAAGGTAAGCTGCTTGGTTTATTGGTAGCGCTATTTAAGCTGTTTGGTAGCCAAAAGGGTCATCAATGCTTGGGCTTGGTTGGGTGAACCAAACCGGCCCCGACTCGCCGATATAAAAATGATCTTCTAAGCGAACGCCAAAGTGTTCGGGGATCACCAACATCGGTTCGTTACTAAACACCATGCCAGGGGCTAACAGGGTTTCATCGCCTGCTACTAAATAAGGCCCTTCGTGAATATCTAGGCCACAACCGTGCCCTGTGCGATGCGGTAAGCCAGGTAAAGCATATTCTGGCCCATAGCCATCTGCTTCTAGCGATTGGCGAGCTGCAGCATCTACACTGGCGCAGCTAGCACCTAGTTGCGCCGCATTAAAAGCGGCCTGTTGCGCTTTATGTTCGCTTTGCCAAGCTTTACGTTGTTGTTCAGTGGCTTCACCGTAAGCGTAGCTGCGGGTTATGTCAGAGTTATAACCGTGCAATAGGCAGCCGGTATCAATGAGTACCCAATCGTTTTCTTGCAAGATTTGCGGCTCTTTTACGCCATGTGGAAATGAGCTGGCTAGGCCAAACAACACAATACAAAAAGACGATCCGCTAGCGCCTACCTTTTGGTGGGCTTGGTGGATGAACTCGGTCACTTCGCTAGTGCTAATGCCAGGGCGCAAAATTTTAGCCGCAGCTTTTTGTACCGCCAAGGTCATGTCTTTGGCTCGTTGCAATAAGGCAATCTCGGCGGCTGATTTTATGGCGCGGCAAGCTTGAGTGACTACATCACCATTTACAAAGTTTAAATTAGGGTTCGCTTTAATCAGACCGTCTACTAAAAAGAACGCGGCACTAGGGTCGACTGCAATGGTGCCTTTTAGTTTTAAATCTGAACATAGCGTTGAAAACAACTGATAAGGGCTTTGGTGTTCATGCCAGCCATGGAAGGGGGCATCAACAAGCATGAAGTCGTTTAAAGAGTCTTGCTCAAAATACGGAGCAATATAGTGTAATTGACCATCGGCACTTAACAACGCTCCTACCATGCGCTCGCTGGCACTCCACTTTAATCCAGTGAAATAATACAAGTTAGTGCCGGCGTTTAAGTAAATAGCGCTTATGCCTTGTTGTTGCATTAACTCACATGCTCGTTGCTGGCGCTGTTGGTACTCGGCCTTACTAATTCCACTTATGTCGCTACACATATTGCTTAATGTAGCCAACTGTTCGCTGGCTGAGCTGCCACCTACCCCTATGGTCATTATTTTTCCTTGTTGCATGATTAGCTAAGATAGTCGCGCTATCTAGGTTTTACTAAAGAGTATGGTGAAATGCTTAGCGGGTAAAGTGGAATTGGTAAGCCAAAGTAGTGAATTATTTCAACTAACTGCTGGTGCTTTCATTTAGAGCGTACACCTTGACCTTGTTTCCGCCTTGGCGTTTGGCTTGGTACATTGCTTCATCGGCTTGTTTAATAAGTTTGGATAAATCTTGAGTTTTTAAGTTTGACGCTACGCCAAAGCTGGCACTCATGTAGAGCTTGCCCTTGCTGGTTTTTAGCGCTTGCTGATTGAGTTGAATGCGGATCCGGTTTGCTAGTGCATTAGCTTGCTGCGCGTTGGCTCCGTTCAGCGCTATTACAAACTCCTCGCCACCAAAACGGCCAAATAAATCGCCGACACGCAAGTTATCTAGGGCTATCTCTGAAAAGTGCATTAAGGCTAAGTCACCGTTGTCGTGGCCGTAGTCATCGTTAATGCTTTTAAAACGGTCTAAATCGATAAACACAACGCTAATTTCACCACCAGAAAATTGTGCGCGTTTGGTCATTTTTTCTAGTTGTTTTAAAAAGTAGCTACGGCGCATTGCTCCAGTAATATCGTAATTGGCGAGCTGTTCTAATTGAATTATCTGCCGCCAATGCAGTAAAAAGTAGAACACGTAAGTTTGCAGTGCGTTTCCGGCAAATATGGCTAACGAAAGCAAGGTAGGCACGCCAAGCAATAAACCCTGGTTTTGCGGCGTATGTTGCATGGTGATGTAAACCCTGAGCAGTAAACAAGTACCAAAGAATAAGTACAAGCCAATGACCAACCACAAGGCATGATTGTGTTGCTGACGCCAATAGCGAAAATACAGATAGGCGCAGTAGAAACAACAAAGTGCAAGGGTGCTGGAGAATAAGGTTATACGAGATTGGCTAGAAGGCTCGATCGAGATGAAATAAAACATCAGTGCGCAATACAATAACAGCCCTATCGACAGAAAGTTGCGGTTAAAGCGCTGCTTTAAGTAATGGTGATGACCCGCAACGATAAGCAGGAATGACCCAGCAAATAAGGTATTTTGTAACAACAACTCCGTGGCCGAGGGTTGTCTGGAAAGTAGCACAACCAGCAAGGCACACACTTGAGTGTAGGAGGCCATAATCCAACAATCTAGCGCGGTTTTTTGCCCATGAAATACCCGAATAAGGGTGAGCACCACTGCCGACACCACGGTGACTAAAGTGGTTAAAATAAAATAGGTGAGTCCATCAACAACCATTAACGAGCGATTCCTTTCTGCTACACCCATAGTGTAGATGGCTGTTTTATTTATACAAATTGAATGTTCTGAAGAAGCTGCTGTTCGGCTAAAAAAACAGCATTAAACATAAAGCGCCCAGAGCACTTATAAAAGTACTCTGGGCGCTTTGGCTTATCGGCCTTTTAATAGATATAAGGTATTGCGATCGATAGTTTGATTAGCCGGCAGTATCTTTTGGATAACATGCTCACCTTTAGCTGCTACGGCAAAATCATCATCATTAAGCACCGCCAGCTGATTGTCGGCGCGCAGCCACAAACCTTCCAGTTTGTCGTGAGGGTAGGGGCTGGGCAAATCTACCAATAGATCATTCACCAAGGTTTTTGTTACTGGTTTAATCCCGTGTTGTGCGAGTTCTTGCCAGCTCATTTGCTCGAGGGTTTTCCCTGCAAAGGTTAATCCTAGCTCGGCGTCTACGTCGCCACTTACATCGGTGGCTTGGCTTAAATCTATTTGATAAATACGTTTGTATTTCGCCTGTTTTTTGCCACTAGCACCGGCAAATCCACCGTCACGTTCTATGACCAAAAACTGTTGCTGGTTTAAGGCGACAATTTCTGAGTTAGAAAGGTTATTTGCTTCTTGCTGGTAAAGGTATTGCTTCGTTTTACCACTAGCGATATCAAAGCTTACGATGCGAGTGAGGTTTTTGTTGCTGATAGCTTTTTTACTTGGGTTGTATAGTGTCGACTGCATAATGCCAAACAATACTTTCTCATCTGGGCTAATTGCCAAGCCTTCCATTCCGCGATTAGCACGACGATTCGCCAATACCGCAGGTAGCTTTCTGCCGCCAGTTCCGGTGCCAAAGGGATTAATACGCTCCAGTTCTACACCAGTGGCACTGTAATGAACAATATGCGGACCGTATTCATCACTCACCCAAAAGCTGCCATCTTTTAAGGCAACTAAGCCTTCGCTATCTAAACCAAAAGGATCAGCTTTTAGTACCGACTTGTCGTTAGCGTAGGCTACTTCACCGGTATCGCCCATGCCTTTGGGGTTTGGTAAGCCAGAAATTAGTTTGCCATTTGGGTCCTTCAACAAAATTTCTTTTACTTGGTTTACCTCACCATTGGTAAAACTAAATAAACCAATGCGTGGTGTGTAGTTAGGTGTAGGAAAGATCTTGCCTTTGCCTTCTGGCCCTTGATATTTGGCATTGGGGCCACGATCGGTAAGGGCGTAAAAGTGATCGGCCAAATGCGGATGGGCGGTCATGGCAGAACCGTATCCACCATTGCGGATTTCGGTGCCATTTTCCATGCTTGTTAACACTTGATAGGGCAAAGCTGCTGAAGATGCTTCATCTTTAGCTAATATTTGCGGGCTAGTTAACAAGAGTAGAGAGAGGGGGAGAATCAGCCGTGGGCTCATGTTTGCTTCCTTGCTATGATGTTTTATAAAAAAATAATACAAACATCAGGTTAATCTTTTATTACGCATTTTTTTGCATGAACAATGAGCTAAAAAGCCAAAATTAATAATGGCTTACAGTTTTTTGGTGTGCGGAACATCGCACAATAACGACTAAAAAAGATAATCAACAAAATCCTGACTAGTCTTACTAGTACGGGAATTAGCGAGCTTTTGGGAAAAGGTAGCAAGGCATGTTGGGAAAAAGTATCAATCAAATCTCGGTTGTTCATCGTTTATATATAGGGTTTGCCGTTCTCACTTTGGTGATAGCGATGGGCGGTGGTGCAGCTTTCTTGCTGGCTCAGCAAATCAATTCAAGTTTCAATACACTTACTGACAACAGTGCAAGAACCCAGTTGCTGGCAAACCAAGTAGGCAGCCAAGCGCTTCGAGCGGGTATCTTGCTGTTAAGTTTGGAAAATGCCAGCAACTTAGATGAGCTGCAAAGCATTAATAGCCAAGCCGATGAATCACTAAATGACCTAGAAAGTCATGTGGCAGAGTTGGAAGCTCATGCCCAAAAATTTAATATTAATGGGCTTTCGCAGTACTTAAATGACGTTAGCAATGTAGAAAACACCTTGGCCTCGCAGGGTGGGCGATTAGCGCAATTACAAAATACTTACCTGCAGCAAGACGAAAAAGTACGTGATGATTTAAGTCAGTTTCTATTTCGCTTGTCTGATTTGAAAAGAATTGTGACCAAAGTGGCTAGCCCTGCAGCTGCTGAAGATTCATATATTGAAGACATTCTCACCATGGTCATGGACCGTTTTGGTTTGATGGAGTTCTTACTATCAAACATGGTGAATACTCGCGACCCGCAAAAAATCGCCGATTTGGTTAAGAAGATTCAATATAATAACCGAGTATTTAACGATGACTTTTCTTCATTAATTGATGAAGTAGAAGGCTTGGCTGATCCTCAAGTCGCGGACTTGGTTGCTGAGTTTAACCGTCAAGTGAATGACCCAAGCGGCATTGTAGAGCGCTATGTAGATAGCCAAGAAACTATTGCTAATATTGCTATCCAAACTGTGGAAATTAACCGTCAGCTTTCTGGTTTAGATTCTACCGTTACTAAGATTGTTGATTTGGCTAACCAGCAAAGTGAGGTGGCCAGCGAGCAGGGCCGAAGCTTAATTCTTAATGCGCGCTCTATTACCGCGATTGTTGTGCCTTTGGTGATTATTTTTGCTATTGCCGTTGCTTACTGGTTAGCCAGTTTGATTCGTAAACCGCTAGAGCATACCCAATCCCACATTCTACGATTGGCTGAGGGTGACTATAGCCAAAGCATGAATGGTAAATACTCTGGCGAGTTTGCGGTGCTGGTGGCAGCCATTAACCGAATGATTGAACAAGCTCGTGAGGTGTTTAGCCAAATTCAAAGTGCAGCTCACCAACTTAGCGATGTATCGGTTAAAAATAACGAAGCTTCAAGCGTGGTAAAAACCAAGCTTGATAAGCAAACCGCGGAATTGAGTAGCGTAGCAACTGCTGTTACTGAAATGGAATCTGCAATTAAAGAAGTGGCTTCAAACACCGAAAGTAGCCGCGAGTTGTCGATGTCTGTTGAGAACAACATTGATCAAGGCCAGCAGGTAATGAATCAAAATATCGAGATGATCGATAGTTTAGATGATGCCTTGCAGAGCACTTCTGGCCAAGTGGATAAGCTAGCAGACGCCAGTAAACAAATTGGTTCTATTATCGAAGTGATCGATGGTATTGCCGAGAAAACTAACCTGCTAGCCTTAAATGCGGCTATTGAAGCGGCACGTGCCGGTGAGCAAGGTAGAGGTTTTGCGGTGGTTGCCGATGAAGTGCGCAGCTTAGCTAGCCAAACCACCAAAAGCACCGAGTCAGTGCGGGCAATGATTACTACCTTGCAACGCGAATCAACTCAAGTATTTGATGCAATGGCCGCTAGTCGCGAACAAATGAGCCAGTCAAAAGATCTGGCCGAGAAATCTCGTGAAGCTATCATGACAATTCGCACCGACATGAGCCAAATGCGCGAGATGACCGATCAAATTAGTGTGGCCGCTCAAGAGCAACATCATGTTGCAAGCGAAGTTACGCGTAATGTGAATGTGATTGCCGAGGTAGCAGAAGATAATTTTGAGCAAATAGAGCGAGTTGCTCAATCTAGCCAAGCGCTGCAACAACAGGTAAATGATATAGAAACTATGTTAAAACGTTTTATATTGAAGTAAATTAGAGAGCCTTTTGGCTCGGTCTTTTGCGAGTGATTCGCTGAGGTTAGTTTATGTTCAATTTATCGCGTTTGTTGAGTCCCAAAACTCAACAGTTGGCTGCTCTGGATTTAGGCAGCAATAGTTTTCATTTAATTATTGCTGACTGGGAAGACGGCGAACTTAAAGTTCGCGATAAAGTGAAAGAAATGGTGCGTTTGGGTTGGGGCTTGCAAGATGATGGTAGCCTCGACGCAGCGGCTTGGAATCGCGCTCAAGCATGTTTAGAGCGCTTTGGTGAACGCCTTCGCGAGTTTAAACCTGGCAGTGTTAGAGTTGTTGGCACCAAAACCCTACGTAGCATTATTGACTCCAATGTGTTCCTGCAAGCTGCCGAGCAACGCCTTGGCCATCCTGTTGAAGTTATCTCCGGTGAAGAAGAAGCCCGTTTAATCTACCTAGGTGTTGCTCACTATATGGCGCCAACCAATGGCCCGCGTATGGTCATCGACATTGGCGGTGGTAGCACCGAAGTCACTCTTGGTGAAGGCATGGATCTAAAGCTTAAAGAAAGCTTAGATATGGGCTGTGTATCTATCACTAAACGTTTCTTTAAAAATGGCCGAGTGACCAAAAATCGCTTATTAAAAGCCAGTGTCTATTGTTCACAGCAATTGTTGCCTGTGGCCGATGATTTCTTGGAACATGCTTGGAATGAGTGTTTAGGTGCTTCTGGCACCATTAAAGCTGTGGCGAAAGTTTGCTTAGAAAACCAATTTTGTGATGGTGAAATTCAGCTCAAAGGCCTAGACGCTATTATTGAGCGCTACCTTGAAGCAGGCGAATGTAACTTGCCGCTAAAAGGTCTTTCACTAGAACGTCAGCCGGTGTTTTTAGGAGGTGTTGTCGTCTTACAAGCCTTATTCCAAGCACTGAACATTGATACTATGCATGCCGCTGAATCGGCCTTACGTGAAGGTTTATTGTATGAGCTAAAAGGCCGTTTAGAACACAGTGATATTCGTCCAGCTAGCGTGCAAAAGCTAGCTGAGCGTTACCACGTAGACAGCCAGTTTAGTGGCCGAGTCGATAGCACATGTCAGTTATTGTTAAACCAAGTGGCAGAAACTTGGTCTTTGGATGAAGTAGAAACCACCAAGCTGTTAAATTGGGCTTCGCAACTATTTTTAGTGGGCCTAGATGTAGCACACAGTGATTATCATAAACACGGCGCTTATATTGTGGAGCATGTGGATCTTGCGGGCTTCTCTCGCATCGAGCAACAACAGTTGGCTGCCTTAGTTTTAGCGCATCGTAAGCGCATCCCAGTTAAGCAGTTTCCTATGGAAAACGTAGACTTGCTTAAGGCCTGTTTGATCATTCGTTTATCAGTCATTTTTAACCGTGGCAAACGTCGTCAAACACTGCCGGAACTGCAGTTTAGAGCTGCTGGGCAGCAAATGAGTTTACTGTTGGATCAAACCTGGCTGCAGAATAATCCTTTAACTCGCGCAGATTTAGAAAATGAGCAGCAATACTTGAGCCAGATAGATTATAAGCTAGATATTATTGAGCTCTAAAAAGAAAAATGCAGTTCAATGGTGAGCTTCACCAGAACTGCATTTCACGTATTGAAAGCCCGCATTGTGCGGGCTTTTTTATTAGCGGTCTTTGTTGGTTGCGCTAATTTTGTGAATCGCTAAGTCAGCGCCGTGGAATTCGTCTTCTTCAGAAAGACGCAAGCCTGCAACTTTATCTACAATGCCGTAAACAATCACACCACCGATTAGAGCTACAGCCACACCTGCAAGGCTACCGATGATTTGGCTGATTAGAGATACGCCACCTAAACCGCCTAAAGCTTGGCTACCGAAGATACCTGCGGCAACACCACCCCAAACACCACACAAACCGTGAAGTGGCCAAACACCTAATACGTCGTCTAAGTCAGAGCGTTGCTGTAACCAAGTGAATACCCAAACAAATAAGGCACCAGCTACGCCGCCTGTTACTAAGGCGCCAATAGGATGCATTAAGTCTGAACCTGCACAAACAGCAACTAAGCCAGCTAAGGGACCATTGTGAACAAAACCAGGGTCATTACGGCCTACAACTAGCGCAACAATCGTTCCGCCAACCATTGCCATTAAGGTATTAACCGCTACTAAACCGCTGATGCCGTCCATGGTTTGGGCCGACATAACGTTAAAGCCGAACCAGCCAACGGTAAGTACCCAAGCACCTAAAGCTAAGAATGGGATGTTAGAAGGTGCAAATGCCACGCCTGGCTTTCTGCCTTTACGTGCGCCAAGAACTTTAATCGCAACCAGTGCTAACCAACCGCCCATTGCGTGTACAACTACCGAGCCTGCAAAATCATGGAAGGCTGCGCCAAATTGCGCTTCTAACCAATCTTGGAAGCCGAAGTTACCGTTCCAAATAATGCCTTCGAAAATCGGGTATACCAAACCAACAATCAATGAAGAAGCAATTAAGAATGGATAGAACTTACCACGCTCTGCGATACCGCCTGAAACAATGGCTGGAATAGCTGCAGCAAAGGTAAGTAAGAAGAAAAACTTCACCAGCTCGTAGCCGTTTCCTTCAGCAAGTACTTCTGCACTATTAAAAAAGTGGCTACCGTAAGCTAAGTAGTAACCAATAACGAAGTAAGCCACACCAGAAAATGCGAAATCGGTGATAATTTTAACTAAGGCGTTTACTTGGTTTTTATGGCGAACTGTACCTACTTCTAAAAAGGCAAAGCCAGCGTGCATGGCTAGAACCATAATGGCACCTAGCAGAATGAATAAAGTGTTTGCGCTTTGCGACAATACGTCGATAGCGTCACTAATATTATCCATTAAAAAATCTCCCTAATTGTTTCTTTTAATATGGTTTGCGCCAAAAAGAAGCAATTTTCAGGCCTTTTGTTGAATAAATTTCTTAACTAAGCACTAAGTTGATGCAATGAAAGGGTTTTAACTTGATGATAACAATGGAGTTACATGTTTTGGCTCTAAAATGGTGCGAAATTTTATGTGATCTATATGGGTTATGTTCTAAATTGGTGCGATATCGCTATATTTTGGTGCTCGGCGGTTGCGGCTCATCATAGAATTAAGCGAGCCTTTTTAAGCAGAGGTTTAGTCAATAAAAACGTTAGGGCGCTGAGCTAATATGCCCGCTCACTAGGTCTATTTAAAAAGGGTTAATGCCTAAGTTTTTGTGTTAGCAAGCAATACTACAAGCAACTCACCTATACTGAGCATTAGTAGCAGCTATTAAGGAGAATAAATGAGCCAATGGCATGAGTTTTATCGAGCCGCCAATTTTGTAGAAGCGCGATTGCTGCAAGGGATGCTAAGTAAAATGGGCATTGAGAGCCGAGTAGATGGTGAGTATGCCATGGCGGCAGCTGGTGAGCTCCCTATGGACGTTGTACAAGTCACATTAATGGTAGAGTTAGCCCAATGGGACAAAGCCAAGCAAGCGGTTAAGGACTACGAAGTAAATAGTGTTGCAGAGTGGACCTGCAATAAGTGCCAAGAAATTAATCCCGGAAGCTTCGATTATTGCTGGTCTTGCGAGCAAGAAAAAAGCACAAATTAGCGTGCAAAAAGATGCGATTTTGGGCACTTAGTGGTATGCTTAAAAAGTATACAGCTAGGATGGCTGCTCTAGTGAATGTTTTGTTGAGGATATCCAATGGCTATCAATCAGGTTTCAAGCTCCGTTTCTCCGTCCGATTTTTATATGGACCAAGCGAAGAAACGCCAAGAAGAACAAGATGAAAAACTTGCTTCTGGTAAGCGTATTAACACAGCGGCAGATGATCCTGCAGGCTTACAGATTTCTAATCGCTTAACCACTGGTATTAGCGAGCAAGAAGCTTACGCCAATATCTATCAAAACCAAGTTAGCCTCAACAATATTGAATCTGCTCAACTACAGGGCACTACCGAGCTATTGCAGCAGAACCAAGCGTTGGTTGTACAAAGTAGTAATGGTATTTATAACTCTAACGATATTGCCGCTTTGCAAGCTCAAGTTGATGCCAATACTGCGGCTATTCCCAACGCTACCGATCTTGGCGTAGATAATGTTGACCTTAACGATCCTGCCACAGCTCAAGCAGCGTTGCAGGGGGCCCAGCAAACTACCGATGCCAATCAAGCGGAACTAGGTGCTTCTAGTAATGCGGCTGAGTCTGCTTATCGCTCTACCCAAGCTGCCATCGAGGCACAAAGCGCAGCGCGTTCGCGCATATTAGATACCAACTATGCGCAATCAACGTCGCAACAAGCACAAAACGATGCCTTGTTGCAAAGCTCTATTCAGTCTTACCAACAACAATTGGCCTCCAAGAACATTGAGAAGCTTATCTAGCTTGTTCTAACGCAACAAACAAACGGCGTGACACTGGTAAAGTGAACGCCGTTTTTTAATGGAGGTAATAATGAGTCAGTCGATTCACGGGCATCAAGTGATGCAGTTGATGTTAGAGCAAGGTGGTAGTTTCACTTCTGCGTCTCTAGAGGCGTTAATGAAAGAAACATTTGGTGAAGACAGTGAGTACCATACTTGTCGTCAAAAAGGCATGAACGCCCAGCAATTGATCGTGTTCTTAGCAGAACGTGGCAAGTTCATCGAAGCAAAACAAGGCTTTACTACTGCTGAATCAAAGATCTGTTCTCACAAATAAACCTGCCTTATATGGGCCATTTCAGGCCCTTTTTATATATAAACGACTATTAATTTAGTTATAACTGATATTACTTGCTATTTATCACTCTTATAGTGTTTAATTCATCTTTCTTTGCTGTTTTCCCATCTTATCTGGAATAAACATCTATAATTTCTTATGCACCTAGGCTTTTAGTCGGAACGGAATAAGTAGTTTAATCTAATAAGATTTCTAACAATATTTAAACATATGTTTTAATTGTTTTGGATTTACTTAACAACAGAGAAGTTATTTAAACATTCAGTTGATGGTGCCGATACATAAGTTATCGATACTTGTATTTACATGGAGTGGTATAAATGGATTTGGCTAGACGTCTAAAAATAAGCCATAAGGTTGGGATCTTGGCGGCAATTGCTGTTGTTGGGTTTGCAATCTACTTGGTAAACAACATGCAAGTTCAGCAACAAAGCCAGTTCAATATTGAACAAATTAGAGACCAGTACTTCCCAGCCTTAGACACCGCAACGGTTGCGCAAAACACCCTATATAACGTAGATCAACTACTACAAACTGCAGTAACCACTGGTGAAGAAGAATCATTAGATGCAGCTGATGAGCAAAATCAGCTGTTAAACGATAAGCTAAATGAGCTAATTACAATTCTGCCTAGCGCTAGGCAAGACGTAGAGCAATTGCAAAGCCTGCAAAATAAATATTACGGCCAAGCTAGAGGCATTGCCATGAGCTTGGTGGACGGCAGTGCCGACTTTGCCACTTTACCTGCCAAAGCTGAGCGTTCTGCCGCGGTACTGCAAGAGCTGACTCAAGGTTTGGCAAGTTTGCGGGTAAACACCGAAAAAGCCTTTAACGAAACCATAGATGGCACCATTGCTAGCTCTCAGTCTGCGGTTACCACTGGTATTATTTTGGGCGTGGCCACCATTGTAGTGGTTATCTTCGTCGGCATTATGACCACTCGCAGTATTGTTAATTCGATTGCCCAAGTGACTTCATCATTGCGTGAAATCGCCGAAGGTGAAGGGGACCTTACGGTTCGTGTTGACTACGACGGCAAAGATGAAATAGCCACGCTGGTTCATTGGTTTAATCAGTTTATTAGCAAGATGCAAATCAGCATTGCTACAACCACCGAAACCGTGCAAGCCCTTCAAGATGTGTCTACTCGCTTAATGGAAACCAGTAAACATACTGCGAGTAGTATTGAGTCTCAAAATCACTCAGTAGATGCGGTAAGTGCGGCAATTCAAGAAATGACCGCTAGTGTGCACCATATTGCTGATTTTGCCTCGCAAGCTTCTCAAGAAGCGTCTTCTGCAAACAGTTCCGCGCAAGAAGGCAACCAAGTTGTAGAAAATACCATCTCAGTAATTAACGATTTAGCTGAAGAAGTGAACGGTACTGCACAAGCGATTAACCAGCTTGAATCTTATACCAGCAATGTAGGTGTGATTTTAGATGCGATTCGAGGCATTGCAGAGCAAACCAATTTGCTAGCCTTGAATGCTGCTATTGAAGCAGCACGCGCCGGTGAGCAAGGGCGTGGTTTTGCGGTAGTAGCCGATGAAGTTCGCACGCTTGCCTCACGCACCCAAGACTCTACTCAAGAAATTCAACAAGTATTAGAAGAGCTACAAAAAGGCTCTGGATCGGCTGTTGAAGCTATGAACCGCGGTATTGAACAAGCCGGTTTAAGTGTTGAGCAATCTGCTCAAGCGGGTAAATCACTAATGGATATCACCGGTAAGGTGGAATCCATTCATGCTGTGAACGAGCAAATTGCAGCAGCAACAGAAGAACAAACTAAAACTTCAGATGTTATTCACAACAGCGTGAATGACATTCAACAAATATCTCTCGCGGTGGCAAAAAGTTCTAGCGAAATAGACAACGTTAGCGAGGATGTAAGGCAAGTAACTCAGCGATTAAGTGACGTTATTAGCCAATTTAAAGTGTAAATAAAATAACTATAAAAGAAAGGAGATGCCCCATGGATTTAAGGGCGTGGCAGGCGTTACCAATATGCTTATTGAGTGGCGCAGTAATGGCAGACGAAGCTCTCGAGCAACGAGTAAATGATCTCGAGCAAGAGGTGCAGGTTCTACGAGAACAAAATCAGGATAATGCCTTTGATAGAATCAGCTTTAACGGTTTCTACAGCGTGGGCATTAATCAAGCTAACAATAACCTAGGTTATGCCGGTTCTACCGACGAGTACGATTTTAATAATCTTACTTTGGTGGGCCTACAGGGTGACTTTGCTTTAGCCGACAGTACCAGTGTAACGGTGCAGTTAGTGGCACGTGGTGAAGATGACTTTAGCCCAGATGTTGAATGGGCTTACTTAAAGCATACCTTTGATAACTACATTACAGTGCGTGGCGGTAAACTTCGCTTACCTATGTATATGTATTCTGATTATCTAGAAGTGGGTTACGCACAACCGTGGGCTCGCCCGCCAGAAGAAGTATATGGTTTTGTGCCATTTAACTCTTTTGTAGGTGTTGATGGTAGCTACGACTTTGAGTTTGATAACTCAACCCTAACGGTACAGGGCTTTTGGGGACAGTCGGAAGAAGATGGCACAAACTACGATGACATCTTAGGAGCTAACCTTACTTGGGCTATCGACGATTTCACCGTTCGGGCTGTTTACGGTGTAACTAAAATTACCGTTGACCCAAGCAATCAACCCGATGCCCAGGTATTGGCCGATAAAAACAAATCTGACTTCTTAGGTGCAGGTTTTAGCTACGATAACGGCTCCTTGCTTGTTGTGTCAGAGGTGACTCGTGCAACGGTTGAAGGCGGTTATTCAGATGTTGATTCAGGTTACTTTACTCTAGGTTACCGCTTTGGCAAGGCGATGCCTTACGGCACTATTGCTGGGATGAAAACTCAGGATGACGACGAGCGTGTAAATATTTTTGTGCCTAACCCAGGTTATGACCCGACCCTACCAGACGGGCCGACTAACCCGCCTGTTGTTTCTACTGATTCTTCATTCATCTACAGCGGTAAACGTACTTCGTACTCTTTAGGTTTACGCTACGACTTACTGTCTAATCTAGCAGTGAAGTTTGACGCTACTTTAGTGAATGGCTTTGGTGATACTAACGGCTTGCTTGAAAGCAAAGTGGCTGGTGCAACCGAAGATAGCACTACAGTTTATAGTATCGTATTTGACGGCGTATTTTAGGAGGAGTCATGAAAAAACTATTATTGGCTCTGTCTTTGAGCGTATTTAGTCTTAGTAGCTTGGCTGCTCCGGTAGTGATAGCAAACCCTGCAGGCCCTGATGCTTTATCAAAAGCAGAAGTGAAAAAGCTGTTTTTAGGTAAGCTTAAAAAGCTACCTAATGGCACACCACCAGTGGTGATTGAATATAAAGAAGGCGACGCATTACGTGCTAGCTTTCACGATGCTGCAACCGGTAAAAGTGAAGCCCAGCTTCAAGCTTATTGGTCAAAGTTAATCTTCACTGGTAAAGCTAAGCCGCCTAAAACGGCTGCTTCTCCGTCAGTTGCTGTATCAGAAGTTGCTGGCAATGCCGCTGCTGTAGCTTATGTTGACGAGGCGGATGTAACTGATGCAGTAAAAGTCGTTTATAAACCGTAAATAAAGCTAAGCTATAAAAGAGTCAGGGTGTTATGCTCTGGCTCTTTTTTATTTCTTAGACAAAATAGTCGTTATTTAGTGAGTTAGCCAATGGATATGTTATCAGCAGCAGTGATGTTGTTTTTGATTATGGATCCGCTAGGAAACCTTCCAGTTTTCCTTAGCATGGTCAAACATCTTGACCCAAAACGTCGGCGAATCGTTTTACTTCGAGAACTGGTGTTTGCCCTTACTGTTATGTTTGCCTTTTTGTTTGCTGGTGAGCAAATTCTAGGTTTCTTAAATCTTCGACAAGAAGCGGTAAGCCTTGCTGGCGGGATAATTTTATTCCTTATTGCCTTGAAGATGATTTTCCCTCAGCCCGGTGGTGTTGCTGGTCTTGCTGCAGGTGAAGAGCCCTTTTTAGTGCCGATGGCAATCCCAATGATTGCCGGTCCCTCGGTACTTGCATCATTAATGTTGCTGGCAAATCAAGATGGCAGCCGGATGCTAGATTGGTCTTTGGCGCTACTTATTGCGTGGGGCATTAGCGTGGTGATCTTCTTATTTAGTGGGGTGCTTTTAAAACTGCTGGGTGAGAAAGGTTTAAAAGCCATGGAGCGTTTAATGGGCATGTTGCTTATTATGCTTGCGGTGCAAATGTTCCTTGATGGAATAGCCGATTATTGGCAATCACTATAAGCAGAATGGCTAGCCTTGCGGATTCCAGCTTTAAACTGGTAATCCGCAAGTGTATTAAGCCCGTTGATCTCTAGAGCAAAATTAACCGCGACAGATTAACAGATCCTAGTAAGGGTGATTTATACCTAAACGAAAAATGCTGTCATCGCCGCTGGTAGCAAAATCACCGCGTAGTACAACACCTTCCATCATTACTCTAAGACTGCCGCCTACGCTGTATTTCATATCTTGATGTAAGGTTGCCAAGTTGTATTCATCAGCCACTCGGCCAATTTCAACAAAGGCGACCCAGTACCAAGCAGGTACGTTAAACCAATTTACAACTGGCACTTTGGGAAGTGGGTTCCAGTTGGGTGTGAAGCGGTATTCTGCCGAATAATAGATCATCGAACGATCGTGATAACGGGCAGTTTCATAGCCTTTAAGCCTGTCCATTCCCCCTAAACGAGAACCAGCAAACCAGGCAGGGCGATGATATTGCTGTTCACCATTGTTGTAAGAGCTGTGGTTCCAAGTGGGTGTATCAGAGGTGGCAAAGCCAAACGCCAATACTTGGCTTTGTGCCCAAGAAGTTTTTGGCAAGCTGATGTATTTAGAGGCCGAAAGCTCCCACATAGTCCACGAAGGTCGCTCGCTATCGCCCCAATCACGGCTTACATTTAAACGCTGTCGGCTACCTGCAGTTGGGTTTTGATGGTAGTTACGATTATCGTATTCGAGTTCTAAGGTAAGGCCCGCTGAGGTATTAGAATCTTGCAGTTGGTTATATTCGCCAACGTCTTGTTTCCAATAAAAAGGTTCAAGTTGAATAATAGTGCGACCGCTGGTGAGTGGGTTCCATTCTTTCGCGCCCGCTTCGTAACCGTCCATTACCTCACCGCGGTTTACTCTAAAAGTGTGAACTGCTGAGTTTTTACCGTGACCTAGAGGCAGTAAATAGCGAAATCTAAAGCGATACTCTTGGCCTTTACTGTGGGTATAAACACGGTTCTCTTGGCTTGAATCATTGCTACCTGCTCGCTCTCCTGGGTAATCCGAATTACCGTCAATATATTGCGGATCGCGAGTAAAATTAGTTTGATACAAAGTGGTATCAAAAAATATGCGATCAGCAAAAGGCATTTGATAGTCACCGCTATACAAAAAGCCCATCCAGCTATCGTTACTGGTTACAGTCGCCGTTGCCACCATGCTAGAGCTGGGCTGAATATGCCCTGCCGCGCCAACGCCAATACCCACGCCCCACTGGAGGTTTTCGGTGTAATAGGCATAGGGTAATACTTGGGTCCAAGCTCCGCTGCGTCGATGTTTAGCATCATCAATGACCGTAACGCTCATCGCCCAACTAGGCAGACTTACAAAGCAAATGCTCGCCAATAGTAACTGGCGTGTAATCAAGAGTCTTTCCCAGTCATACGTTTATGAATTTGCCACATAGCAAAAAAGCCAAAGAACAAAATTTGTAGATTATCACCCTTCTTCAACACGCCGGCTTCAAGCAAAGTGCCGCGAATGGATAACAGTTGAACGCCGTGCAGCAATAACAAAATACCACCCACTAGCGGCAAAATCCAATTGTAAGGCGGAACAAAAATAATTGGGCTGAGTAGCATCGCTAACCACATGGCAGCCATAAACAGTTTGCCAATTTTAATAAACATAAATAGGGCTCTTAAGTTAGTTGGTATAAACGGTAGCTTACTTGGCCTGCTTGTTTTTCTTTTATGCAGTGCCAGTTTGCGGGTAATTGGGGCTCGTTGGCTTCGTTCTCAAATTCAAGATAAACCAGTGCGTCGGGTTTTAACCAGCCATTGTCATTTAACATTGCGCAGCTAGGTGCTAGTAGCTCGCAACGAAACGGCGGGTCAATAAATACAATGTCGTAGGCTTCGCTTGGTGTTTGCTTTAGCCATTGCAGGGCATCTTGATTAATTAACTTTGCTTGCTCGCTGCTAAGATCTAATACTTGTAAATTGGCCTTAAGCTGCTTAGCAGCTTGCGCATCTTTCTCTACAAAGGTGGTAAAACTAGCAAAACGCGACAAGGCCTCAAAACCTAAGCTGCCACTTCCAGCAAAAAGATCTAAGCAATGGCTGTTGTGCAAATAGGGGCTTAACCAGTTAAATACGGTTTCTTTAACTCGGTCGGTAGTAGGGCGTAAGCCTTGGCTATTCAGCACCTTGAGCTTGCGCCCGCGCCATTGACCGGCAATTATGCGTACCTGGCCACTGCCATTATTAGATTTGTTACTTTGATTTGAATGTTTTCTTGAGGAAAGCCGTGCCATTTACTTAGACCATTGAGAAACTGTGATAATATCCGAGCAATATTGATTGGACGTTGGCATTGTAACAGCCAACGTCGTTTACTGGTAAAAAAGGTTTTGCAGTAATGGCAAAAAAGAAGGGCCTATTTTCTTGGTTTGGCCGAAAAAAAGAAGACGAGCAACAACAATCAAGCGATCCCGCCGCAGAACAACAAGATACTCAGCAAGCTGAGTTAGACGCGCAAGCAGAACGAGAAGCCCAAGCAGAGCGCGAAGCTCAAGCAGAACGCGAAGCTCAAGCAGAACGTGAAGCCCAAGCAGAACGCGAAGCTCAAGCAGAACGTGAAGCCCAAGCCGAACGCGAAGCGCAAGCAGAGCGCGAAGCTCAAGCAGAACGCGAAGCGCAAGCAGAACGCGAAGCCCAAGCAGAGCGCGAAGCTCAAGCAGAACGCGAAGCGCAAGCAGAACGAGAAGCCCAAGCAGAACGCGAAGCTCAAGCCGAACGCGAAGCCCAAGCAGAACGTGAAGCCCAAGCAGAACGTGAGGCCCAAGCAGCACAAGAGGCCGAACTAGCTGCGCAGGCTGAACAAGAAGCCGAGCTAGCCGCAGCGTCGCAAGCTGCTGAGCCAGTGAAAAAAATGGGCTTGTTTGCCCGTTTGCGTGCTGGCTTAAGGCGCACCCGTAAGAATTTTGGTTGGGGTTTCTTTTCTCTCTTTAAAGGGCGAAAGATTGATGATGAGCTGTTTGAAGAATTAGAAGAACAGTTATTGGTGGCGGATGTTGGTGTTGATACCACTTTAAAGATTATCGAAAACCTCACCAGTCACGTTAAGCGCAGTGACCTACAAGATGGTGAAGCCTTATACCAGCAACTAAAACTCGATATGGCAAGCATGCTTAATCAAGTTGAAGCGCCTTTAGATTTAGATAGTAGCGACGGGCCGTTTGTTATTTTAATGGTTGGGGTTAATGGTGTGGGTAAAACCACCACCATTGGTAAGCTTGCCAAGCAATATCAAAGTCAGGGGAAATCGGTGATGTTGGCTGCGGGTGATACCTTCCGCGCCGCTGCGGTTGAGCAGCTGCAAGTGTGGGGGGAGCGTAACGAGATCCCGGTAATTGCACAACACACTGGCGCCGACAGTGCTTCGGTAATTTTCGATGCTTTTCAAGCAGCTAAATCACGAAATGTAGATGTATTGATTGCCGATACAGCAGGTCGCTTGCAAAATAAAGCGCATCTAATGGAAGAGTTGAAGAAAATTGTACGAGTAATGAAAAAGCTCGACGATGCCGCTCCTCATGAAATTATGTTAACTATTGATGCCAGCACTGGCCAAAATGCCATTAGCCAAGCTAACTTATTTAACCAAGCGGTGGGCTTAACGGGTTTAACACTTACCAAGTTAGATGGCACCGCTAAAGGTGGGGTAATTTTTGCCTTAGCCGACAAGTTTGCTTTGCCTATTCGTTATATTGGTGTGGGTGAAGGCATTGATGATTTACGCGAGTTTGAGTCACAACCCTTTGTTGATGCGCTATTTAGCAGCGAAGAGAGTGAAGAGGCGTAGTTAAACGCTGCCTAAACAGTAAAAAAGGTCTAGGAATGATCCGGTTTGAGCAAGTAAGTAAAATTTATCCAGGTAGTCAGCGAGCCTTACAAAAAGTCTCGTTTCAACTAGAACAGGGAAAAATGGCCTTTTTAACCGGCCACTCTGGCGCAGGAAAAAGTACCTTGCTCAAGCTTATCACCGCCATGGAGCGCCCCAGCGACGGAAAAGTGTGGGTAAATGGCGACGATATTAGTCGCATTACTCATCGAAAGATCCCTTATCTTCGCCGTCAAATGGGGGTGATTTTTCAAGATCACAAGCTGCTAATGGACCGCACAGTATTCGACAATGTTGCTCTGCCTTTAGTGATTGAAGGCTATAGCATGGGCAATATTAAACGCCGCGTGGCCGCTGCCCTCGATAAAGTGGGGCTGCTAGATAAAGCCAATTGCACCCCGGTTATTCTCTCTGGTGGTGAGCAGCAGCGAGTAGGCATTGCGCGCGCAGTAGTCAACAAACCTGCTATTTTGATCGCCGATGAGCCCACTGGTAACTTAGACCCAGCATTGTCCTTAGAGATTTTCCGCTTATTCGAAGAGTTCAACCGCGTGGGTGTTGCGGTGCTTATCGCAAGTCACGATTTAAGCCTAATCGCTAAAATGCACTACCAGCGACTTATTCTCCAAAATGGTCAGTTGCTTAATGCCTCTCAAGCAGAGGAGGTACAGTAATGGCTGGTGCTAAACCGCAGGTGAAAGTCGCGTTTCCGGTACGCTTTATGATGTTTTGGGTACGCCATCTACAGCAATGCATTGCCAGCTTAGGCGAGCTTTGGCGCACTCCTGCTAGCTCAATGCTTACTTTAGCGGTAATCGGCGTTTGTTTGGCTTTGCCAGCAAGCTTTTATTTGGCCACCAAAAATGTTCAACAGCTTACTGCCTACTGGAAAAGTGACGCTCAAATCAGTTTATTTCTAAAACAAAATGTTACCGAGCAACAGCGTGATTTATTGCAAAAAAATATATCCAGCATGCAGCAAGTGGCTGCGGTAGAGCTGGTTACCAAGCAACAGGGCTTGGCCGAGTTTCAAGCCAACAGCGGCTTTGAAGACGTACTCGCTTTACTACCAGAAAACCCCTTGCCCGATGTATTACTGGTGCTGCCAAGTGCCGATTACAGTTCAGCTAGCGCTGCAAAAACCTTACTCGACAGTTTGCAAGAGCATAGCTTGGTTGAAGAAGGCCGTTTAGATGTTGAATGGCTTCAACGTTTAGACACCATTGTAAGCATGCTGCAGCAAGCCGCTTGGCTGCTGATTATACTGTTGCTCACCGCGGTGGCCTTAATTGTAAGTAATACTCTGCGATTAAACATTCTCAATCGTCGTAACGAAATCGAAGTTATGAAATTGGTCGGCGCTACCGACGCCTTTATTCAACGGCCGTTTTTATATACCGGATTTTGGTTTGGCATTGTAGGCGGCCTAATGGCTTGGGTATTGTGTAATATTTTGCTTATCTGGACTGAATACGCCTTGCAGCAGATAGGCCTGTTGTACCAACAAGACATTTACCTCTCGGGTCTAAGTATTCAAGAGTTTGGCTGGTTAATCTTATTCGCAACTTTGCTGGGTTTAGGTGCTTCGTGGTTCTCGGTAAATCGCCATATTAAGCAAATAGAGCCGAGTTAGTGCTGTGTGCAGGCAAGCAATAAACTTGTCTGTTCTTTTCAAGCGGTTTTAATGACTAAAAGACAGCTAACATAATGCTGTTACCTGTGGCTGCTGTATAACGTTTCGCCTCTCGGCGACGTCATTTTCTTTGAACAGCCAAAGAAAACGAAGCAAAAGAAAGGCTGCCCCGCATTATCTTTTTTCCTCGTTACTCAGCGCTAAGCGCGCCTGTGCAACTCGCTACGCTCAAACAATGCTCGGCTTAATCGCTTAGGCGATAATGAAGGGGAGGGTAAGGAAAGCTAATATATATCTGTCCACAATGAGTCTGCAAATTGTAGCTGACTCACTTTTGCCCCTAAATGAGTTGTGGTTCTTATTATAGTTTTTTATTTTCAACCCGAAACAATATACGAAAATTCAAAAGTTATCTGTCAAAACCATTTTGGGTGACGAGGGTAATGCTAAGTCTAATGCTAAGTCTAATGCTAAGTCTAATGCCGCTAAATGTTCAAAACTCTCATTGACTATCAACGCTTATCTTTAGCCTGCAAAACAGTCGAACAGGTAGTTTGTCACTCAGTGGATTTAACTAGTGCTACTTAACACTGCACAGTTTGTTAACTATTTGTTACTGGACTAACCTAAAAGCTATGATTGTCAGTCTTCATAGAGCTTCTTGATAAGGAGCCTTACTACAAACACCGTAATAGTTTGCTACTACTCAATGGAGAATCACTGATGGCTACTTTGACGAATCGAGTCTCAATACATCTTCCCACCGAACCGCGATAGAGCCGCACCATGAGTAAACTTGCTGAAACTTGCTATAGGGTTATGACTGCGATTAAGGAAAAGGGGGTAGAGATTACGGTAGCAGCTTTTGTTGGCTCGGTAGCTCTGTATTCTGGACACTATTATGACTTTTTAATAGCTAAATACCACGCACCATCCGAAGAGGATGTTCTAGACGCTGTGTCTAAAGTGCATGGTAAACTTTATGTTAGTGTGGCGTTTAAGACTTATGGGATAGATGATACCGTCGTCCTCGTATACGATCTTTACAACTCCCACGGAGATGTTGCAACAAAGTATAGCTATTATAATAATGAACTAATGGAAGATCCCAACTTTACTTGCTTGGGCAACTTAGAACCAAATCACTTTAACAAGAATATTTCTATCGGCATTGTAGAAAGTGACGAAGAAACACTGAAATCAAGAAAGTTATTTTACCACTTGTACGAGCATAGCTCTCAGACCGAACTTTATGGGGATATGACGGTGTTTGATGAAGAGTGCAATATCATTCTTGAAGTTTCCGGTTCCACTAGTAACACACAGCCAAGAAGCAAAGTTGATTTTTATGGCAAAGAATCGACTAATGTTTATTTAGTCTCTTGGGCTAGAGAGTGGATGAAGAACGAAGGGTACTTGTCAGCAACAAAGTTAGATTCCATTGCTTCCTTTCTTCATGTGAATGCGAACAGCTACAACAACATCGCCTCACCTGTTCCGTTCGAAGAAGCAAAAAAATTAGTATTTTGCGATTATGGCGACATCTCTTTTGGCGCCTATAACATGAATACATCATACGCAAGTTCATATCAATCTTATGTCTTCATTGTTACACACAACAAGAAACACAATACCAGTTACATAACTCAGGCAGTCAAACTTGAGAATGACAAACTCACAGACGGCTATTTTTTAATCTCTGCCAGTTCCGCATTAACTGTAATTTATAACAAGCCAATCCATTCACCTTCACTGCTGGCTGATGAAGTCATCCTTATTGATACTGATCTCCGCTCTGACGAGCCACTGTCTGATGAACCGTCACATAATGTCTTAGTTGATAACTGGACATACAATCGACGAGACCATCCAGAAATGAGTACTTATAGCGAACATCTGGCGGATTTAAAAAGCATGGTAACAAATGACGAATTTAGTAAATTGTGCAATTTTAGAGAAATGGAGGAAGCTGGCTTAAGTTATGATGCGTTTCAAAATCCTTGATTTCTAAGTATTAAAATGGTCTTCAAAGATAGGCGCCCAAATAAAGGCAAAAAGGCAGGAATGTACGAAGAAATAATTGAGCTGAGGATTTCGGTTTATCTATACGTAAAACAGCTGAACATCTAGGAGCGTCGCTTCCACTCTGCAACGAGTGAAGTCTAAACTGGAATTAGTCTGGACTTTAATGAGGCTAAAAGTCGGCTAGTGAAGAAGTGGCGATTCACTAAGCCATTTGTGTCCAAAAGTTAGTTACGACTCTTACTAGTCCGGTGCTAACTTACGCTTCCATTTGTCGCTCTTCCAGCGGCGCCAGTTTATTTGGCTACGTAGGAACTCGTCTACCATGCCTGCTAGTAACACCGCATATAAACCATAACCTAGGTAAACCCCGGTAAAGTAGGCCAGTGGTACTGAGAATAGCCAAGTAACCGCAATGGCGTTGCCGGTAACAAATACCGCGTCACCACAACCGCGCAATACATTGCCGCTGATTATATTAATTGCCCTTAGTGGTTCGTTAAGGCTGTGAATTAAACATACCACCACGCCTAGGGCGAGTACTTCTGGGTTACTGGTAAATAAACCCAGTAAGTTTTGGTGAAAGATAAAGATAATGCTGGCAACAATAGCCACCGCTATTAATCCCCAGCGCATGCCTTGGCGCATTTGTTGGTGACAACGATCAAAGTGGCCAGCTCCTGCAAGTTGGGTCACTAACATGGTATTAGCAATGCCTATGGCGACTAGCATCATGGTGCAATAAACGTAGATGTTTAGTGCGTAGATACGCACGGTGAGCGAGGTTTCGCCAAACTGGACAATCATTAAGTTCATGACCATCACAAAGCTTTGGTAAGAGAAAGGCTCGAGCGCTGAAGGGACGGCAATTTTTAGAATAGGTTTAAGGCTAAGAGCTGGCTGTTTAATCGCCTCGGCTAAGGGCAGCTTCACTTTTATTAGCAGCAATACCACTAACAAGCTAAAGCTAAGGCTTAGCAACCAAGCAATTAGGCTGGCTAAGGCTACCCCGGTCACGCCCATTGGTGTTGCGCCAAACCAGCCCAATACCAACACGCCATTGCCAATAATATTGGTGACCAGCATGAGCGCCGCCGAAATGGTGTTCCAATGAGATTGACCATAGCTATTACAGATGTTGGCTAGGGTCATACGTAAACCCATAAAGCCCACACTTGCTCCAGCGAGCACCAAGTATTCGGCGGCTAATAAGCTCATATCTGGGGGAAGGCTCATCCATTGGCCAATGTTGCTGGCTTGGCTTACAAAGAATAGCCCGCAGAGTAGCCCTGCTAGTACACCGAGTATTATCAAGCCGGCTAGAATCAAATTAGCCCGTTGATAGTTTTGTTTGCCCATGTACTGCGACGCCAAACTTGCGCCAGCGATGCCTGTGGCCGAGAAAAACACAATGGCCATTGAGAACCAAGGCATCACTGCACCTACCGAAGCAGCGGCTTGATCAGAGACTTGGCTAAGGAATAGCGCGTCAAATACCGGTACCGACATATTCAGCATGAACTCGCCAAAAATAGGCAAGGCCATTCCAAACAGGCCTTTTTGTAGGGTTTTACTCTGGGTAGTAGACGACATGCTGACCACAAACTAGCAAGAAATTGCGCTTATACTAGGCACTTCCTAGTAACTAGGCCTTTATGTAAATCAACTTTATATTTATGAAAGTTAATTTAACTGGCTGGCCCACTGCCATATCACCACTAGCAGCAAAAATAAGGTGGTTGATTGCCAAAAACGCACCGGATTACGCTCGATCAAGGGTTTGGCTTGATAGCTGGCCTTAAGTTTGGGATTGGCATGTTGTAAGTCATGAATCAGTTCCGACAAGCTCTGATAACGCTGCTGCGGTTTAGGGTGGCAGCCTTGCTCTAAGGCGGCGTCTAACCAGTCAGGCATGTCATTGCGGAAATGCTGAATGTTTTGATAGTGCCAGTCGCTGTAATTTCGCTGAGCAATTTGCTCACGGCTGGCTTGTTTGTAGGGCAACTTGCCTGACAGCATTTCGTAGGCAATCACCGCAAACGAGAAAATGTCGCTACGATGGCGACCAGTTTCACCCACTAAATACTCTGGTGCGATGTATTGCACAGAGCCAACCGGTGTGGTGTTTTTTTCATCTTGCTCAAGTTGTTCGGCCGATTGCACTGTGCCAAAGTCGACCAATTTAAGTTGGTCGTCGGCGGTGATAATAATGTTCTCGGGTTTAAGATCGCGGTGCACCATTTCGTAACGACGTAAGGCCCGCAAGGCTTTAGCCAGTTTTTGCAGCATGCGCACAACTTGCTGAATGGGTGGGTGAGGGTGCTTATCCATCCATTGGCGAAGGGTAATACCTGGAACGTATTCGGCGATTAAGTAACGAAAGCGGCGAGTGCCAACAGGCTCGAAGGTGCGCATGATATAAGGGTTACTTACTACGCGGCCAACCCACTCTTCGCGGGCAAAGCCGGCAAAGTATTCTTGGTCGTCGGCCATACTGGCATCGGGCGCTTTAAGAATACGTACACGACCATTGCTATTGCCTTGTTCATCTAGCTCTTCGACTAAATACACATGGCTACGTGGGCTGGTATGCAGGATCTCACTAACGCGGTATTGGTCGATTTTATTGCCAACCGACATTACCGGTGGAATAGGCAAATGCAGTAGCTGTGCGCGGCTTTCATCCAGCTCTGCTTCGGGCACGTTATCAACGTTAACTAGCATGGCGCTAATATTATCGTCGCTACCTGCTAATTCCGCAGCATTAACAATGGCACTGGCTTGTTCTTCTAAGCTTGAAAACTTGGCTTGTAATAGCTTAACCAGTTGCTGTTCACTTAGTGCATCGTGTACCCCATCACTGGTTAACATGAAGATATCGCCACTCTCTACAGTACGAGTGGAATAATCTAACTCGAGGCTAGAATCCACACCCATAGCACGAGTGAGGTGGTTTTTTTGTTTACCGCGAATTTGCACATGGTCACGGGTTAGTTGGCGTAGTTTGCCCGCGCGAAAGCGATAGATGCGGCTGTCACCCACATGAAAAAGGTGGGCGACTCGCGATTTAATAATTAGTGTTGATAGGGTACAGGCGTAAGAGCCAGTTTGTTTACCCTGTTGGAATAACCAATTGTTCAGCGATTTGGCGACTTGAGCGGTAGATTTGTTTACCGACCAGCTTTCTGGGGTTGCGTAGTAGTCTTCAACAAATTGGGTAACCGAGATTTGAGCGGCCATTTTGGCATGTTCTGCACTGCTTAAACCGTCGGCCAGTACTGCTACAACACCTTTGTAGTATCGGGTCCATGGCTCGGGGATTTTAGCGACACATGCATCTTGGTTTTCTGGTTTAGGACCAGGAATGGAGGCGCCTCCAAAAGACGCCTCCAACTTGTTGCTAGCTTCAGAGGATGCTTTTTCGCTGTTACTAACTCGGTTACTGCTGGCTGGGGTGGCCGCTGCAGTTTGTTGTTCTTCTAACACTAAGATCGCTTCCTTGAGGTAAGCAGCGTGGCCAATTAAGGCGCACGCCGCTATACGGGTCTGGCTTAGCTAACGTTGATTAGCGTTACTTCGCCATCTGGGCCTACTTCAGCAATAGTGCCCTTCGGCTCTTCTAGAAGCAATAAGGCGATAAAACCTAACACCGCAGTGGCACCAATTACGTAGAAGAACGCTTGGTAGCTTACTAGGCTTAACACGGTTAAGTAGAATACTGCGCCTACGTTACCGTATGCACCTGTCATACCGGCAATTTGACCAGTTAAGCGACGCTTGATAAGCGGTACAGCGGCAAATACTGCGCCTTCACCAGCTTGTACAAAGAATGAACATGCCATGGCCATTGCTACTGCTAGGAATAGTGGCCAAGTTCCGTCAATTTGGCCCATGCCAAAGTAACCTAAGGCTAAACCAGCGGTTAATACTAATAGGGTTTTCTTACGGCCAAATCGATCCGAAATCCAACCGCCGCCAGGGCGAGAGGCTAAGTTCATAAAGGCATAAGCAGAGGCGAGTAAGCCCGCGTAAACCATATCTAGTTCGAATACTTCGCTAAAGAACAATGGCAACATAGATACTACCGCTAGCTCTGAACCAAAGGTTGCGAAGTACAATACGTTTAATACTGCTACTTGCTTAAATTTGTATTGTTCAATTTCTGGAACTGGCTTAACAAAGATGTTTTTGTTTACTTGGTAAGTTTTCCAAAAATCCAGAACGTATAAGGCTACTAGGCCTGCGTAACACGCGTATACCACTTCTTGGCTTAGCATTTTTACGCCAGCTGGAGACAGTTTCCATGCTAACAAAGCAAGGGTGGCATACATTGGAACCTTCATAATTAGCAGCAATACAAAGTCACCTTTGGTGGTTACTTCCATTGCGCCAACATTTTTTGGCTTAAAGTAGGTAGAGCCTTTAGGCGTATCGCTTACGTTTTTGTAGTAAATAACACTGAACACAAGGCTGATTAAACCGGTAAGGCCTACCGCATAACGCCAGCCGTCTTCACCGCCAAAAATAATCGCTAGCGTTGGAAGTGACATAGCTGCAGCTGCGCTACCAAAGTTACCCCAACCGCCGTAAATACCTTCTGCGGTGCCTAACTCTTTAGCAGGGAACCACTCCGATACCATACGAATACCCACTACAAAGCCGGCGCCAATAAAGCCCAATAAGAAACGAGCGATAGCGGCTTGCTCAAAGCTATTGGCAAAGGCAAACATGAAACAAGGAATAGAACATACTGCCAACAGGGTGGAGTAGGTAAGGCGTGGACCAAAGCGGTCGGTAAACATGCCAATAACAATACGCGCAGGAATGGTTAAGGCTACGTTTAGAATAAGTAGGGTTTTAATTTGGCTGGATGTTAAACCTAGGCTGGCAGCAATGCTGGCCATTAATGGTGCGTGGTTAAACCACACCAAAAAGGTAATAAAAAAAGCCATCCAGCTCATGTGTAGTATTTTCATTTTTCCGGTAAAGGAAAACAGGTTAAATTTTTCTGCACTCATCATAATGTCTCTAAAAAAGTTAAAGCGTTTCCTACCACGCCGCCGTAGCGGCGCGGTTTAGTATTATTTTTTTAAGTATTTTTTATTAAGCGGCGACTTTGATGCTGTCACCCTCTACCTTCACTTGGAAGGTAGGAATAGTGACGCTGTCGTCGTCTAGGCATTGGCCGGTTTTTAAACTAAAACGTTGCTTATAAAGTGGAGATGCCACCATTAATTCGCCTTTGAAGTCTCCAATAATGCCTCGAGACAACATGTTTACTTTGCCAAACGGGCAGTAGTTACTTATGGCGAATATTTGGTCACTAATTCCTTCCCAGAAAATGGCGACTTGTTTGCCTTTGACTAAGGCACAAACACCGGTTCCTGGGCTAAGCTGCGATTTGCGACAAACTTCGGTCCAAGTTTCTGTAGCTAATTCACTCATCATCACTCTCCTTGTTATGGTGCTTCTACAATTTCGATGGTTTGAATACGTTCTTCTTCGGTAGCTGGGCGACGTTGACCACGCTCACGAACATATTGCAGGTTGTTGTCTGGCTCGTCGGCGTTAATAAACTGGCTGAAGCGCTGCAGTTTCTTCTCGTCATTAATCGTAGACTTCCACTCACACTGGTAGCTTTCTACTACGTGATTCATGTTTGCTTCGAGTTCTTCACAAATGTTGAGTTTGTCGTCGATAACCACTTCTTTTAGGTAGTCTAGGCCGCCTTCAAGGTTTTCTAACCATACCGAAGTACGCTGTAAGCGGTCGGCAGTACGTACGTAGAACATCAATACGCGGTCGATGTAGCGCATTAGGGTTACGTCGTCTAAATCGGTAGCGAATAAGTCGGCGTGTCGAGGGCGCATACCACCATTACCACAAACATACAGACCCCAACCGCCCTCAGTTGCAATAACACCAATATCCTTGCTCTGTGCCTCAGCGCACTCACGAGTACACCCTGACACACCAAACTTAATTTTGTGCGGGGCGCGTAGGCCCTTGTAACGGTTTTCTAGCAGAATCGCCATGCCAACACTGTCTTGCACGCCGTAACGACACCAGGTTGAACCAACACAAGACTTAACGGTACGTAATGCTTTACCGTAGGCGTGGCCCGTTTCAAATCCAGCATCAATTAACTTGCCCCAAATCTTCGGCAGTTCGTGCAGTTGTGCGCCAAATAAATCAACCCGCTGGCCACCCGTAATTTTGGTGTATAGGTCGAACTCTTTGGCCACTTCACCAATGGCAATTAGCTTGTCTGGAGTGATTTCACCGCCAGCTACTCGAGGTACTACTGAGTAGGTGCCGTCTTTTTGCATGTTGCCTAAGAAGATGTCGTTGGTATCTTGTAGGGCAATATGGTCATCGGTAAGAACGTAGTCGTTCCAGAAGGTGGCTAAAATAGAACCCACTGCTGGTTTACAAATTTCACAGCCGTGTCCGGTTCCGTGTTCTTTAAGCAACTGCTCAAAGGTTTTGATTTTCTTAACGCGTACAATGTCGGCAAGCTCGGCACGTGAGTAAGCAAAGTGCTCACAAATGTCGTTGCTAACTTCAACGCCTAGGTTTTCTAGTTCTGCGTTCATCACTTGAACGGCTAATGCGCTACAGCCGCCACAACCGGTTGCTGCACCCGTAGTGGCTTTAATATCAGCCATGCTGGTTGCGCCGTCGCGTACTGCTTGGCAAATTTGCCCTTTGGTTACATCGAAACATGAACAAATTTGGGCGCTGTCTGGCAGTGAATCCACACCCATCGCCGAAGCTGCACCTTCTTCAGAGGAAGGTACCAGTAAGTATTCTGGTGCTACTGGTAATGGCATGTCGTTTAAGAACAACTGTAACCAGTTGCCGTAATCGTCGGCATCACCGACTAATACTGCGCCTAACAAACGGTCGCCAGCGGCGTTGGTAACAACTTTTTTGTACACTTGACGGGCTTCGTCGCTCAAGCTGTAACTTAAAGCGCCTTCGGTGTTAGCGTGTGCGTCACCAATACTGGCTACGTCTACACCCATCAACTTAAGCTTGGTGCTCATGTCGGCACCGGCAAATTCTTTAGCTTGCTCTCCGGCGATATGGTCGACGGCTACTTTAGCCATGCTGTAACCAGGGGCTACTAGGCCAAAAATTTTGCCTTCCCATAAGGCACATTCACCAATCGCGTAAATGTCTGGGTTAGACGTTTGACATTGATTGTTAATCACTATGCCGCCACGAGGACCAAGCTCTAGGCCGGTTTCGCGTGCTAACTGATCTTGTGGGCGAATACCTGCAGAAAACAAAATCATGTCGGTATCTAAACTGCTACCGTCTGCAAAGTTCATGCGGTAGCGAGTGTTTTCACCTGCCACAATTTCTTTGGTATTTTTCTCGGTATGAACTTGTACGCCAAGCTCTTCAATTTTGGTGCGAAGAATTGCACCGCCACCGTCACACACTTGCACTGCCATTAGGCGAGGTGCAAATTCTACTACGTGAGTTTCCATACCAAGGTCTTTAAGTGCTTTAGCGGCTTCTAAGCCAAGTAAACCACCACCTACAACTACACCTACTTTTGAGTTTTCGCCTGACTTAGTCATGGCTTCTAAATCTTCAATGGTGCGGTATACCAAGATATTTTCTTGTGCCGCTTGATCGTCTGGACGAGGAATTGGCGGGACAAATGGGTAAGAACCGGTCGCTAGCACCAGTTTGTCGTAGCTTTCGCGACGACCACTAGCGGTAACCACAATTTTTTCTTCAGGCAATACTTCAACAACTTTGTCGTTTACAAAGTATTGAACGCCATGTTCGTCATAGTATTCAGGAGAGGTCATCATCAAGTCGTCTGCGGATTTACCCGAGAAGTAACTTGATAATTGCACGCGGTCGTATGCTAAGCGCGACTCTTCACTAAAAGTGGTTACTTGAACTTGGCCTAACTTGTCTTGCTGTATCAATTGGTCAATGAAGTGGTGACCAACCATGCCGTTACCAACAACGATGATACGTTCCATGTACTCTCTCCTATGCGCTTAGAGCGGCGCTATTTTCTAATTCAAATTGGTTCTGGTTCGCGTCTAACTTACTTAGCCAGTTGAGTTGCTCGCGCAGTGATACCACTTCACCGATTACAATTAATGTAGGGGATTGCAATTGGTGTTCACTGGCGAGCGTAGGTAACTGGTCTAATTGGCCGGTAACAACGCGTTGATCGCTTTGGCAGCCTTTTTCTATTAATGCGGCAGGTGTCTTTGCACTCTTTCCAAAACGTTGTAGCTGTTGGCTGATTTCAGGCAAGCTGCTCAGCCCCATGTAAAACACTAAGGTGTGGTCGAGTTGCGCCAATTGGGCCCAATCGATATCTAATTTGCCATCTTGCTTGTGGCCAGTAATAAAGCTACAACCAGTGGCTAGGCCCCGGTGAGTAAGCGGAATACCCGCGTAGCTAGTACAGCCAGATGCAGCAGTAATACCAGGAATAACCCGAGCTGGAACGTCATGTTCATGTAAAACACTGAGTTCTTCACTGCCGCGACCAAATACAAATGGGTCTCCACCTTTAAGGCGACAAATGCGTAAACCTTGTTTAGCTTTGTCTACCATATAGAGGTTAAGTTGTTCTTGCGGGATGCAGTGATTGGCTTTGGCTTTACCTACGTAAATAGCTTTAGTGTTGCTAGGAATAAGCGCTAAGATTTCTTCGCTTACTAGGCGGTCATATAACACTAGGTCTGCTTGTTCTATGCTGCGTAGGGCCTTTAAGGTGAGCAGCTCTGGATCGCCAGGGCCAGCACCCACTAAGTCAACCATGCCTGTTTCAATAGGCTGCTTTTGACTTGTTTTAGGATGTTGGCTAATTCTTTGTATGCTCATATCACTGTCTCGCAATTACTTATGCCAGCTATGACGCAATCATGGTGCCAGTAGCAAAAAAAACACTAAAACTTGATTAAAATCATTTTTTATCAACGAGTTAGAGGTTTTTGAAATTTTTATTGAGCTACAACTGTCTATACTCCTTAAGGGATAACTTGCACCTATTTGGTAAAATCGCGCACCTAGAAAGTGCTTAAAAATGTGAACTATCTCTGATTTAGTGCGTCATATATCTGGAAACAAGTGAGACTGCGCAAAGCCGCGCAGCCTGCTATATAGGGGGTTAGATCTTGCTAATTGGCTATGGTAGACTCGTTGACCGAGTAATATTTAGAGGTTGAAATGGATCAAGTAAATGCATCTATGGCGCTAGTCCCGCAAGGGAGCATTGAAGCCTACATTCAATCAGTTAATCGCGCTGATATGCTCACGCCTGAGCGTGAGAAAGAGCTTGCTACTCGTTTATACGACGAGGGTGATTTAACAGCAGCTCGCGAATTAGTTATGTCGCACCTACGTTTTGTAGTGCATGTAGCTAAAAATTACGCAGGTTATGGCTTGCCGCAAGCCGATTTAATTCAAGAGGGCAACGTAGGCTTAATGAAAGCCGTAAAACGTTTTGACCCTAAAGTGGGTGTTCGTTTGGTATCTTTTGCTGTGCATTGGATTAAAGCGGAGATTCATGAATACGTATTACGTAATTGGCGTATGGTTAAAATTGCTACCACTAAAGCACAACGTAAGTTGTTCTTTAATCTTCGTAAATCTAAAAAGCGTTTAGGCTGGTTTAGTAATGACGAAGTAAACATGGTGGCTGAGAATCTTGGTGTAAGCACCAAAGACGTTTTGGAAATGGAATCTCGAATGAGTGCCCAAGACCAAGCCTTTGATTTAGCCGCCGATGATGATGAGCGTGAAGGCAGCTTTGCGCCGATTCAGTACTTGGAAGATAAGTCTTCTGATGTAGCCCAGTTTGTAGAGAAAGAAAACTGGGAAGTTGCTGCAGCTAATCGCTTACGAGCCGCTTTAAATACCCTAGACGAGCGAAATGCGCATATTGTGCAGCGCCGTTGGTTAGATGAAGACAAAGCCACTTTGCAAGAATTAGCAGATCATTACCAAGTTTCTGCAGAGCGGATTAGGCAGCTAGAAAAAAATGCCATGAAGAAGCTCAAAGCAGCCATGGAATAAAAACTTATTAAAAACCTCGCCTAGCGAGGTTTTTTTATATTCAAATCTGCCGCTTGCCTGTGTTAAATTTGCACAAACTTTCTAATACATGGTCTGACATGGACGGTCCATTCGAACTTTCTAAAGTTAATTTTGTTATTGACGGTGATGGCCGCAAAACCGCTGCAATTTTACCTATTGAACTGTATCAGCAGCTATTGTCTTTACGTGAGCTGGTGGTTGAGAGCAGCCAGCACACCATATCTGCTGAGTATTCGTTCAGCGTTAAGCAAGCGGTTGCGCATGGTTACCCTACTGGCGCTAAAAACAAACCCGGCTTTACTGTAGTGAAAGGTTCAACTGCCAATGGTGGTGGGGCGGAGTCGTTACGCCCGGCAGTGTTGGCACTACGTGAGCAGTTACTTGAAGATACCGTTCTTTGCCGTCAAGGCGATGGTTACGAGTTTATGCGTGACTATCAATTTTCTAGCCCCAGCTCAGCCGCTTGCTTAATTGCCGGTAATGCTCGCAGTGGTTTAGATGCTTGGCTAGATAAATGGGGACGTAGCCTTAAAGACCGCGGGTATGGCAAAAAGCGCTAAGGCTTAATAATTAATCTGAGCTCGGGACAATAAACCGGTTTCCAACGACTATTTTTACTTATTTCGGTGTTGAAGCCACTTGCAATAGGCTAGCTATTGACGCGCAGCTTCTCCTTGAACTAAGCAAAACTATCTCGCCAGAAACATGAAATTAGATTAAGTACTGGTTTGCGGAGTTATCGCCAGTTCCTTATCTCGAGTTCAGGTTAACTAGACAGATATAAAAAAGAGCGCCTAAGCGCTCTTTTTTTGTGACTTAGGCGAGTAGCTCTAAAGGCTCGACCGTTTCAATGCCTAGGGCTTCGCCTACCTCGGCGCAAGTTAACTTGCCATGCATTACGTTTAAGCCATTGCGTAGGTGTTCATCATCTAGCAGCGCTTGCTTATATCCCTTGTTCGCGAGGGTGATGATGTAAGGCAAAGTTGCATTATTAAGTGCCATGGTAGAGGTACGAGCCACGCCGCCTGGCATATTTGCAACGCAGTAGTGCACCACATCATCCACGATATAAATAGGATCTTGATGGGTGGTAGCCTTTGAGGTCTCGGCACAACCACCTTGATCGATGGCAACATCAACAATAGCGCTGCCAGCCTTCATGCGTTTAACCAAATCCTTAGTGATAAGCTTGGGCGCAGCGGCACCTGGTAACAATACACCACCAATCACCAAATCAGCCTCTAATACATGCTGCTCAATACTGCTGGTCGTTGAGTAAACCGTTTTAAGTTGGCCATGGTATTCAGCATCAACACTGCGAAGTACATCAATGCTGCGATCGAGTATGGTGACATCCGCACCCATTCCTACAGCCATTTGTGCAGCATTACGACCAACCATGCCGCCGCCAATTACGGTAACTTTGGCAGGTTCTACCCCTGGCACGCCACCTAGCAAGACCCCGCGACCACCTTTAGATTTTTCTAAGGCAAGTGCGCCTGCTTGGATCGCCATTCTGCCCGCAACCTCTGACATTGGTGCCAGCAAAGGAAGGCCACCACGTGGGCTAGTTACTGTTTCATAAGCCACACAAACTGCGCCAGATTTTATTAAATCATAAGTTTGTTCTGGGTCGGGAGCAAGATGCAAGTAAGTGAACAATAGCTGGTCTTCACGCAACATTGCACGTTCAACCGCTTGTGGTTCTTTTACTTTCACAATCATTTCGGCTGCGGCAAATACTTCCGCGGCAGTGTTTGAAATGTTCGCGCCGACCGCTTGGTAATCAGCATCACTGAAGCCAATACCTGCGCCGGCCTGAGTCTCAACAATGACTTGATGGCCATGTTGAATTAACTCATTCACACTGGCGGGTGTCATTCCCACACGATATTCGTGATTTTTTATTTCCTTAGGTACACCAATCAGCATAGCGATTAACTCCTTTTTAGATATATATGTTGGTCATATATGCCGCTCTAGTTATTAACATATAGTTAAATGCGCTGATAATGCAATTGTTTTTTGGTGTAACTGTCTGTGTTGTTTTTGGCTTTTCGGTAGGATATGTTGTGCCCTTGTTAAAGGATAAAACAAAGTTATGGGAAAACCGCAAATCATGCAGCAAAATATTCTGAATCAGGTTTTAAACGATATCGATCAATTTAACTTAAATGACCCAAATAAGGAGATAGATGAGTTAGGAACCGAGCATGCCAAAGAATTTTTGTACGGTAAGCGCATGTCTAATAGCTTACATGATTTTATGTTAGCGCCTCCAGCTGAATTACAAATTGCTGCCCGAGCTCAGCACATTGGCCGTTGGCTATCACTACGAAGTGATTACCCAGAAGGTCGAGCTGGCTATTTAAAATGGCGCAGCGATTTAGGTAAAAAGCATGCTGAGTTGTGTGCAGAAATAATGCGTAAGCACAATTTAGATGAAACCCTCATTGATGCTACTGCCAGTTTATTACGTAAAGAAAAGCTAAAACGAAATCCGCTTACTCAAGCCCTTGAAGATGTTATTTGTTTAGTATTCTTAAAGTACTACTTTGTTGAATTTGCTAATAAACATGCTCAAGAGAAAGTGATTAGCATTGTGCAAAAAACCTGGGCAAAAATGTCTGAACAAGGCCAGCAAGCAGCACTTGCACTAGATTTGTCTGACGAAGCTCTAAGCTTGGTAAAGCAGGCCTTAGCTTAGCTTTTCAAGCTGAATAAAACATAATCTTGTGCTAGTATTCGTCACGATTTTTAGTTGATTAGGCGTATCTGATGAGAAGAGATCTGGCATTTCGTTTTTCCCGCGTGACCGAAGCCGCAGCTTTAGCTGGTTACAAGTGGTTGGGGCGTGGGGATAAAAATATTGCTGATAACGCAGCTGTTGAAGCTATGCGTATCATGCTCAATGACATCGACATTGATGGCGAAGTGGTTATTGGCGAAGGCGAGATTGATGATGCACCGATGCTTTACATTGGCGAGCATGTTGGTACCGGTGGCGAAGGTGTAGATATTGCGGTAGATCCTATTGAAGGCACCCGCATGACCGCAATGGGTCAAAACAATGCTGTTGCCGTGCTTGCTGTAGGCGAAAAAGGCGCATTCTTACGTGCACCAGATATGTACATGGAAAAGTTGGTAGTTGGACCGGAAGCCAAAGGCTGCATCGATTTAAACCAACCACTTGAGCACAACATTAAAACGGTTGCGTCGGTCTTGGGCAAAGAGCTGAGCGATATGACAGTGATTACCTTGGCTAAGCCTCGTCATGACCAAGTGATTGCTGAGATGCAAAAGCTAGGTGTTCGAGTATTTGCGATTCCTGATGGGGATGTAGCTGCATCGATTTTATCGTGTATGCCGCTTAGCGAAGTTGACATGATGTACTGTGTAGGCGGAGCGCCAGAAGGGGTGATTTCGGCGGCGGTAATTCGCGCTTTAGGCGGTGATATGCAAGGCCGTTTAATTCCACGCCATCAGGTAAAAGAAGATACCCCGGAGAATCGCGCAATTGGTGAAGAAGAGATTCGTCGCTGTGAAGCTGAAGATATTCAAGTAAATAGCGTATTGCAGTTGAATGACTTAGCCAAAAACGACAATGTTATATTTTCGGCGACGGGCATTACCAAGGGTGATTTACTGGAAGGCATTAATCGCCAAGGTAATATTGCCACCACCGAAACGCTATTGGTTCGTGGTAAAACGCGTACTATTCGTAAAATACAATCAACCCACTATTTAGATCGTAAAAACGACGATTTGAAGTCGATTATTTTGTAGTAATACGGGTAGTAAAGGTACAAAAAACCAGAGCTATGGCTCTGGTTTTTTTATAGCTGAAAGGTGAATTGATTGTTTAAGCCAAGATGCTGATAAAAGGCCAGCACGGCTGGATCGTTGCTGTGCGGAAAAGTGAGCTGGCTTAGGCCCTTTTGAGCCGCTAACTGCAGAAGCTGCTGGAACATAAACAAGCCTATGCCGCGGCGTTGGGTAATATCTCGCACGTGAAAGCGCTGCACTAACAACTGTTGTTTATTACAACTTACAACACAATATGCAACCACACGCTGATTAAACGTACAGCTGTAGAGTTGAGCCGCTTGCTGCCATTCTTGCCACTGCGAGGGCTCTAGATTACTGGATATTTTTGATAAATCACTGGCGTGCTGTTGCCAGTTTTCAATAGTTTGAAAAGATAAACGCATAAAACCTTTTGCTGTATAAATTAAGAAACTTGAGAGAGTGGTGTATCGGTAATTTGTTCTATATCGAGACTGTGCCAGCTTTTTAAGAAATGCTGAGCATCTTGGTGAATAAGTTTAATGGCACCTTTTAACTCTTCACTAAGGTAGTCTTTGTCTTGGTTAGCTAATTGATTGAGGGTATAGCTCAAGTCGTAAATGAGAGGCCCAAGGTCAAATAAATTATTGGGCTCGATATTTCGCTTATGATTGGGTTGCGCTCGGCGCTTTCTCCAAGTGCTAAAAGCGACCAAAAATAAATGCAATAGTTGTTTTGATTCTCGGCAATCTAAACACGATTGTTGTACCCACCACGGCGCACTCCCCTTCATGAAACTGACACATTCGTTAACAACATTGTTTACATAGTTATCATCAACGTAGCTAGGTACTGACTGAGGTTTCATAAAAAAAGTTGCGTGATTATTGGTGGATTTAGGTTACACATTTTCATTGTTACACACCAATATTTTTATCTGGCTTTGTTAAGAAAAGTATTGCTAACACGGTTCGCTGGACAAAATTGTGTTGGGTATTTGAGACAGTATTTCATGCTGTCAACCCTGCATTACAGAAGTGGTAGTTCGAAGTATGATATCTGTCAACTATTGTTGCTCTGCTTATTGTGTATACAAGGTATGTTTGACAAAATGACTCGCTAATTTATTGATTTTTTTACTATATAGTCTCATCAATTTTTTACCTGTGGAGTGACTGGTTCGCTTTACATTATTTGCTGTGATTATTGCTGTTATGGATGATAAGCAATGCTTGGTATTTCCAAACAAGGCTATGTAGCCAAAGGCTTTACCCTGCTTGAACTGATGATCGCGGTGGCGATTCTGGTGATAGTGCTGGTAATAGCTGTGCCCTCGATGCAAGGCTTGATGCAAGACAACAAGCAAAAGGTCACTCGCGATCTACTTGCCAATAGCTTAATGGTGGCTCAGCAAGAAGCCATTAGAGCCAATCTCTCAACTTATGTTTGTCCTACCACCAATGGTACAAGTTGTGAGGCTGCTTGGGGAGCGAATAAGGGCTGGTTGGTATTTATTGATGAAACCCGCTCTGGCGGTTTGTCTTCAAGTGACCCCGTTATTGCTGCGCACCCTAAGCCTCAATCCGGAGAATTGAAATATAGTCCTTCTGCCAGTGGGAGCACCAGTACTTTGGTGCGTTTTTTCCCTACTGGTCACGCTACCGCTGGTGAGTTAACGGTTTGTGCTCCTTCAAACGATTATGAAGACCAGCGAATCAGCATTACACGTATGGGGAGGGTTGAATATGCTTCGCCATCAACAGCTTACTGCAACTAAACAACAAGGCTTTACCTTAATTGAACTGCTGATAGCAGTAGTTATTGTTGCTATCGGTTTACTTGGGCACGCCGCTTTACAGATCCAGTCGGTGAACACTGCTCACCAAGCCCGCTTTGCGCAAACGGCTAACATTGCCATGTTAGATATTGTACAGCGTTTTAGTGCCATGCCAGAAGCCACCGTAAACAACGAGTTTAATATAGATAACCTTGCCGATGGTACAGCCCCTACCAGTTCCAAAAATTGTATTAGCGAAACTTGCACACGAGCAGAGTTTGCTGCGTTTGAGTTAGCTGATTGGTTTGGTAATCATTCTGAGTATATACCCCAGCTACGCTTTTCGATACAACACGCCAGCAACCTGGTCACTGTAAAAATGACTTGGGATGCCAACTTATCGGGTGCCGGCGCCGCTGATTGCTCTGCAGATACAAGTGGAGCAGGTCACCAATGTAGTGAGGTAGCGGTATGGGTAAGGTAATGCACAAACAAAGTGGTTTTGGCTTAGTTGAGTTAATGATTGCCTTGGTATTGTCACTCATTGTGGTGGGTGGTCTTTATGCAGCTTTAATTGGTGACCAAAAAAGTTATGAAGCCACTCGAGCTAGCCACTTATTGGTGAGTAAAAACCGGATGAGCATTCAAACGTTGCGCTTGTATCTGCAGCAAGCTGGCTTCCGAGACTACAACCAACTCTATCAAAATACCTTGTTACCGCTGGTTTCAACCGCCGATAGTTTTGGCTTTACTTGGGATGAAGCGCAAATGGTGCAAGGTTTAAACGACCAAACCACCTTTGCTGGCGCAAAAGCGGATACCGATGTTATTGCTTTTCGCTTTTTTGGTGCAGCCGCGCCCAATGCAAGTATGTATACCTGTGACGGCTCTGAGTTGGCGGCGGATACAGTAACTACCTTGGTGTTCTTTATTTCTACTAGTGACCAATTGATTTGCCGTGACGCAAGTGGCGATACTGTATTTGACGAAAGCATAGATAATTTGCAAGTGCTATACGGAAGTATCGAGGACAGTACATTTAAGTACTATACAGCCACTGAAGTCTCGGATTGGAATGAAGTTAATCGCGTCAAAGTGGGCTTACTGGTTTCACAGGAAGTATCGATGAGTAATTTGACGAATACCCGAAAATATCAGGTATTAGATAAAGAAATTTCGGTGAATGATAAAAGTATCCGCCAAGCGGTGAGTGAAACTGTTTTACTATTAAATATGGGAACCTAAATATGCCTTTAGTCAATATTAAGCAACAAGGCATGGCGCTAATCATGTCCCTGGTAATGGTAGTAATTATCGCGATGATTGGTATTGCCATTGCCCAGCAAGTTACCAGTGGCCGTAAGAGCTCTGCGGTACACCAAGACCACTCTATGAGCTTTTCTCGTGCAACTTCCGGAGTGAACGAAGCTGAGTTTGTCGTTCGCCAGCAGGCCTATCATACCGATGCTTTATTAAACCCAGACACACCTAATAATCTAGTGGCTCCTGCTTTTGCAAGTGATACTTGGTGGCAAGATAACAGTAATTGGAGCGCGGCCAATAAAGTGACAGCAGTGACTGATGCTGGCGGCAATTCTTTGGCTGGAACACCTCGTTACATTATCGAGGATGGTGGAGTTGATTCCGGCTTAGTATTGGGTGTACAAGTACCTAAACGTCGCTTTTTACGTATTACTTCGAAAGCGGAAGGTGAAGGTGGTGCGGTAACTTATCTACAATCTTATGTAGCATTTATGGAGTAATGTAGTGAAACAAGTAAAAGGATTTACACTGCTAGAGGTGATGATAACCGTTGCCATCGTAGCCATTCTTGCGGGCATTGCATACCCTAGTTATTTGAGCCATGTGCAAAGCACTAAAAGAGAAGAAGCTAAGCGCACTTTGGTGGAAGCTGCTCAGCAAATGGAAAGTTATTACGCAATGCATCTTAGCTATGCGAGTGCAGCAAGCGGAACAAACTTAAGTATCTACACACCTAGCTCGGAATTTAACGAAATTTATACCCTTACCGCCAATGTTGGCGCTTCTAGCTACACACTTACCGCTACACCTAAAGGCTCTCAATCCAGTGATGATTGCCAAAGTTTATCAATCACCCATACGGGTCACACAAGCTCAACTAGTGGGGATTGTTGGTAATGAATAGTTTTTTGAAGTCCGCACTTTGTTGTTCGGCTTTAGGGGCCGTATCGCTTGGTATTAAGGCTGCTCAGCTGGATTTAGCCGAGCAGCCTCTGTATACAGCTAGTAAGCCACCACCAATGGTTATGTTAGTAATGGGGCGTGACCACACACTTTATTATGAAGCGTATAATGATGCCTCTGATTTAGATGGTGATGGTGAGTTAGATATTACCTATAAACCTAATAAAATAAATTACGCAGGCTACTTCGATAGTAACCGCTGTTATGCGTATGAATCTGGCAAGTTTGTACCTAAACAGGCGGTAATCAACTCAGGTATTGCGCAATCAGACTCTGATACCAATGACTACAAAACATGTGCTCAATCGGGAGCTGGGCCTTGGAGTGGTGATTTCTTAAATTATCTTACTATGTCTCGCATGGACGTTTTACGCAAAGTTTTATACGGCGGGTATCGATACATCGACACTGCTGCAAGCGGCGATTCACTTGGTCAGACAGTTCTAGAGCGTGTTTTTATTCCACAAGATGCACATAGTTGGGGGAAAATGTATACATCTGTGGCCATCAATAAGTTTGATATAAGGAATTATTCACCCTTTGGGCTACCAGAAGATAACACTAAGCATTTTTTTGGCACAGCCTCTTTTAGCGATGGTGGCACTCCCACATTAAAAGTTAGAAGAGATGTTGCCCCTAGTGCTAGTAACCCTAATGAGCCTACCGGTAGCATTTGGGAGTGGGCGAGTACCGAGCGGCCGGTGCTAAGCAGTTCTAATCGAACGATCGATAATACTTTCAATATACGAGTTGCAGTGTGTGTTGATGGTGTTCTTGAAGAAAACTGTAAAGAGTACTCTGATGGAAACTATAAACCTACAGGGGTTCTTCATGAGTATGGAGAAAGCGGTAGTATTGAGTTTGGTTTAATCACTGGAAGTTACGACAAGAATCTATCGGGTGGTGTACTTCGCAAAGCGGTGGGAGACTTTAATTTAGAAGTTAAATCTGACTCCGGCATATTTGATAGTAGCGTTAATGGCATTGTTAGTACCATCAACAAGTTGAAGATATACGGTTTCAATTATGACTCTGAAGAATATGGCTGTGGTTGGGTGGCGACTAGGGCGATCACCAATGGAGAGTGTACTTCTTGGGGCAATCCGGTTGGTGAAATGCTTTATGAAAGCCTTCGCTACTTTAACGGAGAGAAGAGCGCAAGTTCGAGCTATTCTGCCGGTAGCGGCACCATTGACGGAACTTTAGGCCTGCCATATGCCACTTGGGATGATCCTTATGAGAATTGGGATGACCCTGCTACCGCCAAGCGTTCCTATTGTGCAGCGCCTTACAACTTAGTTATTAGTGATATCAATCCATCTTATGATTCCGATGAGCTTCCAGGCACACTTGATGACTTTCTTAAGCGGGATAGCGAAGGCAATGCTATTAACTATCAAGGCTCTACACTTAATGGCTTTAATATAACCAATCTTCTAAAAACTATCTCCTCAGAAGAAGGGTTAGACAATGGTCATTTTTTTGTAGGTGAGTCAGTTGGAGATACTTCGAATACTAAAAGTGCGCCTACCGCTAAAGACGTCACTGATTTATCAACTATTCGTGGTTTATCACCTGCCGAGCCGACTAAAGAAGGCAGCTACTCTGTAGCTGGAGTCGCTTATTATGGACATAAGACGGACTTGTTTCCTTCAAAAGAAGGTAAGCAGAATATCAATACTATGGTAGTGGCGATTTCTTCCCCTTTACCTGAGGTAGACGTTAAAGTTGACGGTAGTATTATTAAAATAGTTCCCTTCGCTAAGTCTGTGTCAGGTTACAGCATTGACAAAACACAAGGGGAGTTTCAGCCCACCAATACTATTGTTGATTATTATGTCGAAGAGTTATCACCTACCAAAGGTAAGTTTAGGATTAACTTTGAAGATGTTGAGCAAGGTGCTGACCACGACATGGACTTAATTGTTGAGTATAGCTATGAAGTCAAACAGCTATGCCCAGACTATGATGATCCTGTTGACTGTGTCACGAAGGAGGGCTTAGAGTTAAGCTTAGTCTCTAGTTATGCTTATGGGAGCATCGATCAGCACGCTGGTTATGTTATTTCAGGGGCTGAGAATGGTGATGGTGAGAATGCTGATGGTATATATCTAGATGTAAGAGACAAAAAAGATGGTGGCGGTAGTTTGACCAACTATTATCTTGATACTCCTGAGCAAAATGATTTGCCATTTCCTAATAATTCACGTCTACGGATTATTAATCCAAATGTTGATAATTTGGAATTAGTGCGTACTCGCCGATTCTTCCCAAGTTCTACGCCTGCAAACTTACTATCTTCACCATTGTGGTATGCAGCTAAATGGGGGGGCTTTGTAGATTCAGATGAAGGGCCAAACGCTAATGGTATGCCAGATCCAGACGAGTGGGATAAAAACCAATCTGGCGAACCTGACAATTACTTCCCAGTAACCAATGCTGGTGAGCTTCAAGCTCAGATTGGTAAAGCGCTCGATAGCACATTTGGTGATGATCAATCTTCAACTTCTCCTGTTTTTAATAACACCTTTTTAAACAGTGGCGCTTTCTTGTACCAGACAAGATTTGAAGGTGAAGCTTGGAGCGGGGATGTTTTAGCTTACTCTAGTAACGGGGGGAGCTTTAGTGATACGCCGTCTTGGCAAGCTGCTGAAAAAATAGACGCCATATCTTCCTCAAGTCGAGTAATTTATACTCGAAATGATGAGAGTAATGAAATTATTGATTTCGTAGTTCCTACCGATTTGCTTGGTGCTGATGATGGCTTAAGCTCTAATCAAATAGGTGCTTTGTTAGCCGGGCAAAATGGTTCTGATGATGAAAAGCTCGCTTATCTTACGGCTGTTATTAACTATTTGCGAGGTGATAGAACTTTCGAATCACCAGATCTTGCTTACAACATGAGGGAGCGAAAGTCAGCTTTAGGTGACATAATAAACTCTACTCCATATTATGTGGACAAAGTAAACGGCCATGATGTAGGGAAGCCTGTATTAGTTTTTGGCGCAAATGATGGCATGGTTCATGTTTTAGATGTTGCTACAGGCGAAGAGATAATGGCTTATGTACCTAGTCAGGTATACGCGGATCTAAATAGTTTGACTAAAAGTAGTTACACGCATAGGTATTTTGTTGATGGTGGTATTGCAGGCTTCACTGATGATAATGATAAAACTATTGTTGTAGGTACTTTGGGTACTGGATTTAAAGGTCTTTATGCGATTGATGTGAGCGATATGTCGAGCCCAAATAAAAATAAGATTAAATGGGAAATCGATGCTGACACTTCTGGTTATGGTGGGCTAGGTTACACAAGAGAAACACCTACTATTGCAAAGCTTGCAAACGGAAAAACTGGGGTTATTTTTAGTAATGGCTACAACTCAAGTGATGATGAAGGCCAGCTATTTATTGCTGATATCGAAGATGGCAGTTTAATTGCCACTTTAAAAACTGGAGTGGGAAGTAGTGATGATCCTACTGGAGAAAGCAGGCCCAATGGACTTGCTAGCCCAGCAGTCGTAGACAAGAATAGCGATGGGGTGGCTGATCGTATCTATGTTGGCGATTTATTTGGCAACCTATGGGCTTTCGATATTTCTAATTCAAGCTCTTCAAATTGGACAATTGATAACTCAGATAACAAACCTCTATTTACCGCAGTTAGCTTGGATAAATCTGGTTCTCCCGCTGAGTATATTTCGCAAGCTATAACCACAAAACCTTCGGTTGGTATTCACCCTAATGGCTTATCTCAAGGGGTTCTGGTGGCTTTTGGAACAGGTAAATACATTGAAAATGACGATAATAAGTATCTTGGTGAGCCAACTCAAACCGTTTATGCGATTTGGGATAAGTTGAATCAGACTTATTACACCGATACTCGAGAGGAGGTTGATGGAGAGCAGGTCTATACTAGTCTTTTACGTCAATCTATCATTGAAGAGGATTCAAGAAACCGCCGTCTCTCTAGCTATCCAATAGACTGGGGAGCACACAAAGGCTGGTATTTGGATTTGGTGAATACTCAGAATGACAATACAAACAACTATGGCGAGCGACAGGTAACTAATAGTTTATTGTTGGCTAACAAATTGAGTTTTACGACCTTATTGCCGAACGAGGACCCTTGCACTACTGGTGGTAGTGGTTGGTATATGGAAATGAATTTACATTCTGGCGTTACTTGGAACTCTGGGAATGAAAATTATGTCGATCCCAATGATGATACAAATACCATTGATGATGAAAGCTCTCATCAAAAAGTAAATGACGGGATTCCATCAGCACCTTCGGTGATTATTGACCCTAATTTGACTGACGGGGTTGTTAGTGACGATGGAATTATTCAGAAGAATTGTATTACTTTAAGTAACGGCTCAATGTTCTGTTACGACGATTACCAGTCACCCACAGGGCGTTTAAGTTTAAGAACCTTACACTAAGATCCAAGGTAGGAAATTAGACAATAAAAAGGGAGCCGATTAAGGCTCCCTTTTTTATCAGATATTTGCTATTGGGGTCATTTTTATATTCTCTATATAACCTTGATATATTTTAGTGAGTAGTTTATTTAAATATATGTTTTTTAAACATATTACTAATTTAAACTGTCTAGAGCCTCACTAAATTTCTATTGTTTAAAGATTAAAATTTCAGCAGGTTTTCTATGGTTGTTAGTTGTCGCTTCAAGCCAATTTGAGGTAACAACAGCCTAAGTTGTTGGAAGCAAAACTTTGAGTACTCTCACCACACTATTTACACACGTGCGTTGCTGCATGCTTGCGCAAAAATATATCCGCTTCACTTGCCTTTATTTGATTATGGGTTTGCTGCTAAGCGTAATTTCATTAGCAGCTAAAGCTGCCCAATTGAATCTGGCTGATAGCCCCTTATACGTAGCTACTTCACCTTCACCAATGGTGATGTTGGTAATGGGAAGGGACCATACTCTTTACTATGAAGCTTATAACGATGCTACCGACTTAAGTGGCAATAACGACCTAGATATTAACTACAATCCCTTGGTTGTAGACTATGCGGGTTACTTCAATAGTGAGCGCTGCTACACCTATAATTCTTCGCAAAAACGTTTTACCCCTGGCGTCGAGGCGAACGCGAATACTAAGGCGTGCACCGGTTCAGGAGAGTGGAGTGGCGATTTTCTCAATTATCTCACCATGTCACGCATGGATGTTCTACGTACCGTACTGTACGGCGGCTATAGAGCGATAGATAGTGAAGGTACTACGGTATTGGAACGGGTATTTATTCCGCAGGATGCCCACTCATGGGGTAAAAGTTATACCTCGGAAGCGGTGAATGGTTACCGTATCGACAACTACACCCCATTGTCTCAGCCTAATAGCAATCGTAAGCACTTTTTTGGAACTGCGTCTTGGTCTGATGGCGGTGCGCCAGAGCTAAGAATCAAAAAGAACCAGAACAGTGAAATATGGGAGTGGGCGACTACAGAACGTCCTGTATTGGCCGGAAACTATAGTGAGTTTTATGAGATTAGGGTTGAGGTATGTGTACAAGGCAAGTTGGAGGCTAACTGTAAAGAGTATCCCAACAAACAATATAAACCCACCGGATTGCTGCATGACTACGGTGAAGACGGCAGTATCGAGTTTGGGCTTATTACTGGTAGTTACGACAAAAACTTATCCGGTGGGGTTTTGCGTAAAGCGGTATCTCATTTTGGCGATGAGTTAATCAGCAATACCGGGCAGTTTAAAACCAGCGTAAATGGCATAGTAAGTACAATCAATAAATTACGTATTTACGGTTTCAAGTATGGCAGCTATGAGTATGGCTGTGGCTGGATTACCGATCGCGCAATTCGTAATGGCGAATGTACTTCATGGGGCAATCCTATTGGTGAGATGTTGTACGAAAGCTTACGTTACTTTCACGGAGAAGGTTTTGCTAGCAGCTCATATTCAAGCGGCAGCGGTACTATCGATGGTCAACTAGGCTTGCCGTTTGCAAAGTGGGACGATCCTTTTGCTAATCGAGAGTATTGCGCAGCACCCTATAATTTGGTGGTTAGCGATATTAGTCCGTCTTATGATTCTGACGAAATTCCCAATGCACACCCAAGTTACGCAGGCTCTTATCAAGGGTCGATACTTGACGGATTTCACCTTAAAAACTTATTAGATAATATTTCAAAATACGAAAATATTGGTGGTGATTATTTCATTGGTGAGTCTGTTAGTGATACTACTGGTACCACTAGTGCACCCACTGCAAAAACTGTAAATACTTTATCGGAGATTCGAGGCCTCTCTCCTCAAGAGCCAACAAAAGAGGGCAGTTATGCAGTAGCTGCAGTGGCGCATTATGGTCACAAAACCGATATTTTCCCCAACAAGCCGGGTAAGCAAAACATTCAAACCACGGTTGTAGCTGTTTCTTCTCCACTGCCTGAGGTGGAAGTTGAGGTTGATGGAGAAACTATCATCATTGTTCCGTTTGCCAAGTCAGTAGGCGGTTGTGCTAGTGGTAGTTGTATTAGTACTAATAAGGGGGATTTTCAGCCAACAAATGCCATTGTTGATTACTACGTAGAAGAGTTTTCTCCCACTAAAGGCACCTTTAGGATTAACTTTGAGGATGTCGAACAGGGTGCCGATCATGAAATGGACATGATCGTGAAGTACCACTACGAGGTGCGAGAGCTATGTGAGAATGCCTACGATAATGAGGCCACTTGTAGTAAGCGCTTAGGTGTTCAATTGACTTTAGATTCAATTTACGCTGCGGGCAGTATTGACCAACATGCTGGTTACGTTATTTCCGGTACTGACAAAGATGGTATCTATTTAGATGTGAAAGATCGTGGTGGTAGCAAGCGCACTTACTACCTAGATACACCTTTACAAAATGATTCGGCTTTTCCAAATAACTCTCGGGAATCTAGCAACAACAGCTCAGATTTACCGCTAATTCGTAAGCGGAATTTCTTTCCTAGCTCAAGCTCTGAGGCTGCGACCTTATTGCCGTCGCCGCTTTGGTATGCGGCAAAATGGGGCGGTTTTACCGATACCAATAACAACGGCATACCTGATGACGGCGAATGGGACGAAGAAGAAAGTGGTCAGCCAGATAACTATTTCCCGGTAACTAACGCTGGGCAACTGGGCGCGCAAATTGGCAAAGCCTTAGAGAAAATCGCCAGTGGCAGCCAGTCGGCTAGCCCTCCGGTGTTTAATAACAATTTTTTAAGCAGTAGCTCGTTCTTATATCAATCGTCATTTGATGGGGAATACTGGAGTGGCGATGTAAAGGCATTTAAAGCGGCCAGTGGAGGTGGATTTAGCTCTACTGAGACTTGGAGTGTAGCCAAGGAACTTGATGCAATGCCTCATCAACAGCGTACCATTTTCTCCCGTAACGATGAATCCGGCGAGGTCTTTGAGTTTACAGCGCCAAACAGTTTACAGCCTTCAGCTACTGGCTTTAGCCAATCGCAAATCTCCGCCTTGCTGGCAGGGCAAACAGGCTCTGATTCTCTAAAGTTAGATTATCTTCAGGCGGTAGTGAATTACCTGCGAGGTGAGCGCACTTATGAGCAAAGTGACTTGCAGTTTTCCATGCGAAAACGCGCTACTGCATTGGGTGATGTTATCAACTCCATTCCCTATTATGTGGATCTTGCTACTGGCCACAAAGTGAATAAGCCAGTGCTGGTGTTTGGAGCAAACGATGGCATGGTGCATGTGGTTGATGCTAAAACCGGCAAAGAGCTAATGGCCTATCTACCTAGCCAAGTTTATCAACATCTAAATAGCCTTACCCGCAGTACTTACACTCACAAGTATTTTGTCGATGGGGCTATTACCGGCTACACCGACGAATCGGATAAAACCACTGTAGTGGGAACCTTGGGCACCGGCGTGAAGGGCTTATATGCATTAGATGTTACCAATATGAATTGGCCAACTAAGAATAACATTAAGTGGGAAATTGATAGTTCCACCAAAGGTTTTGAAGGCCTAGGTTATAGCCGTGAGCAGCCTACTATTGCTAAGTTGGCAAACGGTACAACTGGAGTGATCTTTTCAAATGGCTATAACGCTGCAGATGATGAAGCAACTCTATATATTGCCGACCTAAAAGACGGCAGTTTAATTGCCGCCCTAAGCACTGGTGTAGGCAGCACAGTGGACCCAACTGGACAAGGCCGGCCAAACGCATTGGCTTCTCCTGCGGTGGTCGACTTAACGGGTAATGGTGTTGCCGATCGCATTTATGCGGGTGATCTATACGGAAACATGTGGGCATTTGATTTATCCGATACTCGAGCCAGCAACTGGGAGCTAGCTACCATGCAAAGTGCTGGGTCTAAGCCGCCGTTATTTTCTGCAACTAGCCCAAGCAAACGCTTAGTTGGTGCTAGCATGCAATATCAGGCGCAGCCAATAACTACTAAGCCGTCGGTTGGCGCTCATCCAATGGGCTTGAATCAAGGTGTGTTAGTAGCATTTGGAACGGGTAAGTATATCGAAATAGATGATAACGATGCAGATGATCAAGATACTCAAAGTATCTATGTTATCTGGGATCGTTTAAACGGCGAGGCAGTAAATTCTAAGCGTTCTAGAGTGAGTGGAGAAGATGTTTATGATGCCAACTTATTGCGCCAAGCCATTATAGAAGAGGACTCCAGCAATCGCTTGCTAAGCGATAATCCAATTGATTGGAATACCCATAGTGGATGGTATTTGGATTTTGTGAATACTCAGAATAACAATACTAATAACTACGGTGAACGGCAGGTAAGTAACAGCTTACTGCTTGCCAATAAACTTAGCTTTACCACTATGCTACCCAATACTGATACTTGTGCCTCGGGTGGTAGTGGCTGGTATATGGAGTTGAATTTGCATTCAGGAAGAACTTGGAATACGGGTACTAATGGTAATACCGATCCCAACGACCCTAACGATACGATTAATAATGATAGTTCTCATCAAAAGGTAGAAGATGGTATTCCTTCTTCGCCAGGGGTGATTATCGATCCCAACTTACCTAGTGATGGTTCAGTTCACGATGGCTCGATTAATCAGAAAAACTGCATTACTTTAAGTAACGGCACCATGCTCTGTTTTGACGACTTTACCTCGCCAACCGGTCGATTAAGCTTACGCCGCTTACACTAGTAAGCCGCAAAGCGTAATAAAAGCAGCCCTCTAGGGCTGCTTTTTTGTTCAAATAAACGTCGATTTATGTTGGCGTGTTTTGCTACACTAGCCGCCCTTTTTTGGAGAGCCTGTTATGCAGTGTCGTTTAGGCTGCGGTGCTTGTTGCATTGCGCCATCAATTAGCTCATTAAATAAAGTAGCGGGTGAGCGATGTGTTCATTTAAATGCTGATAATTTATGCGCTATCTTTGGTAAAGCTGAGCGACCTAAGATTTGCAGCGATTTTAAAGCTGCAGAGTGGCTGTGTGGAACTACCCAGCAACAAGCTATGGACAATCTCATCTATTTAGAAAAGCAAACCGCGTAATAATATTGCTTGGTATTAAGGCTTTGTACTGCTTGCTTTAATGCAACTGCCTAGAGCTGTTTGTTGTGCACAGGCTGCACAATGGGCTCTTCTGAACCCACTAAACGAATGCTAGGTTCGCTCTCGAGCTCTGGTGCTAATAAAGCTAGGCGTTGGGCTACCCCAACCAGTTGCACATCTTCCGGCAAACTTAGCCGATTAAGTAAATCCACCGAGTGTGGTCTGGGGTGAGCGATTAGCACTGCATGACCATATTTTCGAGCAAGGCTTAGGGCCTTTTGCCATTGGCGTTCAATGGCCACGGGATTGTCTTGGTGGTCAAGAAATACATGGCGCTTTAAACTGGGTACTTGATACACCCTGGCTGTTTGCTGGGCAATGCTGGCTAGGTGGGTGCGGCTATCCACAAAAAATAGCTGCTGTTTAGCCAGTACTTGCATCAACCAATGCATTTCTGTGGGGAGTTGGGTGAGTTGGCTACCCATGTGGTTGTTTAAGCCAGTGGCTTCTGGAAAGTCATTAATAGCTGCTTCTACACGTTGCTTAAAGGCCGCTTCTTCTAAGTTGTCTGGTAAGCCATATGGCCCTAAAGCAATGGTGCCACTGCCTTGCATCGGCAGGTGCAACATTATTTCGCGTTGCTGTTGCTGAGCTTGTTCGGCAATGTCTTTGGCATAAGGACTTGATGGAAGGACCGATAAGGTAATATTGGGGTGCAGATCTAATAGCGCAAAGTCGCGAGCACTATTACCGACATCATCAATGATGATACTTAACTGCGCAGCCATAGCCGAGCTTGTCGCCAGCATACCTAGGCAAAGTAGAATTATTTTAACCATTTACGTGGGTCTTGGGTCTGCCCTTTATGGCGAATCTGGAAGAATAAGGCGTTGGTCGTTTGGCCGCCAGTATTGCCGGCGTAAGCCACGGTTTGACCAGCACTTACTCGCTCACCAATTTCTGCATTTAAGCTTTGGTTATAGCCGTAAAAGCTAAGGTATTGCTCGCCATGGTCGATGGCGACTACCAGCCCATAACCTCGCAACCAATCAGCAAATACTACATTGCCAGAGGCCACTGCTTTTACGTTAGTACCAGGGTGGGAGTCAATCACTATGCCTTGCCAGCGTGTTTGCCCCTGATTTTTACTGTTATAACTGTGTAGAACTCTGCCTTTGAGCGGCCAAGGCAGTTTGCCTTTTGCTTTGGCGAGGCCAGTAAGAGGCGTTTTATCTAAGTTTTGTTTAAGGGCAAGTTGTTGTTGCTGTTCTATTTGGTCACTAATCACTTGCTGTAAGTGTTGTTCATTAATTTGTAGCTGCTCTAAACGACTTTGCTCAGTATTTTGCAGCTTATTAAGTTTAGCGAGTTGTTGCTTACGTTGATTTTGTTGAGACTGCAGCTGGTCCAGCTTTTGTTTTTGCTGAGCGACCAAGCCTTCTAGTTGCTTTTGCACCTCGGCCAGTTGGCTCTGAACTTTGCTTAACTCTAGTTGCTGGAAGCTGACTTGCTCTAAGGCCTTGCTGCGGGCTTTGGCCAAATATTGGTAATAGCTTAACATCCGCTCTAAATCTGCGGCATTTTGCTGGTTCAGCAGCATTTTCATGTAATCGCTATTACCTAAGCGATAAGCGCTGTTGATTTGTGCTTTAAGTGCTTGTTGCTGTTGAGTTAGCTTTTCTTCTAGAGCTTTTTCTTGCTGCTGAATATCTTGCTGTTCGATTTTTGAGTGGGAAAGCTGATTGTTAAGTTTGCGTAGTTGTTGGCTGGAGTCCGCGAGCGCCAACTCATATTGTCTTAACTGTTCTTGCGCTTTGCTTACATCATTTTTGCGCTTTTTAAGTTGCTGTTGTTGTTGCTTAAGCTGTTGTTGAACATCGAGCAACTGTTGTTGTTCGTTGGCATGCAGTGGCGGGCAGAGCAATAGCAAAACGCCAGCAATAAGGCTGGCGTTAAACAGGCGAATAAGGCGCTTGCTAGCGCCTTGTTTCGAAGCTGAAATAGGCTCTTTCATCAAGCCATTATTTCAAATTCATCAATACCTTGCCAGTCATTTCTGCTGGAGTTTCCATGCCCATCAAGCTTAGCATTGTTGGTGCAATATCACTTAAACGACCGCCTTCAACGGGGCTTGCTTCACGACCATAGTAGATGAAAGGCACAGGCAAGTTGGTATGAGCTGTGTGGATGCCACCCGTTTCTGGGTCAACCATTTGCTCGGCGTTACCGTGGTCGGCTGTGATTAAACATTCGCCGCCAACTTTATCAAGTGCTTCAACCAAACGGCCAATGCTCTTATCTACTGCTTCACAGGCTTTAACTGCAGCATCGTATACGCCAGTGTGGCCAACCATATCGCCATTCGGGTAGTTACAAATGATTACGTCGTACTTGCCGCTTTCAATCGCTGCTACAAACTTGTCGGTTAGCATTTCCGAGTTCATTTCTGGTTGTAGGTCGTAAGTGGCTACTTTTGGAGAAGGGATAAGCTCGCGGTCTTCACCAACAAAAGCGTCTTCTTTACCGCCATTGAAGAAGAAAGTTACGTGGGCGTATTTTTCTGTCTCAGAAATACGTAGTTGCGTTTTGTTGTTCTTCTCAAGCCACTCACCTAGTGTGTTCACTAAGTCTGTAGGGCCATAAGCACAAGGAGCTTTAATGTCCGCTGCATATTGGGTTAGTGTAACAAAGGCACATGCAGGCACTTTAGCGCGCTCAAATCCAGTGAAGTCTTGCTCAACAAAACAACGTGAAATTTCACGGGCACGGTCAGCACGGAAGTTCATGAACAATACTGCATCGCCATCATTAATGCTGGCAGCGCTTTCGCCTACTACTGAGGCTTTAACAAACTCATCGTTTTCGTCACGCGCGTAAGCAGCTGCTAGCGCTTCAGTGGCGTTAGCGTAGCTGTATTCAGTTTTGCCTTCAGTAAGTAATTGATAAGCTTCTTCTACACGTTCCCAACGGTTATCGCGGTCCATTGCGTAGTAACGGCCTACTAAAGAAGCAATTCGACCTGAACCAATTTCAGCAAATTTTGCGTCAAACTTTTCAATTGAGCCTTGCGCGCTGCGTGGTGGAGTGTCACGTCCGTCTAAGAAAGCGTGTAAGTAAATTTCTTTTGCGCCTTGCTTAGCGGCTAAATCAATCGCAGCTAGCATGTGATCTTCGTGGCTGTGAACACCGCCTGGAGAAAGTAGACCCATGATGTGAACGGCTTTACCGGCAGCTACGGCTTTATCTACCGCACCTACTAATACTTCGTTAGTGAAAAAGTCACCGTCTGTAATTGACTTACCAACACGGGTAAGTTCTTGGTATACAACGCGACCAGCACCGATGTTAGTGTGACCAACTTCTGAGTTGCCCATTTGTCCATCTGGTAAACCTACATCTAGGCCTGAACCCGAGATAAGGGTGCTAGCAGCAGTTTCCCAAAGGTTGTCTAATACTGGAGTGTTGGCGTTTGCTACAGCGTTATTGGCGCTGTCTTGGCGGTAGCCCCAGCCGTCCATAATAACTAGTGCTAAAGGCTTTTTGCTTGCAGACATTGCAATTTCCTCAATCGGTAAATGTTTAAGTGAAAAACGAATTAGTGAAATATTACTACATTTTTTGTCTGAGTCACCTGATTGAGCGCAAATCAACCGAGATTAGTTGTTTTTGCTCAGATTTGTTCTGGTGTATGAATCTTAGGTCAATTTGCGAGCTTTGGCGCGCTTGAGAGCTGCTATTCTTCTCGCTCAGGTGTATACTCTCGCCCCAATATCACTAACTATTTGCTTAACTGGAATTGTCACACTATGCAGCAAGTTGTCGAATTTGTCGGAAATAACCCTATCATTTCATTCGCTTGGGTAGGTTTGTTCGGTGCCGTTATCTACACTTTTATTCAACCAATGCTGTCGAAGGTTACCTCGGTTGGCAATCACGAAGCTACATTGCTCATTAATAAAGAAGATGCAGTAGTGGTGGATGTTCGTACTAACGACGAGTACAAAAAAGGGTATATTGCGGGCGCACGTCACATTCCTTTAACCCAAATACAGGCTAATAACTTTAAGCCTATTGAAAATTTAAAGGGCAACCCCATTATCGTTGTATGTGAAACAGGGATGCGTTCAGGCTCAGCGGCTAACGCTCTGGTTAAAGGCGGTTTTGAGAAAGTGTATAACTTACGCGGCGGCATGACCGATTGGAAATCAGCAAACCTACCGATCACTAAGAAGTAAGATCGAGTTTTAATGGCTAGCGCTCTAGCGATTAAGCAATTTTAAATAAATGTATTAAAGGTAATTATCATGGCTGAAGCAGCAACCACTGAAGCACCACAAGTAGAATTTGCAATTCAACGTATTTACACAAAAGATATTTCTTTTGAAACGCCTAACTCTCCACAAATCTTTCAACAAGAGTGGAAACCAGAAGTTAAGGTTGACCTAGACACTACTAGCAACAAACTAGCTGACAACGTATTTGAAGTAGTATTAACACTTACTGTTACTGCTAAAGTTGGCGAGCAAACTGCATTCTTATGTGAAGTTCACCAAGGTGGTATCTTCACTCTAGGTAACATGCCAGAGCCTCAACTTGCTCACGCAATTAACGCTTACTGCCCTAACATTCTTTTCCCTTACGCACGTGAAGCGGTATCTAACCTAGTTAACCGTGGTTCTTTCCCACAAATTAACTTAGCGCCAGTTAACTTTGATGCTTTGTTTGCTAACTATGTTCAACAGCAAGCAGAACAACAGCAAGCGGCTAAAGCTGACGCTTAATGGTTAACTCAAAGGCTACTATGACCGTATTGGGCGCAGGCTCATACGGTACCGCGTTGGCAATTGCGATTGCTCGAAATGGACAACGTACCGTGTTATGGGGTCATGAGCCTGAGCACGTGGCTGCACTTGATGCAGCACGTGAAAACCAAGACTTCTTGCCTGGAGTTGCTTTCCCCGAAAGCCTAGAACTAGAAGCTGATTTAGCCACCGCGGTTGCGCAAAGTGACAACTTGCTAGTGGTAGTGCCTAGCTTTGCTTTCGCTGATGTAATGCGTCAGATAAAGCCGATGCTAAATGAACAATCACGAGTAGCTTGGGCAACCAAAGGTTTAGAAGCGAATACCGGACATTTGTTGTCTGAGGTTGCGGTTGATGCCTTAGGTGAACAGGTGTCGCTAGCGGTGATCTCTGGGCCTACTTTTGCTAAAGAACTAGCAGCAGGTTTACCTACCGCCATTTCTGCGTCATCTTCAGATGCTGAGTTTGTGCGCTATTTGGCGAAGGTTATGCACTGTGAGCGAAGCTTTAGGGTGTACACAAATAACGATATTATTGGCGTACAGCTAGGGGGCGCAGTTAAAAACGTTATTGCGATTGGTGCTGGTTTAGCCGACGGTTTAGGTTTTGGTGCAAATGCACGTACTGCCTTAATTACCCGCGGTTTGCGCGAAATGGCGCGTTTGGGTAAGGCCTTAGGTGCTGATCCTGAAACCTTTAAAGGCATGGCTGGCTTGGGCGATTTAGTGCTTACCTGTACTGATAATCAAAGCCGTAATCGCCGTTTTGGCTTGGCACTAGGCGCCGGAAAATCCTTAGAGGAAGCCGAACGTGAAATTGGCCAAGTGGTAGAAGGTTACCGCAATACTAAAGAAGTCTATTTGTTAGCTGAAAGAGTTGGAGTTGAAATGCCAATTGTGGAGCAGGTTTATCAAGTGCTCTACAAAGGGAAGCAAGCTAAACAAGCTGCTATTGATTTACTTGCGCGCGACCAGCGCGAAGAGTAGTGACAAGCGCCACAAGCTAGCAACAAAAAAGCCTATCAAATGATAGGCTTTTTTATATTTGTAGTTCGCTGAGCCTAGTAGTAAGAGTGCTCACCGGCTTGGTGCTCGGTAACATCTTTAACACCGGTTAGCTCACCTGGGAAGGCTTCAAGCAACTGCTTTTCAATGCCTTCTTTTAGCGTAACATCTACCATGCTACAACCATTACAACCACCGCCAAACTGCAGCACTACCACGCCTTCTTCGGTTAGCTCCATTACGCTAACTTTACCACCGTGTGAAGCCAAGTTAGGGTTAACCTGAGTTTCAATGGTGTATTCAACACGCTCAATGAGTGGAGCGTCATCATCTACTTTGCGCATCTTGGCATTTGGTGCTTTAAGAGTAAGTTGTGAACCCACTTTGTCGGTCACAAAGTCGATTTCGGCTTCTTCTAAAAACGGCGCGCTAGCGGTATCAACCATGGCTTTAAAGCCGTCGAATTGTAGCGCGGTATCATCTTCTTCAACCGACTCTGGTGGGCAATACGATACGCCACACTCTGCGCTTGGTGTACCAGGATTAACCACAAATACACGAATATGGGTGCCTTCAGGCTGTTGTTCTAGCAACTTAACAAAATGCTGTTGAGCTGTTTCTGAGATCGATACCATCTGCTTCCTCGATACCTGACTAAAATACTAAGGTTTATTGTACGGCTTTTTAAACAGCGCTGCTAGTGTTGCGAGTGCTTATCTTCGTTGAGAAGGTTTTGGGGTGCGTGCAATAGCCCAGATGTCGACTCGTTCTGCGCCGGCACCTTTAAGCTGCCTAGCTAGCACGTTAGCGGTGCTGCCGGTAGTTACAACATCATCAGCTATTACCCAGTGTTTATAGTTAAACGTATCTTGGCAACTAAAGCTGGCCGCCAAGGCTTTTTGTCGCTGGCGGCGAGTAAGCCCTGCTTGGCTTGAACCATAATGTTTGCGCGTAAACGGATTTTGCATTGGCTTAGCTGCGTGTTTTGCCAATTGCTTGCATAAAACCTCACTTTGATTAAAACCGCGTTGCCATTGCTTAAACCAATGCAAAGGTACCGGACAAAAAACATCTGGCAGCGTTGCTTGAGTGAGTTGAATATGCTGCCAAATAAGTTGACCTAAGGGCTTCGCCAAGTGTTGCTGTTTGGCGTATTTGTAGGCTTTAATCACCGGCTCTATTGGCCATTGGTAGTCACTTAAACAGATTACTTGATCGTAAAAAGGAATGTTGCCCTGGCACTCGCCGCATATTCCTGGCTCTGCCAAGGGCAAATAACACGTCTCACAACGATGTTGGTTTGGCGTTAACAGCAAGGCGCTGCAGCTGTCGCAACAAACCTGATTGAGCCTTTTACTTTGAAAACAAAAATCACAGTGTTTAGACAAAACTAAGTGGGAGTTTAAAGCCGCGTGAAATCTAGTTAACATGAGCATCCTTTTTGATGAGTAGTTAAGTGTAGATGAGCAAATTGCATTTTGAACGTCATGGCTCAGGCCCTGCGCTCATTCTTATTCATGGTTGGGGTTTAAACGGCGCTGTATGGCAGCCTGTTACCGAGCTATTAGCCGAGCATTTCAGTGTATATCTGGTGGACTTACCCGGTTTTGGTCACTCTCCTGCTATTGAGCCGCTTAGTTTAGATGGCATGGTGCAAGCTATCAGTGCGCAGGTGCCGGAGCGGGCCATTTGGCTAGGCTGGTCTTTAGGTGGTTTAGTGGCAAAGTATGCAGCTATTCACCAGCCGCAACAGGTTGCGGGCCTAATTACAGTGGCCAGCTCGGCTCACTTTATCGCTAAATCGGAGTGGCCGGGAATTCAGGAAAAAGTGCTCGATGGTTTTGCCAGTGGTTTGCAGCAAGATTTTAAGAAAACCTTACAGCAATTTTTGGCCATTCAAGCCATGGGAAGCGATCAAGCTAAGCAAGATATCAAGCAGCTGCGAGAGCTACTAGCAAGCCGACCATTACCCCTGCTTAGCGCCTTAGAACAGGGCTTAGCGCTATTGCAAAGCCAAGATTTACGTGATGAATTGGCGCAGATCTCAATGCCTTGGTTACAGCTATATGGTCGTAGTGATGCGCTGGTGCCAAAGGCCGCTATGCAGCAACATGCCGAGCTTCATCCTGAGGCTACTCAATACCTGTTTGCTAGTTCTTCGCATGCACCATTCATCTCTGAGAAACAGCTATTTGCCGAAAAAGTACTCAGCTTTGCGCGCAGCATAGTGGTGTAAAAGTGAGCGATTTGCTAGAATTAAGGCTAACTATGATCGAGGCGGCAACTAACTAAGCGGAGGGCATATGCAAATTGGCGCAGCAAGTAGCGGTTTTCAAATTATTGCTAATGCAAATCAGCAGGTTAGTGAAAGTGCTCAAACCCTTGCTGAAGTAGCGGCAAAACGTGAACCACAGCAAAACGAAGTGGTTGATGCCATGGTGAGCCTTAGCCAAGCTGAGCTTTATGCTAAAGCTGGCGCAAAGGTGATACAAACCGAATCAAAAATGTTAGGCACTTTACTGGATGTAGAGGCCTAGTATGAATATCAATGTTAGCTTGCCTAATGTTTTCCCCAATACCTTAACTCCGCCTACGGATTCAGCCCGTCGCGACAATCAGTTGCGTCAGGTGATAGCTCAACCCAAAGAAGTCGCTAGTTTTGCTAAAGAGCCCGAGGTAGGCGCTGAGAAAGATCGCAGCAAGCCGCAAAGTACGGCTCAATACCCTCAAGTTCAAGAACAGCAGCAAGCTAAAATAAACGAGCGTGAAGCGCAGCAAGGTCGCGAGCAACAAGGCGAGCAGCAGGGTAAACAAGACGAGCAAAAAGGCAGCCAAGACCAGTCCGGTTCTGATCAACCCAGTGCCAGACAAAAGGGCCAAAACGAGCTTAGTGAAAGCGAACAGAAGAAAGTTGATGAGCTAAGTGCGCGCGATCAAGAAGTTCGCACCCACGAAGCGCAACACCAAGCGGTAGGAGGGCAATACGCCAGTGCCGCCTCTTTTGAGTTTGAACGTGGCCCAGATGGAAAGCAATATGCGGTAGGCGGTGAAGTGTCTATCGATGTGAGTGAAATCCCCGACGACCCACAAGCTACCATTGCTAAAATGGAGCAGGTACAACGGGCGGCACTAGCACCCGCAGAGCCTTCCTCGCAAGATCGGCAAGTGGCCGCTCAGGCTCAACAAAAAGCAGCCGAAGCACAACGCGAACTTAATCATGCGCAACCGCCTGGTTTGCTGGCATCAGACGAACAACCTTCAGCCTTTGGCACCATTGCTGCCGAAGGTGCCGAGTTTGAACCTACTCAGCAAGCGCGAGAGCAGCAAAATGCTCAAGCTTTGCAGCAACGCTACCCCGATATCGCACAGCAAATGGCGCAGCGTAATCAAACCATCGAACAGCGCTATAGCAGCACTGCGGCCTTTAGGCCACAATCTCAACTAAGCTTACAAGCTTAATCTATTTCTCTGCTTACATTTATTTCTTCGCTTTAGCAAAAGCATCTGCAAAGGCGCTATTAATCGGCGCACTAGCTTGCGGCTTTTTGGCCGAATGAGGCTTATTGTGCGTTGGTTTTGTTTTGTTTGTAGGTGGAGTAGAGCGGACGTCTTCATCTAAGCGCATGCTAAGGGCAATGCGTTTACGTTGCACTTCTACTTCCAACACTTTTACCTTAACAATATCGCCGGCTTTAACCACTTGATGAGGATCTTTTACAAAGTGATTGGCTAAGCAGGAGATATGTACCAAACCGTCTTGATGCACGCCAACATCAACAAAAGCACCAAAGTTAGTTACGTTGGTCACAACGCCCTCTAACAGCATGGCTGGCTTTAGATCGCTAATGGTGTTTACACCCTCTTTAAAGGTGGCGGTTGCAAACTCTGGGCGAGGATCGCGACCAGGTTTTTTAAGCTCATCAATAATGTCGGTTACAGTGGGTAGACCAAATTTGTCACTAGTAAATTGTTTCGGATCGAGTTTGCTTAAGCGCTCACCGTTGGCAATCAACTGGCTAACTTCACACTGGCTATGCTCAGCAATGGCCTGTACTACGGGATAAGCCTCGGGGTGAACCGCCGAACTATCTAAAGCATTTTTCGCTTGGTTAATCCGTAAAAAGCCCGCGGCTTGTTCAAAGGCTTTAGGCCCCAAGCGAGCCACTTTTTTGATGGCTGCGCGTGACTTAAACGCACCGTGCTCGTCGCGGTAGGCCACAATGTTTTGCGCTATGGCGGTGTTTAAACCGGCCACAAAACTTAGCAGTGGTGCCGAAGCCATATTTACATCTACACCTACGGCATTTACACAGTCTTCCACTACGCTGTCTAATTGTTGTGATAGTTTGCTTTGGCTCACATCGTGTTGGTATTGGCCAACACCAATCGCTTTGGGCTCAATTTTCACTAACTCGGCTAAGGGATCTTGCAGCCGGCGAGCAATCGACACTGCACCGCGAATCGACACATCCAACTCTGGAAATTCTTGCGCTGCTAACTCAGAGGCAGAATACACCGAGGCACCAGCTTCACTCACCATTACTTTTTGCAAACCTTGCGGTGGCAACATGCCAATGAGATCAGCGGCCAGTTTATCGGTTTCACGTGAGGCGGTGCCGTTACCTACACTAATCAACTTAACTTGGTGCTTAGTCACTAAACTCGCTAATGTTTTAAGCGAGTCTTGCCATTGATTTCGTGGCGCGTGAGGGTAAATGGTGTCGTAGGCAACCAGTTTACCGGTAGCGTCAACCACCGCTACTTTGACCCCGGTGCGCAAACCTGGATCTAGACCTAAGGTGGCTTTAGGCCCTGCAGGGGCCGCCATCAATAGATCATTTAAGTTACGCGAAAACACACTAATTGCTTCGTCTTCGCCATGTTCACGTAGCTGATTGAGCAATTCTGTTTCTAGTTGTAGTTTTAATTTTACTCGCCAGGTCCATTGCACCACGGTCGCTATCCAACGGTCGCTAGCATGCCCTTTAGGGGCTAAAGCAAAATAGTCGCGGATCATTTGCTCGGCAGGGTGGTTTAGCCCGTCCTCTTGCTCAACTTCTACACTTAGGTTAAGTATGCCTTCATTGCGCCCTCGCAATATGGCTAAAGCGCGGTGAGAAGGTATTTTTCCTATGGCTTCGTGGTAGTCAAAATAGTCTTGGAATTTCTGACCATTTTGTTGCTGACCATCGATAATCTCTGCCTTTACCGAGGCATTTTGTTGTAAGAATAAACGAAGCTTAGCGAGCAGCGGGGCTTGCACGGCAAAGCGCTCCATTAGTATGAACTTAGCACCATCTAATACCGCTTTGCTGTCGGTAAAACCTGCTTCGCTATTAATAAAATCTTCGGCTAGGCTTTCTGGGCTGGTATCTGGCTGGCTTAGCAAAAGCTCTGCTAAAGGCTCTATGCCAGCTTCAATGGCAATTTGCCCTTTAGTGCGCCGTTTGGGTTTGTAAGGAAGATAGAGATCCTCTAGTTCTGTTTTACTGCTTGCTGCATTAATGGCTTGTTCTAATTGCGGTGTAAGTTTGTCTTGTTCGGCAATGGATTTGAGTATTGCAATACGGCGTTGCTGCATCTCACGCAAATAAATTAAGCGTTGCTCTAACAAGCGTAATTGCCCGTCATCTAATCCGCCGGTAACTTCTTTACGGTAGCGGGCAATAAAAGGAACCGTTGAACCTTCATCAAGAAGCTTAATGGCGGCACTCACTTGTTGAGCTTGTGCGTTGATATCTGAAGCAATTTGTTGTTCTAAATTTTGCATGGGCTTATGTAATTTTAGAGGCGCTGCTTGCTGCAGCAAAAGAAAGTGCCCTCTATCTTATTCGCTTATTAACTGGCATCAAGCAGAAAAGTTAATATGTGGAATCTTAATAGCGTGAAAACTATTTCACAGCGTGACAAATTTTTCATAAGCACTTCATAGATACGTTTTGTTGCAGGCCCTTGGTCATAGTTATGTGAGCTAAGCCCATCAACAAAACCGACTTGCTGAATTAGAGTGAAGTTAGATTTTAATGCCTCAGTTCAAGGAGAGCGAAATGAGCGCGAGCGACAAGACTCTTATCAATTTTAGTTTAAGCCGTATTAGCCAAAGCATTGTATTGGCAAGTTTAATCAGTGCCCCAGCACTAGCGGCTAGCGATGAAATGCTTAGTAATACTGATTTTAGCAATGGAACCACCGGCTGGTGGTCTAGCGGTGCCGAGTTAGTAGCAAAAGACGGCGAAGCCTGCATGGACATTAAACGTGCCGGCTCTAACCCATGGGATGTAATTTTAGGCCAGCGCGGATTTGGTTTAGAAGAAGGCCAAGACTATGCCATCGACTTTGTGGCGCGCGCCAACAAAGACACGGCCTTTACTGCACTTATCCAGCATAATGGTGCGCCTTATACGCAATACTTTAATCAAGTATTAGAGATTGGCACCGAGCCAAAAGCCTTTAGCTTCAAGTTCACTCAAGATCAAAAGAGTGATGCTAAAACCGAGTTTCAGTTCCAGCTAGGAGCCCAAAAAGAAGCGGTACTGTGTTTTAGCGACATATCGGTGAAAGGTAAATCGTTCGTAATCGTAAACAAAATTCCTAATATTCGTTTAAATCAGATTGGCTTCTATCCTAAATCAGAAAAAATTGCGGTGATTCGCAGCGAAGAACAACAGCCTCGCGTTTGGCGAGTGAAAGATGCCGAAGGCAATCACCTGCTTACTGGTAAAACCAAAATATTTGGGGTGAATGCTGCATCTGGCGAAACAGTGCATCAAGCTGATTTTTCTGCTTTAACCACCAAGCATGAAAACTTGGTGCTAGATGTAGATGGCCAAACTAGCCATCCTTTCAAAATCGCCGACGATATTTACAGTGAGCTGAAACATGATGCCTTAGCTTATTTCTACCAGAACCGAAGCGGTATCGAGATTAAGCCAGAGTTTGTACAACGTCCAAACTTGGCGCGCCCAGCAGGGCATGTGCCAGATGTAGTGAGCTGCTTTAACAAAACCGACGACAAAGGCAACAAGTGGCCAGGTTGTGATTTTGACATGGACCTCACCGGCGGTTGGTATGACGCGGGCGACCACGGTAAGTATGTGGTAAACGGCGGCATTAGTACTTGGACCTTAATGAACCTTTACGAGCGCTCACAGTTTATTGAAGGCGCTAGCGAGCCGTTTGCCGATGGCAAGCAACCGATGCCAGAAGCGGGTAATGGTGTTAACGATTTATTGGATGAAGCGCGCTGGAACATGGAATTCATGCTAGCCATGCAAATCCCAGAAGGCAGCAAAGTATCGGTGCCTGTGGGTAACCAACAAGAAAACATTCGTTCCCTTAAGCTAACCGAAATTGACGCCTCTGGTATGGCGTTCCACAAGGTAGCCGATGAAAAGTGGACCGGTATGCCATTACCGCCGCATAAAGATACTCAAAAGCGTCATGTTGGCCAATCTAGTACTGCCGCAACCTTAAACTTAGCGGCAACAGCTGCACAATGTGCGCGTATTTGGAAAGATATTGATGCAGATTTCTCTGCTCAGTGTTTAACTGCGGCAAACCGTGCTTGGCAAGCTGCCAATAAACACCCAGAAGTATACGCTTACGATAACTTCACTGGCTCTGGCCCTTATGGGGATCTAGAACTAGCTGATGAGTTTTATTGGGCAGCGGCAGAGCTATTTATTACGACAGGTGAATCGAAGTACTTAGAAGCAGCTAAAGCATCTCCTGCATTCTTAGCGGCACCAGTAGGTGATGAAACAGCTAAAGGTGACTTATTCTGGCAAGATTTAAGTTCAGCAGGCACCTTGAGCCTAGCTCTTGTTCCTAGCAAGTTAGATCAAGCAACTCGTGATAAAGCGCGCGCTAAGATTGTTGCTACGGCCGATGCATACAGCTCATTAATGACAAAAGAGGGCTACCACATTCCATACAGCGCAGAGCAGTATCCTTGGGGGTCTAACTCAAACTTAGTGAATCGCGGTATTTTCCTTACCTATGCAAGTGATTACAGTGGCGATAGTAAGTACATGCAAGCTTTGATACATGCCATGGATTACATCTTAGGGCGTAACCCGCTTGATCAGTCATACATCACTGGTTACGGCAGCAACCCGCTTAAGAATCCGCACCACCGTTTTTGGGCGCATCAAGCTGATGCTAATTCACCAAAACCGGCACCAGGTGCATTATCGGGTGGACCAAATTCAATCAGCTTTAGCGACCCAGTTGCGGCAGGTATGAAGGGCGGCTGTGTTGGCCAAACTTGTTTTGCCGATGAAATTGGTGCTTGGACCTTGAACGAAATTACCATCAACTGGAATGCACCTTTGGTATGGGTGACTACAGTGTTGGATGAACACCGTCTCAAGTAAGTAAATCCATAACAATTTAGTATTTTAGGCCGACATTATGTCGGCCTTTATTGCTTCAAAAATTAAGTAATTACTGATACTTGGGTGTAAGCACCAGCAGATTATGTGATCTGTCACGGCGTTCTAACGCTCAATATCATTGAAAACAAGTTCTTGGCTAAGTAGACGGTTATAGTGAGACAGGGAGTTATATCTTTCTAGGTCGCTATCACTATTTAGCAACACCGGGAGAGATATAATGCGAACTAGTGTTAGTTGTCAGAGAATCAATGTGAAAGATAAAAATAAGTTAGAGCAACGCTCAACTGTTTATGATGTCGCTGCGTTGGCTGGGGTTTCACCTAGCACTGTATCTCGGTTTATGAATCAAACCACTTATGTGTCTGATGCAAAACGTAAGCAAATTCAAGCTGCAATGATTGAGCTTGGCTATAAACCTGGCCAGCAAACCGGAGCCAGTGCTAGCAGCCGCACCATGACAATTGGTGTATTGGTGCAAGACCCAGATAGCCCGTTCTATTCATCTATTTTAAATGGAATTGAAGAAGTTCTGCTGGCTCAAGGTTACTCACATATTATTGTAACGGGCCACTGGAATAGCGAAGAAGAAATGGAGTCGATGCAGCTGCTGCTATCGCGCTCGGTGGATGGAATTATCATCGTAACTGGCGGGTTGAGTGACGAACAGGTAGTCGAGTTTTCAAAGAAAAGACCCATCGTTGCTTTAGGCCGTGAGTTAGAAGCAGCCCGCTTACGTTCGATAAAGATTGAAAATTCAGTGGGCGCTTACATGGCCACCAATCATCTTATTCAATTGGGCCACCGCGAGATTGTTCATATTAAAGGGGCCGAGGGGCATCCCGACGCTCAGCAACGTTATGAAGGTTATTGCCAGGCTATGGAGCATGCAGGTTTGCCTGTGAAGCTGCAGCTGGTTGAGCAGGGCGACTTTACCGAGCAAGGCGGTTTTGATGCGGTGCAGCGTTTGTTAACCAACAAGCGTCAGTTTAGTGCTATTTTTGCTTCTAATGATTTAACCGCACATGGCGCAATGTTGGCTTTATACAAAGCAAAGCGACCAGTGCCAGAGCGGGTTTCGGTGATTGGATTTGATGATGTGCCTGGCTCGGCGTTTTTCATTCCGCCGCTAACTACAGTGCGCCAACCCATATTTGATACCGGTTATGCTGCCGCCTTAACCATTTTAGACATGCTAAATGGTGGTGCTAGCAATAACTTCCGTATTCCTCCAGTTGAATTGGTGAAACGAGAAACCACCCAAGCACATATCCTCTAGTTAAAGCTTGCGAGTTTGCTGCCTAAGTCGTTTATAATCGGCTTAGGCAGACTTAACTACGTAGCTATGAAAACCAATTTAATCACTCGCCCTGGCTGGCATAAGCTCGATGAAGAATTAAAGTACTTGTGGAAGGTTAAACGCCCTCAAGTAACTCAAGCAGTATCCGAAGCCGCAGCACTGGGTGATCGCTCAGAAAATGCGGAATACAAAGAAGGTAAGCGAGAGCTTCGCCGCATCGATTCTCGACTAAGGTTCTTAACCAAGCGTTTAGATGCCCTAGAAATTGTTGACCATCACCCCCAACAAAACGGCAAAGTATTTTTTGGCGCATGGGTCGAGCTGGAAAATGATGAAGGCGATATCGTGCGCTACCGCATTGTTGGCACCGATGAAATAGACCCAAAGCTGGGTTACATAACTATCGACTCTCCCATGGCACGAGCGCTTATCGGTAAGCAAGTAGACGATGATGTGTTTGTAAAAACGCCCTCTGGCACTAAAGAGTGGTGGATTAATCTTATTCAATACACTCCTTTCGAGTAGCGGAGCTAATTCTGTTAGCTAACTATTCGTCTTAATGCATATTTAACCAGCAGTTAGCGGCTAAAACCCCCATGTTGAAAATAATTCATCTAAAGCTATGTTTAAGATGAATAGCGTTGACTTAAATAATCTTCTCTTTAGTATCTAGCAGTATAGACGTCTAAGTGTCTTTAACGGAGAAGGTCAATGGGATTTCACAACGCGCAACAAATCGAAACACTCAATCAAAGCTTAAGTGAGCTTAACCGCGATATTAACGTGTCCTTTGAGTTCTTCCCGCCAACCACCGAGACCATGGAGCAAACTTTGTGGTCGTCTATCGAGCGTTTGCAAACCTTAAAGCCTAAGTTTGTATCAGTAACCTATGGCGCAAACTCCGGTACTCGAGATCGCACTCACAAGGTGATTAAAGCAATTAAAGACCGCACAGGCTTAGCGGCTGCACCGCATTTAACCTGCATCGACTCAACGCCCGATGAGTTGCGCCAAATTGCTCGCGATTACTGGAACAGCGGAATTAAAGACATTGTGGCACTACGAGGTGATTTACCAGAAGGTTCCGCCAAGCCGCAAATGTACGCCAGCGATTTGGTTGCTTTGTTAAAAGAAGAAGCTGATTTTGATATCTCGGTAGCGGCTTATCCAGAGATTCACCCAGAAGCAAAAAGTGCCCAAGCCGATTTGTTGGCCTTAAAGCGTAAAATGGATGCCGGTGCCAACCGCGCCATTACCCAGTTCTTTTTTGATGTAGAAAGCTACCTGCGCTTTCGTGACCGCTGTGCAGCCATTGGCATTGAAGGGGAAATCGTACCCGGTATTTTGCCAGTATCTAACTACAATACCCTGAAAAAGTTCGCCTCTTTTGCCAATGTAAAAGTGCCAAAATGGTTACACAATCAGTTTGCTGGCTTAGAGCATGACCAAACTACTCGAAACCTAGTAGGCGCCAGTGTGGCCATTGAAATGGTTAAAGTATTATCGCGCGAAGGAGTGAAAGACTTTCACTTTTATACACTTAACCGCTCGGAGTTATCTTACGCTATTTGCCACACTTTAGGTGTTCGCCCAGCGGAAGCAGTGCCTGCTTAGTGACGAATACAGCTGAGAGATAAAAAGCCTAGCAATGCTAGGCTTTTTTGTATCGGGGAGGGCGGTTATAACAGTAGATTATCTTCAAACAAACTATTGGACAGATCTGCGTTACGGTGTTCTGCCCATCAGCACGGAGCTGGACATAAAAGGGTCAAACGAAGAATGATGACTAACTTTTGAGCCAAAAACCGTGCTTCAGATAAACATCATCATCGACATTTTTGCTGGTGATGATGTTTACTTAATTGTATTTAATTCTCACAAATTGAGACTTTATCTCCTGACAGGAATAGTTCTATTGTTGTCTTATCTTTCGAGTTGTAAACTGGTAGTTGGTAAACGGTAATTTCCGTTTGCACCTCATTGTTCCCTTGCAACTCAATCATCCTTTCGTACCAACTATTTAGGTTAACCTCTCTCCTTACTGCAATTTGATAATGGTGGTCAGATAACTGACTGACTTCAACTGTTTTAGACTCATCAGAGCTAATAAAAGCATCGCCAATAGGGAGTAACGTCGAATGGTTAACCTGGTAGCATTGTGCATATTCATCAATTAGTAATTGAAAAACTTCAGTAACGCTTAAATTAACTTTAAATGTCAGCGGCGGATATTTAGAATTTCTAAATTCTTCTGCGGTTTCTGGTGGCATCCCACAGCCGCCAAGCAAGGCAACAAAAAGCATTGAAATAATTCTCATGATTTCACTCTAAAAAATAAACAAGTTAGTTTTGACTTTATACTTATACATTAGCCACCACCAACAACAACTACAGTAATGATAAATCCAACATTGTAGAGTGCAAGGTTTTATAGAGGCAGGCATTCATTTACACGTTTAAATGGCAGTGTTTATACACTTGATAAGCTAATTAAATTAAATAAAGATAAGTAGGTAAAAGCTTTAACATGCAATGGCATTTTCTAGCTAACTTCGGGGCAAGAGCGTTTCACAAACTTGATAGCCAAGATTGTGCTTTTCAATCCCATTATCTTCGCCGAGTAGCGCAAATGAACAAGGGAGCAGAGTTGAAGTCTGTTTGAGCGTAGCGAGTTGCGCAGGCGCGCTTGCCACTGAGCAACGAAGGATAAAGATAATGCAGGGCGAGTTTTCTTTTTGCTTCGTTTTTCTTTGCTCGTCAAAGAAAAATGACGTCGCCGCAGGCGAAAGCTTTTGCTCTATAGCTAACACATAAAGGAGCAGCAATGAGTTTGACTCTAGATACCATATCGTGAACTAGAAGTTGAAAGCTCAAGCTTACGGTAAATGTAAACGAACTAACCACATGGCCACGACCCCAGTTACATCAACAGTGCATTGACCCCAGAGCATATTAGCCACATGATTAGGGCGTAGTACCAGTTGTTTTTAAGTATCTGCCGAGTCGAAAATTGGTAGCGGCCAATCATGGTTAGGCCTACGCCAGATAGCGGGCTGCTGCCGGTGGATATTGCCCAAGAACTTAAGAATAGAAAACCTAGCTGACTAGGCTCTGGATTAAGCGGCAATAACAAAGGGCTGGCTAAAGAAATGCTAATAACTGGGTGAATACCAAACATGCAGGCCACGATCATCATTGCTAACACTACTGCAAAGGTTTGATGATTAAAGCTTACGTTGTGCAGGCTTAAGGTTTCTGGATAGGCCAGCAACAAGGCTTTAATACCCGCCGAGAATACCCCAGCAGCTAAAAACAACACGTATTGGCTGCCAACGTTAGATAAGCGATGGCTAACAAAGTTTCTGGCAATGAGCACTTTTGAGTTCCCTTTGGCAAAACTTAAGGCTGCAAGAGGTGCTAGGCAGGTAATCATCAAAATAATGCTGAAATCGGGGAAGGCGAAATGCAAAGCTATCACGCTGGTGGCTAGCACAAAGGGAATGGTTAAGCTTTCTCGACGCAAGGGGTAACCAGCAAAACTGTCTTTCTCTCTTAGTGATACTTCGGCAGTGGTAAAGGCCAAGGCAATCAGCGCCATTAAAGCGCCCGGTAGCAGCACATCTAGCCATTGCATACCGGGGGCGTAAGTAATGGAAACCGCAGTGGCAATAAAAAACGGAGACCACCAGGCTGCGGCACAAAAACAGCGCATTAATACTTTTTGTTGGGCATTAGTTAAAGCTTGCTGTTTGGCCAAACGGTCACCGACAATGAATACAATCGATAGATTGATTACCGCACCCAGCAGGTTCATGCCTAGGGCGGTTGAGGCAATGCTACGCTTGCCAATAGGTAAAGGGTCTTGTTGATTCTCTGGATTGGCTAAGGCGAGAAAAGATACCGCGCTAAACATCGCCAGCAAGGGAAGGTTTATTGAGAGTATGTCGGAGGCTCTTAGCAAGGTATTTTGTTTGGCTGCAATTAATAGCAATACGATGCCAATGCTTAACAAACAGCCCGCCTGAATGCGAATGGCTTTGCTAAGCTGAGGCAAATACAGCAAGGCGGCAGCCCAGGTTACTGCGGTGGCTAAACCAATGCCAATTACGCCAAAGGCATACAGTAAGTAAAGTAGCAGCGAGGCAAGAAATAACCACCCTTTGTATTGTTGCATTGAAGACATCCTAGCTATCAATGAGCCAACGCTGCCAAGCAGCAAAAGTACCCTGTAAAGTAAGCTATTAGCTTAGCCTAAGAACAAACAACCCCGCATAAAGCGGGGTTGCTACGGTTAAATATGTGTGTATTTAACCGGTGTTACGCATACCCGCAGCGATACCGGCAATGCTTACCATTAAGGCTTGATCAACTACTGGGCAAAGTTCTTCGTTAGCGCGAGAACGATTTAGCAGCTCAACCTGTAATACATGCAAAGGATCGATGTAAGGGTTACGCAGATTAAGTGATTCAACCACCCAGGCTTGATTAGCCAATAGCTTGTTGTCTGGTGCTAGCGAAACAATGGCCGCTTTAGCGCCTTCTAACTTAACCCGAAGCTTTTCACCTAGCTCCTGTAGCTCTGGCTCCACTAAGCGCTCGTCGTAGATTTTTGATAGCCAAGTATCGGCTTTCATAAATACCATTTCTAGCATTGCTAAGCGGTTATCAAAGAATGGCCACGCGCGCATTTCGGTTAGCAGCTCGCTTTTACCTTCTTTAATTAAACCTTCGAATGCCGCACCGCTACCTAACCAAGCTGGCAGCAATAGGCGGTTTTGGCTCCATGAGAAAATCCATGGGATAGCACGTAAGCTTTCTACACCACCGTCTGAGCGACGCTTGGCTGGGCGGCTGCCCAATGGCAGTTTAGCTAACTCGCGCTCTGGAGTAGCCGAGCGGAAGTAAGGCACAAACTCTTCTTCACCCCAAACAATGCCACGGTAGGCTTCACAAGAGGTTTCGGCAATTTGGTCCATCACTTCGCGCCATTCGTCTTTTGGCTCCATGGGTGGAATCAAGTTCGCTTCTAATACTGCGCTGGCGTAGAGGTTTAGGCTATCCATGGCAACTTTAGGTAGGCCGAACTTAAAGCGGATCATTTCGCCCTGCTCAGTTACCCGTAAGCCACCTTTTAGTGAGCCTGGAGGTTGTGATAACAAGGCTGCGTGAGCCGGCGCACCACCACGACCAATTGTACCGCCACGACCGTGGAACAAGGTTAAGCTGATTTGATGGCCTTCACAGATAGATACTAGCGCTTCTTGAGCGCGGTATTGCGCCCACGATGCGGCTAATACACCGGCATCTTTAGCAGAATCTGAGTAGCCAATCATTACATGTTGTTGGCCAGAGATGTAACCGCGGTACCAATCAACTGATAGCAGTTTGCTCATGGTAGCTGGCGCATTGTTCAAATCGTCTAGGGTTTCGAACAAAGGCGCAACCGGCAAGCGGAACGGACAACCAGCTTCTTGCAGTAGCAGTTGCACGGCTAATACGTCAGATGGCTCACTCGCCATAGAGATAATGTAAATGCCTAATGCTTCGCGCTCTTGCTTGGCGATAATGGCACACGTGTCTAGTACTTCTTGTACCGATTCACTTGGCTCCCAATCACGTGGGAACAACGGGCGTTTAGAGTTTAACTCTTGCAGTAAGAAGTGCTGTTTATCGGTTTCGTTCCAATGTGCATAGTCACCCATGCCTAAGTAACGAGTGATTTCTGAGAACACTTCTTCGTGGCGGCCACTGTCTTGGCGAATATCCAAACGTAGTAAGTTGATGCCAAAACAGGCAATACGACGCAGTAGATCTAGCAAGGTGCCGTCGGCGATGATGCCCATGCCGCAGTCTTGTAGCGAGTAGTAACAAAGCTCAAGTGGCTCACGTAGCTGCTCGGTATTGGTGATAATATCGCGCGCTTCGGTGTACTGGCCTTTTAGCTTGGCTGTAAGGTAGTCGTGAGTTTCTTGCAGCTCGCTGCGCAATACTTTTAATAAGGCGCGGTAAGGTTCGTTTTGGTCACCAGTTTGCTCAAGCAGCGCTTCGTTAGCATCGCTCATCGACAATTCGCTAACCAAGGTTTGAATTTCTTTTAAGTAAAGGTCAACGGCAACCCAGCGGCTAGACAACAATACTTCTTCGGTTACTTTAGAAGTAACAAATGGGTTACCGTCACGGTCGCCTCCCATCCAAGATGAGAACACTACTGGCGCAGCATCTAAAGCCATGCGCATATCGAAGTGCTGGCCAAGTTTTTTGTCTAACTGGCGCACAAAGTCTGGCACGGCTTGCCATAGTGAGTTTTCAATTACCGCAAAACCCCATTTAGCTTCATCTACTGGAGTAGGGCGCTGCTGGCGAATTTCGTCGGTGTGCCATGCTTGGTTGATTAGCTGTTCTAAGCGGCTTAGCAGTTGGCTGCGCTCTTGGTCTGGTAAGTCGAGTTCTAACCAATCTAAACAGTTATTAATGGCAACGTGTTTGTTGATTAGGGTACGGCGGGTCACCTCGGTTGGGTGCGCGGTAAGTACCAGCTCAATATTTAGCTGTGCCACTGCATGGTGGATCTCTGCTTCACTTAAGTTTTCTTGCTTTAGTTTATTGAAAACTTGGACGATAGGATCTTGGGCACAGGTACTGCCTTCGCAGTTACGTGAAATGGTGTGGAATTGCTCGGCGATATTTGCCAAGTTTAGGAATTGGCTAAAGGCGCGGGTTACCGGCAATAGCTCGTCATCACTTAGGTTACGCAATAGCTCCAATAACTGCTCGCGCGCCTCATCATCGTTATTACGTGAGGCCTTAGCTAGCTGGCGTATGGTTTCTACTTTCTCTAGAAACGCTTCTCCCATATGGCTCTTGATCGTGTTACCAAGTAGTTGTCCGAGTAGACTCACATTTCCTCGTAACGAGGCGTTAATCTCCTGAGGCATATTCTGGCTCATTGTCTTTCCTTCACTGTTTGCGTTTGCTAGCGATTATTGAAATTTTTTTACTAAATCACCCTAGTCCTAGGGCAAAAACATACCTAAGACCGAGCATATAGTCAAAATACCTGTAATTAAATTACAAATAACGCTGTTTCCTTTGCTTAGGATCAAGCGGCTATTTATAGATTGTTACTCATATTTTAATAAGGGCAACTTTGTTTGGCTTACTTTTTAACCTATATGCGTAAATTTAACAATAAATAAAAATTCATTTTTATTGCATAAAGAATTGCCTGTGGTATTCTCCGTTTATATTAAAGACAGCTAGTTTTTTTTGAGCTGACAAGCGTGACATTTTGTTCATTTGGTCAGTAAAATGCAGCTCAATAAATAACACTATGCCATAAGATTTCAAGGGAACAAGAAACGATGTTAAAGGCAGCGATTGTTGGTGCAAGTGGATACACCGGAGCAGAGTTGGCAGGCTATGTAAGTCGCCATTCAGATTTAGAACTTGCCGGGTTGTATGTTTCAGAGCGAAGTGTAGACGCAGGCAAGGCGCTATCTACTCTGCACGGCAAATTACGCGGTGTGGTTGACGCTCCAGTGCAACCGTTAATTGTGGCTGATATCGCCAAAAACTTTGCTAATATTGATATTGTTTTGTTAGCCACTGCTCACGAAGTAAGCCATGATTTAGCCGAAGCATTTTTAAATGCAGGTTGTCAGGTCTTCGATTTGTCTGGTGCCTTCCGTGTTCAAAGCGCAGAGTTTTACGAAAAATTCTACGGTTTTACTCATCAGTTCCCCGAGTTATTAGAAAAAGCGGTATACGGTTTAGCTGAATGGAATGCCGAGAAAATTAAGCAAACGGATTTAGTCGCTGTAGCAGGTTGTTACCCAACTGCATCATTAACCGCGCTTAAGCCATTAGTTGAAGCTGGGTTGGTTGAGTCAAGCAACAAAGCGGTAATTAATGCTACTAGTGGCGTAAGTGGTGCAGGGCGCAAAGCCTCGTTAACTAGCTCATTCTGCGAAGTAAGCCTAGCGCCTTATGGGGTGTTTAATCACCGCCACCAACCAGAAATTGCTGCCCACTTAGGTCACCCAGTGATCTTCACTCCACATTTGGGTAACTTTAAACGCGGTATTTTAGCCACCATTAATGTGGTGCTAAAAGCAGGCACCACTGAAGAGCAAGTAAATGCGGCTTATCAGCAAGCGTATGCAGGCCAAAACATTGTGCGCATATTGGAAGGTGAGTGGCCTTCTATTGCCAAAGTAGAAAACACACCGTTTATTGATGTGGCTTGGCAACAACAAGGTGAAGACTTAATTGTGGTATCAGCTGAAGATAACCTATTAAAAGGTGCAGCTAGCCAAGCTATCCAGTGTTTGAATATTCGTAATGGCTTTGCCCTTACTGAGTCGCTGGTTTAGGAGCAGGCAATGAAACCATTAGTGATTAAGTTAGGCGGTGCCGTTTTAAATAACAGCCTAGCCCTAGACAATTTATTTGCTGCCTTGCAACAAGTTAAGCAACCTATTGTATTAGTGCATGGTGGCGGTGTAGTCGTAGAAGATGTATTAGCTAAAACCGGCTTTGTATCAGAAAAGTTAGACGGTTTGCGCATAACACCTAAAGAGCAAATTCCTTATGTAGTGGGTGCCTTGGCAGGTACCAGCAATAAGTTGTTGTTAGCGCAAGCGCTAAAAGCAGGTTTGTCGGCTGTGGGCTTGTGTTTAAGTGATGCAGGCTCTTGTAAAGTAAGCCAAATGGATGCACGTTTAGGCCACGTTGGCGAGGCATCTTTAGGCAACCCTGCATTGTTAAATAGCCTTATTGAGCTGGGCCACGTGCCGGTAATGAGCTCAATTGGTATTGGCGAAGACGGCGAACTTTACAATGTGAATGCCGACCAAGCTGCGTTAGCGGTGTGTAAATTGCTGCAGGGCCAATTGGTGTTATTATCCGATGTGGCTGGCGTACTCGACCAAGATAAACAGCTGGTGGCTGAGCTAAATAGCGCACTGGCTGACAAATTGATTGCCGATGGTGTGATTACCGATGGCATGACGGTAAAAGTTAAAGCGGCTCTAGAGGCTGCCGAATTTTTGCAAACACCGGTTTCGCTAGCATCATGGAAAGATCCTGCGAAACTCGCCAGCTTGTTAGCTGGACAAACATATAAAGGTGAGTCGGTAGGGACTCAGGTTACCGTTTAAGGAAAGATGATGAGTGATTTTAAACACCTGTTAAGCTTGCAGGATCTAACTCAAGAACAAATTTTAGGGCTGCTTGAGCTGGCCGCTAAAATTAAAAAAACACCCGCAGATTATGGGCAAACCCTTGCAGGTAAAAGTGTTGTAACTTTGTTTGAAAAACCATCATTACGTACACGAGTAACTTTTGATATTGGCATTAACCGTTTAGGCGGACATGCGGTTTATTTAGACCAGCAAAATGGTGCGATGGGCGAGCGTGAAAGTGTGAAAGACTTTGCCTCTAACATTACCCGTTGGGCTGATGCGATTGTAGCGCGAGTGTTTTCTCATAAAACCCTACAAACTTTGCGTGAGCATTCGTCGGTACCAATTATCAACTCACTGTGTGATTTGTACCACCCATGCCAAGGCTTAGCTGATTTCCAAACCATCGCTGAGCACTACTCAGATTTAAGCAAAGTTAAGCTGGCTTACTTAGGCGATGGCAACAATGTGACGCATTCATTATTGTTAGGCGGCGCTATTTTAGGCATGGAAGTGGCTGCCGTTTGCCCGCTAGGCTCAAGCCCAGATGCGCAAGTTGTGCAAAAAGCTAATCAATTAGCCAAAGCGCATGGCGGCAAAATTGTAGTGACCAATACCGTTGAAGACATTAAAGGCTACGACGTAGTATATGGTGATACTTGGGTATCGATGGGCGACGATACGCCACTGCAATCAGTTAAAGATAAGTTTATGGCTTATCAAATTAACCAGAATTTGATGCAACAATGTGCTATTAACCACGTGCTGCACTGCCAACCTGCTCACCGCGAGTTGGAAATTACTTCGGAAGTGATGGACGGTCCTCAATCTTTGATTTTTGATCAAGCCGAGAATCGTATGCATGCACAAAACGCCGTACTAGTAAGTTTATTAAGTTAGTGAATGTTCAGCTCTAGGCTGAGTTAAACAAGGAATTTTTAAATGTCAGATATCAAAAAAGTAGTATTAGCATACTCAGGCGGCCTAGATACTTCGGCCATCATTCCGTGGTTAAAAGAAACCTACAACAACTGTGAAATTGTTGCCTTTTGTGCCGATGTTGGCCAAGGCGAAGAAGAGCTAGTTGGCCTAGAAGAGAAAGCTTTAGCCTCTGGTGCATCTGAATGTTACATCGTTGACCTTAAAGAAGAGTTTGTAGCTGACTACATTTACCCAACCATTGCTACTGGTGCAGTATACGAAGGGACTTACTTGTTAGGTACCTCAATGGCGCGCCCTATCATTGCTAAAGCGCAAGTAGAAGTTGCCCGTAAAGTTGGCGCCGACGCGGTATGTCATGGTTGTACTGGTAAAGGTAATGACCAAATTCGCTTCGAAAGCTGTTTTGCAGCATTGGCTCCAGAACTAACAGTAATTGCGCCTTGGCGTGAGTGGGACATGGAAAGCCGTGAAGATTTGCTGGACTACCTAGCAGAGCGCAACATTGCGACTACTGCTTCAGCAACTAAAATCTACAGCCGTGATGCTAACGCATGGCATATCTCGCACGAAGGTGGCGAGCTAGAAGACCCTTGGAACGAGCCAAGCAAAGGTGTTTGGACCTTAACCGTTGATCCAGTAGATGCACCAAACGAGCCAGAATACGTAAGCCTTAAAGTTGAGCAAGGCCGTGTTGTTGCGGTTAACGATGAAGCATTAAGCCCTTACCAAGTAGTAATGAAGCTAAACGATATTGCTGCTGCTCATGGTGTTGGTCGTATTGATATTACAGAGAACCGTACTGTTGGTATGAAGTCTCGTGGTTGTTACGAAACTCCTGGCGGCACGGTGATTGTTGCGGCGCTACGCGCAATTGAAGAGTTAGTATTAGATAAAACTTCACGGGTATGGCGTGAGAAAGTGGGCCAAGAAATGGCACACTTGGTATACGACGGTCGTTGGTTTACGCCACTGTGTAAATCACTCATTGCCGCGTCAGAAGCGATGGCTGCTGATGCCAATGGTGATGTAGTGATTAAGCTTTATAAAGGCCAAGCAGTTGCGGTGCAAAAACGTTCGCCAAATAGCTTGTACTCGGAAGAGTTTGCAACCTTTGGTGAAGACCAAGTTTACGATCAAAAGCACGCTGAAGGCTTTATTCGTTTATACTCTCTAGCCAGCCGGATCCGCGCTTTAAATAGCAAGTAAGATTGGCAGAAGTAATAAGCAGGAATACTTAGACCTCAGAGGCAAGTTGCTCTGAGGTCTTTGCAATAATAAATGGAGAGTAAAATGGCATTGTGGGGTGGGCGTTTTAGCCAAGCTGCAGATACCAGATTTAAGCAGTTCAACGATTCTTTACGTTTTGATTACCGCTTAGCGGAACAAGACATAACGGGTTCTATTGCCTGGTCTAAGGCCTTATTAAGTGTTGGCGTTCTCACACAAGATGAGCAAAGCAAACTTGAAGACGCGTTATTAGATTTAGGTAAGCAAGTCGCCGAAAACCCACAGCAAATTTTGGGTAGCGATGCCGAAGATATTCACTCTTGGGTTGAGATTCAACTGATTCAACGGGTAGGTGATTTAGGTAAAAAGCTACATACCGGCCGCAGCCGTAATGACCAAGTTGCTACCGATTTAAAATTGTGGTGTAAAAGCCAAGGAGTTGAACTTCTTGAGCATTTAGACAAGCTGCAACAAAAACTGGTTAAATTTGCGCGCCAGCAGCAAGACACTGTTCTGCCAGGTTACACTCACTTACAACGTGCCCAACCGGTAACTTTTTCTCACTGGGCAATGGCCTATGTAGAAATGTTTGAACGTGATTATTCACGTTTGCAAGATGCGCTAAGCAGGGTAGATGTTTGTCCGCTTGGTTGTGGTGCGCTTGCCGGTACTGCTTACCCAATGGATCGCCAGCAAATTGCTAAAGATTTAGGCTTTCGCCGCGCAACACGTAATAGCTTAGATTCGGTATCGGATCGCGACCATGTGGTTGAGCTTATTTCTACTGCATCTATTAGCATGATTCACCTAAGTCGCATGGCTGAAGATTTAATCTTCTATAACTCAGGTGAGTCTGCCTTCCTTGATTTGTCAGACCAAGTGACTTCTGGCTCGTCATTAATGCCACAAAAGAAAAACCCCGATGCGCTAGAGCTTATTCGTGGTAAAGCCGGTCGAGTTTACGGCTCTTTGTCTGGCATTATGATGACCTTAAAAGCATTGCCTTTGGCTTACAACAAAGACATGCAGGAAGACAAAGAAGGCTTGTTCGACGCGCTAGATACATGGGGCGACTGCTTAGCTATGGCAGAGCTCGTGCTTGATGATATGAACGTGCACGAAGAAACCACTACCGAAGCTGCCAAAGGTGGTTACTCTAATGCCACAGAGCTTGCCGACTATCTAGTGGCGAAAGGCATCCCATTCCGCGAGGCTCACCATATTGTGGGTATTGCGGTAGTGAAAGCCATAGAAAAAGGTGTGCCGCTAGAAGAGCTAAGCTTAGCTGAGTTTAAAGAGCTAGCACCAGAGATTGAAGATGACGTTTATCCAAACTTATCGTTAGAATCTACTCTTGCGAAGCGCCAAGCTCTAGGTGGTGTAGCGCCTGAGCAAGTTGAACATGCTCTCACCGAAGCAGAAGTACGTTTATCAAAACGAAACGTAAAAGGTTTGTATGTACGTTCTGCCCGCATGACCGATTTAGACAACATCGAAGAGATGGTAAATTACTGGTCACAAGCCGGTGAAAATTTGCCTCGTCCTCGTCCGGAGCTAGTTCAAGCAATTGGTGATTTCACGGTTAGTGAGCAAGCTGGCAAAGTTACCGGCTGTGCATCGCTTTACCTTTATGACACTGGTTTAGCAGAGATTCGCTCATTGGGTGTAAACCCAGGCTCACAGCGTGTTGGCCAAGGTCGTGCAATGGTGCAGCACTTAATGAAGAAAGCCAAGAAAATGGAAATCGAGAAGGTATTTGTACTAACTCGAGTGCCAGAATTCTTCATGAAGTTAGGCTTTAGCCCAACCTCTAAAAACATGTTGCCAGAGAAAGTGATGAAAGATTGCGATATTTGTCCTCGTCAGCATGCCTGTGATGAAGTTGCTTTAGAGTTCATCATTGATAACAGCACACTTATTCATAAGCAAAACGTGGCTTAACAGTCATCGTTTGTGTTGCCAAAGCCTCGCATCGCGAGGCTTTTTTATTGCTGTTTCTATTATCGTTTAGTGTGCCGGAATTTGAATAAGGCTAATTACTGGGCGATGGTCAGATAAGCTATCTGGCCCAACTTGGTAGTCAATAAAACTTAGGTCTTTAGAAAGAAAAATCCAATCTAAGCGTTTGTTTTTATAGCTGGCTAAGGCCTTGCTACCCAGCTCAAACGCTCGGTAAGGACTATGCTGAAGAAAGTGGTTTACTTCATCTGGCTTGTCTAGCTGCCCCTCACTATTAAAGTCGCCCATGATAATGGTGTGATTTACCGTATCATTTAGTTGTTTATTGAGTTGCTCAAGTTGTTGCTGGCGAATACTGGCGCGAGAAAAATCTAGGTGCACAGAAACTACATCAAGGCTCTGCTCAGAGTTAAGCCTTATGCGTGCATGGGTAAAGCCTTTACTGGTAGTGGGCGGGCTAGGTGCAAAGTTAACCGCAAGCGCTTCACTAATAGGATATTTGGAAAGAATGGCGGTGCCATAGCTCGCCAACTTACTGCTGCTGTGAATGCTATGTGCATACCAGCGATAGCCAGCATGTTGAGCGAGGTAAGCAACATGGTCAAAGCCGCCAGACCAAGATGAACTTGCGTCTGCTTCTTGTAAAGCCACAATGTCGATATTTTGTTGTTGTAAGTAAGTGGCTATATCTAACAAATTCTTTTTGGTGGTATCGCCGTTCACCAGCAGCTGATTAAGTGCATGTTTACGTCCATGGGCAAGGTTTAGCGTAGCGACTTTAAGTTGTGGTAAAGGTGTTGTGCTCACATCAGGATGTGGCCAGTAAGCGATTTTTAAAGGAATTGAGCTGGCAGCCTTATTATCATTACTAGAGCATGCAGATAACGCCAAAATCAGGCCAAATTGCACTAGCTTAAAGGCTAACCTTAACGGCTGAGTCAAGATTACCTTGCGCCTAGCAGTTGTTGCTGAGCCTGTTTGTTCATGCCTTTAACCACCAACTCAAACGAGTTATCAATTAAACGCAAGGCTTCTTGTTCGGCATCACTTCCATCAAAATAAAGAGTTAGCCAGTGGCGTTTATTCATATGATAGCCACGGGTGATGGCGGGATAAATATCGATCAGCGCATCGATTTGCTCGGGTTGGCATTTTAAGTTCATATTCATTACGCCGTCTTTCCAACCTACTAGAGCAAACATTTTCCCGCGAACTTTAAATACCGGCACATCGGGGGCAAAGGGCAAATCTTGGGTCACCTCAGGTTTGCCCATTAAATACGCTTTTAGTTGTTCGTAATTCATAACTTTGCCTAATACCAATCGTACTAAGTACCTGTTCATTCTATCTGGTTAAAATACTGGATAACTGCGTTAGAATTTTTGATTGTAGAATAACTACTTATCGAAAAATCCTGCCTTATTCTCGAGTATTTTTCCTGCGTTATTTTTAATCACTTACCTAGCGTGATAGGTATAACTCTAGAATCCTGCTTTTATAATAAAGCCATTAAACAAATTTATCTAAGCAGCAAGCAATCTCTACTGACATTTTGTTAATTACCTAGATCTAGGCGGTGTTGGTTCATATGACTAAAGATCCGCTCTCCGTCTAGTACCTGAGCAAAGGGCATAGGGTTGTCGCAATACTCAATAACAAAATCGGTTAGCTTTTCTTTAATGATGTTAAGCAGTTGCTCTTCTGACCATGGCTTAGCGAGATAGTAATTTAGTCCACCTCGATTAATCGCTTCTATGGTGTCGTGCAGACCAGCCTGCCCAGTTAATAGGATTTTTTTAGCTGATTCACTGGTGCTAGCGTGGTTGAGGTCGATGAGAAAATCGATGCCTAACTCATCGGGCATGATGTGGTCGGCAAGAATTAAGGCTAGCTTGCCGCCTTGCGCTTCAAAGTCATTAATCACTTGGCGTGCTTCCGCAACGCTTTCGGCGCCATCTATAGTAAATGGTGGGCTTAAAGGGGCTATATCGTTAAGAACGCTATCCAATACTTCGCGTTCATCATCAACACACAAAATCAGTAGTTGTTCCATGGTGCGACTCCTCTAAGTCCTATTGTTGGTTTAATGGTAAGGTAATAATGAAACGGGTAAATTGTCCTAGCTCAGATTCCACTTCGATTCTGCCTAAATGTTGTGCAACTATTTGTTGGCAAACGGTTAAGCCTATACCAAGGCCAAAATTACCTTCTCGTTTGGTGGTGAAATTTAGCTGGAAAATCTTCTCAATAATCTCGGGCTTTATCCCGGGGCCGGTGTCTTCTATAACAATTGAAATATAGCTAGGTGAGGCTTCTACATATTGACTACTAATACTTAGTTTGCCACGACTCTCCATGGCATCTAAAGCGTTAGCAATGAGGTTAGTCCAAACTTGTTGTAAGGCGATTGGGTGACAACGATACACTGGCAATAAACCGTAATTACACTCTACTTCGAAGCCGCGTAATCGGTTTTCTAAGATCACTAGCGTTTCAGCAATGCCTTCATTTAAATCGGCGAGTACCGGTTGCTCCGGATCTTGCCCTGCGTAGTGTTTTAAGCCTTTAACTAGCTCTGCGATACGTGCCGCACAGACTTGAATATTGCGTAAAAAATTACCAATTTGATGGAAGCTAGATAGGGCGTTTATTAGCTCTACGTTATCGGAGGTGCTTGCACACTGTAAATACTGTTGCCTGAGGTCTGGTTTATCTAAGCCTATGCTTACAGCCTTTCTGGCGGTTATGGCATCACCAAATAAATCGATTGAGTTATTGCTACGCTGACGAATCTCGCTAGTAGACATAGGTGTTAGGGTAAAAGCTGCTTCGAGCAGCTGTTGACCCAACGCTTGCTGTGCATCACTAAGCGGACTGTTAAGTACCTTAGGCAATTGCTTCGCGATAGTGTCACTGCCGCGGGTAATGGCGGCAACCGGATTATTTAGTTCGTGAGCAATGCCAGAGATGAGCTGACCGAGCACTGCCATCTTCTCTTTCTCTATGAGCTGTTCGTGGGCAGAATCTAATGAGTTGAGCGTACTTTGTAAGGTAAGTTTGGTATGAATGCTTTTTTGTAGACGCCGATTAAAATGTCGCAACAACAAGTTGGTAAACAAAGGCAATAAGTGGCTGCTAGAATCCAATACCTTGGCAAACGTGACCCTATCTAACTTAATCACATCGGTTTGCATGGTGGTCACTGCGCTAGTAAAACCGAGTTCGCCAGTTACAAAGGACATGCCTCCTACCAATGAGCCAGCCTGCATGCGGGCAACTTCTAAGGTTTGTTGGTCTTGTTGTTTCTTTAAAACCACTTCTCCTTTGGCAATAAACCACAAAAACTGATTGGCTTTTCCTTCTTGGGTTAGTAAATGGTTGGCACTGTAAGTTCGGCACAAGTGGTCTTCATCGTTATTCTTAAAAAAGGCATACAGTGCCGAAATAACTTGGTTGGATAACTCTTGGTCACTAAGTGCGGTGTAATCAAAAAAGTTAGCGCGAAACTGAGCAACATGCTCGGCCAATTGTTTTTCTAGCCAACGTTGCTGCTGGTGGTGTTCGGCAATTGGCCAATGCAATCTTAGCTGCTCAATCAACTCACTGTCAGAGTCTTCTGGAGAGAGTATGTGCATCGGCGTGAACTGATTAACTAACTCGCATAATCGTTTAGCGCTGGGTAGCTTGTCGGCATAAAACAGCACATTAGCCGTTTCTGTTGTAGGCAGACTGAGCAAATGCCTTAGGCTGGCGTTGTTTTCTGGGCTTTGCAGTAAGGCTATATCTACAACGACGAGCGCAAGTTGGTGCTCTGAGAGTTGTTGGGAATTAGGAAAGGTCTTAGTTTGCCAGTAGGCCCAGGGAGCATCTTCATGCTCCAGCTGCTTTGGCCAAGGGTGTTGGCTAACAATCAGTAAGCTATGTTGGGTATTCATACTAGCTCTTTTAAATGCTTGTTGTTGAATATTATAGGCTTACAACTATTAAGGTTTTGCGAGCTGCTTAAAGATTCCCGCTGTTGTGTGAAGGTGATTTGGTTAGCGATTGAACAAAATTTGTAGATTGGCTTGTTTTTTAACAGTGCTTGAGTATAATACCGCGGCTCACTAAATTAGTGGCTGAGTTGTTTCGGCAATTCATCAGTTAACTGGTTAAACGGTTAACTACTAACAGTGCTTCCGATTTGGAAGCAAACGTTACTCGTCGCATGCACTACCATCCCCAGATATTGGAATCGGATGTCGTTGGTGTGTGTTAGGTTCTTTTATTTTTTATTTGGAGCTCTGTCAATGCAGAACCAAAGAATTCGAATCCGCTTGAAAGCATTTGATCACCGTCTGATCGATCAATCTACTGCGGAAATCGTAGAAACTGCCAAACGCACTGGCGCTCAGGTTCGTGGTCCTATCCCACTACCTACTCGTAAAGAGCGTTACACCGTACTAGTATCTCCGCACGTTAACAAAGACGCGCGTGATCAGTATGAAATTCGCACCCACAAACGTCTTGTAGACATCGTTGAGCCAACTGATAAAACAGTTGACGCTTTGATGCGCCTTGACCTTGCTGCTGGTGTAGATGTGCAAATCAGCTTGGGCTAAGCCTGAGTCTGTTTAATAAGAGGTTTTTACAATGATTGGTCTAATCGGTCGTAAAGTTGGAATGACTCGCATCTTCACTGAAGATGGCGCTTCTATTCCAGTTACCGTAATCGAATGTGAGCCAAACCGCGTTACTCGTGTTATCACTGAGGACAGCGACGGTTACCGCGCTCTGCAAGTGACCACCGGCGCTAAAAAAGCAAGTCGTGTTAGCAAACCAGAAGCGGGTCAATTCGCTAAAGCTGGTGTTGACGCGGGTCGCGGCCTGTGGGAATTCCGTCTAGCAGACGGTGAAGGCGAAGAAGTTAACGTAGCTGATGAGCTAAAAGTTGACTTGTTCAATGAAGTTAAAAAAGTAGACGTTACTGGTACTTCTAAAGGTAAAGGTTTCCAAGGCGGTGTTAAACGCTGGAACTTCGCTACCCAAGATTTTACTCACGGTAACTCTTTGAGCCACCGTGCTCCTGGTTCTATTGGTCAAAACCAAAGCCCAGGTAAAGTATTCAAGGGCAAGAAGATGGCCGGACATATGGGTGCTGAGCGTGTAACTACGCAAAACCTAGATGTTGTACGTGTTGATGTTGAACGTAACCTAATTTTGGTTAAAGGTGCCGTACCTGGCGCTACCAATGGTGACGTGATCATTAAACCTGCTGTTAAAGCGTAACGTTAGGAGATAGTAATGGAATTGGTATTGAAAGACGCGCAAAGCGCTCTTGAAGTTTCCGAAACTACCTTCGGACGTGACTTTAACGAAGCGTTGATTCACCAGGTAGTAACTGCATATGCTGCAGGTTCTCGCCAGGGTTCACGCGCTCAGAAAACACGTTCTGAAGTATCAGGTGGTGGTAAGAAACCATGGCGTCAGAAAGGTACAGGCCGAGCTCGTGCCGGTACTATTCGTAGCCCAATTTGGCGTAGCGGCGGGGTAACCTTTGCAGCTAAGCCACAAGATCACAGCCAAAAAGTTAACAAGAAAATGTACCGCGGCGCAATCCGCAGCATCTTGTCTGAACTTGTTCGTCAAGAACGTTTGATTGTGGTTGAAAAATTTGCTGTTGAAGCGCCAAAAACTAAAGAATTAGTTGCTAAGTTGAAAGACTTCGATCTTAACGATGTATTAATCGTTACTCCTGAAGTTGACGAAAACTTATTCTTGGCCGCACGTAACCTATATAAAGTAGACGTACGTGACGTAGCTGGTATTGACCCAGTTAGCTTGATTGCTTTTGATAAAGTGTTGGTAACTGCTGATGCAGTTAAACAAATTGAGGAGTGGTTAGCATGATCAGCGAAGAACGTTTGTTGAAAGTTCTAGTAGCTCCACATATCTCTGAAAAGAGCACTATGTCTGCTGAAGCCGATAACACTATCGTATTCAAAGTAGTGAAAACCGCTACTAAAGCAGAAATCAAAGCTGCAGTTGAAAAACTATTCGAAGTTGAAGTGACTGGTGTTACTACCTTGAACCAAAAAGGTAAAACTAAGCGTCACGGAGCACGTTTTGGTCGCCGCAACGACGTGAAGAAAGCGTATGTAACCTTAGCTGAAGGTGCAGACATCGACTTCACCGGTGCCGCAGAGTAAGGAGTATCTTAAATGGCTATTGTAAAATGTAAGCCTACATCTGCTGGTCGTCGCCACGTTGTTAAAGTGGTTAACCAAGACCTGCACAAAGGCAAGCCTTACGCTCCTTTATTGGAAAGTAAGTCTAAGTCTGGTGGTCGTAACAACCGCGGTGTAATTACCGTTCGTCATATCGGTGGTGGTCATAAGCAACACTACCGCATGATCGACTTCAAACGTAATGACAAAGACGGCATCCCTGCGAAAGTAGAGCGTCTAGAATACGATCCAAACCGCAGCGCAAACATTGCTCTTGTATTGTTTGCTGACGGTGAGCGTCGTTACATTTTAGCACCTAAAGGTGTTAAAGCAGGCACTCCGCTAATGACTGGTGTTGATGCACCAATCGAAGCAGGTAACTGTTTGCCAATGCGCAACATGCCAGTAGGTTCTACTGTGCACGCGATTGAAATGAAGCCTGGTAAAGGTGCCCAAATGGCACGTTCTGCTGGTGCTTACGCTCAAATCGTAGCGCGTGATGGCGCATACGTAACTCTACGTCTACGTAGCGGTGAAATGCGTAAAGTTTTATCTGATTGTCGCGCTACATTGGGCGAAGTTGGTAACGCTGAGCATATGCTACGTAAACTTGGTAAAGCTGGTGCTACGCGCTGGCGTGGTGTTCGTCCTACCGTTCGCGGTGTGGTAATGAACCCAGTTGATCACCCACACGGTGGTGGTGAAGGTCGTACTTCTGGTGGCCGTCATCCAGTTACTCCATGGGGTGTTCCAACCAAAGGTTACAAAACTCGTAAAAACAAGAGTACGGATCAATATATCGTACGCCGTCGTTCTAAGAAATAAGGGGAATCGCCATGCCACGTTCTCTCAAGAAGGGTCCATTCATTGACCTACACTTGTTGAAGAAGGTAGAGAAAGCGGTGGAAAGCGGGGACAAGAAACCATTGAAAACTTGGTCTCGTCGCTCAATGATCATTCCACAAATGATCGGTTTGACCATCGCTGTCCATAATGGTCGTCAGCACGTTCCAGTATTTGTTACCGATGAAATGATCGGTCATAAACTGGGTGAATTTGCGCCAACTCGTACTTATCGCGGCCACGCTGCTGATAAGAAAGCGAAGAAGAAGTAGGAGTCTAAATAATGGAAGCTTTAGCTAAACATCGTTTTGCTCGTGGTTCTGCGCAAAAAGCTCGCCTGGTTGCAGATCAAGTACGTGGTCTACCAGTTGAAAAAGCACTTGTTACGTTGCAATTCAGCAGCAAAAAAGCAGCAGGACTTGTTAAGAAAGTTCTAGAATCTGCCATTGCTAACGCTGAGCACAACGAAGGTGCTGATATTGATGAGTTGAAAATCACCAAAATCTTCGTAGATGATGGTCCAACTCTAAAGCGTATTCGTCCTCGTGCTAAAGGCCGAGCCGACCGTATTATCAAGCGTACCAGCCACATCACTGTGGTTGTGTCTGATAACTAGGAGATAAGCAATGGGTCAGAAAGTACATCCTAATGGTATTCGCCTAGGTATCGTAAAACCATGGAATTCAACCTGGTATGCCGATAAAGGTGAATACGCAGATAACCTTTACAGCGACCACAAAGTGCGTCAATTCTTAACTAAAGAATTGAAAAGCGCTTCTGTATCTCGCATTACTATTGAACGTCCTGCTAAGAGCATTCGTGTAACTATTCACACTGCTCGCCCAGGTGTTGTAATTGGTAAGAAAGGTGAAGATGTTGAAAAACTTCGCAAGAACGTAGCTAAATTAGCTGGCGTACCTGCGCAAATCAATATCTCAGAAGTTCGTAAGCCTGAGTTAGACGCTAAATTAGTAGCAGACTCTATCTCTAGCCAGCTAGAGCGTCGTGTTATGTTCCGTCGTGCTATGAAGCGCGCAGTACAAAACGCAATGCGCCTAGGCGCTAAAGGTATCAAGGTTCAAGTTAGTGGTCGTTTAGGCGGTGCAGAAATTGCTCGTGCTGAATGGTACCGTGAAGGTCGTGTACCTCTACACACTTTACGTGCTGATATCGATTACTCAACTTCAGAAGCGTTGACTACTTACGGTATCATCGGCGTTAAAGTTTGGATCTTTAAAGGCGAAGTACTTGGCGGAATGCCAGTGGCTGCAGCACCTGAAGCTCCTTCTAAGCCGAAGCGCGGTAACAAGCGCAACGCTAAATAGGAGAACCGGGAATGTTACAACCAAAACGTACTAAATTCCGTAAGCAACACACTGGTCGTAACCGTGGTTTAGGCAAAGGACAAAACGTGTCTTTTGGCGACTTCGGTCTTAAAGCGACTGGTCGTGGCCGTCTTACTGCTCGTCAGATCGAAGCAGCACGTCGTGCGATGACTCGTCACATTAAACGTCAAGGTAAAATCTGGATCCGTGTATTCCCAGACAAGCCGATTACTCAGAAGCCTCTTGAGGTTCGTATGGGTAAAGGTAAAGGTAACGTGGAATACTGGGTAGCCCAAATTCAGCCAGGCAAAGTTCTGTATGAAATGGACGGCGTTTCAGAAGGTCTTGCTCGCGAAGCTTTCGAGCTTGCTGCGCGTAAGTTACCTATTAGCACCACTTTTGTAACGCGGACGGTGATGTAATGACAGCGAACGAACTTAAAGATAAAAGTGTTGAAGAGCTTAAAGCTGAGCTACTAAACCTGCTTCGTGAGCAATTCAACTTGCGTATGCAAGCAAGTACTGGCCAATTGGCTCAAACTCACTTGCTTAAAAACGTACGTCGCGATATCGCGCGTGTGAAAACAATTCTGAATCAGAAGGCAGGTGCGTAATGAGCGATATCCGTACATTGCAAGGTAAAGTAGTTAGCGACAAAATGGACAAGTCTATTGTTGTTGCTATTGAGCGTCAGGTTAAACACCCTATCTACGGGAAATACACCAAACGCACTACTAAGCTACACGCTCATGATGAAGCTAACGTTGCCGCTCAAGGCGATGTAGTTACCATCAGAGAATGTGCTCCAATCTCTAAGACTAAGTCTTGGACTTTGGTAGACGTAGTAGTTAAAGCCTAAGCTTTAAAACTATGAAAAAGGCTCCCATTGGGAGCCTTTTTTCGTTTATTAATAATAATTATATTATTATTGTTTTTTGCAGCATGAAGCATTTTTTTCACCTGCAATTCCGATATTTCCTAATTGCATGTAGCCCGCTGAGCTGGCAGTATCAGTTAGTTATAGGAAGTACATTAGGTAATGGAGTCACCGTTTAGGTTCATGGAAGAGCAGAAGTCGTCACAAAATAGAGAGAGCAAAGAAGTCGATTTACGTCATCTCTTTGTTACTTTGTGGCAAGCAAAATTAAACATTATCTTGGTTGTGATGGTCACGTTGCTGCTAAGTATGTTGTATGTAAAAGCACTGCCTTCTTTATACCAAGCATCCTCCAAGCTAATGATCGGTTACAGCCAAACCAAAATGGTAGCTGTAGAAGATGTCTACAACTTCGATACCCAAGCTGAAGCATATTTTAATACTGAAACAGAAATTCTTCGTTCTGAGCGTATCGCATTAGCGGTTATTCATAAGTTAGATTTACAACATCACCCTGAATTCTTACGCAAACCAATTGCCCCTTGGCGTTATTGGTGGCAGGTCATTACCCTTGGCTATAGTTCTCAATTTAGTAGCACTAACTCACCAAGTGAAGCTCAGATATTAAGGGTATTTAAAAGTCGATTATCGGTAACGCCGTTACCTAAAAGTCGTTTAGTCGAAATCAAATTTAGAAGCTGGGACAAGTTACTGGCTCAGCAAGTATCTATCGCGGTAGCAGAAGCCTATATTGAGTATCACCGAAGTTCTAGTGAAGCGGCCACTGATCAAACTATTGGCTGGTTATTGCAAGAGCTGAATCGCTTAAAGTCGGCCCTGCAGAGCTCAGAAGTTGAGCTGCAGCTGTATCGCGAGCAAGAAAACCTGGTTGATCAGGAAGGTATCTTAGGGCTTATCGGTAAAGAGCTGCAGCAACTGACAACTCAGCAACTGGAAGCTCAGCGGATTAAAAGTGAGGCCAGTGCGCTATGGAATCTAGTAAGACGCACCGCCACTGGCGATTTGAATAAACTTACCTCGCTAAGTGAGATTCAACGTGATCCTATGGTGCAAAATATTAAGCGCCGACGGATTGAGCTGGAATTAGAACAAGCCGACTTAGCTAAGCGTTATGGACCTAAACACCCTAAGCGTGTGTCCTTGACGGGAGAGATCTCAAGGGTTGAATTAGAGCTACGCAGCCAAACCGATTTTATTATCTCAGGTATCGAGAAAAGCTATCAGTCTGCTGTTGCGCGCGAAGCCGCTTTATCAGAATCTTTACGGTTAGCTAAGGTGAGATATCAAGACCTTAGCCGCAAGACAACGCGTTTTAACCAACTGACTCGCGAGATAGAAAGTAATACCCGACTTTACAACACTTTCCTTGAGAAGTTTAAGGAAGCCGAAGCAGCAGAAGGATTCAACCGGGGTTATGCTCAGTTGGTTGATAGCGCACGGATCCCTGAGTCTCCAATTAAACCAAAGAAAGCAATCATCGTGATACTAGCCGGCATGCTTGCCGGTATTTTGAGTGTGGTGTTTGTATTACTTAGACAGGCTATGTCACGTACGTTCTCAACGGTTGATGAGCTGGAAAATGCGCTAAGTATTGAAGTGATAGCTGAAGTACCAAAAGTGAAGGTGCGCAGCAACAAATGGCTCAGACAAGGTGTTCACCCTTGGTTGGGTGAGCCACTGCGTTCTTTGCGAGCGCGTTTACAAATGCGGCCAAACCGCGGCCAAGTAGTGTTGTTTACCTCTGCTTTAGAAGGTGAGGGCAAAACCAGTTTAACCATCCAAACAGCCTCGGCCTGTAGTGATGTAGAAAAGGTATTGTTGATTGATGCTGACTTACGCCGTGCTTCGGTTTCTACCTACTTAAATTACTCGTTGTCACAACCGGGTTTAACCCACTTACTCGCGCGTACTCATTCTGTATCGCAATGTATTCACCGTGATAACCAGTTAGGTTTTGATGTTCTAACCGCAGGTTTGATTGACCGACACTCTACCTCTTTATTAGCCTCTAAAAAGTTCAAGCTGTTGCTTAAGGGCCTGCGTCAGCACTACGATCGCATTGTTATTGAAACCGGCCCATTAATGCAGGTTAGTGATGCGGTTATGGTCGCACCTTCGGTAGACGCCACGTTGTTGGTTGTGCAGGCGGAACGAACTGATGGCAAATCAATAGAGAATGCTTTGAATAAGTTGGCGCGGATGGATTTAGAAATATCTGGCGTAGTATTTAATAAAGTCGCCCGCAACAAACGTGCTTACGATTACGACCTACCTTCTGTTCATTTGGTTGAACGCAGCCCTAAAGTAGTTCCCTTACGCGAAGACAAATTCCGCAAACAGGGTTAAATCCTGCCTTAAGCTGGAGAGTTATTTAGTTTTGGTATATGGTTGTGCCGCACTATATAGGAAGGGCCCATGCCAGCAACTTACACCACCGCGCCGCATGCGTTTAGTTATTTAGATTTTGAACGCGAAGCTTGGTCAACACTCCGTCAATCAGTACCTCTTACTCTTACCGAAGATGATCTAGAAAGCATTCGTGGTATTAACGAAGCGCTGTCCCTGCCTCAGGTTGTTGATATTTACCTGCCGTTATCTCGCTTGCTCAACTTATACGTTAAAGCGCGCCAAGACCGCCGAGAAGTATTAGCTAATTTTTTGGGTAGTGGAAAACATGTCCCTTATATTATTGGTGTTTCTGGTAGTGTAGCCGGCGGCAAAAGTACCACTTCGCGGATCTTACAGGCGCTGCTGCAACGTTGGCCGGAGCATCCTAAGGTTGATATTGTTACCACCGACGGTTTCTTATTGCCTAACGAAGAGCTTGAAGCGCGTGGCTTGATGCAGCGTAAAGGTTTCCCAGAAAGTTATGATCAAAAAGCCTTGGTCGATTTTGTGGCGGCACTTAAATCTGGAGAGGAGAGTGTTTCGGCGCCAGTATATTCTCACCTTTCCTACAACATCGTAAAAGATAAGCAGATTAAAGTAGAACAGCCGGATATTGTTATTCTTGAAGGCTTAAACGTGTTGCAGTCTGCCCGCGATTATCCCAATCAACCTCGGCAGGTATTTGTTTCCGATTACCTAGATTTTTCAATATTTGTTGATGCCGAACCAGAGCTTCTTGAAACCTGGTATATCGAACGCTTTCAAAAGTTACGGGCTAGCGCTTTTACTCATCCTAATAACTACTTCCATCATTACGCTCGACTTGGCGAAAGCGAAGCCGCAGAGATTGCTAAGCAAATCTGGTCTTCAATTAACCACGTAAATTTAATTGAGAATATTCTTCCCACCCGAGAGCGCGCTGATTTGATTTTAGAGAAAAGTGCTAACCATGAAGTAAGTCGGGTTCGTTTAAGAAAATGAGTGCAGTTTCCTTGATACAAAGTGATGTTGATTTAAGCCCCTACAATACCTTTGCCTTAGTGGCTAAAGCTAAGCATTTTGTTGAATTAAAACATGCTGAAGACATCAACAAGCTCATTGCCTGGGCGGGCTCCAAGCAACTGCCGTGGATGGTGATTGGTGGAGGCTCTAACTTACTGCTGCTAGAAGACTTTAACGGGCTGGTTATAGTAAATAAATTACGCGGCATTGAAGTTAGTGATGACGCAGACTGCTACACCATTAAAGCAGCAGCGGGAGAAGATTGGCACCAGTTTGTGCAGTGGACCGTTACACAAGGAATGCCGGGCTTAGAGAATTTAGCTCTGATCCCAGGAACAGTGGGTGCGTCTCCTGTACAAAACATTGGCGCTTATGGCATTGAGCTAGCCGATGTATGCAGTGAGGTTGAATTTTACTCCTTGCTGACTAACAGCATGCAAACTCTTAGCAGTAAACAGTGCAAATTTGCTTATCGAGACAGCATTTTCAAAGCTCAGCTAAAAGACCAAGTTATTATCAGCAAGGTTACCTTTAAGCTTAGTAAGTCATGGCTAGCAAAGGTTGACTATGGTGGATTGCAGCAGCTAGCTGAAGGTGTGTCTGCGCAGACAGTGTTTGAAGAGGTGTGCAGAATGCGCATCAGCAAACTGCCTGATCCTAAGATGCTAGGCAATGCTGGCAGCTTTTTTAAAAACCCTCTGGTTAGCCAAGGGCATCTTTCAAGCTTGTTATCTCGTTACCCTGAGATGCCAAATTATCCAGCAAGCAAGGGACAAGCTAAGCTAGCCGCGGGTTGGCTAATTGATAAACTTGGCCTAAAAGGTTATTCAATAGGTGGTGCAGCAGTGCATCAAGATCAAGCATTGGTATTGGTTAACAAAGCCAATGCAAAAGCTAGCGACTTACTCGCACTATGTCGCCACATTCGCCAGCAAGTATGGCAATCCTTTAATGTGTTACTGCAACCAGAAGTTCGTTTTATTACGCGCTCTGGTGAGATTGAGCCAAGCACAGTATTAGGCAGGCCCGATGCAACAGAGTAAACCTTATCAGCTGATAAGCGCTCTCTCATTAGGTGAATTTTGCTCTGGCGAAAGCTTAGCTAAGCAACTTGATGTTTCTCGAACCACAATTGCTAGTTATATCAAGCAGTACTCTGTTTTGGGTTTAGATATCTACAGTGTGAAAGGCAAAGGTTACCGCTTGGCCCAGCCGCTCTCTCTGCTAGATTCTAAAGTCTTAGAACAGGCTTTACCCAATAATATGCCCTTGGTATTCGATCAGGTTGATTCAACCAATGCTTGGTTAATGAGCAATATAGACAGCGTGGAGCATGGCCAAGTGGTTCTCGCCGAATACCAAAGTGCTGGTCGCGGCAGGAGAGGGCGAGCATGGCAAACGCCCTATGCGGGTCAACTTTGTATGTCTTTGTTGTGGCGCCTGCAGGATGGCATTGAAGCCGCCATGGGCTTAAGCTTAGCTGTTGGGCTAGCGATTGTAGAAGCATTAGAAAAGGCCGGTTTTAAGGATTTAGGCTTAAAGTGGCCAAATGATATTTATCTTGGTGGTGATAAGCTTGGTGGAGTACTAATTGAGCTTCAAGGTCACGCTAATAGCGAAGTTAGTTTGGTGGTTGGCTTAGGAGTGAATGTTAGAGTGGCCAGCCTTCAAGCAGAGCAAATTGACCAAGCTTTCGCTCAGTTAGAAACTAATGCCAAGTCCCCGTTAAACAGAACCGACTTAGCTATAGCCATTGTTGAGTCTTTGAATCAGATGTTCGAGGTATTTCGGTTACAGGGCTTCGCTGCACTGCAGCAGCGTTGGAATCGCTACGATATTTTTGCGGATCAAGCAGTAAGCTTGCGCTTCTCCGAGGAGCGACAGTTAAAAGGCACGGCAAAAGGCGTAGATAAGCAAGGCCAATTACTGCTTGAAATAAACGGCCAACAACAAGCCTTTATGGCCGGTGAAGTATCGCTACGCGGCCAATAATTGAGCCTGCTGGCTGATTTTTGCGCGTTCACATCAATCCTTAGTTTTTTTTTCCATTTGGTTGTTGCATTTAATAAATGCATTACATAGAATGCGCAGCACTTAAGCGATGCCGATTTAGCTCAGTTGGTAGAGCAACTGACTTGTAATCAGTAGGTCGCCAGTTCGACTCCGGCAATCGGCACCATCTCTTAAGTGTAAGGCTTCACCTTGTTACAAGGTGACAGTGTGGGGGGGTTCCCGAGTGGCCAAAGGGAGCAGATTGTAAATCTGCCGCGAAAGCTTCGATGGTTCGAATCCGTCCCCCCCCACCATTTATTTTGGTAGTAGGTCGTCTTCCAAAGGTTTGATGCGGGCATCGTATAATGGCTATTACCTCAGCCTTCCAAGCTGATGATGCGGGTTCGATTCCCGCTGCCCGCTCCACAGTGCTGATATAGCTCAGTTGGTAGAGCGCACCCTTGGTAAGGGTGAGGTCGGCAGTTCGAATCTGCCTATCAGCACCACATTCCTTTTTTAGTCTCCCTATTACTTTTTACCGGTCGGTAAGCGTAAACCAATGGTGCTTTGTACCAATGACCTTTATCCAGAGGGACTATTATGTCTAAAGAAAAATTTGAACGTTCAAAACCGCACGTAA
>NZ_JBTWEN010000004.1:7500-474175 GCF_056958115.1 Agarivorans sp. D1326 | reverse complement strand
TTTTTATTGCCTGCGATTTAGTCTCACCCACAAACCAAATACTCAAGCCTCAATCATTTCATCAACAGCACTAACCTAGTGCATCACAGACATCGCCCTCTTGCACATACAAAGTCGACCAGTGATTACGTTTAGCGTGTTTTTTAGCAAGGCTCGCCCGCTCGCTTAGTTCGTCGATGCTCAGCTGAGATGGTACAGTGGTATGCTGTTCTTAGTCTAAGTCTATGCAGATAGTGCTTGAGGTACTTACTCCTAAATTAATGAAATCTTTTTTCAGGTATTAGAATTGAGAGGCTTACTAGGTGTGTGGTACGGCTTATTAAAACTTTAGATTAGTAAGGGACTTTTGGAAGTGGTTTTACAACTATGCTGGGTGGGGCTGGCCAAACTCACTTCCGTTGTAGTAAGGTAGTTGAAGTAAGTAAGTGATTGTTCAGCAACTGCAGAACTAAAGAGCATGAAGCGTTGACGCAATTCTTACTAAAAAGAGATTTCGAGCTTACAACCAGTGAACTGAAGATGATTTGGGTTGAACAGAATTGCTAGTGGTGAGTAAAACTAGTTTTGCTCACCACCTACGCTTTTACTTACCTAGGCGTTTGAATCTTAATATAAGGTTTTAAACTGGGAACGTTATTTAAACTGATTTGTTCAGGGAGTTTGTGTTGTGCTTCTATAAGCATATCTACAGCAGGTTTAATATCACCAAGCTTTACCAAGGCGTTAATTTGGTGAATATACAGTTGTGGTAAAGGCTTTTTGTCAATCTCAGTTTTATTCCATAGCAAGTACTGCCGTAGTGTTTCCTCACCGCCATTAGTTGCAGAAACAAGCTTATAGGATATACGTTCAGAGTTTGGATATATGTGGTTAGCTAGTTTGTCATTAGCTTTAGCTTGCTCGTTTAAGCCGAGGGCTCGCAAAGTAACTGAGCGATTATAAAAATGTTCAGTTCTCACTTTCCTCTTTAATAGCTGTTCTGACCATACAAGATAGCCTTTAAGTTCTTCTTTGAGGTTTAAAGACAAAGCTACGTTTAACCTAAATGACATGGCGTTAAATTCATAGCGAGTTTGCAAGGGCACTGGATTGATCACTTCTTCGAGCAAAGCTGCATTTGTACTACCGGTTCGTTCAAATTGGGTGATTTTATGGATGGCCTGTAAACCAGTTGCCATGAACACGATAGTGAAGCATGGAATGAGAGCTCCAAATGTCTTTGGGGCAAATTTAGCTGGGAACGTTTTGACTATAATTTCTTCATTTCTTAGAATCTGACTGATTAATGTGCAGAATAGAATCCATAAGATCGCAGAGTGATAAAAAGGCAGTTCAGTCATGCAGTGAAGTAGACTGGGAAACAATATTGCAAAATAAAATAATCCCTTAGCCCAGCTTTGTTTAAGCATGCTCTTTATTATTAGGAAAGCTATCGCGAACAAAGCTGTGACTGGCAGAAGTCCACCTTCAACCGCCCAGTAAGCTAGTTCGTTATGGGGATGAGCTACATTAAAATGATAACCATCGATTAAGCCTTGTTGATTAAGTAACGCCTGAGCTGCATGGTAAACACCGTCATAAGCACCATAACCCCAGCCTAACAGCGGTTGCTGCTTGAACAGCTGCCAACTAACTTCAAGCATTGTTACTCTATAAGCTGTGGTTGCGCCACCTAAGGCATCTCTCGCTTCGTTAGAATTGAATAGTTCGGGAAGCATAGGCGCTAAAACTCCCAACAAAATACTAACTAGCCACCATCTAATGTGCGACAAATTTGCAGTTTTAAATAGGTAAGGAGCCATTAGCGGAAGTATAAGAAACAACGCTACTACTGTTGTTCTAGATCCTGTTAAGAAACATACCCATGTTGCTGCAAAGCTAGTTACAAGTATAAGTAAGAGCTGCCATTTTTCGTTTATAGCTTGTTGTGACAACAACCAAGCGGATATGGCTGGACCAAACAGCACAAAGGTTCCTAATACATTCGGTTGCTGAAAAATGCCGGCAGCTCTGGTTGAATTTACATTAAAGCCGACCCAATTACCCTCTGTTAATAGGTACATTTGGGTTAATGCATAAAGGCTCTCGATTAAGACTGCTGCAACAATCACGTACATCATTTGCTGCCATTGCTTTTGGCTTATATCGAGCTGAATAATGGAGAAGATAAGCAGTAAACCTGCTGCCAATCCGATTAAACGGTCTAAAGCAAAAGCGCCAAATTCAGCATTTGGATAAAACAGTGGGATCCATAAGCCAATAGCACAAATAGCTAAACCGATAAGTGTTTTGTTATAGCGCAAAGTCTGGGATTGACTCACTTTAATAAGGCCAAGGCCGATAAGAATGCTAGCAAAGCACCATACAACCAAATTAAAGGGGAGGGCTAGGCCTGTTCCACCTTGGTTGTGTTGAAAGTAGTGCATGCCTAGCAACATCATTGCAGCAAATACATAAAAAAAAGTACGCTCTAGGCTAAACTTCGATAGCATGTTACATCCTTGATAATCTGGCTTTTGGCCTTATTTTTGATTTATTAGCATTGGTTTTAAGAATCGGGCGGTATGTGAGCGCGGTTCACTAACGATATCTTCTGGGGTGCCAGCAACTAGGATCTCTCCGCCACCTTTGCCCCCTTCTGGCCCAAGATCGACAATCCAATCTGCGGTTTTAACGACATCTAGGTTGTGTTCAATCACAACAATAGTATTACCATGGTCACGTAAGCGATGAATAACCTCTAACAGCAACTCAATATCATGAAAGTGCAAGCCTGTGGTTGGTTCATCAAGAATATAAAGGGTTTGGCCAGTATCGCGCTTGCTAAGTTCGCGAGCGAGCTTAACTCGTTGAGCTTCGCCGCCCGATAAGGTAGTAGCCGACTGACCAAGCTTGATGTATGTAAGGCCAACATCAATCAATGTTTGTAGTTTTCTGGCTATGGCTGGTACAGCATCAAAGAATGGTCGAGCTTCTTCTACAGTCATTTCCAAAATTTGATGAATACTCTTGCCTTTATACTTTATCTCTAAAGTTTCACGGTTATAGCGTTTGCTTTTACATACGTCGCAGGGCACATACACATCGGGTAAAAAATGCATCTCTACTTTAATAACGCCGTCACCTTGGCAGGCTTCACAGCGGCCACCTTTTACGTTAAAGCTAAAGCGACCGGGTTTGTAACCTCTTGAACGAGCTTCTTGCGTAGCGGCGAACAGTTCACGAATAGGAGTGAAGATCCCGGTATAGGTAGCGGGGTTGGAACGCGGTGTTCTGCCGATCGGGCTTTGGTCTATATCAACCACTTTATCGAGTTTATCGAGGCCTTTTACCGATTTGTGTGGAGCGATATCTTCGCCAGCTGCACCGTTGAGCGCCTTTTGAGCAATTTTATATAAAGTATCGTTGATTAAGGTAGATTTACCGCTACCCGATACACCTGTTATACAGGTAAGCAGGCCTAGTGGGATATGCAAATCTACATTCTTGAGGTTGTTGCCACTAGCGCCGAGTAGGCTTAAGTAATCGCCTGAGCCTTCTTGTCGCTTGCTAGGTACAGCTATAGATTTACTACCAGATAAATACCGTCCAGTAAGTGAGCTTGGGGTATCAATAACTTGTTGCATTGAGCCTTGAGCAACAACTTCTCCGCCATGTACACCAGCGCCTGGGCCAATGTCTACAATATAGTCGGCAGCTCGAATGGCATCTTCATCGTGTTCTACCACAATTACGGTATTGCCCAAATCTCGCAGGTGATTGAGGGTCGCGAGTAAGCGTTCGTTATCGCGTTGGTGTAAGCCGATAGACGGTTCGTCGAGCACATACATAACACCGACTAGACCTGCGCCAATTTGACTGGCGAGTCTTATTCGCTGCGCTTCGCCGCCTGACAATGTGTCGGCACTGCGATCTAACGAAAGGTAATCGAGGCCTACGTTGATTAAAAACTTAAGCCTCTCACAAATCTCTTTTAAGATTTTGTCGGCAATTTGTGCTCGTTGGCCTGTTAGATTAAGCGCTTCAAAAAACTCCATGGCTTCGCCAATGGACTTACAGCTCACTTCCGGAAGGTTAGTACTACCAATAAATACATTGCGAGCTTCTTCTCGCAACCGGCTGCCGCCACAGCCTGGACATTCTTGGTTACTAATAAATTTTGCCAACTCTTCGCGCACCGCGTTTGATTCGGTTTCTTTATAGCGGCGACGCATATTGGGGATAATCCCTTCAAAAGGGTGTTTGCGCACGGTAACATCACCGCGATCGTTCATGTATTTGAACTCAATACTGGTGCGGCCGGAGCCATGCAAAATCACTTTTTGGTGTTTGTCGCTAAGGTCTTGAAAGGGCATATCTAAGTTAAATTCGAAATGCGCTGCCAATGACTTGAGCATTTGGTAATAGTAGAAGTTACGTTTGTCCCAACCGCGGATGGCACCGCCCGATAAACTAAGCTCAGGATTTACAATCACCTTTTTATCGTCGAAGAATTGATCCACACCTAAACCATCACAGGTTTGGCAAGCCCCCGCTGGGTTATTAAAGGAGAATATCCTTGGCTCTAGTTCGGTCATGCTGTAGCCACATATTGGGCAGGCAAAATTTGCCGAGAACAGTTGGCGAGTTTCGCCGCTGTCCATGTCAACTAAAATGGCAGTGCCTTCGGCAAGCTCTAGGGCTGTTTCAAAAGATTCGGCCAAACGTTGGGCTAAATCTTCACTGGCGCGAACTTTAAAGCGATCAATCACCACTTCAATATTATGTTTTTTGTGCAGCTCTAGCTCTGGAGGATCGCTTAAGTCACACACTTCTCCATCTATGCGTGCTCGAATGAAACCTTGTGCCGCTAAGTTTTCCAGAGTTTTTACATGTTCGCCTTTGCGGTCTCGTATTATCGGGGCTAACAACATCAGCTTGCTATTTTCTGGCTCCTCAAAAACCTTATCGACCATTTGGCTAATGGTTTGTGCAGCTAGCGGTTCGTTATGATGAGGACAGCGAGGCTCGCCGACGCGAGCGTAAAGTAAGCGCAAATAGTCGTAAATTTCGGTAATGGTTCCCACTGTAGAGCGCGGGTTGTGAGATGTTGATTTTTGCTCGATAGAAATAGCTGGTGATAAACCTTCGATATGATCAACATCGGGCTTTTCCATTAATGACAGGAACTGGCGAGCATAAGCAGAAAGAGACTCTACATAGCGTCGCTGACCTTCTGCGTAAAGTGTATCGAATGCGAGAGAAGATTTCCCAGAACCCGACAAGCCAGTGATAACAATTAGCTTATCGCGAGGGAGGGTCAGCGAAATGTTCTTAAGGTTGTGGGTGCGGGCACCACGAATATCAATACTGTCCATTGTTAGCTGTTCACTGCTGCACTAAATCGCCCAGTATTACACATAATTTATTGAAATGCGCCGTTGAAAAGCCGAGCGCTAACTTATTACTTGCTGACCATCTTGCGCTGGTTTGCGGCTTGCTGCTTGTGATAGCATTGCCGGTTCTTTAATGACGTATTTTTGATGGTTATGAACCTAGACGAACGATTAAACCCTACAGAGAAGCGCGCGGCCTATTCATTGGCTTTGTTATTTGCCTTGCGCATGGCCGGTTTGTTTATGTTAATGCCAGTATTAGTCGTTTATGGCCAAGAGCTTGTGGGCTTTTCGCCTTTATGGGTTGGTTTTGCGATTGGTGCCTATGGCTTAACCCAGGCAATGTTTCAAATCCCCATGGGTTGGTTGTCCGACAAAGTTGGCCGTAAGCCGATTATCTTCCTGGGGTTAAGTATTTTTGCGCTTGGCTCAGTAGTGGCTGCTACGGCTGATTCTATTTATGGCATCGCCTTAGGGCGTGCCTTGCAAGGCATGGGCGCTATCGCTAGCACGGTAATGGCCTTAGCTGCTGATTTAAGCCGAGAAACCCAGCGTGCGAAAGTAATGGCCTTTATTGGTGTTAGCATTGGCTTATCGTTTGCTGCCTCACTGGTTTTAGGGCCCATTCTCTCTGCTTATCTTGGCTTGTCGGGTCTGTTTTGGTTGATTGCTGTGTTATCCGTGTTCGCGATGTTTGTGGTGCAGTTTGCTGTACCAAGTGGCGATTCCAAAGCGCCTAGTGGTGAAGTAAGTGCTAACTCTAAACAGATGCTTGAGTTGCTTAAACATCCTCAGTTGCTGCGTTTAGATTGGGGGGTGTTTACCTTACACTTAGTACTTACCGCTTTATTTGTTGTAATGCCGTTTCGTTTGCTTGACGCAGGCCTAAATGCCGAAAATCATTGGCAAGTGTATTTGCCAGCTGTTCTTATTTCTTTTGTATTGATGGTGCCCTTGTTGATCATTGCAGCGAAGCGCAATCAACAGCGTGCTTTCTTCATATTTGCTATTAGTTTGTTGTTATTTGCCAACGCTTTGTTATTGATTAACGGTTCCTCGGTTTGGGTGTTGGGAGTAATTTTGGCAGTGTTTTTTGTTGGCTTTAATTATTTGGAAGCCAGTTTACCTGCGCTAATTTCTAATTTGTGCCCTCCGGGCAACAAAGGCGCTGCACTTGGTGTATTTTCTACTAGTCAGTTTTTGGGGGCATTTATAGGTGGCTCTAGTGCTGGCGTTTTGTACACGGCTGGCGGGGCAAATTTAGTAAGTTGGTTTGCGATCGCTTTATTGATTATTTGGATCGTCGTGAGTTTAGGATTGCGTGCGCAAAGTGGCATAAAAAGTTATTCATTAACGATATCATCTCCCGATCAACCTGCTAGCATTTTAGAAAAACTGCAGGTTTTACCTGGGGTTGTAGAAGCAGTTGTTATTGCAAGTGACAATACTGTTTACCTTAAAGTTAAAACAAAAGAATTTGAATTGGCTAGAGCATTGGATTTGGTGCGTGCAGCCTAGTATGATAGCGGGTCTTCCTCGCCACAACAGATAGAACATAGGAGCGATATACATGGCCACTCGGGGCATTAATAAAGTAATTTTGGTTGGTAACTTAGGACAAGATCCTGAAGTTCGTTTTATGCCAAACGGAGGGGCCGTCGCCAATATTACTATTGCAACTTCAGAAAGCTGGAGAGACAAGCAAAGTGGTGAACAAAAAGAGCGTACTGAATGGCACCGTGTAGTGTTGTTTGGCAAGTTAGCCGAAGTTGCAGGCGAGTACCTTAAGAAAGGTTCGCAAGTATACATTGAAGGTCAATTACAAACACGTAAATGGCAAGACCAAAGCGGCCAAGACCGCTACTCTACCGAAGTGGTTGTGCAGGGCTTTAATGGCGTGATGCAAATGCTAGGTGGACGTCAAGGTGGTGGCCAAGGTCAAAACATGGGCGGTGGTGCTCCGCAGCAACAAGGTAACTGGGGCGGTCAACAACAAGCTGCGCCTCAAGCAGCCCCTGCTCAGCAAGGTGGTTTCCAGCAACAAGCTCCACAGCAGCAAGCACCTCAGCAAGGTGGTTATCAGCAACAGCCTAAACCTGCTCCGGCACCTCAACAAGCTCCACAGCAGGCAACTCAGCAGTTTAATGAGCCTCCTATGGATTTTGACGATGATATCCCGTTTTAAGAACAGGATTTCTTAGAAGTGTACGAATACTAATTAAGCCCTTACTTTGAAGGGCTTTTTTGTACCTGTAAGTTTTCAAAATACTATTTCAGGCTGCTGAGAAGTTGCTTTAGATGAATTACTGGGATGGCATAGCTGATCGCGCTTGGGTCAGCCAATACGGCTTCTTTGGTCGTTTTGACGAAAACTTTATTGATGATAGCGATAACTTCGCCTGTTTCTGGGTGATAGAGGGGGCTGCCACTATTACCGGGATAGGCAGTGGCATCAAGTTGATAAATATTATAGGGTGATTTGAGACGTTTTAATTGAGCAAGGTTTAGTTCGCTGGCATTTCTCGCCGGTATAACCACGGGTGTAATACTTGAGATGATCCCGCGGTGCGTAACCGGATATAGACCTAATACAGCGCCTATTGGGAAACCCGTGAAGGCATATAGTTCCCCTTCGCGAACTTTCTGGTTTGAAAGCGTTAGCGGTTTTAGGGCTTTGCCTTCAATTTTTAGTATGGCTAAATCGTGTTGTTCAATGCTAGCCACTACGCTGGCAATACGCAGTTCTGGCGAGCGACCTTGGCCAACAAATACAACTAATTTTTCGTTCTGCTGTTGGTTTAGGCTTTTTGGGATCACATGTGCATTGGTGGCGATAAGGTGAGAGCCAACAACAAATCCGGTACCTCGCAAGCTGGCTCTAGGAGAATTTAGTTTATTGTAGGTGCCAATTCCTACAACAGACGGTTTGATTTTTTCTATAGTGTCTGCAAGTGCGCTGGAAGCTTCTACACTAAACAGAGATGAAAAAGAGGCTAGGATTACGATGAAGACGAGTTTCATACTATATTCTTCCTTGAATGACCTTTTAATCTTAATTTTTACTATGCATTAGAGCAAGTTGCTATGTTGTTCGTGGTTATATGCAGGCGAATGGATGTCGTCAATCTTATAAGGCTAACTAGTTATGAGTTTTAATTACGAAGATGCTTTTTCTCGGAATATCGGTTGGGTAACGGAAGCAGAGCAACAGGTGTTACGTGGAAAGCGTGTTGCAATGGCGGGTGCCGGGGGTGTTGGTAGTGAGCACATTGTTACCTTGGCTCGCTTGGGGGTTGGCAAGTTTCACATTTCTGATTTTGATGAATATGAAGTTCACAACTTTAATCGTCAAGCTGGCGCGTTTATGTCTACCGTTGGCCAAGACAAAGTAAAAGTAATGGAAAACATCTGCTTAGATATAAACCCTGAAGCGGAGGTGAAGTCCTTCCCTGAAGGTATTTTTGAGCACAATGTTGATGAGTTCCTTGAAGGTGTGGACGTATATGTAGATAGCCTAGACTTTTTTGCCTTGGCTGCGCGAAAGTTGGTCTTTCAAAAGTGTTTAGAGAAAAATATCCCCTTAGTTACTGCTGCACCGTTGGGTATGGGCTGTGCATTTTTGTGTTTTATGCCTGGCAGTATGAGTTACGAAGAGTATTTTCGATTTGAAGATGCTACTAGTGAAAACGAGCAATATATTAAGTTCCTAATTGGTTTATCCCCCGCTATGTTGCAGCGCCCTTATCTGGTTGACCCGAGTCGAGCCGATTTTCACGCTAAAAAAGGACCATCGATGCCTATGGCGGTGAAGATGTGTGGTGGTATAGCGGGTACGTATGTTTTAAAAATCCTACTTAATCGTGGAGATCTAATTACCGCACCTTACGGCTTGCATTTTGATGCTTATCGAAATCGATTTAAGAAAACGTGGCGACCAATGGGTAATCGTAATCCCTTGCAGCGAATGGTATTTAAGATAGCCAAAAAGATAGTTTTAAAAGAAGAAAGCTGAGCGTTTTTTATGTCAGTAAGTTTTACACATCATAATTGATTTATTTATTTTTAGCGTGTAACTATTTGTTAATATTGGTTAATTATATTTGGCCCGAGTTTTGCTTTATGCACGGTCTTTATATCTAAACGCTATTACCAAATTGGATGGGTGAAATGAACAAATTGAAACTTACTTGCTTGGCTGCAGGCCTAGGATTTGCAAGTATTTCTGCTAACGCTGAACTAATCACTGAATGGAATTACTCGAATGATGCGGGTTTTAAAGAGTGGAGTTCAAACGCTGGCCAACTAGGTATTGATACCGGCGGCGCAACAGCCGATGAGTTTGATCCTCTTTTTGGTGGTGAGTTACCTAAAAGCCTTGCATGGGGTACACCATACGGCGCTGTAAACCCTCAACTTATCAAAAGTTCACTTGAGATTGACGACGCTCAGTCTGGTCAAGTAAGTACAAGTGTAGTTGACGGTGTTGGTGCATTGGATTTCGTAACAGGTACAGGCCTTACCCATGAAAACTGGGGTGTAACTGGCAATACGTTGTCTTCAGCAGTTTTGTTTGATGGCTTGTTCCTGCAACCTCTAGCTCCTTTTGTTGGCCCAGCACTTCCTGCGCCGGTTCTTGAGTTTGATGTATTGTTTGAAGAAACGTACAACACTCCTACTAATGACACCTGTAAATACGGTGATACTAAAGTAGGTGAAGCTGGCATTAATGAAGCTGGTTGTGCTGACTTATTCACATTGGTACTAGATGACGGAGTTACGTTTACTGAAGTTGGTGATGATATCTACCTTCAGAACAGCTTCATTCTACCAATTCCTGGTTTTGACGATTACGTGTATACCTTAACTACTCGTCTTCAAGGCTTAACTGTATTAGATAACCTAGATTGTGGTCCTGACTCTACATGTATTGGTTTCTTAACTGAAGAAAACCAGAAGAACGAATTAAAGGCAGCTTTCGCTATTTCTGCTGCTCAAGTAACTGAGCCAGGTACTTTAGCTATCTTTGGTTTAGGTTTGCTAGGTTTGGCTTCTGTTCGTCGCCGCGCTTAATTAGCTGCTCTTATATAATTGCTGCTGCGCTTTCGCAGCAGCAATTTTTATTTTCTTTAAGAAACTCTCACTTCCAAAGATCAAATTCTCAATTGTAACTGTCTTGTTCGAAGGCTCAGCTTTCTCATCTACCTTTGTAGTGCTTAGCAACTTAACACCAGAATGCTGTTGTTTGTTGGTCCAAGGTAAATCGTAAATTGGATTTAGTAAGGGAAATCTTCATATATTAAGCTTTAGAACAAGGATCTTAAGGATCTTTTGCGGTGGTAAATATAATGGGTTTTTGTGTCAGTAATTTTTACATCCTATTTACTTCAATGATTTGATTATTTCTTAAGCTACTGCTTTTAAAGGTTTTTTAAAGTTGGCACCTAGATTGCTTTGTATGACTTGTATTTCGAATCGTACTGACCAAATGGATGGGTGACATGAACAAATTAAAACTTACATGCTTGGCGGCTAGCTTAGGTTTTGCAAGCATCTCTGCTAACGCTGCTCTTATCACTGACTGGGATTACCTAAACGAAGCTGGTTTCGATCAGTGGACTTCTGATGCTGGTTCAATTGACCCAACGGGTATTGATGCAACTGGCGAAACTTTAGATGATTTTGACCCACTTTTTGGTGGCGAGCTTCCTAAGTCTCTTGCTTGGGGTGACCCGTACGCTGCTGAAAACCCAGATCTTAAGAAAAGTGCTTTGAATATTGAAGATTCTAAATCAGGTACTGTGACTACCAGTGTTGTAGATGGTGTTGGTGCTTTAGCATTTTCAGAAGGTACTGGCCTTGTACACGAAAACTGGGGTGTAACTGGTGATACTCTAGTAGCAGCTACATTGTTTGATGGTTTGTTCCTTGCACCTACAGCACCTGTTGCTTTCCCATTAGCTCCAGCACCTGTACTTCAGTTCGGTGTGATTTTTGAAGAAACCTACAACACACCAACTAACAATGTTTGTAAGTACGAGCCAACTCAGTTGGTAGGACAAGCCGGTATTAACCAAGAAGGCTGTTCTGACTTATTCACTATCGTGTTGGGTCCAGATGTTACATACACAGAAGTGGGTGATGACATTTACTTAACAAATAGCTTCGTACTACCAATTCCAGGTTACGATGACTATGTATACACCCTAACTACTCGCCTACAAGGTTTAGAAGTATTAGGTGATATTGATTGTGGACCAAACGCAACTTGTATTGGCTTCCTTACAGAAGAAGATAAAACTAACGAATTGAAAGCTGGTTTCGCTATCTCTGCTGCACAAGTATCAGAGCCAGGAACATTAGCTATCTTTGGATTAGGTCTATTAGGCTTGGCAGCTGTTCGTCGCCGCGCATAATGCTTAATTAAAAGTCGCTAAGTTTTAGCATTGTACATCCAAAGCGCAGCCTAGTTCTGCGCTTTGTTTTTTCTGCAAGCCTGCCTTTTATAATTCTAAATTGTTTCTAAAATCTAAATGTTATGTTTAGAAAGTTTGAAGCTTTGAGAGCGCTTTATGATCCGAAACAAACATGTGAAAAACCTAGCAAGTATCCCTTATCTTGGGGCTGTTGTGAGAGGTGGCATTTCGTTATTGGTTAAGCGAGAAGCTAAGCTAATTGCTCAGCACTTTGCAGAGTATCTTCGCCCGGTAGTTGCTTATAAAACCGATACCGTACAAGAAGCATTTCGAATTCGTCATGACGTATACTGTGAGGAACTTAATTTTGAGCCAGTCCGTGAAAACGGTATGGAACAAGATGAGTTTGATGAATACTCTCGCTTTTGTTTAATCGAGCACAAACCTAGTACCAACTATGCAGGCTGTGTGCGAATAGTATCTCCTTCTAGTAAAGATGAGTTACTGCCCATCGAGAAGTTTTGTTCTAATGCTATTGAAGGTGCTAAATATCACCCTTCGCAATTTGCTAGAAGCGAAATTTGTGAAATATCGCGTTTAGCGGTTCGCCCACAATTCCGACGTCGTAAAGCGGATAACTTTGATGGTGCTGCCTCTGGTGCGATCAATGAGCAAACCTATTCTGAGGAAGAGTTACGTTGCTTTCCTTTTTTAGCTATTGGTTTGTATTTGTCTATTGCCGCTTTAGCTGTGCGAGCTGGCACCCATCACGCGTTTGTTATGATGGAGCCGCGTCTTGCTAGAAGTATGAGCTTTTTAGGCATTAAGTTTGAGCAGCTTGGTCCAGCTATTGAGTATCATGGCTTACGTGCGCCTTACTACATTAGTGCAGGAACACTTACACGTACGTTACCGGTAGGCTTTCAAGTCTTGATGCGTAATATTGATAAAGAGGTAGAGAAGGGTTGTCTAGCAGCAAGAAACAATGATGACAATGATGACTATATTAAAAAAATGTATTCACCGAGTTTCTATAAAAATGACTCTCCGAACATATCGTTACGAGAGAGCCATAAATGGTGTGAATCTAAAGGTTTATATTTGCCCCAATAAAGTCTTATTAGGGCTATATAGATTAATTTAGCTGAGCTTCTAGTTCAGCTTTTTTATTGGCTAACTCTGGCTCAATATTTATTAATCCATCGAGTAGCTGTTTAGCTTCTTTGGTTTGCTTATTTGCAATTAGTGCTTCTGCTAAATGCAAACCTACCTCATTACTAGCATCTTGCTTGTAACTATCTTCAAGCGCTTTAGTTGCTTCTACTATTTTCCCTGACTTAAGTAACATGTAGCCGTAGGTGTCTTTTACCTGTGGTATATCCGGCTTTAGTTCGTGGGCTTGCTTGGCGTAAGTTAAGGCTACTTCAAATTCGTTTAAGTCATGATAAACCCAAGCGAGGTTGTTCCAGGCAACAAAGTTATCTGGCTGATCTTTAATGATCGCTTGGTACTCCTCAATTGCTTGCTGCGGGTTAGCTTTCATTTGCAGTTCTGCAAGTTGCAGTTGAAGAGGTTTTGCCGCTTCGCCATGAACATCGATAGCTTGTCTAATGAAAGCAACGGCTTGCTCGATTTTATCTGCTTCTTTGTATGATTTGATTAACAGGTTGGCGGTTTGGGTACTTGGATAAGCTTCATATAGTTTATTGAAAGTGTCCGTTGCCGCAGGCCAGTTTTCTTGAACTAAATAAATGTAACCTTGCTGCTGCAAAACCGCTGGTGTGTTCATTTGATTTGCATCAAGGTTGTTTAGGGCATCTTGGCTGGCTACGGCATCACCCGCTTTTAGCTGCAATACAGAATGAACAAACAGTAAACGTTGGTTGTTTTTATATAGTTTTACTGCTCTATTGCTTAAGGCTACGGCTTCTTTCAAGTTACCAGAAGATTCTAAGATGTTGATGTTCTTAACATACGCCGGTAGCGAGAGAGGAGAGTTTTCTAGCCAAGCTTGATAACTTAAAATGGCCTTCTCTTGATTATCTGTTTCTAGGTACAAATCACCGATCAATTGCCAAACTCTGTCTTCGCGGGTTAAAGCATCAATTTGCTCAAAAGATTCAATGGCTTTCGGAAACTCTCGGGTAAATAAAAAGTATCGGCCTAACTGTTCTTTCAACAATGAAGAATCTGGAGCTTCGGCAAGTTGTTTATCAAGAAGTGCCTTTACCTCCTCAGTCTTTTCTATTTGAGAAGCGTGACTCATTAGAAACTCAAAAACACGTAAGTTTTCAGGCTGCTCGGTTTTAACCTCGTAGGTTATCTCATAGGCCTTTTCTACTTCGCCTTTTTGCACATAAACCGATGAGCTAAATAGTTTTGCTGCTAGGTCATCAGGTTGGTCTTTCAATATTGATTGATAAGCTGCGAGTGCTTCGTCGTAGCGCTCTTGCTGCTCAAGAATGGCACCTTTAAATAGTTTTACACTTTGATCTTCTGGGTGAGCATCTATCCAGCTATCCAGAGACTTTAGCACTTCATCAGCTTTTCCTTGGCGGAAGTAATGAGTTTGTAAACCTAAAAATGCTTGGGCATGAGCAGGATCTTCGGCTAGCACCTCTTCTAATATGCTAATTCCATCTAAATCATTTTGTTTAAGCTTCAGTAAACCCAATTTAGCTTTTTCTGATAAGCCTCCTGAACTTGCTGCTTTTTCGGCAATTTGTACTGCTTCTTCGGTGCGGCCTAAACGGTTGAGCTGCATGCTCACTGTGCTTAAGAAGTCGCTGTCTTGGCCCTCAGCAACCGATGCTTGGTTAAGCTGATTGAAGGCGTTGTCTAATTGGCCAATCCTAAACTGAGTAGTTACGTATAAACGTTGTGCCAGGGCATTCTGAGGATCTTTAGTAATTACTCTCTCTAGTTGAGTTAAGGCTTGTTCGTACTTTTGTAATTTGTAAGCAGAGATACCTGCAACAATTTGGGTAGCGGTGTTATGAGAACCACTTTGCAAGGCTTTAGTTGATAAGGTAAATGCATTCTCAAAATCTTCATCTTGAAAACGTACATAAGCTTTAAGTTGATTGCTAAGCATGTGGTTTGGTGCGATTCTCAAAATACTGTCTAAGTATTTCTCCGCTTCGCTAAATTGCTTATTTTTTACCAAAGCCTGTGCTAAATACAAAGTGAACTGAGCAGCATCTGGGGCCAGTTCCACTGCTTTGCTGTATGACTCTACTGCTACTTCTGTGTCATTAGACATAGACGCAAGGTGGCCTTTTAGCAGCCATACATCGGTATTGTCTGGTACTTCTTGGCTTAGCTGTTCCAGTGTTTCGTTGGCAGCCCCAAATTGTTGGTCTGCTGCTGAGATACTGGCCTTTACCATCCGCGAGTAGGTACCTTCAAAGCCAAGCTCTTGGGCCTGGTTTAAGGTGGTTTTAGCCGGATCAAATTGACCATTTCTAAATAGCGAAAGGGCGTGAATTGCCAGTAATTCGGTTTCTAGCTCGGCCTCAAAAGGTCTATTTTGAGTAATCAATTCGCCTATTTTTTCAGGTTCATTTTGATTTAAATAGGTTCTAGCTAGTAGGGGAATGAGTTGCTGTTTTTCAGCGTTTAAGTCTAAGGCTCTAAGTAGCTCTTTTTCTGCTGCTGGATAGTTACCACGTTCTAGGTAAATTTCACCCAAATTCAAGCGTGCCTGTGCCAATGAGGCATCTTTTTTTATGGCATTTTTTAGTTCGATGATTGCAGCGTTCTGATCATTTTTTGCTAAGTATTCGGTAGCCTTAGATAAGTGCTGTTCTGCGGTGTCCCCACCACAGGCAGTTAATGCGATGGTTAAGGCACTAACTGCCAGAATTTTCTTCATTCCAAACCTATGATTACTCATATTATTCCCTGTTTGTTGGATTGATAAATCACATTAAAATAATACAGCTTAATTAACCCGATGTCTTACTTTGTAGCGTGTTTTGTTTTTATGTGGATTTTGACCCTTACTTTCTGTTCCAATATGCGGTTTAATTAGCATTAGAAAACTGTTTTCAAATTTAAATGGATGTATACATGGACGTGAGTATTGCCGTAATTGGTTTAGGTTATGTTGGCCTGCCGTTGGCTGTAGAGTTTGCTAAAAAACGCAGTGTGGTTGGTTTTGATATTAATCAAGGACGAGTGACTGAGCTTCAGCAAGGTGAAGACCTTACCCAAGAGGTTAGTAATCAAGAGCTAAAAGACGTTGCTGGCAATATGTCTTACAGCTGCAACATTGAAGATTTAGCAAAATGTAACGTGTTCATTGTGACCGTTCCTACTCCAATTACTGAGCATAAACAGCCAGATCTAACACCTTTGGTACGCGCCAGCGAAACAGTTGCCAAAGTACTTAAACCTAATGACATTGTTATTTACGAATCTACGGTGTATCCAGGTGCTACTGAAGAGCAATGTGTGCCTGTTTTAGAGAAGAACTCGGGCCTTAAGTTTAATAGTGATTTTTATGTTGGTTACAGCCCTGAACGTATCAATCCGGGCGATAAGACTCACCGTGTTTCTACGATTAAAAAAATCACCTCTGGCTCAACCCCAGAAATCGCGACTATCGTCGATGATCTTTACGCTGAAATCGTGGTAGTGGGTACCCACAAAGCTAGTAGCATTAAGGTGGCAGAAGCGGCTAAAGTTATTGAAAATACTCAGCGTGATGTAAATATCGCGCTTATTAACGAATTAGCGCTCATCTTTAATCGCTTAGATATTGATACCGAAGCAGTACTAGAAGCCGCCGGCACTAAGTGGAACTTTTTACCATTCCGCCCTGGCTTAGTTGGTGGTCACTGTATTGGTGTCGACCCTTACTACTTAACGCATAAAGCTGAGTCTATTGGTTACCGCCCGGAAGTGATTCTTGCAGGTCGAAGAATTAACGACAATATGGGTCGTTATGTTGTATCACAGTGTATTAAGTCAATGGTGAAACGTAATATCTCGGTAGTAGAAAGTAAGATTTTGATTTTAGGTTTAACCTTTAAAGAAAACTGCCCTGATATTCGAAATACCAAAGTTATCGATATTGTTCACGAGCTTGCAGATTACGGTGTTCAAGTCGACACTTACGACCCATGGGCAGACAAAGATGAATGTCATGAAGAGTACGGTATTGATTTAGTAGAAAGCCCACAGGCTGGTAATTACGACGCAATCATTTTAGCCGTTGCTCACCAGCAGTTTAAAGATATGTCAGTAGAACAAATACGTGCCTTTGGTAAAAAAGACCACGTACTTTACGATCTTAAATATCTATTGCCAGTTGGCGCCAGTGATTTGCGTTTGTAATGGGGACTGATACCGTGCAGCGTTTTCAACAAGTGTGTGAGCAACTAAAAGCCGAACCTAAAGTGTGGGCAATTACCGGTGTGGCGGGTTTTATTGGCTCTAACTTATTAGAAGCCTTATTAAAGTTAAACCAAAAGGTAGTTGGTTTAGATAACTTTGCCACTGGGCATCAGCATAACTTAGACGAAGTTAAAGGTTTGGTAAGTGAGCAACAATGGCAGCAATTTCGCTTTGTAGAAGGCGACATTCGAGACCAAGCAACTTGTCAGGAGTTTTTATCTGGTGCTGATTTTGTGTTGCACCAAGCAGCCCTTGGCTCGGTTCCTCGCTCGATAAATGACCCTATTACCACCAATGAAGTAAACATTTCTGGTTACTTGAATATGTTGCAGGCAGCTAAAGAGCAACAGGTATCTGCCTTTGTTTATGCCGCGTCTAGTTCAACTTATGGCGATCACCCAGATTTACCTAAAGTAGAAGATAAAATTGGCAATCCCTTATCGCCTTATGCCGTGACCAAGTATGTTAACGAGCTCTATAGTTCAGTATTTCAACGTACTTACAATTTCCCATCTATTGGTTTGCGTTACTTTAACGTGTTTGGTCCTCGCCAGGATCCAAATGGCGCATATGCGGCGGTTATTCCTAAGTGGACAGCGGCACTGATTGACGAAGAACAGGTATTCATTAATGGCGATGGTGAAACCAGCAGAGATTTTTGCTTCATTGACAATGTAGTGCAAATGAACATTTTGGCTGCAACTGCCGGTTTAGAAAGCAGTGAAGTATTCAATGTAGCCCTGAATGACCAAACCAGCTTAACTCAGCTCTATGACTTACTGTGTGAAAACCTATCTAAGTACGGGGTTGTGCGCTCTGCCAAGCCGGAGTATCGCGATTTTCGGGCTGGTGATGTACGTCATTCGCGCGCTGACATTAGTAAGGCTGAGCAATTGTTGGGTTATGCGCCAGAGTTCACTATTGGTCAGGGCTTAGCTATCGCCATGCCTTGGTATATTGAGCAATCTAAAGCGAACTAAAGCTGTAGATTGACAGCGCTGAAGATCTTTTTAAGGAAGAAAAGATAAGTAGTGGAAACCAGCAGTAAGCTTGATGCTGGTTTCTTTATTTTAGCCATTTGCTGAGGTTGTTTAGCATATCTAAATGAGAGATGCCGATACTTTACAGTGGCGTGAAATTCGCTCACTAGACCAACTTGTAGCTATACAAGAACAGTGGCAGGCCCTTAGTCAGTTATGCCAAGCAGACATGTTTAACTGTCCTAGTTGGTTAGTACATTGGACTAATCAGTTTTGGGATAAGCACTGTGAGCTTTATTGTATGGCTGGGTTTGCCAATGAAAAGCTGGTGGTATTAGCGCCTTTTTACACACGGCGCAGCGCTAAGCTGTTGGGGATAAAGCAGCTGTTTTTACTTGGTCAGGGGGAGCCTGAGCACGCGGAGGTAGCATCTGAATACCCTGATGTACTGCTAAATCAAGACTATCAGGCAGAGGCCTTAAAGGTTTTGTTAGCGTGGCTGTCTAAGATTAGCTTTGATGTGTTTGTTGCTCGCGCGGTAATAGAGCATAGCTTTTTGCATCAGCTGCTTAACAGCGTGCCTAACATTCAGCTTGCCGAGGCTCGTCGTTATTCTTTAGAAGTAAAGCCGTGGTCTATAAAGCAGCTTAGCCGTAATGCTCGCTCGCAGTGGCGCAGAGCCGATAAAGCTTTAGCTGAGAAAGGGGCAGAGTTTAGATGGTTAACAAGCTCTGAAATTGAACAGTATTGGCCAAGCTTGGTGGCGTTTCATCAGGCGAGGTGGCAAAAAAAAGGCAAGCTTGGTGCATTTTCCGATCAGCGTTTTAGCCAATTTCATCAGCAGTTTCGCCAGCAGCACCCTGATTCAGTCGCTATGAGTGGTGTGTTTATTAAGCAGCAACCTTTAGCATTAAACTTCTATTTGCTAGAACAGCAGCAGTTACATTTTTATCAATCTGGCTGGGATGAAAAACAGTTTTCGCAATGTTCACCCGGATTCGCACTTCATGTATGGAGTATTTTAAACAGCAAAGCTGTGCTTTATGACTTTATGATGGGCGCCACCGCGCAAAGCTATAAAGCAAAGTTTTCATGTGACGAAACCAACTTGGTTAATCTGTCGCTGATTAATTCCCCATGGAGGGTAAGACTATTCAAGCTCGTCGACAAAATCCTTTAGCGGCAGACGTAACACCGCTAGGTAGAAGGCCTTTACCTATTAAGGAAAAAACAGCACCTTTGGCCTTCTTTTTCCTTTGCCTATACAGCATTGCGGTGCTGATTCGGCCGCATGAATTTTCGCTATCAACGGCTAATTTCATCATCATTAAGGTATTTGCGATTCTTTCCTTTGGCTTTACTTTGATTACCTTAAGACCAATAAAGCTGCAGCCTCAACACTATTTGTTACTGGGCTTAGTGCCATTGATTATGATGTCGGCATTTTTAAATGGTTGGGGCACCGGGGGGATTTTTCAGGCGCAACGCCTATTTGTAAGCTCCATTATTCCTTTTTTCCTTTACAGCGCGTTAATCGCTACCCCAGGTAGGCAGCGCTTACTCATGTATATATGCATCGCTGCAGCCTTGGTGATGGTATACAACGGACATATTCAACAAGCCTCATTTAACGGAAAGTATGGCATTGGCATTGGCGATAGTATTACTGTTGGCCGTGAAGAGATGCGCATCACTTACCTCGGATTCTTTAGTGACCCTAACGATTTAGGTATGTTCTTGGTAATGAATATGCCTTTTGTCGCTTACTTTTTTGGTCGAGGTGGTGCGGTTGTAAAAATAGCAATGCTGGCTATTTTAGTGGCGTTTGGCTACGGCGTATATATGACCGGGTCTCGGGGCACATTGCTGGGCTCTGTTGCAGTAATTGGTCTGTATTTCCTCATTAGTAATGCTGGTGCGCGGCTTATTTTATTTGCATGTTTAAGCGCGCCAATTGCTGCTACCTTATTGGCATCGTTTGGTGGCTTATCTTCGACAGAGTCCTCTGCTGCTGGGCGCTTAGACGCTTGGTACGATGGCATTCAAATGCTTATCCATAACCCTGTTTTTGGGGTAGGTATGGGTAACTTTATGGATCATCACGGCAAAGTGGCCCATAACTCCTATGTGCATGTGGCAGCGGAATTAGGTGTACCTGGCTACAGCCTGTGGGGCGGTGCGCTAATTCTTAATATGCTGGTGGGTTACGCGATCTTGAAGCGATTCAATCGTTATCCCAACGATGATGATCCGCAAGACTTAGAAGTGAGTGAAGAGAAATCAGAACAGTACAAAGAAGAAGCTAACCTGAATAAAGCGTTATTTTATTCGATGATTGGTTTTATGGTGACAGCCTTTTTCTTAAGTCGTCAGTTCACTCTGCTGATGTTTATTTTTATGGGGATGCAAACCGCTAGTCATTTACGCTTGATGAAGTTGCGCCCAGATTTAGAAGAAATGTTTTCAGCCAAAATGGTTTGGCGATGTATGGGTTATAGCTGGGCGGTAATCGTTGCTGTTTACATGACCTTAAAGGTTGGTTTATAGCCACCACAAATTGAATAACTCGGCTGAACACGGCCGAAGGCAAAGGATTAACTAGGTTAAAAATGCAATTATTTTACTACAAGGATGAAGTGGGCAATTTTGGTGATGACCTTAACCCATGGTTATGGCCCAAGTTACTTCCTGACTTTTTTAATGACGATTCTTCAGAGTTGCTAGTGGGCATTGGTACTTTGTTGAACCACCGGTTACCCAATGACAAAACCTTACACATTGTTGGCTCTGGTGTGGGCTATGGTCAACTGCCAGCGGTTACCGATAAGTGGAAGGTTCACGCTGTTCGTGGACCATACAGTGCTAAAGCTTTAGATCTTGACCCTAGTACCGTTGTGACAGATTCAGCCTTATTACTGCGCAATGTGATGGAGCCGACTCATAAAGAAAGCGGTGATATTGGCTTTATGCCGCATTACTTGAGTTGTCGTAGTGCCGACTGGGAGAATATTGCCGAAGCTTGTGGCTTTAGGTTTATTTCTCCTGAGTGGTCGGTAGACAAGGTGTTTGCAGAGATGGCGCAATGCCGATTGATGCTAACAGAAGCGATGCACGGTGCTATTGTTGCCGATGCGCTACGCCTTCCTTGGAAGGCGGTTATCTTGGGTGACCATGTCAATCAGGTTAAATGGCAGGATTGGCTATCAACGGTGGATATGCAGTATCAACCGGAAAGTGTGCCTAACTATTTTTATAGTGCAGGCATGAGCTCGGTTAATGCCATTAAAGATGAAGTGAAGCGGCAACTACAAAGTGTCGGTTTTGGCAAAAGTTGGTATAAACCCAAGCCGCGCAACTCGAGCGCTAAGGTTCGTTCTGAAGTTTGTTCTCAACTGAGTGCTATTGCTAATAGCGCCCAAGGGGAGTTAAGTGGTGAGGCTATCCAGAACCAGTTGATTCTTAGACTTAATCAAAGCTTAGACGCTTTACAGGCGTAGCTAATCAGGAGGGTATAAGCGATGACAGTTGCAGTCAGCATTATCATTCCTGCCTATAACTCAGCGGCTTTTATCGACAAAGCCATCGAGTCTATCTTGGCGCAAAGCTTTGATGACTATGAGATTATTGTTGTAGATGATGGTTCTAAAGATGATACCGTTGCGAGCTTGGAAAAGTATCAGGCAAAGATACAGTTAATTAGCCAGCAAAATGGTGGCGCGTCTAAGGCAAGAAATACCGGTATTCAAGCGGCAACAGGAGAGTTTGTTGCCTTTCTCGATTCTGATGACTTATGGCGTCCACAGAAGTTGATGGATCAAGTTAACGCTATGCGTGCACAGCCTGACTGGGTGGCCTGTTATACCGAGACATCCTACAAGGCTGATGAAGAAACCCTCAACCAACAAAGTGAGCAAGCTCCGGAGCTAGTCTCTAAGGACTTACAGCAAGTCTTTTTACATCCTTATTTGGTGACATCTTCATTTATGGTACGCCGAGAGGTGCTTAATAAGGTGGGGTTGTTTGATGAAAGCTTAAAAACCGCTGAGGATATCGACCTGTACCTACGGATTGCAGAGCAAGGGCTAATCGGTTTATTGCAAAAAAGCTTAGTGTGGAAAGCCGATATAGAGGGAAGCTTAGGCAGTTTGTTATCCTCTTATCAAGACAACCTTGATGTTGTAGATGCGTTCTTAGCACGGCAAGGTAGTAACAGCACTAGTTGGGGTGATCTGGTTGGTAAAGTGAAGGCCAAGATCTACCTAGATTGGGGGAAAGACTTGTTATGGGATGAGCAATGCTTTGCTGCCTTTAAAGCTTTGTCACAGTCTTTAAGCTTGAAGTTTTCTGGTGCTACCGTTTGGCTAATGATAAAAGCGCTTATTAAAGCCGCGCTGAGCCCGCTGCGGGGCTCGAAGTAACATACGCCAAGCTTGGTCTGTTGTACTTAACCGCAGAAGTGCAACAGACTTTAGCCGTTACGTTTAAGCATGCTAAGCACTTCTTTAATCGAAGCCCTATCTAAAAGCAGCATCAAGCCCAAGTAAGTTATCCCACCCAAAATGATTTGTAGCAGCAACGCCACTACGATGTCTGCTTCAATAAATGATTTAGCGCCATAAACTACCGCAAACATTGCTGCGCCCGACAACATTGGGGCTAACAGCAACTTAACAAATTGGCTGAATTGCGTATTTAAGGTTTGGCTATTTCGCCAAGCCACGATTAAGTAGGCAATCGGAAATCCACACAACCACGCTAAAGCTAAGCCGGTTGCACCATAGCGAGCTGCGACCATTATGCTTATAAACATGATCACCACCATAAAGCATAAGTTCACCAGCATGTGGTTCACTTTCTTTAAGCTTTTTAGTGCGGGGTTAAATAACTCTTCACTGAAGCGAAGTGGCATAATCATCAACATAATAGTGGTTGGAATTACTGCGCCTAACCATTTTTCGCCGAGTAGCAGCGGAATCACCAAATCGGTGACTGAAGCCAAGCCCCAAAAAATGGGCAAGGTTAAGCTAATGCATAAACGCTGTGCCTTCAGCACATAGTTGGCGATGAGCTTTGGTTGATCTTGTATTTGAGAAAATGCAGGGAAGGCCACTTGTCGAAGTAAGGGCATGATTTTCTTCTGCGGCATTAGCGCTACTTGCAAGCCAATGGCATACAGGCCTACCTCGGTTGGTGTCATTATCCTACCGGCAATCGCTACATCCATATGCATGAATACATAAAACAATACCGATTGAATAGACAACATACCGCCAAATTTAAGCATGGCGGTTATATCGTTTATCTTAAAGCTAGGTAGAAAATCAATCGGTTTGGCAGCAAAGGTCAGCGCGGCTCGCAAGCCAATAAAGATTATCTCGCCAATGACCAAAGACCAAAATCCATAGCCTAAATAAGCCATCACTAAGGTTGACACTGCCGCTACGATATTAGAGATAGCGGCAATAATCGATACTCGCTTAAACTCCATGTTCTTAGCTAGCAAGGCGGCGGGAATCACCTCTAAAGCTAAGATAATAAAACACCAAGCATTCACTTTTAAAATTTGGCTTACTATGTCTGATTTATAGTAACTGCCGGCCACATCAGCTAAAGAATACTGCAGTGCGAAAAAGCCAAGGTGGCTAATAATAATAGCGCCAAATAACTGCTTTAAACTTTGTTTAGTTAAGTTCTTTTCTTGAATAATTGACGAAGCGAATAAGGAGCCTAGCAATAAGTTAAGAAAACCAAACAGTACGTCCGACATAGCAACCAGGCCATAGTCGTCTGGGCTTAATAAGCGAATAACCCAAAAAGTCATAGCCCAGCGCAGTATTTGGGTAACAATTTTCCCCATGGCTACCCATTTTAAGGAAGATAGAACTTGATTTTTTAGCTTGGAATCTTTGGTCATGTTAAGGCTTTTGGCTCGAGAGGAACAAATTAGTGGTATTGCTTGGGGTGATATAAACCTAAGCTAGACAACAGTTTTTTTAGCTGGTTTTTAAATAGCAAAAAGACTTTGGCCGGTGAACGCCTGAGGAACAACATAGTGGCCGAAAGGTAGTGATGAGCAGCAAAGCGATATCCCTGCTGTTTAGCCCAAATCACTATTTCTTTTAGCAGCGGGTCCTTGCTAATTAGAACTTCATTAATGAATGCTTGCTTGTGTTGCTGGTAAACCTCTAAATCAAAGTTGTCTTTATATAGCTCAAGTTTACCGGCCAAATCTAAGGTCAGCAGGGTGCGTAAACACTTATCGCAGTGTGAGCAATTGCCCGCTCTATCACCTTTCACGCAAACATCTAATACTTTGTATGAATCTGGGTTGCTACTAATACGCAGGGTTTTTTCTACGCGCGAGTGCTCGCTACCCACCGAGTGACATTGCAAGCTTTCAGTAGCCAAGAGCGGCATACTAAAAGCGTCGCTATATGCCATGTCGTAGCTCTCGCCAACAAATAAATCTTGATAGCTGTAGGCGGATGAATATAAAAAGTGGCCAATGAATTGTTGAAACAACATCGGGATAGCGGCATTTCGCAGAGTGTGAGTTAACTGAAAATCCAAACTACGGCCATAGAAGTCATTCATATTTGAGTTAACAGTAATGAACGGAAGCTGCCAAGTATCGGCTGTTTCTTTTAATTGTTGGTAGCGTTCGCGAAATAGGCGTTCTTCTCCCGGCCCGTGAGAACCCACATTATTGTAAAGTAGATGAGTAATCTTGAGCGCTTTAGGAGGGCTATCTGAAAAGTAGTCGGTAATGGTGCAAAACGAATCTACGCCCGCAGAAAAGCCAGTGATAACGCCGGTAGCTGACGAGCTTTGTGTATTGCAGTGCTCGGCGGTAATGTTCACTCGCTGCAAATAAGGAATGGTTTGGGTCAGTATAGTTTGGTAAGCGCCATTTAAACTAAATAGTAAACGCTCAGACACGCTACCTCTAACATGAATGTTTTCATTGGCTAACATTGCTGGAAGTAATAAAGCCATTAAGGCTGTGTCACTGCTACTCGACAGTTCTTGTTGGGCAAGGTTATCAACTTCAAACCAAAGTTGTTGATGACTTCCTTTTAGGTCGAAGTCCACTTGATAAACAAGCGCACTGCCTTTCGCCACAATAGTAACTGGACCGATGTCCATATCGCGTTTTCCTTAACACTACATCACCAAGCTCAATGCTGATTAGGCTAACGTATAAAACAACAAATTAGTAGTAATCTTGGCGTTTAAATTCACGCCTGTTTAGCGTTACTATAATGCCTAAGTAAAAGGAATTGCTCGATTAATGGAAGACCTCGCCAACCCAGTAGTAGATGTTTGTTGTTTACTTAAATGTTAGGGTAAGTAGCAAAGGTGTTTCATTGAACGTAGTTAATAACAGCGCTTGAGAAAAGCGAGTAAGCAACTTGCCTGTTCAATACTTTGAGCCTTGTACACATTAGTTATCATACGGATATGGAAGTCAACGATGGCCATTTACCCATCTTTTTTACGAAGCTGCTTAATGCCCGCCTACGAGGCGATTAAAGGCAAAGACTTGTTAAAGCATTTAGGTGCTTATGAGCAACGCCTTTCATGGACTAAAGAGCAGTTGTTAGCTCATCAATGGCAAGAGCTACAAAAACTGCTGCAGCATGCTTACCACAATACTCAGTATTATCCTCGGGTTTGGGCTGAAGCAGGCATTAAAGATCCGCGTGATATTAGCAACATGCGTGACTTTGAGGCTTTGCCGATAGTCACCAAAAACGATATTAAGCAGCACTATGCTGAGTTTGTTTCGAGCAAACATCCAAACAATATCCGTAAGTCCACCGGTGGCTCTACCGGACAGCCTTTTCACTTTGAGCTGGACCTCAACAGCAATACTCGCCGAGAAGCTGTTATGTGGCGAGGTTATGGCTGGCTAGGCGCAGGACTAGGTCAGAAAACCTTGTACCTATGGGGGGCCGATTTAGGCCAGCCTTCGCGCTTTAAAACCATTAAAAATGCGCTTTACCACGGCTTTTATAATCGAAAAATGCTCAATTCTTTTGCTATGACTCAAGATAACAAACAAGAGTATGTTGATGATATTAATGCCTATAAGCCAACAGCTATGGTGTCTTACGTAAACCCGCTTTATGAGCTGGCTCGTTATATTAACGACCAAGGAATAAAAGTGTGGCGCCCCAGCACTATTTTAACAGGGGCTGAACCTTTACATGACTTTCAACGAGAAGAGATAGAGAAAGCTTTTAAAACGCCGGTGTACAACACTTTTGGTTGTCGAGAATTTATGTTGATGGCGGCAGATTGCCAAGAACAACGTAATTTGCACATGAACATCGACCACTTGGTGATAGAAACAATCGATGACCAAGGGCAGGTGGTAACAGAGACCAGTGGTGACCTCTTGGTTACCGATCTCTATAACTATGGAATGCCCTTGATTCGTTATGTAAATGGCGATCGCGCAACGATTAACCATCAGGCCTGCAGCTGCGGAAACCCTTTGCCAATTATGTCTAGCATTGACGGGCGTAAGCTAGACATTATAAAAACGCCGTCGGGTGGCAGTATTCCTGGCGAGTTGTTCCCACATTTATTTAAAGAGTTTGTCGGCATTTCGCGCTTTCAAGTTGTTCAACAGCAACTTGAACAAGTCACTCTAAAAATTGTAGCTAATGAGCAATTTAGTGAAGCAGATAAAACCGCCATTAGTGATGAAATAAACAAATATAGCAATGGTGAACTGATGCTTAATTTTGAGTTAGTGGATGATATTCCGTTAACAGCCAGCGGTAAACACAGGGTAACTATTTGTGAAGTCTAAGCCAGCAATGGTGATTATCACCAATTTATACCCTCTCCCTTGGGAACCTAATCGCGCTAAGTTTAATCATCAGCAATTTGAATTGTTAAAGTCTGAGTATCAGTTAAGCATGTTAGTTCCGGTGGCCTTTCCTGAATGGTTTAAACATCGTAAGCAGATTAAACAGTCAGAAAAGTTACGTTACGCTCCGTATTTTTACACGCCAAAAGTGGGGCGTCGTTTTTATAGCGTGATGATGTTTTTGTCTTTATTATTGCATTCTGGGTTGTGGTTAAAACGTAAGCAAGTCAAAATCTTAATGGCAAGCTGGGCTTTCCCTGAAGCGGTTGCAACCAGTTGGTTAGCTAGAATGTTTAAAGCCCGCTTTTTCTTTAAGGTGCATGGCAGTGATATTAACCAATTAGCAAAAGATCCTGCACGTGCAAAGCAAATGAAAGAAGCCAGTCAAAGCGCATTGGGTATCTTGTCGGTATCGAAAGCTTTAGCTAAAGAAATGCAGCGACTAGGAATAGAGCAATCCAAGGTTTCTGTTATCTACAATGGCGTCAATCATCAAAAATTTGGTAGTGAAAGTGACAAACCAATAGCGCAAGACTACATCTTATATGTAGGGAATTTAAAGCCAGACAAAGGCGTTGTAGAGCTCTATGAGGGCTTTGCTAAGATTGCCGCTAAACAGCCTGCATTAAACCTGGTTTATGCTGGTACTGGTGCCAAACGAGCGACCATTGAGCAACAAGCGCAAGCTGATGGATTAACAGATCGAGTGACATTTTTGGGCTCTGTTGCGCACGCCGATCTACCAGCTTGGATAGGCAATGCTGAACTTCTCGCCTTGCCTAGCTACGCAGAGGGGGTGCCTAATGTTGTATTGGAAGCGATGGCGGCTGGCACACCGATATTGGCTACTGAGGTTGGGGGCATTCCCGAGGTGATGGATACTAGCTGTTGCGGCGTGCTTATTCCGCCGAAGAGTTCGTCGGCGGTGGCAGAGGGGCTAGAGCTGATGCTGGATAAACAGTGGGATAAACAGGCGATTAAGCAGCATGCTAGTCAGTTTTCTTGGTCGCTTAATCAACAACAATTTTTAGCAATGTTGAAAAATGGTGAAGTTTAAAAGATAAGTTAATAATTTGCTGGGGCTAAGCAGGTATTTTGTTACACTAACAAGCTTGATTAAGCTCTTAGTATTGGCACAAATGGATTTGTAGTTAATGTTGAATAAGATCAAATATCTTATACGTAGTAAAGTTCTGCCTGATAGTTGGTTTCTGATTAAAAGAAGTCCGCGCGAGGCTGCGCTTTATTTAACCTTTGATGATGGACCTTATCCAGAGTACACCACCGCTTTATTGGCGCTGCTTGCTAAGCATCAAGCCAAAGCAACTTTCTTTGTATTAGGGGCGCGAGCAGAAAAGTTTCCTGAGCTCACACGCCAAATTGCAGAGCAAGGTCATAGCCTTGCTAACCATTCTTACAATCATCCTCGCTTTGATCATATCAGTGCCGCTGAGCGCAAGTTGCAGATAGAACAGACCAACAACGCTATTCAAAACCTTACTCAGCAACCGTGTCGCTTATTCCGCTCCCCGCAAGGACGTTGGAGCAGTTCTTTACTGGTTTATTTGATTCGGCGTGGGATTACTGCAGTGCATTGGAGTCGCGACTCCTTAGATTACAAAAAAGAGCCTAGTGCAACACTAATAAAACGCTTTAACGAGCAACCAGTAAGCGCAGGCGATATTATTTTATTTCATGATGACAACAACCTTTGCATTGACGCTCTAGCGGAATTGATTCCCAAGTGGCAAGCGCAAGGTTTTGAACTTAAAGCATTGGAGAGCTGAGTTAAATGAACATTTTGTTCCACCACCGAACACGTGGCCGAGGAGCCGAAGGTGTACATATTCGTGGTGTGGTTAAAGGTCTACGTGAACTAGGCCACAAGGTAAGCATTTTATCTCTGCCTGGTGCTGATCCGGAAGAAGAGCTGGCGGCGCCGAAACAGCAGCAAGCGGCTAAACCGCCTGCTAAAAAGAGCTTATTTTCTCGCCTAGCTGAGTTAACCAAACATACCCCGGAATTTGTGTTTGAACTGTTTGAGCTGGCTTTTAATGTGTTGGCTTGGTGGCGCTTACGTAAAGCGGTTAAAGAGCAGCAAATAGAGTTTGTTTATGAGCGCTATTCATTGTTTATGTTTGCCAGTGTGTGGTGGGCAAAGCGCCATAACATCCCGATTGTGTTGGAAATTAATGACTCCTGTTTAGTGCATCGTGTTCGTGAACTATTTTTTCAACGTTTTGCTCGCTCAATTGAGAAGTGGATTTTTAGTAACGTTACTGGTTTAGTGTTTATTTCTAGTCGCTTTCAACAAGTTGCTCAAGATGCTTACCCAAATATTGCTCCCTCAGTGATTTCGCCAAATGCTGCAGATTTAGATCAGTTTATTATCGATGATGCTGCTGCTTTAGCCTTACGCCAAAAGCTAGAGGTAGAAGATAAAGTTGTCGTTGGCTACGTTGGTGCTTTTGTACATTGGCACGGTATCGACTGGTTTGTTGATTTGATCGCTGAGCGCCTAAAAGATTATCCCAACATTGTTTTATTGTTGGTAGGCGATGGCGTTTGTTATCAAAGTATTAAACAACGAATTGCTGATGCAGGGGCAGAGAAGCAAATTATTATGCCCGGCAGAGTCGCCCATGACCAAGTGCCGACCTATTTATCTGCCATGGACTTTGGCATTTTGCCGGATTCAAATGACTATGGCTCACCGATGAAACTGTTTGAGTTTATGGCTATGGGCAAAGGTATGGTTGCTCCTGACTTTACGCCTATTGCTGAAGTTGTAGCCGACGGCGAAACTAGTTGGTTGTTTAAAGCAAACGACCGCGATTCTTGCGTAGAAAAGGTGCTCAGCCTTTCTTCTCAATTGGAACAACAGCAGCAAGTTGGTCTGCAAGCTAGGGCTTATATCGAGCGAGAAAGACAGTGGCGTCATAATGCTGAACAACTATTAACCTTGGTGAAGTGATGGAAAATATCAAAGCTGATTTTCGTCGTAAGCAAGAAATCTTCAGATTAGATGGTGCGTCTGTAAGCATGCTGAGGATAGTGATGGCAGATGGTTCTAGCGCCAATATTATCTATCGCTGGATGCGTTGGTGCGCCAATCATAACTTGGGCTTGCTTGCCTATTTCTTCCAATGGCTGAATAAGTTTATGAATGGTTGCGTAATTGGCTCTGGTGCGGAATTTGGCCCAGGTTTTGTGATTATGCACCCAGTAGGCATTGTGATTAATTCTAAGGTAAAGGGCGGTAGTAACATTACTTTAGAAAGTGGTGTGGTGATTGGTGATGAAAAGGGCAAATCACCGCGTTTAGGCTCTGAGCTATTTGTCGGTGCTGGCGCCAAAATCATTGGTGACTTAGATGTTGCCGACCAGGTAAAAGTTGGCGCCAATGCTGTGTTAACTAAATCTGCAGAAGAAGGCGCAACCATGTTAGGTATACCCGCTAAAGCATATCGCCGAAAGTCAGCCGAGATGGAGCAGTAAATGGAATTGTTATTTTGGTTGGCAGTGGGTTTAATTGGCTACAGTTATGCTGCTTATCCAGTTGTACTGCTAATGATTAGCGGTATTAAACAAGCGGTTCGTGATACCCGCTATCTCTGGCGTCGCCGAGAACGCCGTTCACTAGAAGCTAAAGAGTGGCCGTCTGTTTCAATTATTATTGCCGCTTATAATGAAGAGAGTTGCTTGCAGCAACGGGTAGACAATTTACTGCAACTTAGTTATCCCAAAGATAAACTTACCATTCACATTGGCTCTGATGGCAGCACGGATAAATCTGCAGAAATTTTGCAGGCCGTGGAGGCGAGCAATTTTAAAGCCCATATCTTTGAGCAAAATCGCGGCAAAATAAATGTACTTAATGACTTGGTGGAATTGGCCGAAGACCCGATTTTAGTAATGTCTGATGCCAACACCCATTTTGAAGTGGACGCTATCGAAAACCTAGTTAGGCACTTTGATAGTGACGACATCGGGGCGGTTTGTGGGGAGCTGCATTTAGTTGATTCGGAGTCAGCAGATAACAAAGACGGTATCTACTGGCGTTACGAGCAAATGCTTAAGTTTCATGAGTCGCGTTTAGGTGCTCTGCTTGGAGCTAATGGCGCTATTTATGCGATTGCTAAACCTTTATATCAGGCGCTACCTGCTAATACGATTGTTGACGATTTCATGATTGTGATGAATGTGTCTAAGGCGGGAAAAAAAGTTTTGTATGAACCAAACGCGGTAGCGTTTGAAGAAGTAGCGCCTTCGCTACAGGATGAAGAAAAACGTCGAATACGTATTGGTACCGGTAATTATCAAGCTTTTACTCGTTGTTTATGGGCACTAAATCCACTGCAAGGTGCACGCTTTTTTGCTTACCTAAGCCATAAAGTGTTGCGCTGGTTTACCCCGCATTTAATGTTGATTGCCTTGCTGTGTAACCTAATGTTGGTGACTAAGCCTTTGTATGCCAGCTTGTTGGCCGTTCAATTGGCCGGCTACTTGGTGGCAGCTTGGGGGAACAGTCGCAGTAAGCGGGGTAAAAGCGTGCCTGGCAGCATTGCGTTTCTAACTTTTTTTGTATCTATGAATATGGCTTTATTAAAAGGCTTCTACTCATTCTTGTTTAAAAATGTGCAAGGCACATGGCAAAGGACATCACGGTGATAATCTTTTTAGCTTTAATTGTATTGCTGCTAGTTGGCGCAGCAGCGGTAACCTTAATTATTCGAAAGAAGCAGATGCACCTATGGTTACCTCATTACCTAAAACAGAAGTTTAGAGCCAAGGCAAAATTTGAAGGACCAACCCACGTTTTGTTTTGTTTTGTCGACCACTACGAGCCGCAGTGGGGCAAAAATATTAGCCTCGAGCAAGAGCGCGCTCGTGTGGACCGCTGGTTTAATGAATACCCGGTAGTTGCAGGTAAACACCAAGATGCGGATGGTTGTCACCCTAAACATTCGTTCTTCTATCCAGAAGAAGAGTATCGCTATGAGCACTTAGCCAAGGTAGCCGATATATGTGCGCGTGGTTTTGGTGAAATTGAAATTCATCTGCACCATGACGACGATACCAGCGATAATTTGCGCAAAACCTTGGAAGGCTTTACCGAGTTATTACATGAAAAGCATGGTGCCTTTGTACGAAGTGAGGAGACCGGCAAACTACAATACGCGTTTATTCACGGCAACTGGACCTTAGATAACTCGCACCCAGATGGAAAATTGTGTGGTGTGAATGATGAACTTATTGTGCTTAAAGAGACCGGCTGTTTTGTTGATTATACCTTCCCGTCTGCTCCGAGTGTTACCCAACCCGCAACGGTGAACGCGATTTATTATGCCAAAGACGATCCTCATGCGCCTAAGTCGCATGACACTGGCAAAATGGTCAAAGTAGGTGGTCAAATGTGGGGTGATTTAATGCTAATTAATGGCCCGCTAGACCTTAACTGGAAAGCGCGTAAAAAAGGCATTTTCCCGCAAATCGAGAACTCCGATATTCGCACCAGCATGATGCCTACCAAAGATCGTGTTGATTTGTGGGTTAAGGCAAATATTCATGTCGAAGGTCGACCGGAGTGGCGCTTCATTAAGATCCATACCCATGGTACCCAAGAAGCAGACATGCCCACTTTGCTAGGTAAACCTTTCGATGACATGTGTAGTTACTTGGAAAGCAAGTATAACGATGGTGAAAACTACGTATTGCACTATGTGTCGGCGCGTGAAATGTACAACATGGCTAAAGCTGCCGAAGCTGGTGAGTCGGGTAACCCAAATCAGTATCGAGACTATCTAGTTAAAGCGCCAAATTATAAAACTTTAGATGAGCATACGGATGCTGAATAAAGCCAAGATACGGCAATTTTTTTTCGGTAAGCGTAGCGTATCTCAAAAGCGCTGGCAGCAACGCGTGCCCGGCATTTATGTATTTAATTATCATAGAATTGGCGACGCACGCTTTAGTGAGTTTGACCCTAACGTTTTTAGCTGTACCGCAGAGCAATTTGAACAACATTTGCTGTTTTATAAACAAGAGTTTGAAGTATTAGATGAAGCCGCGTTAATCGCTTTACTTGACTCGGGTGAAGCCATCACCAAACCCTATGCGTTAATCACATTTGATGATGGCTATATCGATAGCTACCAGCATGCCTTTCCTTTGTTAACAAAACATCAGCTTAGCGCAGTGTTTTTTGTGGTGACTGAATACACCAATGGTGGCATTTTTGCCTGGTGGGACGAGGTAGCTTGGCTAGTTAAGCATTGTCAGTCTAATACATTAAAACTAAAACACTGGTCCCACGCTGTAGACTTAAGTGGCAAAAACCAAACTCAAAATATCCGCAAACTGCTTTATGCCTTCAAGGAAGACCATAGTTTCTCCATGGAAGAGAAGTTAGATATGTTAAAAGCAGAGTGTAAAGCGCCTCCAATGCCCAGCTCACATAGCTTGTTTGCGAACTGGCAGCAGCTAAAGGAAATGGCAGAGGGTGGAATGACTATTGGCTCACATACTCGCAGCCATCCGATTTTAGCGCATTTATCACTAGAGCAGCAGCGCGAAGAGTTAACTCAATCGCGAGATTTCATCGAAAGCAAACTGGGTACTGCGGTTTCCATGCTTGCCTATCCTGTAGGGCGAACTGACAGTTTTACTGAGCAAACCCAAGCGCTTGCACAAGAGTGTGGTTACCGTTTGGCATTCTCCTTTATGAATGGCATTAATACTCAACTAGGTGCGCAGAGTGCTTACCAGTTAAAGCGGATCTCAGTAGACGGCAATAAAGAAGTTGATTCGCTGAAAGTACAAGTTATGGAGTTAAATACCAAGCATCGAGCTTAACTAGGCTTGCTCAACCCGTACATTTGCACTTAACTGAATAAGCAATTGTAAACGCCTTTTCACATAGAGGATATGGAATATGCAAGGATTTGCTATTAATGCTTCAGGCATAGTCTGGCGGCCGTTAGTTGTTTGTTTACTGATTTTGGTGGCTGCTGTTAGCAATGTGGCAAAAGCAAGTGTTGAGCTAAATGTTAAAACTCTCCCCAGCACGAATAAGTTCCATTACATCGTTATTCCATTTCCTAATTTTACCGTCTCAGAACAACAGGGCTTTACTCTGAAGCAGCAGGGGGTAAGCCTTAAGTTTACCGCTCATGCCCATTTACTTTGGCCAAAACTTAAAAGCACTGCATTCTATCGAGGTGTATTGTTTAAAGTTGAAGGTTTGGAACAAGGCAGTGTAGAGCTCAGTTGGGGAGAAGGTTTGGCGAAGCCGGACCAAGCCCTAAGCTTTGAAGAAGCTCAGCTAGCAGAGCTGCACTACCCAGAAACTTGGCTCAATAAGGCGCTGTATTCCCCGCTAATTTACAACGCTAATAATATTGATTGGGGTTGGTTAGACAATGCCTATTGGCGTTACGCGGCTTACAGTGCCGATGAAGCTATTATTGAGCAGGTGAGTAAACCTAAAGATCCCGCCAAGAAAACCACATTACCCACTAACAGTGCAGCGCCCTGGTTGTATGACCGACCATTCACCTTCTATCAGCTGTATTTTAAGACCGCAGACCCACGTTGGAAGAAAACAGCTCACCAGCAAGCACAGTTTTTTATGAGTCAGCTCGATGACAATGGTGATTTTGCACTAAAAGGCTCGGCCGATCTCAAATACATGTTAAGTGGTGGTCTGCTAATTGACTACCTTTTCTATCCACATCGATCGACCAAGCTGGCTATTGAAAAAATGACTCAAAAAGGACTGGCTTGGCCAGCCCGCTATTCAACTCAATTAGGCTTTTGGACAGAACGTCATCTGTCAGTTGCTTTAAGTTTGGCGTTAAACCAATGGGAGTTACATAGCGATGAGCAGTCCTCTAAGCGGGTAGAACAGCTACTTGAAGGTATCCGCGAGGACTTATGGGTGAGCGCTCCGGGGCAAGGTGGTTGTATAAAGCACAGTTTGAAAGCCCATTCTAATAAAAACAGTAAAGACATGGTCTGTTCTCCGTGGATGTCGGCATTGGTGGTAGAACAGCTGTGGCGTTACTTTTGGATGACTGATGATCAAAGAGCAGCGGATTTGATTATCGACTTTTCTGACATGCTGCTACATCACGGTTTATATACAGTAGAGTACAAAGGTAAAACTTTGTACATACCGGATTACTTGGTGTTTTTTAAGCAGTCTATTTTTCAAGATAGAAACTCATGGACCGAGCGACAACATGCTTGCGATGTAGCCGGTATGGTTTACAAAGGGGTGTATCTAAAACGACAGCGTCAACAAGATGAGTTCTTGCTAGAGCTGCTTGCTCAAGAATTGCTGAACACTTGTGAGGGCACAATGGATAAGAAAGGGAAAAAAGCCATGAGTAATCCCAACTGGTCGCTAAAACCTCTTAGAAAGTTTAACTGGTGGTTTGCCAGCAATGGCTCGTTAACCTGGTTGTTGAAACAATAATTGGGTGTCTTGGTATTTAAGTAATTGCATCGAGAGCGCCTGTTTGGCTTCACGACAGTCGTTGTCGACACACAAGGCAGAAGCGGCCACAATTGCGCTTTGGCGTTGCCCTGAGAGTATCTCGCTAAAACGTTGAGCTCGCAGAGCAGAACGATTTGATACCATGCCTTTAGCGCCTGCATAGCTATAAGCTAACACGCCAGGGCGGTTGGCTGCAGAGCGGAAGTAAACGAAGTTAATTGCTTGTTCTGTCTCTGAGCTATCAATTCGCAGATTCTCAGGTACTACTTCATTTAAGTAAAATGAGGCTTTGTTGTCTAAGCCTAAGCCACTAAACAAAAACACCCAATGATTGAGCTCTACTTGATTAACACTAAGGCTTTGTTGCTCAACAGATTGGTACTGAGCTACCTGAAGGGCCGGGTGGTAACTGGTTGTTGCTCTAGTATCTTCGGTGTTTAATTTATTGGCATCCCATACTGGCCAATCAATTAGGCTTGGTGAAAAAATCAATAGCGCCAAAGTTACAAAGGCTAAACCGCGAACTGAAGGGCCTTCTATTTGCTCTACTTTAGTTTGAGCTACTAACTCGCTGGACAGCTTCCCACCAACGTAAAAAGCTAATAACAAGTATGGGATATATAAATACCAGCCAAGGTTATTATGGTCATAAATTATTTCGCTTTGCATCTGCGTTTCATGGCCAATCAAAATGATTGTGATGATCCGAACCCAGTTAACGATTAACGCGCCAAACATGCAAATAGCAAAAAAGATTAAAGCATTTTTAACACTGCGAATATTGAAATAGATATATAACAAACACAGAAACAAAGAGGTAATAAAGTAGCGTAAGCCACTACAGCCGTTAGCTATTTCGAATTGCCCAGAAGGAATTGACACTACATTTCCTTCAAAGAAACTAGGAACATGGGTATAGGCCATAACCATCTCTACAACGGCGGTAGATAAGCTCTGTAAAGGTGGCGATAAAATGCCCCAAATCGGAGTGGCAAACAGGAGTACTAAGGCATAAACGTAAAGGCTTTTGTGGTGTTTGAAGATACTCAATAAGCTAAATAGCAAAACAAAGGGTAACAGCGCTCTAACGGGCAAGCTAATTTGGCTTAAGTAAAGCAGCAACTCTATGGCTAGACTGGCAATTAACAATACCAACCACAAGCTAGCACCTTGACGAAACTGCAGTTGTTGACGGCAATCGTAAAGCACATACAGAGCAACAATTGGGATCAAGAATGCATGCGAGTAGGTGCCATCATCAAAGCTATAGCGCCAAATATCTAATACTACCGGCCAAAAGAGCAAGGCAATTAAGGCGGTAGTACCAAGAACAACAGCGGCTTGAAGTAAGCCGCTGTTGTTTAGTTTGTTGCTTGACTCTGTTGCTACCAAAGATTAACGCCCTTTTCCGAACAAAATAATCTCTGCGGTACGCACTAATATCAAAAGGTCGAGCAGGAAGCTTCGGTGCTTGATGTAGTAAAGGTCAAACTTTAGCTTCTCAAGTGCATCCGCTTCAGTGCTTCCATAAGGGTACTTAAGCTGAGCCCAGCCAGTTAAACCTGGTTTAACGTTGTGGCGCTGGTTGTAATAAGGAATTGATAATACCAACTCTTTCACAAAGGCAGGGCGCTCAGGACGAGGCCCAACAAAACCCATATCGCCCACCAATACGTTATAAATTTGCGGCAGCTCATCGACGCGGTATTTACGAATAAAGTTACCCACTTTGGTTACCCGAGGGTCTTCTTTTTGCGCCCATTTAGCCCCATCTTTTTCAGCATCAGTGCGCATACTACGGAACTTGTAAATGTTAAATGGTTGACCGTTTAAACCAATGCGTTCTTGCGAGTAGAGCACGGGGGCTCGAATGCCTTCCTCTAACTTAATCATGATGACGGTAATTAACATCAATGGCCAAGTGAGGAACAAAACAATTAGGCCTAAGAAGGTGTTACATACCCAATCTAAAGAGCTACGTAGATAGTTGGTAGAGTGGAAACCATTGCTGTAAATAACCCATGAAGGATAAATAAGGTTTACTGCAATTTGCCCTGATTCGCGCTCGATGAAGTCGATAATATCGGTGATTTCAACGCCACGCAGTTTACATAAAAATAAACTATCTACCGGCAAGTTGGCGCGCCGCTCATCGGCTGCAATCACTATTTCTTCTACGCCGTTGGCCAGTACAAACGACTCTAAGGGCTGGTCAAGCTCGAGAATAGTTTCGCGTTGAATACCGTCATCAGAATCACCAGGCATACGAATAAAGCCGGCCATTTCAAAGCTTACACGGTCAGATTTACGGCGCATGCGTTTTTCAATAATACTGGCGCGTTCACCGGCTCCTAGTACCAAAATTCGTTTGCGGCCCATATGCTCATATTGCATTTTAAGCGCAAAGTAACGAATAGTGGTTAAGCCCATCATGACTGCGGCGTAAAGCAGCTCGCGGAAATTACCAGGAAGAACATCTAAAGGCGTAAGTACATAAATAACCGAAGATATGAAATAACCTAAGGCAATACTTACTAATAAACGGCGAATAACTCCCCGAAAGGTTTCACGAATCTTTTGGTTATATAAGCCAACTGACAATATTGACAGTTGTATTGGGAAGGTAAATGCCAAACAGTGTAATAACAGTATTCCTTCACCATAGGCGGGGATGCCTTCAAAGCCGCTAAAGCGGAGAAGTTCAACACCAATGACAAAAACCCCGATGAGCACCAAAAATTCGGCAAGAATGATCGCTCTACTACCGGGATCTAGATTATGAAATTTCGAACCAGCCACGCTTCTTCCTTGAAACAAGATATTAAATATAGTTTTAAGACTAATCAGTATACCGAGATTTAAACGCAGAGCCACAAAAAATCGGTGTTACTTGTGCCCAGCTAGTTAAACCTAAGTTTGTTACCTGCACTTTACATTTCCAACAGCCAGTAGATAAATGTCGATATATTAAAACTATTTAGCTCAAGAGATTTACAACATGCGCGCTCGCACACTATCATGGAAAAAAGGACCACCTCAATCAATGTTATTTTGATGGACTCTCAGCGAAATGGACAGTGCTATGAAAAAACTCAACCAAGTAGTAATTAAATTGCTCTCGTTTATGGCGATAGGGCTTTTCCTAACCGCTTGCTCGAACAACCTACCTACTTTACCTGGCGCGTCGGTTCATCCGTCGCTTACTGCTAACCCAGCTGATTACAAATATTTGATCGGCCCAGGTGATGAACTCAACATCTTTGTATGGCGTAACCCTGAAATATCGGGCACCTTCATTGTGCGTCCAGACGGCATGGTGTCTACCTCACTAGTTGAAGACTTAGAGGTATCGGGTAAAACACCAACTGAATTAGCCCGCCTGATTGAATCAGAATTAGCGGAGTTTATTCGTGACCCGATTGTAACTGTTACTGTTGAAGGCTTTATTGGACCATTTAGCGAGCAGGTTAGAGTAATTGGTGAAGCTTTCGAGCCTCAAGCAATTAACTATCGCGAAGATATGACGCTGCTGGATGTGATGATTCAGGTAGGTGGCCTAACTGAATACGCTGATGGCGATAACGCCCGCTTAGTTCGGGTGGTTAGCGGTGAGCAGCGTTCATATAAAGTACTTGTTGGTAAATTGATTCAAGACGGTGAGATTGAAGCCAATGTAGACGTTCTTCCTGGTGATATTATTATTATCCCAGAAGCATGGTTTTAGTCGGAGTAGTCGTATAAATGCAAGATTTAATTGAGGACTTTCTGCAATACCTGCGAGGGGTATGGTTAAAGCGCCGTTATATTTTAATCGCACTGTGGATTATTTGCCCTATTGGCTGGATAGCTGTGACATTGATGCCAAATCAATACACTGCCGAGGCTCGGGTTTACGCAGATACTCGCTCATTATTGCAGCCTCTACTTAAAGGTTTAGCCATCCAGACTGACCCTAGTCAAGAGTTAGCGATGATGGTTAAAACTTTGCTAAGTCGTAGCAATCTGGAAAAAATTGCTCGGGCTAGTGATGCTGACGTTAGGGTGAATAACAGCACTGAATATGACGCTTTGCTAGATAGCCTAAAAGAAACCATCGAGATAGACAAAACTCGTCGAGAAAACCTCTATACCATTAGTTTTGAAGCCGACTCACCACAGTACGTTCGTGATGTAGTGCAAGCGGCATTGGACGTATTTGTAGAGAATACTCTCGGTGAAAAGCGCCAAGATACTGATACCGCCAACTCATTTATTAATCAACAGATTGAAGAGTATGAGACGCGCCTGATTGAAGCGGAAAAACGCCTAGCTTCTTTCAAGCAGGAATACACAGCCTTTTTGCCTGGTAAAGAATCTACTTACTACAGTAATCTCGAGAACGTTAAAAAGCAGTTAGAAGAGACTCGCTTACAACTTAGTGAAGCCGAAACCAAGTTGGTCTCAGCCAGAGCGCAATTGGCTAGTGAAGAGGTATTGGCCTCCCAACAAACCGCACGTGTTCGCACTGAGTTCGATGATCGTATTTTGGCAATGCAAACGCGCTTAGACGACTTGTTGTTGCGCTATACCGAGCGCCATCCTGATGTGGTGGAAGTGCAGCGTCAATTAGCTTCTTTGCAAAAGCAAAAGGAAAATGCCTTAACTACTGCAAAAACGCCAGCAGCTCTCGCTTCGGAGTCGGTGATATATCAAGATCTCAAGATTACCGTTAGTCAGATAGAAAACGATGTGGCTTCGCTTAAAGTTCGCGAGCAGAGACACAAAGAGAAAGTCGATAACTTAGAGGAGCAGCTACGCCAGGTGCCTGACGTAGAAGCAAAGCTTACTGGGCTTAACCGTAACTATGAGATTACCAAGTCTAAGTACGAAGACTTGTTATCGCGCAGAGAGAGCGCGCTTATTTCACAAAGTGCCGGCAAAACTACTGACGACATTAAGTTTAGGGTTATTGATGCTCCAAGGGTTCCCATTGAACCTTCTGGCCCAAAACGTCCTCTTCTTATTGCCGGAGTACTGATTTTTGCCCTAGCTGTTGGGGTTGGTTTGTCGTTGGCCTTTAGCCAAGTGAACCCAGTGGTTTCAAGTATCCAGCAATTATACCAGCAAACTGGTTATCCTGTTCTAGGAGTGGTATCTGCCACAGAAAGCTCTGGTTTGTTGAAAGTAGAAAAACGTAAGATGCGAGTGTTTGTATTGTCTAACGCGGTTTTACTATGTGGCTTTGTTGGCTTTATGGTGATCAACCTATTGCCAAACTTACACAGTAAAATTATTACCGGTTTAGGTGGATTGCTATGAGTACCATAGAAAAAGCAATGGGCAAGCTTGCTAAACAAGCCCAAGCCAAGCAAGAGGGTAGTGAACAGCCTGAAGCTGCTGAGTCAAACCAAGCCGCGGCTAGTAGTGAGCCCTCGACAGAAAAGCGTGAAAAGCCGGTATTGCAAATAGACTCCGCAGTGTTAAAACGTTTAGGCATGCTGTCAGATATTCGCTCTCGCGAAACCAGAATGCTCAGTGATGAGTACCGAAGCATTAAGCGTAAGCTGATTAAAAATGCATTTGAGCCAGGTTTAATACCGAAAAATAAAAGTAACTTGATCATGGTTACTAGTGCTAACCCTGGGGAAGGTAAAACATTCACTTCAATTAATTTAGCGCTGAGCTTAGCCTTGGAAAAGGATAAAACAGTACTGTTAATTGATTCTGACGTGTTAAAGCCAACTGTGAGTAAAACCTTGGGTATTGGTCAACACATGGGCTTGATGGAGTATCTACTAGGTGAAACAGACGACATTGCTGATGTTATCTATCACACCAATATACCTAATTTAAGAATTATGCCGGCGGGCATGCCACATCACTTGAGCAATGAGTTGTTGGCCAGTGATAAAATGCGCTCTCTTACTGAAGAGCTAAATAGCCGTTATTCCGACCGCGTCGTATTGTTCGACAGCCCACCGGTACTTGGGGTAAACGAAACGGTGGTATTGTCTAACTTCATTGGGCAAGCGGTGGTGGTAGTTGAACAAGATGGAACCAAGCTCGCTGCGATTAGATCTGCTGTATCGCAATTTAGCGATGAGCTGGCGATCGGATATGTATTGAATAAAGCAGTACACGGCAAAACAGGGACTTACGGATATGGCTACGGATATGGCTATGGTTATGAGGAAGAACGCAGCGCCTAGAGCAGTTGTTGCGCTTGCTATTGCTGTTGGGATATCAAGCTCGGTTAATGCCGCAGAGGTAGAGTTTCGCCCAGAAATCGGTGCGGAGCTAGTTTATACCGATAATGCAGGTCTTACTGAGGAAGCGCCAGAGTCTGGTGAAATTGGTGTGTTATCAGCGGGCATTGTCACTGAAGTTATTGGTAAAGACGGTGAACTCTCCCTCGATTATCGGGCAAGGCAAACCTATCACTCTTACGATTCCGAAAAAAATAAGCTTTATCACGAGCTAGATTTTACTGGTGATAAAAAATTGGGAAAATCTGGCTTTAGTGTCGATGCTGTTGCATCTGTTGATATTCTGCCTGCTGAAGTAAGTAGCAATGCTATTACCGATGTGATTTCTGGAGACTTGATTCAAGGCAGTGAGTTAGGCCTTGGTTTAAACTATCAATCAAACCCCCGTAAATGGGTAGATCTAAACGCTCGAGTTGCCAGTAGCTTGTATCGTTATGAAGACGACCGTGGCAATAACAACGACTATGATGCATCACTGCTGTTTAAAAATGGCCAAAAAGTAAATTCAGTATTTTGGTTAATTGATTCTAGCTACATTCGCCGTGAAGCGCGGGGGAACTCTTCAGAAACTGAAAATATTAAATATAAAGGTGAATTGGGTTTGCAGCAACGTTCTGGCTTCAGCCCCTTTATTCGCTACTATGCTGAGAGTTACTTGCAAGGTGTTAGCTCATCGGAAAAGGTGGGAGAGTCAGAAAGCTGGGGACCAGCAGTTCGTTACTTTCGCTCTCGTTTAAGTTACTTCGAACTGAGCTATAACTTTTCTCTAGATAAAGATAAAAACGAAGATTATGTGGGCGCTGCGGTTAATCTCGAGCCGAATCGCCGCACCAAATTGTTCTTTGAATATAGTAAGCGTTTTTATGGTGATGCCTATGAATTTACCTTCTTCCACCAAAAGCGCCGTATTAGTACCGACATTAGCTACATTGAAGAGCCCACAAGCTTCGATCGCCGTTTCTTTGTTGAAGGTGACAGTGTAGAAGAGCAAAAGCTTGATAAAACCTTTAGATGGAATACAGGCTTAGACCTTCGCCGCTCAGGGCTCGATTTTGAGTTACGCCATCAAACCCGTGAAGGTTTGCGTGATGTAACGGATTTTGTCAAGGACACAACTTATGGTGGCGGAATTAGCTTAGACCATAAGTTAAGTCGTAAGCTGGTCATTGCCTTTGCATTTGATTACGACCACTACACATTTGACCGCCTCAATGGCATCGACCAAGTGGATAAGTACAGTCGCTATGATCTGTCACTAAATCAAGACCTCATCGAAGGGTTCTTCCTCACTTATCGCTACCAATTTACTCATCGTAGCTCCAATATAGTGGGCAGAACCTATGACGAAAACCGAGTATCGATTAACGCGACTAAGCAGTTTTAAGTATGTATGAATCATTTTTTGGCTTAAGTGATAAACCATTTAAGCTTAGCCCCGACCCTAAGTTTTTTTTTGCTAGCCCTCACCACGATCGCGCGGTGTCTTATCTGCGTTATGGCTTATCTCAAGGTGAAGGTTTTATTGTTGTAACGGGGCCAATTGGTACCGGAAAAACCACTATCGCCAGAAGCTTATTAGCCTCTGTGGACGACTCAATTGTGGCTGCTCAAATTGCGACAACTAAACTTAACCCCGACGAACTAGTTCGCTTAGTTGCAGCCCAATTTAGTATTGATGTCGAAGGCTTGAATAAGGCCGATATTCTAAAGCGATTTGAACAATATTTGCTTACTTTAAATAAGCAAGGCAAACGCGCATTATTAGTGGTTGATGAAGCTCAGAATTTGCCAGCAGAAACCGTTGAAGAACTGCGAATGTTGTCTAACTTTCAACTCAACGATAAACCTCTTTTTCAAAGTTTCTTACTTGGGCAGGAAGAGCTAAAACCGATTATCGAACTGCCAGAAATGGAGCAGTTTAGGCAACGGATTATAGCCTCTTGTCACCTAAAACCTTTGGACGCAGAGCAAACCCAAGGTTATATATTGCACCGCCTCAAGCAGGTGGGTTGGAATGAAAACCCTAAGTTAGATGATGATATTTTCCAGCAAATTGCTGACTTTACTAAAGGTATTCCACGAAAGATTAATATCTTTGCTGACCGACTGTTTTTATATGCGTTTTTGGAAGACTTACACGCGATTAGCCAAGCAGACGTAGCTGCAGTTATTGAAGAGATGGGCGGTGAGCTTTCTGGTTCTTTACAAGGTACGCCAGAGCAGCAAGGTGTCTCGGATATTGATGCGGTGTTGGGGCGTCAATATGAAGACGGTACCGGTGTTAATGCCAGTATTGGTAATGCTGCTATTAGTGATAGTCAGTTAAAAGCAAAACTACTAGATGTGTCTAGCTATCTAGAAGAAGTCGTGTTGCGAAAAATTAAAATCATTCGCTATCTAGATAAAATGATTGAGAAGAAGCGCAAAGAAATCGTCGAGTTAAGCGAAAATAGCTAAGTATTTCTCATTACCCGCTGTCACAAAGCCTAGCTTGGAAATGGAAGGTCACGTTTGAGTATTATTGTTGGTTTATTAGGCTACAGCATTGCAGCGGTGGTGTACCTGCTATTCAGTTTACTGTTGCTCACCACTAAACAAAGCGGCTTCCAGCGCCAAGCATTGAGCTTGGTGGTGTTTTTCACGCTGCTTTGGGCTAGCGCTGGGGTTGCTCAGATGTGGATAGCCCTTCCCCTTGGCTATTTGTTTGGTATCGAGAGCCTTCGTAATGCACTGTGGTTCTTATTGCTTTATGCCACCATAGCTCCACGTTTCGAGCTTAGTAATTTTGTTCGCGGCCCTTGGCGTAAAAAAGGTTTGCTACTTGGCCTGATATTTATCGCATGTCTACAGTTAAGCACTGCTTTGGCTGGCCTGCAGTTAAATCAGTTTTGGTTGGTAACGCAGTTATCACAAACCGTTATTGGTCTGTGGTTAATAGAGCAGTTATATCGACGCATTGATGTTAGTGCTCGCCCTACCATTAAACCTATGTGCCTTGGTTTGGGCGGCATGTTTGCTTTCGACTTTGCGCTGTATGCCAACGCCTTAATTACTTCAGGGATCTCTTTTGATTTTTGGAGCCTACGTGGATTTGTGGCCATTTTAGCTGCGCCGCTGGTGTTATTAAGTGCGCGCAGGATCAAGCGTTGGTCGACCAAAATCTATGTATCACGTGATGTCATTTACCACAGTACTCTGTTATTGGTGGCCGGCGGTTATTTACTGGTAATGGCTTTAGTCGGTTATTACATCAGGTATGCTGGTGGTGACTGGGGTAGCATGGCGCAAAATGGCTTCTTTGCCTTAAGCGCGTTAATTCTAGTCAGCTTGTTTTTATCTGAACGCTTACGTAAGCGTTTAAAAGTACAAATCACCAAACACTTTTTCGCCAATAAATATGAATACCGTGAAGAGTGGATGAAGTTTGCAGCGGTGCTTGAAGAAGATGGCGTTTCGCCCTATAGCATTGCACTTAAGGCAATTAACCAGCCTTTCGATTGTCAGTATGCTGGCTTGGCTATCGTAGAAAACGGCCGGTATGTGGTTAAAGCCACTTATAACATTCGAGATGATGACTCTCAGGCTCAGTTATGTTTAGACCACTTGGCTGGGCAAGCCATTGAGCACCAATGGATTGTCGATATTGAAGAGCTGAAAGAAGATACCAGTGTGGTGCCTTTTCAAGTCTCGACTAACCAGTTACAGCAAATTACAAAGTTTTGTTATGTCATTCCGATGAGCACCAGTGCTGGCTTTAAAGGGGTGATTTTGCTGTCTGCGCCCTCTGCTATCCATAGTGTAAATTGGGAAGACCGAGATTTGATGCGCGCGATTAGTCGCCAACTGGCGGTATTTCTTAACTTGCACCGTTCTAACTTGGCGTTGGCCGAAAGCCAACAGTTTGATACCTTTAATCGCATGTCTGCTTATCTGGTGCATGATCTTAAAAATGTTTTGGCACAATTGCAGCTGATGTCGAAAAATGCGGTTAAGCATAAACATAACCCTGAATTTATTGATGACGCGTTTGAAACGGTAGACTCTGCAGCCAATCGTTTGGCTAAAGTTGTAGCACACCTTAGCAAGAAACAACGAGTTGATACGGTAGTTGCTCCTTTTCAGCTAAAAGCGGCACTTGAGCAGGTTGCCCAATCGCGTTCCATTAGTAAGCCTATTCCGCAGTTAGCGTTCACCTTAAGTGAGAACTTTGAACTGGTGGGTGACCAAGAGCGCTTTGTAAATGTGGTTTCGCATCTAGTGCAAAATGCGCAAGATGCTACGGCAGAAGACGGCTTGATCAGTATACGCGCTGGCAAGCAAGCCAATGAGTGTTTAATAGAAATACAAGACAACGGCGAAGGAATGAGCGTAGAATTTATTGATACACGCTTATTTAAGCCGTTTGATACTACCAAGGGCAATGCTGGCATGGGTGTAGGCGCCTATGACGCGAAGCGATTTGTCGAAGAACTTGGTGGGCATATACAAGTTACGAGTAATGTTGGCGAGGGTAGCTTATTTAAGTTGTACTTGCCCATTCACAAAATTTAGCTGGCCTAATGCGCCAGCAAAGCTGATGGAAGAAATAACATGGAAACGTTACTGGTTGTTGAAGACGACCCAGGTATTCAAAAACAGTTAAAGTGGAGCTTTAGTGACTACGAAGTCATTATTGCTGGTGATAGAAAGGAAGCCATCACTGCTCTACGTCGTTATGAGCCTAAAGTGGTGACTTTAGATTTGGGTTTACCGCCAGATGAGGCTAATGCCAGTGAAGGCTTGGCAACGCTAAAAGAAATGCTGGAGTTAAACCCAAAGCTTAAAGTTATTGTTATTACCGGTAACGAAGATAAAGAAAATGCCCTAAGCGCTATCGCCATGGGGGCACATGACTTTTATCAAAAGCCGATTGATGATGACACCATGTCGGTAATTATCGCTAGAGCCTTCTGGGTTGCCAATATAGAGTTAGAAAACGAGACTCTGAAGGGTGCATCGTTAGATAACAACGGCTTTTTGGGGAACTCTCCGCAAGTTCAAAAAGTCTGCCGTATGGTGGAGCGCATTGCCCCTACCGAGGTAACCACACTGTTGTTAGGTGAAAGTGGTACGGGTAAAGAAGTGCTTGCTCGCGCTATTCACCAACAAAGCCCACGTAAAGATAAACCTTTTATCGCCATTAACTGTGCCTCTATTCCAGAAAACTTGCTTGAAAGCGAGCTATTTGGTTTTGAAAAAGGCGCATTTACTGGGGCACATAAAACCACCGAAGGTAAGATTGAATGTGCCAATGGCGGTACCTTATTCTTAGATGAAATCGGCGATATGCCGTATCCGTTACAAGCTAAGATTCTTCGCTTCTTGCAAGAGAAAGTGGTCGAGCGAGTAGGCGGACGTAAAGAGATCGCCGTGGATGTGAAAATTGTTTGTGCAACCCACCAAAACTTGCAAAACATGGTTGAGCAAAAAGAGTTTCGTGAAGATTTATTTTACCGAATCAGTGAGATCACCATTAATATCCCGCCGCTTCGTGACCGCGGTGAAGATGTGGTGTTGTTAGCGCGTGCTTTCTTGCAAAACTATAACAAGCAAATGCAGCGTAACATTAATAACTTTAGTGATGACGCTATTACAGCTTTAAGCAATCACCGTTGGCCAGGCAATATTCGCGAGCTGCAAAATAAGGTGAAGTCGGCAGTTATCATGGCCGACAATAAGCAGATTACTGCCGATGACTTGGCCTTGCCGATTGGCGATGAAGAGCAAGTTAAACTGGCGCTAAATCTTCGCCATGTGCGCGAAGCTGCTGAGAAGCAAGCAATTAATAAGGCCTTAGCGCTAAGCAATGGTAATATTTCTAATACCGCTGGTCTGCTTGGTGTTACTCGCCCAACCTTGTATTCTTTGCTTGATAAATACGGTTTAAAAACTGATTAAGGTCGGTTTATTTGTAAAGTGGCGAGAGCCGCTTGTTGTAGTTACTCAATTAGGCCCCACATGGACAAGTCACAAACAGAAATGAATATATTGGTCACCCCTGAGATGGCCAATTTCTCCGGTAAGATGCATGGTGGAGCCATGTTAAAAAAATTGGATGAAGTAGCTTACACCACCGCTATTCAATATTGTGGGAACTACGCAGTAACGCTATCGGTAGACCAAGTATTGTTCAAAAACCCGGTAGAGATTGGTGAGTTTGTTACTTTTTTAGCTTCGGTTAATTACACCGGCCGAACTTCAATGGAAATTGGCATTAAAGTGGTTGCTAAGAATCTTAAAGAGCAAACTGTACGCCATACTCACTCTTGCTTTTTCACTATGGTAGCGGTTGATGAGCAAGGCAACTCTGCAGAAGTGCCGCCGCTTGAACCAAGCACAGAAGTAGCCAAACGCCGATTTAATGATGCATTGCGCCGTCGTCAGCGGCGCATGGAAAAAGCGTAATTTTGTTATAAGATATTGGCTAATAAGTTTTTTATCAAAATAATCTTGTTATTTACGGGATTTGGTTAATAATGCTTCACTCGCTAGAGTGAAGCATTATTGCGGTGACATAACCAATTAGTGACGTATAAAACACATTATCAGCTTTAAGCTGAACCATAAAACATCGTTTTGCATCAGCCATTGGATGGCTTGATGTCTTATCAGGTATAGCTCTCATTTTTACTAGCGAATGACTAGCACATAATCATTTTAAACTTATGTGATCCTGGGGTGCAGGAAGCTGCCCTAAAGGATGATTTGGAGAGAATATAGTGACAAATAATTTCAACCGAAAAGCCTTTTTCGGTGCTGCGTTGTGCACGCTGCTTTCTACTCAACTTTATGCCCAAGTTGCGCCAATATGGGAAGATTACTTAGATGCAAAACAACATGCTGAGCCGCTACCCATCCCTGATTTTTCGTATGCTGGTTTTGACCGTGGTAACAGTGCAATCCCTTCGCCAAATTGGACTGTATTTAACGTTAAGGATTATGGCGCTATTCCAAACGATGGCCGAGATGACCTTAACGCAATCAAAGCTGCGATAAATGCAGCTCAAAAACAAAAAAATGGGGCGGTGGTGTATTTCCCCAAGGGTCGTTACCTATTAAGTGAAAACACTGGAGTATACAGTTCTCTGCTTAGTATTACGGCAAGTAACTTAATCCTTCGCGGGGAGGGGGATGGAGATTCAGGTACAGAGTTGTTTTTTAAGCATCACTTGGAAACCGCCACTCCTCAAAACAAATGGACTGTACCTGCAATGCTCAGCATTAATGGCAGTACTGCGAGTTATCAAGGTAAGTATGCTACTCGCATAACCGGTGACGCTGCTATTGGCGCCGATACTATTAACGTTGCCGACAGCAGCATGTTACAAGTTGGTGACCATATCTATCTTGCACTTAATGACCTTAGCGCTGTAACAAATCATGCCGTCTCACCTTACTACGTAGAAAACAACTGGACGAGCTTTAAGCAAGGGCAGTTTCGTAAGGAACTTCATCAAATTAAGTCTATTAATGGTCGAAAGCTTACGTTAGCTGAACCAATTTTAATGCCTATTGATTCTGCTTATAACTGGGAAGTGAAAACCATGCAGTTGGGTAGCCATTTTGGTATTGAAAACATGCGTTTAACTGGCACGTGGACTGAGAAATTTGTGCACCATAAAGACTACATTCATGATGGTGGTTGGAAAGCCATTAACATGGGAAAATATACTCATTCGTGGTTAAAAGATGTGCGTTTTACTAACTGGAATAGCACCTTAAATATTTCCAGCTCGATAGCGAGTAGCGTTATTAACGTCACCTTAGATGGACACCGAGGTCATAGTGGTATTCATATACAAAATAGTTATGGTGTGTTGGTTTCACATAGCCACGATAAAACTGACGGTGGAATGTTTCACGCCCAAGGGGTGAGCTCTCATTCGGCTGGCATTGTGTTTCATCGTAATTCTTGGCCTCAAGATACGTCTTTCGACGCTCATGCGAGCTTCCCTCATGCTACGCTATTTGACCGTGTAGATGGGGGCTTTAGTTATAGCAGTGGCGGTAACGGAGGCGATGCCTCGAGCCAACCTAACCATATGGAAGACCTGGTGTTTTGGAACTTTAAAGATTTAGGCAAAAAGTCTGGTGAGCCTGTGGCGTGGTGGCGAACTAACAGCATTTACACGCGGTTTCTATTGCCTAAGTTGATTGGTTGGCACGGTGCTTTACCGAGTTTTATAGACAGTGAGTTAGGGCTTAATCAAAGCTATGGTGAAAAAGTAAGCCCTGAATCACTTTATGAAGCGCAGTTACAGCATCGCCTAGGAGTTACACCCGGTTGGCTACAAGATATTAATGCCAAGTATGCAGGAATCGATACTCCTGATTTAGTGGCTGACTCATTAAACTTCGCGAGTGACATCAAAACTCTACCTAAGGCAAAAATCTATACCTTTGAGCTTGAGTATCAAGCGAGCATTAGTCGTGATGTGAGTATTGAGCTTTGGCGTAATGGCAGTTGGCTGGCAAATGCTAAGAAAACTGTGGCTGCAGGTTCGGGTAAGGTACAACTTAATCTAAGCTTTGATAGTGAGTTAGTGGCTGGAGCTGGGTATTTACTTAAATCAAGTATTCGTCCTGTAGGTACGAACTGGCAATCAAACATAGCCTTGGTTCAAAAAAACAATATTGAGGTGGTTGAACAGCCACATACGGTGTTACCCGTTAGTGGTTGGAAAAACTTAAAGATTCGCCACAGCGCTAAATGTTTAGATGTGGCGGCAGGTGCAACAAACAATGGTAGCCAGTATCATCAGTGGAGCTGTAATCAGGCTAATGTAAACCAACAATTTGCATTTGAAGATGTGGGTGCAGGTTGGTATCGAATTAGGGCAAAAGTGAGTAATAAGTGTGTTGATTTGTCTCGTGGCGAGCAAGCCGATGGCGCTATCATTCAGCAATATAGTTGTATTGACGGTAATCAAAATCAGATGTGGCAATTGATAGACAAAGGCGATGGGTGGTTTAATTTAATGTCGAAGCAAAGTCGTAAGTGTTTGGATGTTAGTGCTCGCTCTGTGGAAAATAAAGCGCTGATTCATCAGTGGCAATGTAAGGACAATGATAATCACAATCAGCAATTTACTTCTTACTAAAAGCTTGAGGTAACTCAATATAAGGGGGCTGACATAGCCAGGCCCCTTATGTTTTTAATAGCCGTTTAGTCGGTCGAAGTACTCCGGCAAAAATAGCGATATTTGCGGTATGTAAGTGATTAAGATCAGGAAGAACAATAATAAGCTTAACCAAGGTAAGCATGCCTTAATCACCCAACCCATGCTCTTTCCAGTTATCCCCGCTGTAACAAAGAGGTTTAAACCAACTGGTGGGGTAAGCATTCCTATTTCCATATTCACTACCATAATGATCCCAAGGTGAATAGGATCTATGCCCAGTTGCGTAGCAATAGGGAACAAGATGGGCGCCATGATAAGCAAAATGGCGGAAGGCTCCATAAAGTTACCGGCAATCAGCAACAAGATATTCACTACTACCAAAAATGCCCAAGGCTGAAGACCATAGGCCACAATGGATTCGGCAATCATGTGAGGAATGCGCTCGGTGGTTAATACATGCGCAAACAACATTGCATTAGCAATGATGAATAGCAGCATAATGCTCACCTTTGCCGCGTCTTTAAGCACTTGGCGAACCTCCGGATCACTAACTGACTTAAAGATACTAACCGGGAATAGCATTAAGTTACGGGCAACGGCCGAGCCGATGTTTTCGCCTTCATTCTGCCAAGCTTGGTGTTTAATTGGGCCAATATCTCGATAGCCATAAACCGACACTAAAAAGGCATAAATTGCTGCCACTGATGCAGCCTCGGTTGGGCTAGCTACGCCGCCATAAATTGAGCCAAGAACAATCACAATCAGCATCAAGCCACCTGTGGCTTTAAGTGCCGAAATCGCCCATTTTTTGCAACCCGGATAGGCTTGAGCAGGCAAGTTTTTTACTCGCGCAACGATATAAATGGCAATCATTAAAATGGTGCCCATCATGATCCCAGGAATAAACCCTGCCATAAACATACGCGAAGCCGATACTTCCGTAGCGGCGGCGTAAACTAGCATCACAATAGAAGGTGGGATCAAGATGCCAAGCGTACCGGCATTGGCAATCACGCCAGCTGCTAGTGATTCCGGGTAACCAGAGCGCACCATGCCTGCAATTACAATAGAGCCAATGGCTGCTACGGTAGCAGGGCTAGAGCCAGATACTGCCGCAAATAACATACAAGCCAATACCGAGGCCATGGCTAGGCCACCACGAATGTGCCCCACACTATCCATGGCAAAATTAATTAGCCTGCGAGCTACACCGCCTGTGGATAAAAAGGCTGATGACAAGATGAAAAAGGGGATGGCTAACAAAGTGTAGTGTTCAGAGGTGGCTTCAAATAGCTTTAAGGCCACTGAGGCTAAAGAGTCGTTAGAAAACAATAGAATGGTTGTCATGCTAGCAAAGCCAAGCGCGATGGCGATAGGCATGCCAATAATCATGCATACAAACAGTAAAATAAACAGAGTAAAAGTTGTCATGGTCAGTTCCTTTGCCGCAAGTGCTTATTGTTTTTTTAGTTCGTCGGCGAGTTGCATGCTTTCTTTGGCTTCATCGGCCAAGTGAAAGCCGTCTTGCTGGTTGGTTAGTACTTTCCAGCCCACTTCTAGGAAGCGAATGACCAACAGTACAAAGCCAATGAACAACACACTCATGGTTTTCCACTTTTCTATGGGCAGGTCTTCCATCTCAATGCCAATACGCGCTAGCTTGCTTAAGTAAACCCAAGAGCCATACATAAATAGGCAGCAATAAAACAAACATAGGCTTAGCGCTATTAAGGTAAGCCACTTGCGTTGGTTAGGCGGTAACACCTTTACAAAGGCATCTACGCCAATGTGAGCGCCTTCGCGTACGCCCCAGCTCGCGCCTAGTAGCACTAACCATGCTGAGCAATACAAGGTGACTTCTTGTACCCAATGAATGCCGGCGTTGAATACAAAACGCATGATTACTTCTACAAATACCAATAGCGTCATGGTAACCAACAATAAAGCGATGAAGTTTTCTTCAAAGCGGCGGAACCAAGCAACAAACTTCATGTGATTTCCTTATCCAAGAGCGTAAGTCAATGAATGAGCGCAGAGCGAGGGGACTCTGCGCTTCTTCACTTACTGGTTAGCAGCTACTGCAGCATCAATAATGTTTTTGCCAATTTCACTTTCGAATTGCTGCCAAACAGGTTTCATTGCTTCTACCCATTGCTGACGTTGCTCTGGGCTTAGTGAAATGATTTCTGAACGGTTTGAAGCCATGATGTTGGCCTTGTCTTTCTCGGCTTTTTGAGCCGCTATTTGATTACCGTGTGCAACTGCTTCGTCTAGAGCCGCCTTTAACTCGTTGCGTATGTCGTCCGGTAGCTCATGCCAAAATTCGGCTGAAGTAACAATTAGGTAGTCCAATACACCGTGGTTTGACTCGGTAATGCTGGCTTGTACTTCAAAGAATTTTTTAGAATAAATATTGGACCAGGTGTTTTCTTGGCCATCAATGGCGCGGGTTTGTAGTAGGGTAAAAACCTCTGAAAAGGGCTTTTTAAGTGGCACTGCATCAACGGCTTCAAACTGAGCGGCTAATACATCGGAAGACATAATGCGGAACTTTTTGCCTTTTGCATCGGCAGGGGTGTAAAGCGGCTCGTTAGCCGATAGCTGTTTCATGCCATTGTGTAAGTAACCTAGCCCTACTAAGCCTTTACTTTCAAGTGAAGACAATAATTCTTGTCCGGCACTACTGGCTTGGAAGCGCTCAACGGCCGCCATATCTTGGAAAAGGAAGGGAAGGTCGAATACTTGTAATTTTTTAGTGTATTTTTTGAATTTAGATAGCGAAGGTGAGATCAGCTCAACATCGCCCAGTAGCAGGGCCTCTAGCTCTTTCCCGTCTCCGTATAGCTGAGAGTTTGGATAAACCTTAACTTCTACTTTTCCGGGTAAGCGTTGGTCGACGAGTTCTTTAAATTTTAAAGCCATTTGGCCTTTAGGAGTATTTTCTGCAACAACATGTGAGAATTTCAGCTCGATGGGGGCGGCATTTACAGCGCTGGCAAATGCAATGCTTAAAGCGGTGAGCGTACTTGCTAATAGCTTCATTTTATTCTTCCTTGTGTAGGGTTGGTTGTTTACAACGCTACACCTTAGAGCAAGCAGTAAGCCAAGTTTTCAGGTTGGCTCTAAGTGGTTGAATAAATGGGCTTAGTTGATTTCTTCTTAATCGGTAAATCTATCTTCAGCTAAAGTTATGGGGGGATTCGCCCCCATCCAATAATGGAAAATGGGTCGGTTTCACCCCATTACTCGGGTTCGACTTGTTTGTAGTCGCCCTTGTCTAATTGATACTTTTTCATCTTTTCGTAAAGGGTTTTTCGGCCGATTTGTAGCTCTTCCTGCACGGTCTTTAAATGGCCTTTATGGCGCTGTAGTGCATCTTGCAGCAAGGTGCGTTCAAAACGATAAAGCTGTTCCATTAAACTCAGTGACTGCTGGTGGTTTTGACTCTCGCTAAATGCCGCATCTTCGCCCATTAATACCCAACGCTCAGCTAGATTACGCAACTCTCGAACATTGCCGGGCCAGTCATGATTAACTAATTCGGCTAAGCGTGACGGCGAGACTTCGGGGCTATTTAACTGATAGCGAGCAGCAGCTACCCGCAGAAAGTTTTCCAATAGTAATGGAATGTCTTCAGCACGTTCACGCAAAGCGGGTATGTGCACCTCAACAACGTTTAAGCGATAGTACAAATCGCTGCGAAACTCACCTTGCTCGCCCAGATCTTTTAAATCACTTTTGGTGGCGGCAATAACGCGAATATTAAGTGCAGTGGCTTGGTTACTGCCTAATGGCTCTACGCTGCGCTCTTCCAGCACCCTTAGCAGCTTAATCTGCAGCGCCATTGGCATGCTCTCTATCTCGTCGAGAAATAGGGTGCCGTGATTGGCAAAGGCAATTTTGCCAATGCGTTTTTTTTGTGCTCCAGTAAATGCGCCGGCTTCGTGGCCAAATAACTCGCTCTCAATCATTGTTTCTGGCACTGCACCACAGTTGATTGCCACAAAAGGCTGTTTGGCGCGCACGCTATGGTCATGTAAAAAGCGCGCAACCAGTTCTTTGCCGGTGCCTGTTTCACCATGAATCAATACATCTGCAGGGGTATCTTTAATATGACTAAGAATTTTGCGCATGCGGGTGATTGCGGGCGTTGAGCCAAGTATTCTTGGTCCTGGCCCACTTTGAGCGTCCAACTCCGCTTTTAACTCGCGGTTTTCTAAGGTGAGTCGGCGCTTTTCTATAGCTCGTTGCAGAACATCTAATAAGTGGCTGGTGGAAAAAGGCTTCTCTAAGAAATCATAAGCACCATCGCGTATCGCCTTAATGGCCATAGATATATCACCATGGCCGGTAAGCAGAATAATCGGTAAATCGGCATCAATTTGATGGGCTTGTTGCATCATCTCTAAGCCGCTTAAACCTGGCATATTGATGTCTGAAATGATCACGCCTGGCCAGGTAGGTTTAATTTGCCGTAATGCCTGTTCGGCATTTTCAAAGCGCAGACATTCGTAGTCTTCTAACTCTAAAGTTTGTCCCAGAGAGCGCAAAATATCGGGATCGTCATCAATGATTATTACCGGTGTATACACAGTTACCTCTAGTGTTAGCTATTAGCAGGTGGGGTGTGAGTGCGTAAACGAATAACAAACTCAGGGCCAATATCCGCTAAGTTACTCACGCTCAATTCGCCTTCAAAAGACTCGATTAAACGTTTAGATATTGCCATGCCTAAACCCAAGCCTTGTTTTTTGGTAGTGAAAAAGGGCTCAAATATACGTTGCTGCTGTTCCTCGCTCAACATCGGCCCGTTATCCCAAATAGCAATGCACTGCCAGTTGTCTTGCTGATATTGTCTAATGCCTAGTAGGGGAGATTGAATACCTTCTAGGGCGTCAATGGCATTGTTAATAAGGTTTATCAGTACTTGCTCTAGTTGAATGGCGTCGGCTTTTACCCATTGCTCATCTTGGCCGCTAAATTCAATTTTAATGTTATTTGCGACAATTCGGTTGGCGAGAATAGATAGGGCAGCGTTAATCGAAACAGCGCTAGATACCGCACTGGTTTGTCCGCTGGATTTCCTCGAGAAAATCTTAAATTTAGCAATCATTTTACTCATCATAGAGGTGAGTTTAATGATGTCTTGTAGGTTGTGAGTCACTTGCTCATGTTGCTGTTTTTGTTGGAAGCGAAGGGCGTTTTCGGCATAGCTTTGCATGGCCGTTAAAGGTTGGTTTAGTTCGTGATTAATCCCCGCAGAGAGCTCACCTAGGGTGGCAAGTTTAGCGGCTTGCACCAGTTCATCTTCAGTTTTTTTAAGGGTATTGGCGGTACGGCGATAGTCATCAATGGCTTGCTGTAATTGTTGATTGCTTTGAGTAAGCTCGGCGGTGCGTTGCGTAACTCTTTCTTCTAATTGATGGTTGGCCTGGGCTTGCATTGCACGGCTTAGTTGTAGCTGTCGCCAATATAAATAAAGCAATACCAAGCCAAGATAAAATAGCGAACTTAAAAAAAGCGCCTCAGCTATATCGCCTATATAACCACTGTCTTTAGATAAAGCATATAAACGCCAACCGGCGGTGGGCAATACTCGGTTGGTGCTAATGTAGTCTACTCGTTGGCCACCATAATTGGGCAAATTAATACTGTTTGGGCGTAAGTCTTGCGCCATATTTTTTAGCTGGTGTTCGCCATATTGACGAGAGTTAATTAGCTGCTGACGCAACGATTCTGGCAAAGCTTTAATGCTGCGGTAAAGCCAGTGAGCTTGCGAGGCGTAAAAAACCACACCGTGTTTGTCGGTAAGTAGGTACTCAAAGTTAGGGTCTCGCCAGCTCTTATCAATAATGTTTAGCGCGACTTTTACCACTATTACCCCAACTACCCGTTGTTGTACTTTTACCGGAGCAGAAAAATAATAGCCACGAATGCCTGAGCGAGAACCCAAGGCAAAGTATTGCCCATATTTACCTAAGATAGCGGTTTGGAAATAGGGACGGTAGCTATAGTTACTTCCCACAAACGAGCGGGCACTTTGCCAATTACTCGAGGCCAAGGTGGTGCCGCTAGGGTCGAGTAAGTAGGTAACATCACTGCCTTGTAGATCGTTTACATGTTGCAGGTAGAGGTTAAGAGCGTGACGACGCTGGCTGGTAACATTAAGACTAAGTGGCTCGGACAGTTGCTGCTGAATCGCCAACACTTTGGGGAAGTTGCGAAATCTATCCAGCTCATGCTGAATACTGCGTTGTAAACGTTGGCTTTCTTCAAGGAGTTGGCTTTGCTGTTGCTGCTTAGCTTGGTATTGCGCAGTGACACCCGCCAGCAATGATAGTAGCAACCAGGCTAGCACCAGCAGCAGCTTTTGCCTTAAGGGAATGTTGTTTTTTGAACGCTGTTCCATCGCGAACCAATTTACCAAGGGAATAAAATAAGCTTATATAACAATTGCCGATATTGCTGGTTGTTCAGTCACATAGTGCAAATTGTGAACGAAATGCTCGCTGCTAAGTGACCATATATTACCTACGGTTATAAAAAATCCCGTTTTATTCTTTATTGTCTTAGGTCGTGCTTGGGTAGACTAGCTGCAATTGTGAATCTAGGGTGCGATAAAATGCTGTTAAAGGAACTTTCGTCATTGGCTAGTCCATTGTCTGAGCAACAGGTTAGCCTGCTGCAACAGGCTACGGCTGAGCTGTCGGTAACTCAACTCGCCTGGGTAAGTGGTTACCTAGCGGGCGTAGGACAAAACGCGGGTCAATTGGCACCGCTTGCGCAAGCACAACCTGCAGGCAAACTAACTATTCTTTATGCTTCTCAAACGGGTAATGCCAAAGGTGTTGCCGAAGAGTTGCATGCTGCTGCTCAAGCTCAAGACATTAATGCCGAAGTTGTTAATGTGGCTGATTACAAAGCAAAAAGCTTGAAGAATGAAACCCACCTGTTAATTGTTGCCAGTACAAATGGTGAAGGCGAGCCACCCGATGATGCTATCGAGTTCCACGAGTTTTTAGCCTCTAAAAAAGCACCGAAGCTGGATAACTTAAAATACAGTGTATTGGCTTTAGGCGATTCAAGTTATGAATTTTTCTGCCAAACCGGTAAAGATTTTGATGAACGTTTAGCGGCTTTAGGCGCAGAGCGTGTATGTGAGCGTGTTGATTGTGATGTTGATTATGACAAGGACGCTGCAAGCTGGACTGAGCAAGCATTAGCCGAAGTTAAGCAAACCTTAAGCGCAGAAGCGACTGGCTCGGTGGTTAGCTTGCCGGTAAACGCTCCAGCAGCTAGTCAATACAACAAAAAGAACCCTTATGCTGCTGAGCTGAGCTTAAGCCAGAAGATCACTGGCCGTGATTCAGCGAAAGATGTTCGCCATGTTGAAATCGATTTAGCTGATTCAGGCATTCAATACCAAGCCGGTGATGCCTTAGGTGTATGGTTTGAAAATGACCGTGAGTTGGTGGCTAAAATTATCGCGCGTTTAGGTTTAAAAGAAGACCAAACCGTTAGTATTGACGAGCAAGAGTTTAGCTTAGCCGACGCACTAACTGAAAAGTTAGAAATTACTCAAACTAGTGGCGCGTTTGTTGAAGCTTGGGCTAACTGGTCTGCTAGCAAAAAACTACAAACTGTGGTTGCCGATAAAGACAAACTGCGAGAGTACGCCGCTAATCATCAAGTGATTGATGTATTGCTAGAGAAAAAAGCCAAAGTGGCAGCACAAGATTTTGTTGATGCTTTGCGTAAAATTACTCCGCGACTTTACTCTATTGCCTCTGCACAAGCAGAAGTAGAAGAAGAGGTTCATTTAACGGTTGGTGTAGTGAGCTACCAACAGGGTGATGAACAGCGCTTGGGTGGTGCCTCTGGTTTCTTAGGTGCTCGTGCTGAAGAAGGCGCCCAAGTTAAAGTATTTGTTGAACATAACGACAACTTCCGCTTGCCAAGCAACCCTGATACGCCAGTAATTATGGTTGGTCCAGGTACGGGTATCGCACCATTCCGCGCATTTATGCAACAGCGTGATGCCAGCGATGCTGAAGGTAAAAACTGGTTGTTCTTTGGTGATCAAACCTTTACTCAAGACTTCTTGTATCAAACCGAATGGCAAGGCTACTTGAAATCAGGCTTGCTAAGTAAGCTAGACGTAGCATTCTCGCGTGACCAAGCGGAGAAAATCTATGTACAAGATCGCTTAAGAGAAAATGCTGAAGAAGTTTTCCAATGGTTAGAAGAAGGCGCCCACCTATACATTTGTGGTGACGCAAACCGCATGGCGAAAGATGTTCACCAAGCCCTTATCGATATTATTGCTGAGCAAGGCAAACAAAGCCCTGAACAAGCAGAAGAGTATTTAAAACAGTTACGCAGCGCTAAGCGTTACCAGAAGGATGTTTACTAATGAGTTCGGATCTAATTGTTGAAGGCAAGTTGTCAGATAATGAGCGCCTAAAGCGAGAGAGTAACTTCCTGCGTGGCACTATTGAAGCTGACCTAAGTGATCGAATCACTGGTGGATTTACAGCAGATAACTTTCAGTTAATTCGTTTCCACGGTATGTACCAGCAAGATGACCGTGATATTCGTGCAGAGCGAACCAAGCAAAAGCTAGAGCCGCTGCACAATGTAATGTTACGAGCGCGTATGCCTGGTGGGATTATTCAGCCTAAGCAGTGGTTGGCCATTGATAAGTTTGCTACCGACCACACTATGTATGGCAGTATTCGTTTAACCACGCGTCAAACTTTTCAGTTTCACGGGGTGTTAAAACCAAACATTAAATTAATGCACCAAACGCTTAACAGTATTGGCATTGACTCTATTGCAACCGCTGGTGATGTTAACCGAAACGTATTATGTACCAGTAATCCAGTTGAATCTGAACTGCACCAAGAAGCTTACGAGTGGGCGACCAAAATCAGTGAACACCTATTACCTAAAACTCGCGCCTACGCCGAGATTTGGTTAGATGGTGAAAAGGTTGAAGGTGGCGAAGAAGAGCCAATTTTGGGATCTAATTATTTACCTCGTAAGTTTAAAACGACGGTAGTGATCCCACCTCACAATGATATAGACGTGCATGCTAACGACCTTAACTTTGTAGCGATTGCTGATAACGGCAAGCTAGTCGGTTTTAACGTATTGGTAGGCGGCGGCCTTGCGATGACTCACGGTGATAAGTCTACTTACCCGCGTCGCGCCGATGACTTTGGTTTTGTTCCTCTTGATAAAACCTTAGATGTAGCTGCGGCAGTAGTAACTACGCAGCGCGACTGGGGTAACCGAGTTAATCGTAAAAATGCTAAAACCAAATACACGCTCGACCGTGTGGGTAGCGATACCTTTAAGCAAGAAGTTGAAAAGCGCGCTGGCATTAGTTTCGAAGCAAGTCGCCCCTACGAGTTTACCTCTCGCGGTGACCGTATTGGCTGGGTAGAAGGCATTGACGGTAAATACCACTTAACGGTATTTATTGAAAACGGCCGCTTGCTAGATTACCCAGAAAAGGCCTTGAAAACCGGCGTTGCCAAAATTGCTGAAATTCACAAAGGTGATTTCCGCATGACCGCTAACCAAAACTTAGTTATTGCGGGGGTAGCGGCTAAAGACAAAGCCAAAATAGAAAAGCTTGCACGTGAACATGGCTTAATTGATGATAGTCACAGTTCGCAGCGTCTAAATTCTATGGCTTGTGTTGCGTTCCCAACGTGCCCATTAGCCATGGCTGAAGCCGAGCGTTACTTGCCTGGTTTGGTTGACGATGTAGAGCAATTGCTGGCTAAGCACGCAATGAACGATGAGCACATTATTTTACGAGTAACTGGCTGTCCTAACGGTTGTGGACGCGCAATGCTTGCCGAAGCAGGCTTGGTGGGCAAAGGACCAGGTAAGTACAACTTATATCTAGGTGGTAACCAAAGCGGAACACGTATTCCAAAACTCTATTTAGAGGGCATTGGTGAGCAAGAAATCTTGTCTGAATTAGACGGTTTAATTGCTCGCTGGGCTAAAGAGCGTGAGCAAGATGAAGCTTTTGGTGACTTTGTAATTCGTGCTGGAATTGTCGCTGAAGTAAAAGTAAGCGTTAGGGATTTTCATGACTAACTTAGATTTGGAGCAACTGGCTGTACTCCCTGTTGAGGCCCGTGTTGCTGAGTTATCTGAAGTAAATAAAGAACTTGAAGGCATGAGTGCACAACAGCGTGCGGCTTGGGCCCTAGAGAACTTGCCCCAGCAAGTGGTATTAACCTCTAGCTTTGGCATTCAAGCTGCGGTTAGTTTGCACCTGTTGACGCAAATTAAGCCCGATATTCCGGTGATACTTACCGATACAGGCTACTTGTTTCCTGAAACATATCGCTTTATTGATGAGCTAACTGAACGCTTAAACCTGAACTTACAGGTATATAAGTCGAAGCAGTCTAACGCATGGCAAGAAGCGCGTTTTGGTAAGCTTTGGGAGCAAGGTGTTGAAGGCTTAAAGCAATACAACACCTTGAATAAAGTTGAGCCTATGCAGCGCGCTTTTAAAGAGCTAGAAGTTAAGAGCTGGTTCTCAGGTTTGCGTCGCAGTCAGTCGTCTTCTCGTTCAGACTTACCTGTGCTGCAAATTCAAAATGGTGCTTTCAAGATATTACCCATTATCGATTGGAGTAATAAAGATGTGCACTATTACTTAAAAGATCACAACTTGCCTTATCACCCTTTGTGGGAACAAGGCTATGTGTCGGTTGGGGATGTGCAAACCTCACAACCCTTGCAAGCTGGGATGAGTGAAGAAGATACTCGCTTCTTCGGCTTGAAGCGAGAATGTGGCTTACACGAAGAAGTAGCTGGCAGCGGTATTTAGATTTGTCAGAGTTAAACCAAAACGCGGCTTTAGCCGCGTTTTTTGTTTTAATGCTTAGTGAAGCTCAAAATAGTTATGTAACAGTTGTTCTAAATGCTCTTGATAAGAAGCTATAGGCTGAGTGGTAATCAGCTTAGCTAGCTCATCACCAATGGGAGTGAAGCGATGGTAAAGCAGCCTGGCGCCTTTATAGCGAGGCTTTAAGGCATAGTGTGCTTGCCCATGTATCAATGGTGTGTCGTGATGTGATGAAGGGCGGATCTCGAGTTCCTTATCGAAAATTAACCCTAAGTCAGTTAACTGCAAAACATGGTGATAAGGCATGCGATGCTGTCCTAAGCTAATTTTGTCTAATTTGGCTCTTACCAAACCTAAATTACTAGCTGGCCTTGCAACGCCGGTTAAGATCTTGTTGTTAGTTTCTCCACCTACACTAGAGCTTAATTCACAGGCGGTTTGAAACCACATTGCTTCACGTTGCGTCATTAGTTTTAAGGTGCGCAGCGCTTTAACCGAAAAGCTACCAGGAGTAGCAAGCTCTTGGCTTAGAATATCGGCCCACAACATTTGCATTGATTTAACTTGGGTATTGCTAGCTAAGTGCAAAAACTCGGTCAACCAATCGGCGTCAGGTTCACTGCCTACGTCTTGTTCACTGGTTTTTTGTGCGGCAAAGTAGAAAATACTTTCTAGGTTTTTTTGTTGCGTAGCTAGTTCAACGGTAGTCCTAACCTTAGCGCGTTGTGACCAGGTAGAAGCAGCCTTTTCCTTATGTAATAGGGCATCTAAACCGCGCTGCTTAGCTATTTTGGCTAATTGCAGTTTACTGTTCTCAACTTGGCTGTTTTTGTTCTCGATGATCGGCTTATCTGACATGAATTACTCCTCGCTGCCTCATTTTTACTGAGGATTCACCGATAAAGCAAGTTTGCAATCATTGTTAAAAGTGTTAAATTTAGGTTAACTGGTGATAAGGGAGGTGGTTGTGTTAAAAAACCTTACCGTATGGACTAAACGACATAAAGTTCTAACTGTTTTAATGAGTGCCTACGTTGTTAGCTTGTTGGTGTTAATGACGATGTTTGAATAGGCGTAATTAAGTTTACGCCTATCAACTTTTCACTGTTGCTTAAGTTAGATATTCGCCTCAATCAAACCAATAACCTGATCGATTTCTTGTTGATTTAACTCTCCATCCTTAGCAAATAAAACGGTGCCGCTGGCATCAAGTAGAATAATGGCCGAAGACTTTGCTTTTAGCTGCCATAGCTTAAACAGCTCTCCTTTTTTATCTAGTACGAAGCTTGCTTTTGGAAAGGTTTTTTTGTTTTTCTTTAGTTTCCCTTTTACAAAACCAGAAGTGCCAAAGATGGCGTCATCTAGGTTTACTATGGTTACTGTTTGGTAAACATCATCGCCAAATTTGGCTTGCTTTACGGCTTCGATCATTGGTGCATTGAGTTCTTTAGCACTCGTTCGTCCGGCCATTGCTTGAATAAGCATCACCTTGCCGTTAAGTTGTTGAGTACTCCAAGCGCTATAACTGATATCGTCACCAGCAAGCTGTAGTTCCCCTGCGTTATCAATATCAATGCTAGGTAGGTTGCCGCCAGTATTTACGTTAAGTGCCATCGCCCATGCTGGTAGTAGGCTTAAAAGTAGTAATAGATGCTTCACGTGGTAATCCTTTATGCTTGGCTGAGTTAATCAGGTCAGACCTGCGTGAAACATTTATAACAAAAAATCAACAAATCTTAATAGAGGGCATCGCTAATCAATTGTACTTCTGCGAGCAACATCTCTTTTATGAGCTCTGACGAACCTGAAACAAGGGTATGAGCACTATCTCCAATGATTATTGTAGGTCCTTCGATACCGCTGCTGGCATCAATGGTTAACCAAGCGGGTGAAGCACTTCCAACGCTGTCTGCCGGATATACCATATACAAAGGATAGTTGGGTGCCAGTTCACTTAATACTAGCGCGAGCAATAAGGCGCGCTCATCGCTATCGGCTCGGTTGTCTTTTAATACATCTACCGGAGAAGTAAAGCTGTAATTGTTCTCCTGTTTGCTGGGTATAGTAAGTAACCAAGCTTGAGCTTCTGCAAGTGATCTATTCAAATCTCCTTGCTGGGTGAAGTGCTCAATAATTGGACTTACGCGGTCGCGATTTTGGTAAAACAGCTGTGAGTAATTAGGGCGAACGCACGGGTACTGCGCCCCTTGTGGATGTAAGCACGGCAGTAACCCTAGGTGACGAAATGCATCGTGAGTATATTGTTCATAGGCATCCCACAGCATTTTTGAAGAGGGGCTGTCACTGTCACTACGCAGTGCTTGAAGGATGTCATCTAAACGGGTTTCGGGGTCGTCGACATACTGATTAATCATTGCAACAGCATGTTCTAAGCGTGGGCTTAAATAAGCGCTAATTGCCTGCGATGGGTAAGTTAGGCTGTAACTTAACCGAAAGGTTTCTACCTCAGACTGATGAATTAAATCTTCAGAAAATTGAAGTTTTAGCTGCTGATATTGACCTTGGGTATCAGACCATTGCCATTCGCCATAGAATGTATTGTCATCAAGTTGTTCATTGGCAGCAATGCTAAGAGACTGATTACTAAAAAGTAAGCTGCTTAAACAAAGCAAGCCCAGTGCAGCAGTTCGACTCATAATCGCCTCTCAGTGCTAATTAGCTATACCTTAAGTAAATAGCACTGATTGGCGAGTTTGCTAAACTTTGTTAATTATTTGTTACTTTGGGCAGGCGCCTTTTTGATAAGTATTTATCTCAGGATCGCCACAGGCAGAACAGGCATTACCGTACTCTTTCAACTCACCATTTACTTCGCCACATACTGGGTCATATTCCATAGTACAAATCTGTGGGCGAGGTTCTTCACAGCTACCATCAACCTTGAGCATTGACTCTGGAGTTTGGCTACAGGCCATTAAAATAAGAGTAAAAAATGCGATAACAACGTGCTTAATCATGAGCAATAACCTAAACTTTTAAAGGCTTTAGATTGTAGATGATAAACTTATGATGCGTCGACTGAAATACGCTTTTATTACTATGTTTCTGCTGGCTTTTTCTGCCACTGCTGGCCCTATTATTGTGCAAAAAAGCTCAGACCCAAATAAGGTTGATGCCTTTGAGCTACAAAAAGAGCTGCTAGAGCAACATTTATGGCAAGAGCAGTTGCGCAATCAAGCTCAGCTGCAATGGTTAAGAGAGCTGCCCATTGGTTGTGTTTTTAACGCAACAGGCGACTATCAATGTGGTTTAAATTGGTATCGACCATACCGCTACCAGCAACAGCAGTTATATATCCAAATTCCTGATCCAGAAACAACCCGCAGAAATACACATTAGCTTCAATAATTTGTGGCGTTAAGTGCTATTCTAGGCGCTGGTTTTTGCTTTCAAACATATTGTATTTATGCATATTCATATTTTAGGTATTTGTGGCACCTTTATGGGTGGTTTGGCGATGCTTGCACGTGAGTCAGGAATGCGTGTAACGGGCAGTGATTTAAACGTATATCCACCCATGAGCACGCAATTGGAGTCCTTAGGTATAGAGCTTATTCAGGGTTATGATCCTGTCCAATTAGAGCCTGCTCCTGATCTAGTGGTAGTAGGGAATGCCATGAGTCGGGGCAACCCTTGTGTTGAATATGTTTTAGACAAAGGCCTCAAATATTGCTCCGGTCCAGAGTGGCTTAAACAGTATATTTTACCCGAAAAGTGGGTATTGGCAGTGGCAGGCACGCACGGTAAAACGACTACAGCAAGTATGCTAGCGTGGATTTTGGAAGACAACGATATGGCGCCCGGTTACCTTATCGGTGGCGTTCCGCGTAACTTTTCAGGGTCTGCTCGATTAGGTGATACGCCATTTTTTGTGGTGGAAGCAGACGAGTATGACAGTGCATTTTTTGATAAACGCTCCAAGTTTGTTCATTATCAACCGCGCACTTTGGTGTTAAACAACTTAGAGTTTGACCATGCTGATATATTTGACGACCTAGCTGCAATTCAAAAACAGTTTCATCACTTAATGAGAATAGTTCCAGCTTCTGGCCGAGTTATCGCACCAAAAAATAATGAAGCAATTCAGCAGGTTATTAAGCAAGGATGTTGGTCTGATCTGGAGCAAACTGGAGACGGTGAAGCGTGGCAGTGGCACGCTAATAAAAGTGATTGTAGCGAGCTGGATATAGTATTAAATGGTCAATCCCAAGGTATTTTAAGTTGGGATTTAATTGGACAGCACAATGCTGAGAACGCCTTAATGGCAATAGCCGCAGCCCGTCATGTTGGGGTTTTGCCTAGCCTTGCCATTGATAGCTTACAAAAATTCTTACCACCTAAACGACGCCTCGAATTGTTAGCTGAGCGAAATGGTATTCGTTTGTTTGATGACTTTGCCCATCATCCAAGTGCAATTAGTAGCACTTTAGCTGGTTTACGTGCCCAAGTAGGAAAGCAGCGAATTATTGCAATTTTAGAGGCGCGCTCTAACACCATGAAAATGGGCGTGCATCAAGAACGTTTAGCCGAGAGTTTACAAGTGGCCGACGTGGTATTTTTGTATCAGCCAGATCAAAGCAATCAATACATTGCTAATACAGCAGCCAAGCTTAAGCTGGCGAAGGTCGCTAGCAGTATTGCCGAGATAGTTGAGCAAGTAGCTGAAATGATGGCCGAAGGTGATCAGATTTTGGTAATGAGCAATGGCGGGTTTGAAGGTATACACACTAAGCTTAGTGCGTTAATCAAGCATTAAAAAAGGGCCCTTAGGGCCCTTACTACTTACTTACCCGGTGGGCGCAGTAGTGACAATACAAAGTCATTCAAGAAATCTACAACTTCTTGGCGCTCTGGGCTGTCTGGTCGATTAATCATTTGTACTGCTAGGTACAATCCTGCGTTAATCGCTTGAGCAGCTTGTAAAGCATTTAGCGCGCTACTGATTTCTTTGCTATCGAAGCCCGATTGAATGCTCTCGCCAATTTGTTGGTTGATTTTAGCCATTACAGCGCTAAAGCGTGGCCATACGTCTTCACGTACTGAAGAGCTCCACTCTAGCCAAATGTGAGTCACATCTGAGTTGCTGTAAGCCAGTTCTACCAAAGCTGACAAATGATGCTGGATAGCAGTAATCGCATTTTCATCAGTTGGGTAAGTTTGCTCAACCAAACCTAACATAGTTTGCTCTACCTCAGATAGAACAGCATCCACTAGGTCTTCACGGGTATTAAAGTAGTTAAAAACAGTTGCTACCGATACGTTTGCTAGTTCAGCGATTTCGGCGTGACCTGCACGACCAATACCGCGACGGGCAAAAATTTCAACAGCGCATTGCATGAGCTGTTTACGGCGAACTTCTGGTGACAGCCGGGTACGGCGTCTTAAGGTGCTAGTTTGCATAGTTTGTTCTCGCGTTTGTTATTTCAATTATTATTTTTTATGAGGCATTTCTTGTTTACCATTTCAGATAAAAATCATCTAAAATGTGTCGTTCAGTGAAAAAGAACCGACGACATGCGAATGCCTTTCAATTAAATCATAGTGTATTTACAAGCTAATTAATAGCTATTGATATAAACAACTAATGATTTGTTTGTTAATTTATTGATAATTCGTATATTTGTTTTTCTTTTTTCATTCATGCTAGATAAGTTTTTGCTGAGATACTCAGCCAATTGATAGGTCGACATTATGAAACATCGCGTAGAAGAAATGATCAGCGAGCAGGAAATTGCTCAACGAGTAGCAGAAATTGGTAAGGAGATTGAACAAAAGTTCTCATCTGACCGTAAATTGGTACTGGTTGGCTTATTACGTGGCTCTTGTATTTTTCTGTCTGATTTGGCGCGTAAAATTGATCGTAGCTTAACGCTCGATTTCATGACGGTATCAAGCTACGGCAGTAGCATGGTAAGTACCCGAGACGTTCGTGTACTAAAAGATTTAGATGATGATATTAAAGGCTGCGACGTGATCATCGTAGAAGATATTATCGATACCGGTAATACCTTAAGCAAAGTGAGAGAAATGCTGTCCTTGCGTGAGCCAAACAGCGTATCTATTTGTACTTTGCTAGATAAGCCTTCGCGCCGAGAAGTTGAAGTACCTGTTGATTGGGCTGGATTCACTATTCCTGACGAATTTGTGATTGGCTATGGCCTTGATTTTGACCAGTACTACCGCAATCTACCCTATGTGGGCAAAGTGATACCGCTAGACTAAGTGGTTAATCATTGGGCCCTAAGGGCCCTTTTTTTTATTGTTAATTTAAGTTGTGATTATGCAGGCGTTAGCGATTCAAGGTTTGAAGAAAACCTACCCCGGTGGGGTGCAAGCGGTAAAAGGCTTCGATTTAGTGGTTGAGCAAGGAGATTTCTTTGCGTTGTTAGGCCCAAATGGAGCAGGTAAGTCGACCTCTATTGGGGTGATTACCTCCTTGGTAAATAAGTCTGCTGGCTCGGTTAAGATTTTTGGGTATGACATTGATACCGATTTGGAAGCGGCCAAGTCTTATGTTGGCCTTGTTCCCCAAGAGTTTAACTTCAACCAATTTGAAACAGTGTTGCAAATTGTGGTGAATCAAGCAGGTTATTATGGCGTGCCGCGGCCTCTTGCTATGCAGCGCGCAGAAAAGTACCTCGCCCAATTGGACTTGTGGGAAAAGCGCAATGCCCGAGCGCGCGAACTATCCGGTGGTATGAAGCGCCGATTGATGATTGCGCGTGCTTTAATGCATGAGCCAAAGTTGCTTATCTTGGATGAGCCTACCGCTGGGGTAGACATAGAGTTACGTCGTTCAATGTGGGATTTTTTAAAGCAGCTTAATAGCCAAGGCATAACCATTATTTTAACTACTCACTATCTAGAAGAAGCTGAGATGCTGTGCCGCAATATCGGTATTATTGATAAGGGTGAGCTGGTAGAAAACACTTCAATGAAGCAGCTTCTCTCGAAGTTAAACCTAGAAACCTTTATTTTTGATATTGAAAGCCGCCAGCAAGCAGTGGAGCTAGCGGGTTTTGAATCACGCTTAGTTGACGACCACACCTTGGAAGTTGATGTTGAAAAAAGCCAAGGCTTAAATGCGGTGTTTCGCTTGCTGGATGAAACAGGCGTGGTGGTTCATAGCATGCGCAATAAAGCCAATCGTTTAGAAGAGTTGTTTGTAACCTTAGTGGCTCAAGGGAGGCAAGCATGAAGCTCGCATTGTATGGCACCGCGTTAAAAAGCATTTTAAGTAAAGAAATCATTCGGTTTGGGCGCATTTGGGTACAAACCCTGGTACCGCCTGCCATTACTATGAGCCTGTATTTTGTTATTTTTGGTAACTTAATTGGTTCACGAATTGGCCAAATGGGTGGCTATAGCTACATGGAATTTATTGTTCCTGGATTGATTATGATGTCGGTAATTACCAACTCATACTCTAATGTGGCATCTTCGTTTTTTAGCTGTAAGTTTCAGCGAAACATTGAAGAGCTGCTCGTCGCGCCGGTACCAAACTACATCATCATTTTTGGTTTTGTTGGTGGTGGTGTTGCTCGTGGCTTATGTGTTGGCTTTATTGTAACAATGGTATCGCTATTCTTTGTTCCTTTGCAGTTACACAGTGTTGCCGCGATTATGCTCACGGTGTTGTTAACCTCAATACTGTTTGCATTAGGTGGGCTTATTAATGCGATTTACGCCAATACCTTTGATGACATTAGCATCATCCCTACCTTTATCTTGACGCCGCTTACTTATTTGGGAGGGGTATTCTATTCAATTAGTTTACTGCCTGAGTTTTGGCAGGGAGTGTCGCAAATCAACCCGATTGTTTACATGGTTAACGCCTTTCGATTTGGCTTCTTGGGCATAACCGATGTATCGCTGCATTTTTCATTTAGCATGATCTTGGGCTTCATCGCCATTTTGTATACCTGGGCGTATATCTTGATCAAGCGCGGTTACGGGTTGAGAGCGTAATGGAAGGTAATTCTCGAAGCGTTAGCTCTAACCAGCAAGGTATTCACGAAAACTTAAATAAGGTGGTACAACGTCACCTTGATGAAGAGTTCAAAAAGCCTTATCGCCAGCATACTCTAGAAGCATTTTTGCAGTTAGAAAAGCAGGTAGAGGTGGCGGCGCGACCTCTGGTGTTTGATTCTTGCTGTGGTACGGGTGTGAGCACTGCTGCCTTGGCTGAATTGCACCCTGATGCTCTGGTGATCGGCATGGATAAATCTGCCCATAGACTAACTAAGCACCAGGCGCATTTTGACCAAGCTGGGCAAAACTACTTGTTATTGCAAGTGGATTTAAACGATTTTTGGCGTTTGGCCGTGGAAGCTGGGTGGCAGCCTAGTCATCATTACATCCTATATCCGAATCCTTGGCCAAAGTCGCGACACTTGCAGCGTCGTTGGCACGGCAGTGCAGTGTTCCCTTATTTGCTTAAGCTTGGTGGGCAACTCGAACTGCGCAGTAACTGGCAAACTTACTTGGAAGAGTTTCAAGTAGCGCTAGAATTAGCTGGCCATTCAAGCCAGCTAAATAGCTTTAAAACCGATACACCAATTACTGCTTTTGAACGTAAATATCAAAACAGTGGCCAGCAACTTTGGCAGCTGCGTAGCCACTTAGCCTAGCTAATGCTTAGCGTGCTGCTGCGCTTCTAAATGGGCTATTCCAGCATCAAATAGTTGGTATAGCCCTTCCAGTACTTTACTCGCCTGCTGAAAATACTCATTCACCGAAATAGTCGGCTGAGGTTTGTTGATCAACTCGACCTCTATGGTATCAAGTAGCTGTTCCAACAAGGGCTGATAAGCCGGGTCATTGGGGATAAAGCTGTGAGCAAAATGGTTAAGTGATTGCGAATCAATTTGGGCGATTTTATTGTGCAAGAAAGCCAAACGGATTCGCTCAACACTGCTGCTTTGTTTAGCGGCTGCCAAACCGCTGCCTAGCGCCCTTACTTGACCAATTGATTCAGCTGTTTCCAACAGTTCAAACCACAAAAAGTCGATGTTTTTATGTTGCTTACTTAGGCTAGATAAGCAGTAAAAGCTGGCTAGGTCTTGAGACAAAAACAGCAAGTTTTTGATCATCAAACTGTGTTGAGCAATGTTGTTCTCTAAGTTATTGCTTGGCCAATTTTGCTGTAGCCTTGGCCAGTGTTGATTAAAGCTATCCCAACGAGCTTGGCGCGATACAAAGCTGTCTTCGCTTAAGCTAAGGTGGGCGCTTACAATTTGCTTTTGTTGCGCATTTAATGCGGCAGATTGCTGTTGGTCGCCATTTAGAATGGCGCAACTTAGGCCGCGATGTTTTTGCAGCGATACCACCAAGTTCTTTAGCTGCTTTAATGCTGCAAGGCCTGCGTACTGCTGTTGAGTGCGGCGCTTGGCTAATAACCAAGAGATAGCAACTGATATTAGCAGTAGGCTAATTACGCTAGTGGCAATAATAACGCTAGTATTCATATTACGCTCCTTGCTGACTTAACACGCTAAGGTGTTTGGCAATGTCGGCGCTTTGCTCGGCGCTGGCGGTGTTTTCTCGGGCGGAGTCTGCTACTTGGTTGATGTGAGCAGAAAGCTCGATAGTTGCCGCGTGTTGTTGTTCACTGTTGCTCGCTATCATTTCTGTTTGGGCTTGAAGCTCTTGGTTTTTGGTGTAAATCAGCTTAAGTTGCTGGCGTGAATTATCCACAGTGTCTTGAATCTCTTGAGCTTGGGTGGTTAGCTGAGTAATGTGCTCGAGCACTTCATTAATGTTGCGTTGTACTTCACGCATACTGTCGCTGATTTCGTTGGCAGATTGATGACTGCGGTTAGCAAGATTTCTTACTTCGTTGGCCACAATGGCAAAGCCGCGACCATGCTCACCTGCACGAGCGGCTTCGATGGAGGCGTTAAGTGCCAATAAGTTCGTTTGTTCAGCTATTTCTTCAATGGTTTTTGAGATGCTGCTTACGGTGTTCGATTTTTGGTGTAATTGGGTCACCTTCTCAAGGCTAACTTCTCCTTTAGCCACCATTTTTTCGGTACCTTGTTGAGCAACTAAAGCAGCCTCTTGGCCCAATTCCGAGAAGCGCTTGGCTTCAAAGCTGGCTTCCGCTACCAGCTTAACTTGCTCGGCAACATCCTTAATACTTTCACTCATTTCTACTACCGCGCTGGCAGAGGCTTGGCTAGCATCTGCTTGTTGCACAGCGCCTGAAGCTACCGACTGAGCCTGCAATGACAACTCTTTTGAGCAGTGACTGATTTCGTCTAAGGCATCTTGCTGTTCTAATACTCGGCGTTGCTGTTCTCTTAGTAGTTCGAGTTGCTGGTGACGAGTATCTTGGAATAGGTAGCTGGCTAAGCCTTTACTGTGTACCTTGTCTGGTTGTTCAATCTGTTGCATTAACAGTTTGAGCACACTTAAGGTGAGACCACTTAAACACAAGCTTAAACAGACTAAAGCGAGGTTAGCGAGGCTTTGCTGCTGTTGTAGGTCAATAATGCTCAATCCTATAAGCACTAAAAAACCAAACAGAAAGCTATAAAAAATAGTGGCTGCACTACGCATTTAAACTCCTTTATACGTATCCGCATATTTACTTATTAGGAGTCAAAGCAAAGACTGTTCCCTTTTGAGTGTTTTGTTTAAAAGAGTCGCTGGTGGCCAGTTGGGTGAGTTGCAATATTTGCTGATGATAGTGGCGAAGTTGGCTTAGGTTTTGGCAGTGGGCAAGTGCTTGCCAATGTAAAACAATCTGTTCTACCTTGGCACAGTAGCGGTAGTTGTTTTGAGCTTGTAGCAACACCATTATTTCTTCAATTTGCTCTTTGGTGCCATCTAGCTCAGCAGGCGAAAACAGTGGGTCAGAGAGCTTCTGAGCCTGCATGCGCCAATGTCTTCTTGTCATATGATTGAGCGATTGAAGCAGTTGTGTATGTTCAATCTGTTGTTGATTATCAGCTCGACGATGGCTTGATACTATTGATGGAATAGGTATTAATGCTAAGGCAAATAACACCAGCAATACCAGATAAATACTTAGCACGACCGCTCCCTGCGCTACAAACTTCAATCTTTAGTTCTTTACAGCAAAAAACAAACCAAAGCTTTGGTAAGTCCTTAATAAGGCAAACTTATCGCTAGTTTTGACTTTATTGTTGGGGAAATATTTTGATGATGTTGCGGTGAGGTTAAATGTAAGGGTTTATTTGCTGTTTTATGACAAAAGGTACAATAATGGCGCACGTAGATGGTGCGCCATTCTAAAGCCTGCACAGCTTTGGTGCTAAGCTAATTGAACTGGAATATCTTTGCTAGTTCTAACGATATCGTTGTTCTCGTTTAGGTAAACCAAAGAAGGTTTATGAGACTTAGCTTCTTCGTTGCTCATACCAACATAAGCACAAATAATAACTCGGTCGCCCACGGCTGCGCGACGTGCTGCTGCGCCATTTACTGAGATGATTTTTGAGCCGCGTTCACCAGAGATTGCGTAAGTAGAAAAACGCTCGCCATTCTCAATATTATAGATATCAATTTTCTCGTATTCGAGAATACCTGCTTGATCCAAAACATCTTGGTCGATAGCACAAGAGCCTTCATAGTTGAGCTCTGCATGGGTTACGCGTGCTTGGTGAAGTTTGCCTTTTAGCATAGTGGTTTGCATTGACGTTCTCTCTTTTAATCGACGAAATTAGTGTAGTTCAATCACGCAGTTATCTATTAGCCTTACTTCTCCTAGGAAGGCGGCCATTAGAATAACAGCAAAGCGAGATTGGGGGGTTAGGGGGCTTAGGCTTTCGGCGTCTACGATATCGATACCGTCGCACTTAAATCCGTTGTTTTCCAGCGCTTGTTGGGCTGCTTTGCTAAGTTCAGCTTGATTGCTGTGGCTTAGCTGTGATGCAATGTTCTGCATCTCTTTTGCTAATAATGGCGCGGTTTGTAGCTGCTCGCTGCTTAAGCGGTTGTTGCGTGAGCTCATGGCTAAACCACTCGCTTCTCTTACCGTAGAAAGGCCAATAATTTCAATTGGCAGTATCAGATCTGTCGTCATCTTGCGAATAAGCGCGAGCTGCTGATAGTCTTTTTCGCCAAATACTGCCAAATGTGGCTGCACGAGATTAAACAACTTACAAACCACAGTCGAGACGCCGTCAAAATGACCAGGGCGTAATTCGCCTTCCAGAATGTCTGAAAGAACAGGCACTGTTACTTTAGTCTCTGCTTCCAAACCATTTGGGTAAAGTGCTTCAGCGCTAGGGGTAAATACAAAATCAGCACCAGCTTGGTTTAGCGCTGTAATATCTTGTTCTAGGGTGCGAGGGTAGTTGGCTAAATCACTGCTGTTGTTAAATTGCAGCGGATTAACAAAGATAGACACCACCACTACATCGCAGCTTTTTTGGGCTTCTTTAACTAGCGCAATATGGCCAGCATGCAGATTACCCATGGTGGGAACAAAGCCAATTTTTCGACCTTTTAGGCGCGCGGCATTTAGGGCCGAGCGTAATTCACTCGGCTGTTCTACAACTTTAAGCATTAACTGAAACTCTGCGCTTCACCTGGGAACTCACCTGAAGCAACTTGTTCTAAATAGAGACTAATTGCACCGCGAATATCACCGGTTTCAGCTAAGAAGTTTTTAGAAAACTTAGGAATATGGCCTTTGCTAATGCCAAAAGCATCATGCATTACGAGGATTTGGCCATCGGTTACGTTACCTGCGCCAATGCCAATTACCGGAATAGTTAAGGCTTCCGTGATGAGTTTAGCGAGTTCAGTGGGAATGCATTCTAATACCAACAATTGAACACCGGCTGCCTCTAGTTGCTTAGCATGCTGCAACATCTCTTGAGCTTGTTGCTCGCTGCGACCTTGAACTTTATAACCACCAAACAAATGCACTGATTGAGGCGTTAAACCAAGGTGACCACATACTGGAACGCCGCGCTCAACCAAGCCTTTAATGGTAGGGCTTAACCATTCTCCACCTTCTACTTTTACCATTTGCGCACCGGCTTGCATAAGCTTGGCGGCGTTTTGGTAAGTTTGCTCTGGAGTGGCATAAGACATAAAAGGCATGTCGGCTACGATCATAGTTTTTTCGGTTCCACGAGCAACACAGCGAGTGTGGTAGGCAATATCATCAATGCTTACTGCCAAGGTATCTTTGTGACCTTGCAGCACCATGCCTAGTGAATCACCAATTAACAGCATATGCATGCCTAACTCATCAAACAATGCAGCAAAGCTCGCATCGTAAGCGGTGATACAGGAGAATTTCTCGTTGTTTTGTTTGAACTTTTGTAAGTGAGAAACTGTAAATCTGCTCATAGTTCGTTACCGTTTGCCTCAAACTACGAGGCAAATTTGTTAGTGAATATTAGCTTTAAGCCCACTCTTGGGGGCATTTAAAAACTTGTAAGCCGTTGCTGTCGATAGATTCTGCTAACTGTTGCACCAAACTTCCGTCTGGTAAGCATAAATCATTGGCAATTTCAGCGAGCGGTAATAATACAAACTCTCGCTGTTTCATTCCATAGTGCGGCACGGTTAGTCGTGGTGTATCGATGATTTGTTTGCCATAAAGCAATATATCGAGGTCTAGGGTCCTAGGGCCCCAACGTTGTTCTTTACGTTCGCGACCTTGTTCTAATTCGATCTTTTGGCAAAGGTCGAGTAAGTCGAGTGGTGCCAAATCAGTTTCTAGCTGGAGTACTGCATTCAGATAGTCTGGCTGATCTTGTGGCCCCATTGGACGACTTTGATACAGTGAAGAGCTAGCAACAACATCGAGTTCAGCCGAGGCAGCTAGAGCACGCCTAGCTGCGATGGCTTGATGGAGCGGGTTGACTAAATTACTGCCTAAGGCCAGGAAGCAAGTGGTCATTATTAACTGTCAGTCTTTTTTGGCTTACGCGGACGACGGCGGCTTTTGCTGCGGCCTGAGTTTTTATTTAACTCGCGAACCATGGTATTGCGGCCTTGCTCGTTACTGCGTTGCCATTGTTGCCACCATTGGGCCAACTCGCCAAGGTGTTTGTCTTGAGTGGCTTTAGCACGCAACTCTAAAAAGTCGAAAGCAGCTCTAAAGCGCGGATGACCAAAGGTTTGGAAAGCACGTTTACCAAAACGACGATCTAGGCGAGCCTGAAGCTGCCATATTTCGCGAATGCCAGTGGTGAAGCGTTTTGGTATCGCTACGCTCTTACACTGTTGGTCGAGCAACCAGTTCATCGCCATTGCCGATGCGTCATGCTCGCCTAAAGAAAGCTCTATGAGTAATTCATCTTTCTTTATTTCCAATAGTGGCCACAGCAGTGCTGCAAATACAAAGGCAGGTGTTACTTTTTGGTCGCCACGTACCCGCTTATCGGTGCTGGCTAAGGCCATGAGCATAAAACGTAGCTCTGGTGCGTCTTCATCCCATTGTTGTAACAAGGGTTTTAACAGCGGGAATAGCGGATAAAGCAGCTGAGTATCAGCCAGCATTTTGAAGGTAGATTTACCATCGCCGCCTAAGAATAGCTTTAAACATTCTTCAAATAGGCGCGCTGCGGGAATATCTTTCAGCAGGTGACCATACTGAGCAATCGGGTCACAGCTTTCAGGCGCAATGCTAAAGTCCAGTTTAACCGCAAAACGTACAGCGCGAAGCATCCTTACTGGATCTTCACGGTAGCGCGTTTCTGGATCACCAATTAATTGTAAGCGGCGCTCCGCAATATCATTTATACCACCCGCAAAATCGACAACGGAAAAGTCGGCAATATTGTAATACAGCGCATTTACGGTGAAGTCACGACGCTCTGCATCTTCATCGATGCTGCCGTACACGTTGTCGCGCAGTAACATGCCTTCTTCACTGCGTTTTGATTCGGTATTGGCATTGGCGCTGTCATGATGGCCACGGAAGGTGGCTACTTCAATGATTTCTCGGCCAAATAAAATGTGCGCTAAACGAAAACGGCGGCCAACTAAACGACAATTGCGGAATAAGGCTTTAATCTGCTCAGGGGTAGCATTGGTCGCAATGTCAAAGTCTTTAGGTTGCTTGCCTAGCAATAAGTCACGCACGCCACCGCCCACTAAATAAGCGTTGTAGCCCGACTTGTGTAAGCGATAAAGCACCTTAAGGGCGTTTTCGCTGATGTCTTGGCGAGAAATATTGTGCTCAGCACGAGGGATCACCTGTTGCTCCAAGCCTATTGGTTCAGCGCTATTTGGCTTGATGATCCGCTTATATACTTTGGCGAGTTTGCGTAAAATGGGTGCCCCCTTGAGCGCGCATTATCTACATGGTGAAAAATAAGGCGCTAATATAGCTTTTTTACAAAGAAATACAACTAATTCACTGGCTGTCTAGTGAGATTTTTGGTACTACAGAAAGCCGCCAATTTTCTAGAGCCTTGATTAGTATTTGCTCACAGCTTAGTTCAAGCCAGTCGGCTTCGCTCGTTTGCCCTAAATATCTTAAGGCTTGCAGCAGTAATTGCTGATTTTGCTTGCCCGAAATAGAAGGCGCGTGGTTTTGCTTACTGAGTTTATTGCCACTTTCATCAAGCACTAATGGAAGATGCAAATAATTTGGAGCAGGTTTAGCTAAAAGCTCAAAAATGGCCAACTGCCTACCAGTGGTAAGAATTAAATCTGCACCTCTTACTACTTCGGTAATCCCTTGTTCGGCGTCATCTAAACTCACCGCTAGATTATAGGCATATAGGCCGTCACGGCGTTTTATGATGAAGTCTTCTTTGGCTAAGGCGGCTGGAATATTTACTGTGCCGTAAGCCACATCTTCAAATTGTTCAATGGCCCGCGTGCTTTGTAATCGCACGGCTTGATCTTGGCCACTTAGCTGTAGATTGCGACAAGTACCAAGATAGTAGCCGCCGGAAGCTTTTATTTGTTTGCGGGTACATTGGCAAAAGTAAGCACTGTCTTGGTTTAGCCAATGGTTAATTTGATCTTGGTACGCTTCTAGGCGCTGGCTTTGATATAAGACTTCACCATCCCAATGCAGACCAAACTGTTCTAGCTGTTGCAGGATAAGTTTACTCGCACCGGCTTGTTCTCTCGGTGGATCGATGTCTTCAATGCGAACTAACCATTGACCATGGTGATGACGAGCTTGAAGGTAGCTGCCAACGGCGGCAACTAAAGAGCCTAAGTGTAATGGGCCTGAAGGGGAAGGGGCAAAACGGCCTACGTAGGGCTTAGCGCTCATAGTAAAATTCTTACAATATAAAGCTAGGCAGATAGAGTGATTAGCTTATCTGCCTTGGCTTTAAACAAAAACTAGCCGACCAGTTGTTTCTCTTTGATCTCAGCTAAGGTTTTGCAATCGATACACAGATCAGCTGTTGGTCTAGCTTCTAAACGGCGAATGCCGATTTCCACACCACAGGCATCACAAAAACCGAAGTCATCTTCAATTTTAAGTAAGGTCTTCTCGATTTTCTTGATCAGCTTGCGTTCGCGGTCGCGAGTACGAAGTTCAAGGCTGAATTCTTCCTCTTGCGCTGCGCGGTCAACTGGATCAGGGAAGTTAGCCGCTTCGTCTTTCATATGCGTTACAGTGCGATCAACTTCTTCACGAAGTTGGTTGCGCCACGCTTCAAGAATAGTTCGGAAGTGGTCTAACTGAGCATCGTTCATGTACTCTTCGCCAGGCTGAGCTTGATATGGTTCAACCCCTGCGATAGAGAGCACACCTAGTGTTTTCTTTTTGCCGTCTGGCATACTTCTCTCCCAAATTCCGTACGACTTTTTTCGTTAAACAGTCGAGGATGTAAATTAGGCGGGTATCTATAGCAGAAAGGCTAACGTACCGCAAATGAATTGCCATGAATTTGCCAATTCTGCCTAAGCTCGGTAAAAGAAATTAGACTGTTTGCTGTTTTTTTGACCACTCCTCTAAAGTAGTAAATGTTTTGCTGATGTTGTCATAAAAATGTCACCGTCATCCCTATCATCTAGCCGTTTTTTGCAAAATGTTCCAGTTTGCCATGAGTCAAACTTAGCTCAATTTCATGTAAATATTAATGTACAAGTCAGTATAGCACTGACTGTTCTAGTACACCGGAACGGCATGATCTAGCGTGCATTGTTGAGGGCTTAGTTTGGCTTTGTAAGCCAGCACTTCTACCCCTTGTTGCTTAGCTAATTCTAGTAATTCTGCGTAAGTTGGGTCGATGTGAGCAGCAGCTTGAACAGTATTTATTCCACTGTGTAATACGGCAAACAACAATATTGCGCGATGACCTTGTTGCTTCATTTCAATTAGTTCTCGTAAATGCTTTTGACCGCGGGTGCTTACTGCATCTGGGAAGTAGCCTTTACCGTTTTGCAGCAAGGTACAAGACTTCACCTCTATGTAGCACTTTTCACGCTTTGGGTCTTCCAGCAAAAAATCGATGCGGCTGTTTTCGCTGCCATATTTTACTTCGCGGCGAAGCTGAGCATAACCGTTTAGCTCGGTAATAATGTCTTGTTGAATCGCTTGTTCAACCCACTCGTTTGCTTTGGCTGTATTTACACAAATAGTATCGCCATCTTTGGTTTGGCACAGCTCCCAGCTAAGTGAGTACTTACGCTTAGGGTTGTTTGATTGACTGTACCAAACGGTGTTGCCAGGCTCGGCACAACCGGTCATAGCGCCTGTGTTGGCACAGTAAATGGTGGTTTCACTGCCGTCTTCAAGCACCACATCGGCGAGAAAACGTTTATAGCGTTTGATTAAGGTGGCAGCTTTTAATGGAGATTCAAATGACATACAGCGTGGTTAAGCGAGTAAATAGTGAATGCATGCTAACACTTAAGCACTAAGCTGGAGAATAAGTTTACTTGGGTCACTCTCACGCTTTGGGTACACTAGCCGGATTTAGTGTTTCGCAATAATGGAGCGGTTTTGAGCGCATTGCCTGTTACCCAGATATTCCCTGATTTATTGGCGAGTTTGAGCAATAAACAACAGTTTATAGTGTGCGCTCCACCGGGAGCCGGTAAGTCGACAGCATTACCGCTAATGTTACTGCAACAAGCAAAGCTTAAAGGCAAAATTATTTTGCTGGAGCCACGACGTTTAGCTGCGCGCAATATCGCAGAGTTTTTGGCAAGCCAATTGGGCGAATCGGTAGGGGAGCGAGTTGGCTACCAAATGCGCGGTGACAAGCGACATTCTTCTCAGACTCAGTTATTAGTGGTAACCGAAGGCATATTAACCCGCTTGATTCAGCAAGATCCTGAGCTTGATGGCGTGGCGATGGTGATCTTCGATGAGTTTCACGAGCGCAGCATTCATGCTGATTTAGGTTTAGCGCTTAGTCTAGAAGTGCAGCAGGCTTTTAACCCAGAGTTGAAGCTAATGATTATGTCGGCAACGCTTGAAAGTGATGCCTTGAGCAAGCTATTGCCCGAGGCGCAGATACTAGAAAGCCAAGGTCGCAGTTTTCCCATCACTTATAGTTATCACACCATTAAGCGAGATTGGCAATGGAGCGAGCGCTTTGCTCAGTTAGTGGCAAAAGCCATGGCCGAGCAATCTGGCAGTGTGTTGGCGTTTTTACCGGGGAACGCTGAAATTCGCCAAGTTGAGCAGCACTTGCGGCCATTATTGTCGACCGAATATCAGCTATATAGCCTATACGGCAAGCTAAGTTTAGCCGAGCAACAAGCGGCTATTCGTACGGCGCAAGACGGCAAACATAAAATCGTACTAGCCACCAATATTGCCGAAACCAGTTTAACCATTGATGGCATTAGTTGTGTGGTAGACAGCGGTTTAGAGCGCCAAGCCAGTTATCACGCCAATAGTGGAACCACGCGCTTACAAACCAAAATGATTTGCAAGGCATCGGCGATACAACGGGCCGGCCGAGCAGGGCGCTTACAAGCTGGTCATTGTTATCGCGCCTACAGCGAAGAGCAGTTAAATCATCGCCCCTTTGCTGCCAGCCCAGAGATCACTCGCAGTGAGTTAAGTCGTTTGGTGATTGAACTCCTACATTGGGGAGCCGATGCCAGTGAATTGCAATGGCTAGACATACCACCTAGTGCTCACCTTGGGCAAGCCAAGCAATTGTTGAGTGATTTAGCCTTACTAAAGGATGGGCGTTTAAGCGACCGAGCGGAGCAATTAAATACCAGTGGTGTTGGGCCACGAATGTTAGCCATGTTAGATCAAGCTCAGCAATGGCAGCAGCAACACAATGTTGAAGGATTGTTGTGGCGAGCTTGTGAGTTAGCGGCTTTGTTAGATAGCAATAACTCACATCAAAGTGATCAACTTAGCCAAGCATTTACAGCCTTAAAAGGCTTTGCTAAGCAGCAATATCAGCAACAAATAAAACAACTGGCTCAGCGTTTTAAGGTTAAAGCGACTGGGGGCGTAGCCGAGCATTGGGATGGCTTGTTGTTAGCCCAAGCGTTTCCCGACAGAATCGCCTTAAAGCGCCAAGGGCGTAATTATACCTGCAGTGGTGGTTTTGGTTTAGCGCTTGACGAACAGCAGCATCAATTGAGCAAAAGTGATGCCTTAGTGGTGTGCGATCTATATTGGCCAGAGGGACGAAACCAAGGCAAAGTTGCGCTGGCTTGCCAGCTAGATTTACCGCAACTAAAAGCCTTACAAGCAGAGCGCTTTACTAGCAGGTTACATTGCCAGTGGTCCGACTCTGCTAAACGAATCGTCGCCGAAAAACAGCAATGCTTAGGTGAGTTGGTATTAAGTGCCAAAGCAGCTGAGCAGCTTGAAGCAGAACAAGTGGTAAGTGCTTGGCTTAAGCAGATTCGAGTTAAAGGCTTTGCTTGGTTGCCAGTTGGCGATAAGGCCAACGCTTGGCTTGAGCGGGTACGTTGTGCTCAACAGTGGTTTAGTGAACTGGCGATGGCAGATTTTAGCGAAGAAGCGCTGTTAGAGGATGCAGAGCAATGGCTCACTATGCACTTGGCGAGTTGCAGAACATGGCAGCAGCTTAAAAATATCGATTGGTTGGCGGCCTTGAAGTCGCGGCTAGATTGGCAGCAACAGCAACAAATCGAAAGTTTAGTGCCTAGCCACTATTTAGCACCTTCCGGTAACCGGGCGGCCATTCGTTACCAACTAGGGCAAGCTCCGGTTGTGGCTATTAAACTGCAGGAGATGTTTGGCCAACCGCAGTCTCCCCAGCTAGGCAATAAAGTTGCTATTACCTTAGAGTTGCTCTCTCCTGGCGGCAAACCCTTGCAGCTTACTCAAGATTTAGCCAGCTTTTGGCAGTCTGCTTATGTAGAAGTTAAAAAAGAGATGAAAGGGCGCTACCCTAAGCACCCTTGGCCTGATGACCCGGTTAGTGCACAAGCCACTCATAAAACTAAACGTCAGCTTAATTTATCCAAGTAAGTAAAACCTTCAGCATTTTATAATCACCATATTGTAATGTTATTCGTGACAGTTTGTGATGTTGGCGATGCTATATCCAAACAATTTGTATCGGTATTATGTGCCGGCACTCGCTAATCAACAGCGAGCTGCTTAACGCGTTATTAAGGACGAGTTACTTCTTAATACGGTTTGGTTATCTCAATAGAGTTAACCAATGATGATTCTTTACAAATGGCGAGAATAAACTTTATGAATAAAAAGACTATATTGAGCGCACTAATTATTTCTTCAGTTTCTGTAGGTGCTCACGCAGCCAACACAGATGTAGATTGGTTTGTTGGTGGTGGTGTTGGTTATCAGGCTGACAATATCAAAGGTGAATATACTGGCGGAGATGATGACGCAACTTTTCAGTTACGTGGTGGTGCTATCATCAACGAAAATCACCGTGTGATGGGCACTTATGCTTACATGGATGAATTAAGTCAAAATACCTTTTTAGCTTCTTACGATTACATCCATCCGGTTAGTGAGAAATTTAGTGTATTTGCTGGTGCTTCTATTGGTGCGGCAGACAGCGAAATTAATAATCAAAGCTCCACAGAATTTGTATGGGGCGGACAAGCTGGTGTGATGTATCGCATCAATAGTAACTGGAGTGCAGAACTTGCTTACCGTTACTTAGACCAAGATTATCAATCGCACGGAGTTAAAATAAACGATACGCAGCAAGTTTATATGTCGGTAGATTACCGTTTCTAATTTTGCTCAGTTTGGGCTGAGCATGGATGTTAGCCCTAGCTCTTATTTACAGTAATAACTAAATTTATTTGTCTTGCTTTCTGTTACGATTATTCTATTCATTTACTTCAATTGGAGTGCTTTTCTTTGTCTACGCTCCCGCTTATTTCAATACGTTCAAGGTTTTGCTTAGCTTTACTGCTATTTATGGTCGTTGGCTGCAGTTCACCAGAGAGAAATGCTGCTCAAGAATCTGAGTTAATGTATCCATTAGCCACCGCTGGGCTGCGGTATTGGGATGGCGAAAGCACCGAAATTACTGAGCATAATATTGAGCAAGAGTATCAAAGCATCCTCGACAGTCGAGCGCGAAATAACGGTGTGGGAAGTGACATTTACCACTTGGCGTTGTCGGGAGGTGGAGTAAATGGTGCCTTTTCGGCTGGTGTATTAAACGCTTGGACGGCTAACGGTGATAGGCCAGAGTTTGACTTGGTGACTGGGGTATCAACCGGCGCGATTGTCTCAGTTTTTGCGTATTTGGGCAGTGACTATGATTCAACCCTAAAAAATTATTATACCGAAACGCCAATGAGCAGTTTATTTCAGGTTAAAAGCATTTGGAGCTTACTGCGTGGGGAAGCGGTACTTGATACTGCAGGCTTTGAGGATCAAGTACGAAGTTACATTGATGCCGACATTGTTAAGCAGTTAGCAGAGCAACGGGCTAAAGGACGTTTATTGGTTATTGGAACAACTAACCTGGATAACGAAAAAATGTCTTTGTGGGATGTGGGAAAGATTGCTCAAGTAGGCAGTGACGAGGCCATCACACTGATTCAAAATATCATTATTGCTAGTAGTTCTGTGCCAGGTGCATTTCCAGCAAAAAGCATTGTTATTGATGATGGGCAGCAGCGCTTCGAAGAATTACACGTAGACGGTGGCGTATCTCGGCAAGTGTTTTTGGTGCCTCAATGGGCTTACTATAACCTACCCTTTGAACGTAATCCTCAGCATGTCTTTGTCATTCGCAATGGCTTGTTAAAGCCACATTATCAAGTCACCAATAATAACCTTACAGATATTGGTTTACGTTCCATTTCAACTATCATCCGCAATCAAGGAATTGGCGATGTAGAGCATATTTATCACTTTGCTCAACACAATCAAATGAGCTTTAGGCTTGCCTATATTGATAATGATTTTTCTAAAATTAGTGATGAAGCTTTTACCAAAGAGTACATGACCAGCCTGTACCAATACGGCTATCAAAAAACCATAGCCGATTCTTTATGGGAAAATGTACCTCCTAGCTTGCAGCATGTTCAATAAACCTGCCGCATCGCCAAGCAAAAATACGCACTGTGTAACGCGCGCCGTATAATGCCTACTGCGTATTAATTTTATGCAGTAGCTCGCTGACGCCCAGACAAAACCAGCGTGGTCATCCCCTAGCTTTTCTCATGAAGTGGTTTTTCTAGCTCTGCATTCTGCGGCAAGGTTGTCTGGCGCTTGTGCCACCCTCTTTACTCTGCTCTTGTAAGCTTCGCTGACTAGGATTGACTGTCACCTTGGGGACACTTTATTGCTCTAATAGTTCTTATTAGCCAATATTGCCTATGGGATGGGGTAGAGATCATAAATTAAGCTTTTGCCAGTTGACCGCGTATTTATATATAAATAGTTTATTTGCAAATAAATCCTTGAGGTTGGGTTTGCAGAGCAGGGAAGTGTAGAAAATGGATGCTTGGATTATTTACATCATTGGCAGTATCAACTTCATCAATTTTACCGCGGCATTCAGTATTTACTGTGTTGCGACTAAGCAAATGGAGTCTCGATGAAAACCGATAGTAACCGTGTTGCCATGGCTAAAATCTGCCTAATGTATTTCTTCTACAACTTTTTCTGGTCTTTAAGCTCTGGATCGTTGTTTTCAGTTTGGCTAAATGATCGCGTGGGTATTGATGGCTCGCAGATAGGAGTGTTGTTTGGTTTGCAAACCGGCATAGCCGTGTTGTTTAAACCTGCCTTTGGTTACATATTGGATAAGTTAGGGCTTAAAAAGCACCTAATTTATTTTATTGCAGTACTGAGTTTAGCCATTGGGCCGTTCTATATTTATGTCTATGGTCCTTTGTTGGCAAACAGCGCAACCTTTGCACTTGGTATTGTGGTTGGCTCTGTGTATTTGGGAATGCTGTTTCAGGCAGGAAGTGGTGTGATTGCTTCTTACAGTGACCGCTTTGCTCGCTGCCACGCCAGTGACTTTGGTATTGTGAATGGTTTTGGCATTGCAGCTTGGGGCGTGTCGGCAGTGTTAGCTGGCTTTTTGTATAACATTAATCCAGATCTTATTTTCCACGCGTGCAGCGTTTCTGCAGTACTCATGCTGTTGTGTACCTTGCTGCTTAAAGTGCGCCACTTAGACGGCTTAGATAATGAGGTTATTTCCCAAGAGAAGATCCAAAAAGCCGATGTGATTGCTTTACTTAAGCAGCCAAAAATGTGGGCCTTTATGACCTATGCAGGCACCATTTCGGTGGTGTTTTGGACGTCGATGACCCAGTTTACTCGTTACTTTATAAGCTTCTTTCCCACCCAAGAAGAAGGCATTTCCTTTAGTTCTAGCATGGATGGCATAACCGCGATCTTTTTGTTTTTCTTCAGTATGGCGGTGCCATTGATCATTAAAAAGGTGGGGGCAAAAGGCAGTTTAGTATTAACTGCAGCGGGCATTTCTGCGGTGTTGTTAATGATTGGTTACGCTGGCTTAGGTGAGAAGAATTTTTACTTAGCGCTGGTGGCTAAATTGCTATTTGGTATTGTGAATCCAATGCTCATTATTTCGGTATTTGCGTACACCGCCGAGCAGTTCGACAGAAAAGTTAACTCCTTTACTTATATGTTTGGTTTTCAGGTAGTTAACAATGTAATGACCGCGATTGCTTCACCGGTTATGGGCAGTATGTACGATCAATATGGCTTCCCTTGGAGCTATATCTATTTTGGTTTGTTTGCCGCCGCTGCCACGGTGTTAGCCATGTTTACGCTTAGCGCAAAGTCACAAGCGCCCGCAGCCAATAGCGCTATAGCTAATTAAATCTATCTGTTTTTGTTCTCCTTGTTTGGGGCCAGCTTTTGCTGAGCCCTTTTTTTGTAGCAGCTAGCTGACGCACTCCCCTTTAATTTTCACTTGAAGCCAAGCCTTTGAAGAGGCTTATACGTTTGCTTAAGACCCGCTATTTATTTAGAGCAGGATCATATTTGGCGCTTTTTTCAATTGATCTTATTGCTTGGTGAATAATATATTTATATATAAATGTATTATTTCTATTTGAAGCTTGAGGGCGAAATGACTAGAGAAGTGATTGAATTGAGCGGCTGCCGTTGGCAGATGGAGCGAATGCGGCCCGGTCAAGGTATAAAAGAAGGCTTACATTTGTTACCTGCTGAGTATCAAGGTACGCACTTTAGCTGGAATTTTGCGACCGTTCCTGGCGATGTTTATACCGATCTTTGGCGTGCTAATGAAATTGCCGATCCGTATTTTGCCCGCAATATGCATCGGGCTAAATGGGTGGCCGAGTATGAGTGGTGGTACTGCCATCGTTTTGCGGTTACTGAATCGATGCAAGGTAAAAAGATTGTACTGCAGTTTGAGGGTGTAGATTACAGCTGTGATGTGTGGCTAAACGGCACGCACCTTGGGCGCCACGAAGGCATGTTTTCTGCCTTTGAGTTTGACGTAAGTGATGTGGTTAGCTTTGAAGATTGGCGTGGTGGTGCCAATATGCTGATGATTAAGCTTGATCCTCCACCTAAAAATTACCGAAATTGTGGCGGTAAAAAGGTTAACTTTTCGGGCGACTATTTCTCTGGATTAGTGCCATTTGGCATTTGGCGCCCGGTGCGAGTGGTAGCATCTGAACAGCTTAAAATATCAAGCATCCGTAGTGATGTTCGACTTGAGAATAGCAACACTGCGCTTGTTGATGCCAGTTACGAAGTCATTAATTATAGCTCGGAGCCTAAGCAAGTTACTTTGCTTTCACAGTTGTCGGGCAAAAATTGTCAAACCGAAACAATATACCAACAGTCTGTTCATCAACTGGCTCCCGGAATAAACACTTGTAGCCACACCATCAAAGTTGAAGATGCCAAGTTATGGTGGCCTTGGGATATGGGACAGCAACACCTTTATAACTTGCAGGTGGAAGTCCAAGTTGACGACTCTCCCGTCGATAGCTGCGCAGAGGTGATCGGCTTACGTGAGGTTAGCATGGCGTTTAATCCGGGCTATTCGCGCGAGCAGGCCGAGTTTCCATGGACCTTTGTTATCAACGGCAAAAAGCATTTCTTACGTTCGGCTTGTTGGGGAGGCCAGCCTTCGTTTCTATACGGTCAAAACAGCCTAAGCAAATATGAAGATCGCTTAGCAATGGTTAAACAGGCTAACATCAACAACTTGCGTATCTTCGGTTGGCACCCACCAGAAGTACCGGATTTTTACCGCATTTGTGATGAACTAGGTATCACCGTTTGGACTAACTTTACTTTGGCGACTCAGGCTTACCCAAAAAATCCTGAGTTTATTAGTGGGGTATTACACGAGTGTATCGAAACCGTTAAGCAGCGCCGTAATCATCCGTCGCAAATCTTTTGGATGGGCGGAGAAGAGGTCTTTTTCTCAGGGGCTCACGAAGAAAGTGGTAACAAAGCTTTAATGGAGCGTATTGGCGAAGCGGTAGCGGATCAAACCAATGTTCCTTATGGTTTGGCATCACCGCTTAGCTCAGAGTCGGCAGTGAATATGGGCTTTAAGCCGAATGAATCCATCCATGCTAACGAACACTACTATCAGGGTGGGGCAGAGTTTATGGAGGAGTATTACCCGGCCCTAGATTGCGCGATTATTCCAGAGCTAACCGCTGCTTCAGCTCCGTCGATTCCAAGCCTCAAGAAGTTTATCCCTGAAGATGAACTGTGGCCGATGGGACCCAGCTGGGCCTACCATTGGGCAGACATAGATATCCTTAAAAACCTAAATTTTGAAGTGTTTAATGACTATAAAATGGGTTCTTTGGAAGAGTTTGTCGAAGCCACACAAATTGCCCAAGGTACAGTGATCCAATTTGCGCTAGAAACCTATCGCCGCCGTAAGCCAAAAATGAGCGGGGTAGCAATCTGTCACTTTATTACCCACGTGCCAGATATTAAGTGGGGAGTGGTCGATTTTTATGGTGAAAAGAAAATTAGTTTTGATTACCTAAAACGAACCTACCAACCATTGCTACCAAGCCTGCAGTTTGAAAAGCGCCGTTGGCAAGCGGGTGAAGTATTTTCGGTCAGTTTGTGGGTAGTGAACGATTACCAACATGCCTATCAGCAGCTAAGTTATGAGTGGCAAGTTGTCTATCAAGGGCAGGTTTGTGCCAGCAACTGTATTAACTTGGATGTGCTGGCTGACAGCTCGGCTAAATTTTCTGAGCTGGAATGGCGCTTACCGAGTGATGCTAGCGGCGAATTTGAAGTGAGATTGGTGCTAAAAAATCAACAGGGAGAAAGTTTAGCAAGCAATGCTTACCGCTTGTTAGTGGGTGACCAGCTTGCCGCCAAACAGCAAAGTTTGGCCTATTTAGCCGAGGCACAAGCGCGCCTAGATAAATATGGCCACAGTGTTTACCGTTACTGGCCAGAGATGTGGGAGTTTAAATAAGCTCGCATAATGGGCTTAAATTAGCTGTTCTTAGTGAGAGATATGCGGGTTTTTAAGCCTAAGTTACAACCACAGCGGTGAGCGTTCATCGCTGTGGTTTTCGCTAGCGACTAACAACCCAATTGCTGAGTAATCTGCTTGGCAGTCGCTTGGGCTCTGCTTATTAGTTCTGAGCTTGCCGAGTGCTCATCTGTAGCTGTCGAGTTGAGCGTAGTAATGGCCAAAGAGGCGATCACTAAGCCTTCTGGCTCTCCCACTAATACTGCAGATTCATATACCCCTTTTGTGAGCTCATTGGCAGCAGAATAGGTTCCGTTTTGCTTGATTAAAGCGAGTTGCTGAATGAACAGTTTGCGTTGCGCGGCTTTCATTTGTTGGTAGTGTTGGTCGCGCTCCAAGATCATTGCTTGTACATCGGGCTTACTGTTCGCCAGCAATACGCGCCCAGAGGCAGTGGCGCTGGTAGGAAAAAGTGAACCTTCAGCAATATTAATCGACACTGGGTCGTGGCTTTGAGCATGCACTATCACCATGGCTTGGCTTTGATACAACATGCTTAGGTGGCAAGAGTGACCAGATGAAAAAGCCAGGTCTTCCATGTGCGGCAGGGCGCACTGGCGCATTTTATCTATTGGAGAAATGCGGCGAGACAGGTTGTAAATTTTTAACGAGGCGCGATATTTACCTGATACTTCATCTCTAATTAAGTAGCCTCTTGCTTCTAAACCAACCAATACGCGATAGATTTCGTTGGCGCCTCTAGCAAGTGCTGTGGCTATCTCGGTTTGAGATTTTGGCAATTCTTGGCTAACCATGTATTCCAAAATATCTAAGCCTTTATCTAGCGCAGGCACAGCGTATTTGTTAGTAGCAGGCGATTTCTTATCCATTCGTCATTTAACTTTTACAACCCAAAGTTTGCCTATGTTAACAGCGAGCTGATTTAAAGAAAAATAATCGCAGCTTTAGTCATTGAGCTGATTTTTGTTGTGTAACAGCGAGTTGTTTAAACAGCCTTATAAGGCGCGTTTAATTAATAGCTTCGTTTTTGTTTATCCAGAAATAAGTATCTGCGCAGCATGCTTATATTTGTGCTTAAAAAATTGGGCTAGTGGGAGTATCCTAACAGCACTTTTGGCCTGCCTTTTTTCTCGCATTATCTATTGCAGGCCATCCCCTAAGGTTTGATTAAGCAGTAAGGCAGTATGAGTCCTAAGAAGCCCGATAGCTCGGCCAAAAAGCCAAGCCCCAAAAAAGCCTCGGCAAAGAAGCCGGCTAGCAAAAGTAAACGTACTCCAGCTAAAAAGACCACTAAACCGCGCTCAAGCGCTAAAAAAAATACTAAGCCTTCATGGGGAAAACGCTTGTGGGGCATTAGTTGGAAGCTAGCATTAGTTGGCATTGTCATTATGGTTGCCTGGGGTGTGGTACTAGACAGCAAAATTCAGCAGCGTTTTACTGGTGATAAGTGGCAACTGCCGGCAGCGGTGTATGGCCGAGAGCTACAGCTCTATCCTGGTTTACGCCTAAGCAGAAAAGAGCTGCAAGATGAGTTGGCGTTACTAAATTATCGCAAAGTAAAACGTGCTAAACGTGGTGGTGAATATGCGGTATCGGAAACCAAAATTGAGGTAGTACGCCGCCAATTTGAGTTTGCCGATGGGGTAGAGCCCGAGTTGCCGATGCTGCTCACTTTTAGCCCTTCACGTTTGGCCAAAATTCAGCACCGTGATACCGGTGAAGAGATTGCTCAAACCCGACTTGACCCAGTATTGCTTGAACGCCTGAATGTGACAGAGCAGGAAGACCGGTTGTTTGTGCCTTTAAATGATATTCCAGCAAGCTTAAAGCAGGCATTGATACTTACCGAAGATCGCCAGTTTTATGAGCATGACGGAGTGTCACCCATGGCGATTGCTCGCGCCTTAGTAGTGAATTTACGTGCCGGACGCACGGTACAAGGCGGCAGCACGATTACTCAACAGTTGGCTAAAAACTTCTTTTTAACGCGCGAACGTACCTTATGGCGTAAGTTGCAAGAAGCCTACATGGCGCTATTAATAGACTTTCGCTACAGCAAAGATGAAATTTTAGAGAGCTATTTTAACGAAGTGTATCTTGGGCAAAATGGAAGTAATGCGGTGCATGGCATTGGCCTCGCTAGTTATTTCTATTTTGGTCGCCCAGTGAATGATTTATCGGTGGAGCAAGTGGCTTTGTTAGTGGCCATTATTAAAGGCCCTTCATATTACGATCCATGGCGCCAAGAACAGCGCGCGATAAATCGTCGTGACTTGGTTTTACGTATATTAGCCGAAGAAGGTGAATTGTCGGCCGAGCGTTATCAGCTGGCTGTGAAAAAACCATTAGGCTTGAGCAAGCGTGGCAGTATGGGCTATCAGAAAACGCCAGGCTTTGTATCGCTGGTTCGCCGAGAGCTGCAGCAGCATGCTAACAACTGGCGTAATTACAACGGTGTGAAGGTATTTACTACGCTGGATCCGCTATCACAACGTCATGCTCAAAGCGCCGCGCAAAATGTTTTAGAACAGTTAGACAAGGGCGCGAAAAAGCAATTGCAAACTGCCATGGTGATTAGTGAGCGCCATACGGGCGCGATTCGCGCGCTAATTGGCGGCAGGGAAAAGAATAACCAAGGGTTTAACCGGGCATTGGATGCGCGCCGCCAAATTGGCTCCTTAGTTAAACCCTTTGTCTACCTCACCGCGATAGAGCAAGGGCATCAGTTAGGCGAGTTGTTGGAAAACAGCCCCTTGGCGGTGCCTTTAGATGATGGCACCAATTGGCAGCCTAATAACTACGATAAGAGCTTTAGTGAGCCTGTGATGTTAGTGCGAGCCTTGGCTGAGTCACTTAACGTACCCACGGTGCGCTTAGGCCTTGAAGTGGGGGTCGATTCGGTAGTTGATACCTTAAAGTTGGCTGGCTTGGAGGAGAATACTCGCCCTTATCCGTCGATACTTCTGGGAAGCTTAAGCCTGTCTCCATTTCAAATGGCACAGCTTTATCAAACCCTAGGTGGGGACGGTGAGTATCGCCCACTTTATGCCGTGCACCAAGTGAACGACGGGCAAGGCAACGTATTGTATAAAGCTGATAATGATGCAGAGCGCCGTTGGTCTGAAATGGCCAACTTTCTCACGCTGTATGGCATGAGCCAAGTGACTCGCAGTGGCACAGCGCGCTCGCTCAAGTGGCGTATTCCCAAGGTTGATTTGGCGGGCAAAACGGGCACCACTAACGATTTACGCGACAGTTGGTATGTGGGCATAGATCAGCGAGAGATTGTTACGGTTTGGGTTGGGCGAGACGACAACAAGCCCGCAGCAGTTACCGGCTCTTCTGCGGCATTACCGGTGTATGCGGCATATCTCAAAACCTCGTATCCACAGTCGCTACGAGCCATGCAACCCGATAACCTTAGCTGGGTACATTTTGCCAAAGCGAATGGGCATCCAACTTCTGCCGGCTGTGGTGAAACAAGCTTACTGCCTGCACCTAGCAGCCAAGCTGAATTAGCCGAAGGCTGTGTGCAACAAAGTGCAACTAAGGCCAAAACGTGGCTACAAAGTTTATTTAATTAAGGATCTGGAATGTTACAAGCAAACCAAGCGCAAATTATGTTGCAGCTACAAGACAACATGAACGCCAAAGTGAACCCAGAGTGGCTAACTACTCGTTCGCCATTTTTGCGTGCGGTAGTTATTGAAGGCGCAGAAGCCATTGAGCATCACGGTTGGAAGTGGTGGAAGAAACAAGACTGCGACCTAGAACAGCTACAAATGGAGCTAGTGGATATTTGGCACTTTGTATTGTCTGAGTTACTGCTGCAATCAGATGGCGAACATGCACCCGCTCAGGCTTACATTTTTGAGAATATAGAGCAAAGCACTGTGCAGTTTGATGGCAAACAATGGCAGTTTAGCCAACTTAACTTATTAGAAAAGCTTGAATTGCTTATTGGTTTAGCTGCCGCTAAGCGCACCAGTATTGGCTTGTTCTCGGCTTTGTTGGTGGATTGTAAGATGAGCTGGCTGGATCTTTATCAGCAATACGTGAGCAAAAACGTGCTTAATTTCTTCCGCCAAGATAATGGATACAAACAAGGTACTTACCGCAAAGTGTGGGATGGCAGAGAAGATAACGAGCATTTGGTTGAGCTAATGGCTAACTTAGATGCTTCGGCATTAAGTTTTCAAGACGACTTGTATCAAGCCTTACATCAACGCTACGGGCAATCTAAATAATGTAGCATTTGCTGCAATGTGGCGCAGTTTTGCGCCACATGTGAGTGCATTTGCATTGTGCAACAACTTCTCACTCTTCTGACTTCCTTATAAAAAACTAAATTCATGCGCGATTTCTAGATTATTTCGCTATTGGTAGGCTTTTCATTAGCTTGAAACTGGAATTTTTAGTCTAATCAAAAAAGATATCAAAATTGGCCTCGTTATTGCTCCTTAGTATTTGTGTGGTTAACAGATGAACTTCACATTCACAATTTAAGTAGTAGAGGTAAATATTATGGCTGTTTCAAGTTTTAGAGGTGCATCAGGTGCGAGTTTTTGTCCAAGTAAGTCGAGCGATAAACGAACCCGCAATAATGCTAAATAATCTTTCATTCAGTGATTGTTTAGTTGTTTAAAAGCGCTTAATAATCTTAAGCGCTTAAACTTTACCCCGCATTAAAATCTCACACGTCTCATTTTTCTGTATCTAACTGCTAGAAAAACCACAACTTTTCCTTTTTCTCTCACTTTTTTCTAAAAAAATTTAAATTTCTTTGAAATAACCTAGTAGACAGCTAGGTCTTCTTGGTCATGGCTATACAGAGTTAAGCCATTACTAGGAGAAATAAAATGAAAGCCGTTATGTCAGCAATGTTAAGCGTAGTTTTTGGTTCGTTCTTAATGTTTAGCGCTGCGAGTCAGGCGGCGGTTGGTCCCCTAAATGGGGCGCAAGGAAGCACTAATATCGGTACCAGTGGAATAGACCGTCATACCTGTCAACGCGAAGCATTACGTGGCGAAGTACAGTCGCCGTTTTGTTAAGTAGATAAGTTTTAGGAGAATGATGATGAAAGCGTTAACCACCAGTTTAGTTAGTGTAGTGTTTGGTTCGGCCTTGATGTTTAGTGCAGCAAGCCAAGCTTCTTTTACCCCAGCAAATAGCGCGCAAGGTAGTGTGCAAATAGGTACTAGCGGTATCGACCGTCATACCTGTCAGCGTGAAGCGCTGCGCGGCGAAGTTCAATCGCCATTTTGTTAATAATTAGGGAAGGAGAAGAATGATGAAAGCATTAAGTTCAGCAATATTGAGTGTAGTGTTTGGTTCTGCCTTGATGTTTAGCGCAGCTAGCCAAGCCTCATTTACCCCAGCAAGTAGTTTGCAAGGTAGTGTGCAAATAGGCACTAGCGGTAATGACCGCCATACCTGCCAGCGTGAAGCCTTGCGTGGCGAAGTGCAATCACCTTTTTGTTAAGCACTGAGAATACTAAAAAAGGCGATGTAGATTTACATCGCCTTTTTTAATGGGGAGTTTAATACCAATCACACCAAGTACNAAGGCGATGTAGATTTACATCGCCTTTTTTAATGGGGAGTTTAATACCAATCACACCAAGTACGTGATCAGAAATAACGCAGGAAAAATACTCGAGAATAAGGCAGGATTTTTCGATAAGTCGTTATTCTACAATCAAAAACTCTAACGCAGTTATCGAGTATTTTAACTAGATAGAATGAACAGTTACCTAGTACGATTAGCATAAGCACCTGGTCGACTGCGATCGCTAAACTGGGTTTGCTCAAAGTACTCTACAGGGAGGCTTAGTTCAGCATGATGGTGATTTAGCTGGTTATTGCGCTTGCTGGTAAAGCGAAAAGCGTTATTGCTAGTGCTGCTGGCAGTGTTACCTTGAAAAACAGTTTCTTTTTGGACGGCTTCAAACATGACGAACTCCTAATTAATAGTTCGCGCCCTTAGGCGCTTTAGCGGTATTTGTTAGCCGCCCGCAAGTTGGCGATTAAATCGGCGGCATAGTTAATTTATTCTTTAGCCGTCTAGATGTCTAATTTTATTTTGCTACAAGTCATAACTAACAGTTATTTATCGCGCCACAGGGTAAACTATCTGCTTACTTATTAAAGGTGCTTGTTTAATGCTAAAAGTGTTCTACCTGTTAATTGCGTGGCTAGCGGTATTGCTGGGCACGGTAGGTATATTTTTGCCTTTGCTGCCTACTACGCCATTCATTTTATTAGCCGCGATTCTATTTTCCAAAAGCTCTCCTCGGTTTGCTGCTTGGCTTGAGCAGCATCGCACTTTTGGTCCTTTATTAAATGATTGGCAGCAACATGGTGTGGTAAGCCTTAAAGCAAAGTGCAGCGCTACTCTTATGGTGGCTATTTCGGCGGGTTTAATGTTGTGGATGGAGGTCCCTTGGTTTGCCCGTATTGCCGCAGGTACCTGCCTGTTAGCAGTGATGGTTTTTCTTTGGACTCGACCTTCAGTAAAAAACTCTTCCCGCTAAGTTATTGCTTACTATACTCATTTTGTGAATTTTAAAATCATCAATAAGAGTCTGGATATGAAAAAACATATTTGTTTGTTGTTAGGCTTTATTGCTGCTGGGGTACAAGCTGGTAATGGCACCGAAGTGGCGAATATAAATTGTAATGGCACTTGGATACGCTCGGGTACCGATAAGCTGGAGTTAATTAGTGCTTGTGGCAAGCCTGAGTACGAAGAAGTAGTAAGCGGTGATAACTTCAATAAGTTAGAAGGCGTGCTTTATAACATTAAAGGCAAGAAATACGTGGTGTATCTAAAAACCGGCCAGGTAGTAAAAATTGAATGGCTAAGATAAAGCCGCACTCTTGGGCAAGTGCGGCAATACAGCTTATTTTAACTTTGCAAAACAACGCTCTGCTGCAGCAATAGTGGCATCAATATCTGCTTCGCTGTGAGCAAAAGAAGTGAATGATGCTTCAAAAGCTGACGGGGCTAAGTAAACGCCTTCTTCCAGCATTAAGTGAAAGAACTTTTTGAAACGTTCTGCATCACAGGCGCAAGCTTGGGCGAAGTTAGTCACGCTGCTTTCTTCGGTGAAGAAGAAGCCTAGCATTGCACCTACTTGATTAACGGTTAATGGAATGCCTTGGCGATCTGCAGCCGCTTTGAGGCCTTTGGCCAAACGCTCGGTGATTACATTTAGGTGTTGATGAACCGCAGGATCTTTTAGGGCATTAAGTGCCGCTAAACCAGCCGCCATAGCAATAGGGTTACCCGATAAAGTACCCGCTTGATACACCGGACCAACAGGCGCTAAGTGATCCATAATTTTTTGGCTGCCACCAAAAGCGCCTACAGGCATGCCGCCGCCAATCACTTTTCCTAAACAAGTTAGGTCGGGTTTTACCTCATAATGAGCTTGTGCTCCGCCTAATGAAACTCGAAAACCCGTCATTACTTCATCAATAATAAATACCGCTTGGTATTTATCACAAATGGCGCGTAGCCCTTGTAAGAAGCCGTCTACAGGAGGGATACAGTTCATGTTGCCTGCCACTGGCTCTACAATGATACAAGCAATGTCTTCTGGGTACTCGGCAAATAAAGCTTCAACCGAGGCTAAATCATTATAGGTGGCAGTAAGAGTATGTTGAGCAAAGTCGGCGGGAATACCCGGCGAGCTTGGTTGGCCAAGGGTTAATGCACCAGAGCCTGCTTTAACCAGCAATGAGTCGGCATGGCCGTGGTAGCAACCTTCAAACTTAAGAATTTTGTTACGGCCGGTGTAGCCACGAGCAAGGCGAATCGCGCTCATGGTGGCTTCGGTGCCCGAGTTAACCATACGCACCTGGTCCATCGATGGCACCAACTCGCACACTAGATTAGCCATATCGATTTCAGCAGCGGTAGGCGCACCAAAACTCAAGCCTTTAGCGGCTGCATCAACTACAGCTTGGTGAATCGCAGGGTGGTTATGACCCAAAATCATTGGGCCCCATGAGCCCACGTAATCGATGTAGCTGTTGCCATCGGCATCGTAGATGCGCGCGCCGTCGGCTCGTTCAATAAAAACCGGTGTTCCACCTACGCCATTAAAGGCACGAACTGGTGAATTAACGCCACCAGGAATAGTTTGCTGGGCTTGGCTAAAAAGTTGTTCTGAACGAGACATAAAGCATCCTTTAAAATCTGAGTCACGCGCCACAAAGGCAGTAAATTGCGCTCACTATAACAAATAATCTATAGCCAAGTAATAACGCGTAGAAGCTGCATTTAGGCGCTGGTTCAGCTTGCGGGCTGTAGCTATTTAAACTCGATAATTGGGCTGCGTTATCTAACTCGTTTCACCGGCAGAAAGTTAGTGGTATCGCAGAGAGCTAACTGTAGTTTGTTGCCGAGGGGAAATCTGGGTAAACTGTCGTCTTTTCGCGACAGGTGTATACAAAGTGGCAAAGCCAAAGTTGTTAGTTGTAAGTTTAATCGGTGCCTTGGCTTTAACCAGTGTGTATGGTTTATCGGTTGTTGTTGAAGAAAAAGATCAACTCATTAGCCAATTAAAACAGCAGCTTAGTAACTCTCTTGAAAGCCAGTCGGTATTACAACAACGTTTGTCGATGGTGCGCCTAGAGCAAGATACCAGCTTGGCAGAGTTAGCGCAGTTAAAACAAAGCATTAATCAACTGACCGAGCAAAAGCTTGCCTTAACTGAAGAGCTGTTGGTTTATAGAAAAATCATGGCCCCAGAACAACAAGCTGGCGGCATGAAAATTGAACAACTAAACATTGAACCCATGCTTAGCCCCAACTATTACCGAATGCAGGTATTGTTGATGCAAGTAGCGCGCAACAAGCGTTGGTTAAGTGGGGAACTGCAGTTAGTGGTGGTGGGTAGTCAGAACCAAGAACCAGCGCAATATAATTTGGCAGATTTACAAAGTGAGGCAACTCCTTTAGCGTTTAAGTTTCGTTATTTTCAAGAAGTGAATACCGACATTAAGTTGCCCGAAGGCTTTAAAGCAGAGCGGATTGAGCTTACCGCTAAAGTTAAGGGCAATAAATGGAACAAAAAGGCCGAGATTATTTACAAACAAAATTGGCCTGTAGAATAAATACTTAGCGACGGCTTAGAGCTATGGATAAACCCTCTTAGGATAATACTTGAACAAATTACTCGGGTATTAGATAATCTGCGCCAGTTAACATTTTTAAGGAATAGATTGTGTCAGAACAAGCTGTAACTGAACAAGCCGCATTTCCAATTCAATTTACCGACGCCGCAGCGTCGCGAGTAAAAGAGCTAGTTGCTGAAGAAGAGAACCCAGCGCTAATGTTGCGTGTCTATGTCACAGGCGGTGGTTGTTCTGGTTTTTCTTACGGATTTACCTTCGATGAAAAAGTAAATGAAGGTGATACCTTAGTAGAAAAACAAGGTGTATCAATGGTTGTAGATTCAATGAGTTTGCAATATCTAGTGGGTGGTATCGTAGATTTCACCTCCGGCCTAGAAGGTTCACGCTTTCTAGTGAACAACCCTAATGCTAGTACAACCTGTGGTTGTGGTTCATCATTTAGCATCTAAGCTGATTAGCAAAACACCATACAATTGTATCTTTTTGTAAGCTACCGTCTGGTGGCTTCGTTATTTTTCATACTTAGCTAACGCTTTGTAGCAAATTTGTCAGTAGTCTTCGGCAAAGCATATAGATTGTTTGCACTAACTTGTATACTGATTCACTTACTTGAATCATCGACAGGGAGTGTTTGATTGTGTCTGTTGCCGTAAAACAGTTTTTTGCTGCTCGCCCATATATCCTTTCTATTTTTATTGTTGCTGTAGTGGTGTTTTGGATGCTCTCTGGTCAAATGACTAATGCAGATGAAGCCAAGCCTGAACCTGAGAAAGCCGCTCACAAGCTAACCCGCGTGCAAGTGAAAACCTACACTGCCGAGACCATTGAACGCAGCTTACATTTATACGGACAAACAGAGGCGCGCCGTCAAAGTGTTATCTCTGCCGAAGTATCTGGTCGTTTGTTGGAGTTTTTGGTTGCCGAAGGTCGCCCAATTAAAAAAGGCCAAGCCCTTGCTCGTTTAGATATTCAAGATCGACGTTCACAGCTACTGCGTGCCGAAGCCTTGTTAGAGCAACGCACCATTGAGTATGCCGGGGTTAAGGCTCTTAGCAAGCAAGGTTTCCAAGGTAAAGCACGCTTAGCAGAGGCCAAGGCCGCGCTGGTGGATGCAGAATCCAATGTTAAATCGCTTAATTTAGCCATTGATAACACGCTGGTATTAGCCCCATACAACGGTATTTTTGAAGAAAATATTGTTGAGGCGGGTGCTTATCTAGGTATTGGTGACCCAATCTTAAGGCTTGCCGATACTCAGCAACTATTGGTGCGTACTGATGTTTCTGAGCGCGATATCTCGCAGCTTTCTTTGGGTGAAAAAGCCTACGTAAACTTGGTTACTGGAGAAGAAGTTGAAGGAAGCATCGACTTTATTGCTACCTTGTCTGATCCCAATACCCGAACCTTTAAAGTAGAAGTGTTGCTCGATAACCAACAACAACAGTTGATGGCAGGTGTGAGTGCCAGTGTGCGTTTCCCACTTGAAGAGGTAGAGGCAATTAAAGTTAGCCCTGCAGTATTAGCCTTAGATGAAGAAGGTAATTTAGGGGTTAAAACGGTTGTGGATGATGTAGTGCAGTTTGTACCAGCCAGTTTAGTGCGCTCAGATCCAGACGGTGCCTGGTTATCTGGCTTTAGTGGTGACAACGATGTGATTATTTTAGGCCAAGGTTTTGTGCGCGAAGGCGATAAGGTTGAGCCTGTCACCAAAGCGGAGTTGTTAACGCAAGAGAGGGCTGAATAATGCACGCTTTTATCGAAGCCGTTTTATCGCGAACTCGAACCGTACTGTCTATTTTACTGTTCTTGTTTGTTGCCGGCATTATTACCTACAACAACATTCCTAAAGAATCGGATCCCGATGTAGAGATCCCGGTTATTTACGTATCGATCCCACACGATGGGATTTCGCCTCAAGATGCTGAGCGCTTGTTGCTGCGCCCTATGGAGCAGGAATTACAAGGTTTAGAAGGCATTAAAGAAATGACCGCCACGGCCAGTGAAGGTCATGGTTCGGTGGTGTTGGAGTTTATAGTTGGGGTTGATATCGACCAAGCCCTGTCGGATGTGCGGGCTAAGGTGGATCAAGCCAAACCTAAACTGCCTGCCGGTGGCGATGAGCCAGAGGTGCATCAAGTCACCTTAGCCACAGAACAGCCTGCTATTACGGTGTTGTTGTCGGGTGACTTGCCACAACGTGCCTTACTAACGATTGCCCGTGACCTGCAAGACCAAATGGAAACCATGAAGCAGGTACTAGAAGTTAACATTGGTGGAGACCGTGAAGACTTTTTGGAGATTACGGTAAACCCGCTTTTGATGGAGTCTTACGGTTTAGACCAAGCTGATATTTACAACTTGGTAAGCCGCAATAACCGTTTGGTAACAGCGGGTACACTTGATACCGGCAATGGCCGTTTTGCGGTAAAAGTACCTGCGGTATTTGAGAACGTTAAGGACGTTATTGAGCTGCCAATTAAGGTAGAAGGTGATCGCATTGTTACCTTTGGTGATGTGGCCTCAGCCAGACGTACCTTTAAAGATGCCAGTACTTACGCGCGGGTAAATGGTAAGCCAACCATCTCTTTAGAAGTGAGCAAACGTCCCGGCGAAAACCTGATTGAAACCATTGAACAGGTAAAAGCGCTAATTGCTCAAGAACAAGCGTTTTGGCCTGATTCGGTGATTATTGATTACGCCGGTGATAAATCTAAAGACATTCGCACCATGCTGTCAGAGCTGCAAAATAACATCTTGTCTGCAGTCTTGTTGGTTGTGGTGGTGATTATTGCGGTAATGGGCGTGCGTTCATCTCTGTTGGTGGGAATAGCTATTCCCGGCTCGTTTTTGGCAGGTATTTTAATGCTGTCTTTAGGCGGACTTACTATCAACATGGTGGTGTTGTTTTCGCTGATTATGGCGGTGGGAATGCTGGTGGACGGAGCCATTGTGGTTACCGAGTTTGCCGATAGGCAAATGAGCGAAGGTGTTCCTCGTCATCAAGCATACTCGCTGGCATCGCAACGCATGTCGTGGCCAATTATTGCATCAACTGCAACTACCTTAGCGGCGTTTGCTCCGTTATTGGCATGGCCAGGCATGGTGGGGCAGTTTATGGGTTACTTGCCGTTAACTTTGATTGCGACCTTAAGTGCTTCCTTGGTGATGGCGTTAATCTTTGTACCTTCTTTGGGCAATATTTTTGGCCGTCCACGTAAATTAACTGCCAAGCAGCAACAGGCACTAATTAAAGCGGATAAAGGCGAATGGCAAGGCCTTGAGGGGTTTACCGGTGTTTACTTACGGGTGTTGCACAAAGCGGTAAATGCACCGCTGCGAGTGCTGGGTTTGGGCATTGTTATTGCGATTGCAGTAATAATGGCTTATTCCAGTGCGGGTAAAGGGGTGGAGTTTTTTCCTGAAGTAGAGCCTGTGGGTTACAACATTATCGTTCGTTCGCACGGGGATTACTCTACCGATGAAAAGCTACAAGTAATGCTTGAGGTTGAGCGCCGCATCATTGATTTAGAAGATTACGATACTTTGTACACCAAAGTAGGTGGTGATCAGCTTGGGGATATTCGGGTTAATCTTAAAGATTGGAATGAACGTCGACCAGCTAACGAAATTATTGAAGACATGCGTTCACGCTTAGCACCTATTGCCGGCTTAGAAATTGAGTTTCGCAAAGACAAAGCGGGGCCGCCGGCGGGTAAAGATTTACAGCTTGAGTTGAGCTCACGTTTTCCGGAACGCTTAGAACCCATGGCCAAGAAAATTCGAGAGTTGGTGAATGACAACCCGCATTTTGTTAATGCCGAGGACTCTACCACCAAACCGGGGATTGAGTGGCAGCTTAAGGTTGACCGTGCCAAAGCTGCTCGTTTTGGCGCCGATGTTACTTTGCTAGGCAATACCGTACAGTTTGTGACTAATGGCCTAAACATTGGTGATTATCGCCCCGATGATGTAGACGATGAGCTAGAGATCCGAGTGCGTTTTCCAGAAGAGAATCGCAGTATTAGCCGCTTGAGTGAGTTACGGGTGAAAACGGGTTATGGCTTAGTACCGATTACTAACTTTGTAAGTTTAGAAGCTAAGCCAAAACAAGATGTAATCAACAAGGTGGATGGCCGCCAAGTAATAACGGTAAGTGCCGACGTAGCGGCTGGGCAAAACTTAAGTATTGAGTTACCTAAGATCCAAGAGCAACTTAAGCAGCTTGAGCTTGATCCCTTGGTTGATATTAAATTGCGTGGTCAAAATGAAGACCAACAAGAGAGTATGGCGTTTTTAGGTAGAGCCTTTATGGTGGCGCTATTTGTGATGGGTTTGATTCTTATCACTCAGTTCAATAGCTTTTACCAAGCCTTGTTAATACTCTCGGCAGTATTGTTCTCAACCATTGGTGTATTGCTTGGCTTGTTAATCGCTGGGCAAGCATTTGGCATTATTATGAGTGGTTTGGGGGTAATTACCTTAGCGGGGATCGTGGTGAACAATAACATTGTGTTGATTGATACCTACAACGTTCTGCGTCGCCAAGGCATTGCCGCCCAAGAAGCTATTATGCGTACCGGTGCACAGCGTTTACGCCCAGTAATGTTAACCACTATTACCACCATCTTAGGCTTAATGCCCATGGTATTGGAGCTGAACATTGATGTGTTTGAGCGCAGCTTTGAAGTAGGTGCACCTTCTTCTCAGTGGTGGTCACAACTGGCTACAGCAGTTGCTGGTGGCTTAAGTTTCGCAACACTGTTAACCCTTATTCTTACACCGTGTTTGTTAATGCTTGGTGCTAAATTTAGCCGCAAAGATAAACAAGCTGCGATAGAAGAAGCGAAAGAGCAGGAGTTGTTGGGGGCATAGACGTTATTCGTCATACTGTTCGCCTCTGAAGTTTTGTGCAATACAAGGCTTTAGAGGCTACCTTCTAGCGCGTCATTTCTTCGCTTTATTAAAGCGAAACGCGTTGTAGTATTGTTTCGAAAGCGGCGTGTTAAATTGCTATTAACTGTTTTGTTGAGTAAATACTCGACAGTTCTTCAAATAAATTCAAAATTGCAGTAAAAAATTTTCCTTTCTAGTTGTGCCTTCGTGACGGTTAATCTCGACAATTTTTGGTTTTTTTGTAAATGTTTACCCGCTTGTCACGGCTGGCTTTTCGTTTGGTTTAACTTAAATGTTGGTTAACAGGTTTTTTGAAAAGTTTATGATTTTAGTCGCTTATTTCGTTATTTGTCGCACTTTTGAGACAGTTGTGTGTGATTTGTCATTAAGGCATTCTGACTACGTATAGTAAATAACCTTATGTTTTTAACGCTTGGTTTGGTGATGTTCTCCATATTTCGTTGTTGTTTGTGGTTACGTTTACACCTTGCTGGGTTGTTGTATATTACAAAGGTTTCTAATCGTATTAAGCACTACGAGTGTTTAGAAAAACTTATAGAAACAGGATGTTTTATGGGGAATAAAACAAGGAAAATGGCGCCATTGTGTTTAGCCATAAGTTCGGTAATGGGCTTAGCTGCTCATGCTGCAAGTGAAGAAATGCTGCAGATAGAAGCCGAAGCTTATGTAGAGAGTGGTGGTAGCTTTGAAGACGGGCAAAGCTTTGCAGTGAGTGTATATCAACTCGATGGTATTACCGCGGTTAATTATGTAAACCGTGGTGATTACTTGGTCTACGACATTGTGGTTGATGAGCCCGGAAACTATAGCGTTGAGTATTTTATTTCTACCGCTATTGAAGCTGGTGCTGAAATCGAAATACTGGTGAATAGCGATGGCTCTTGGTTACCACAGGGGCGTGCAGCTGTACCAGCAGAAGGTTGGAACACTTTTAACTCCTTGAAACCTAATCACCTTGTAGCACTGCCTGCGGGAAGTGTTCAGCTGCAGTTAAGAGCAACCGGGGATGACGATTGGCAGTGGAATCTTGATCGCTTTGTATTGAATAAAGTGAGTGAGTTACCTGATATCGCTGAGCCAGACCTTCCCGAAGGAATGTTAAAAGTTAACGCTGTTGACTACATTTCTAGTGGTGGTGACTTCGATGATGGACAAGCCAGTAGTGTAAGTAGCTATATTGCGCCAGGTGGTCTATCGGCTATTAACTATGTAAATAGAGGCGATTTTGTTGAGTATCAAGTTGAATTGGCCGAACCTGGTGAGTATAGCCTTGAGTATCTAATTGCGACTGCTCAACAGCAAAATGTAGAAGTAGAAATTGCGCTAGAGCAAAACAATCAATGGCTTGTACAAGGCCGCACCTCTGTCATTGCGGGTGGTTGGGATAACTTTGTGGCGCAAAAAGCCATGCATACTGTTAATTTGCCAAGTGGTGTAAGCAGCTTGCGCCTAACCGCAACTGGTAGCGCCGATTGGCAATGGAATCTGAGTAGCTTTACCTTAGAAAAAGTCAAAGATATAGAGCCCCCGGTAGACCCTGAACCACCTATTGAACCTCCGGTTGAGCCTTTACCGCCAACAGAGGGCGCAATAAGTGCTGTTAACTACATAAATAGTGGTGGCTCTTTTGATGATGGCCAGATAAGTGCGATTAATCGATATGTTACTGCAGCAGGTATTGAGGCAATCAATTATGTGAATCGCGGTGATTATGTTGATTATCAGCTAAATGTGGAGCAAGCCGGTTTCTTCAACATTGAATATCAAATTGCTACGGCGATGCAAGCTGGTGTCGCGATTGAGGTAGCTGTGAAAGAAGGCAACACTTGGAACACTGTTGGGCGTTCTAGCGTTTCTGGAAATGATTGGGATAGTTTTACAAGCTTAACCTCTGACTTTGCCTTTGAGTTGCCAAGCGGAGCTGTCACACTTCGTTTAAGTGCTGTGGGCAGTGCGGATTGGCAATGGAACTTAGCGAGTTTTTCTTTGCTAGAAACTGAAGAACCGAGCGAGCCAGTAGATCCTGATTTACCTGTTGATCCTAATGCACCAAGTTCGGTGTCTGGCTTAACCGATGTATCTCGAAGCGGTTACAGTGCCCAAGCATTAGATCCTGCCCAAGTCGCTGATTTACCAGTACCTGCTCCTGCAGGTGAGGGAATGGTATGGCTTAAGCAAGAAAAAGTATCTGATACATTTAACTATAACTTTGCTGAGACCAGCGCGCGAGCTTCGTTTGGTGAAGATGGGAAATGGTACAACTTCTACCACAATAATTGGAACGGCCCAGGTACGACCTACTGGCAACATAACCATGTGTCGGTTGATGGAGATAAAGGTACCTTGGTACTTAGAGCTTCGCGCAACCCAAGTACTGTTAAAATGGGTGTACCGGGTGTTAATGCTGGTTGTATTACCTCTAATGAGCGGGTGATTTATCCAGTGTTTGTAGAAGCCAGCGTGAGTGTTGCTAATATCGCCTTGGCGTCAGACGTATGGTTACTAAGCCCTGACGATACTCAAGAAATTGATATTATTGAGGCTTATGGTGGCGCTGCTCACTTCGAGAAGTTTATTCACTTAAGTCACCACTCTTTTGTTCGCTCACCGTTTACTGATTATCAACCGCGTGATAACAATAGTTGGTGGGAACGAGCAGGCGTAAACAGCTGGGGTGAGCATTTATGGAATGCTGGAAACCGCAAGTTTGTGCAAGTAGGTGTTAACTGGTTAGGGCCGAAACACTTTGAGTATTATGTGGATGGTGAACTAGTAAGAGTACTATTTGATAAAGCCTTTGCCACTAAAATCAATGGTACTTGGACATATAGTTACCCTTACCGAGATGCGCAAGGCCAGCTAGCATTTGACCAATTTGGATACCAAGCGGTGATTGAGCATGCTAAAAACAGTAATGATTTTTCATTTGAAACGCTAAAAGCAGCGAGCAGCGTGTCTAATGTGTCGGTGATTGATCCTGAGAACTATCAAGGGGGCAATGGGTTCACTAAAGCGATGGATATTATCGTTAATGTTGAATCGCAAAGCTGGCATGTTGCTGCAGGCCGTGTTCCGTCTGATGCTGATTTGCTTAATCCCGATAAAAACACCATGGAAGTAGATTGGATTCGAACCTATAAACCGAGCACTGAGCGCTAGGTTTAAGGGCGAACCTTAATGTTGAAGGAGGGATGTTATCCCTCCTTTTTATTTTGCGGGGTACAGGGCGCCAAGAATAGCTGGGCGGCTTGCTCCGGTTACTGAGCTGGCGTTGCCAGTTTGTTGTTGTTTAAAACAGCGTGCTAACCAAGCAAAAGCCATCGCTTCTAAGGCTTGCTCTGGAATGCCTAATTCTGAGGTGCGGCTGAGTGTTAACTTAGGCAATGCCCTCGTCAGCAATCCTAATAGAAAGCCGTTTTTGTCTCCGCCGCCACATAGATAAACCTTGCCCCTATCAGCATCAAATAACTCTTGAGCAATACTCTGAGCGCTTAGGTGGTGCAAAGTACATTGCACATCTACAGGCGCTATTTGGGTAAATTTTGGCTGTGTAAGAAAGCTATCTAACCAAGCTAAATGAAAATACTCGCGACCAGTGCTTTTTGGGGCAGCTATGGCAAAGTACTTATCTGCTAGCATTTGTTCTAGTAAGTTTTGCTGGCAGCGGCCGCTTTTCCCCCACTGACCGTTATCATCATAATCCAAGCCATTTGGGTGATGACGTTTAAAGTGTTGATCTAACAAAGTATTGCCTGGTCCGGTGTCATAGCCCAATAAGCTTTGCCCTGGAACTAAGCGGGTAACATTGGCGATGCCACCTATGTTAACAATAAAACGAGCTTCGTTAGCATGGCTGAACATTGATAGATGGAAGGCAGGTACCAACGGCGCTCCTTGGCCGCCTAGCGCCATATCTTTGTTGCGAAAATCTGCCACCACATCAATGTTGGTTTGTACTGCAATGTGGCTAGGGCTACCAATTTGTAGGCTAAAGGCTAACTCGGGAAAATGGCGTATGGTTTGCCCGTGGCTGCCAATGGCAGCAATATCACTAGCCTTGAGTTTAGCCTGAGCAATAGCTTGAGTTGCGGTAGCTGCAAATAGCTGGGCAACCGCCACGCTAGCCTCTGCCATGGTGGCTAGTTCGTTGGCTGCGGGGCTGCATAAACCGTGTAGTTGCTCAAGTAAGGTTTGTGGTATTGGCTGTTGGCAATGGGCTAGCAGAGCAGGTGTTTGCTGGCTAAAATCAACCACCACTGCGTCTACGCCATCCATGCTAGTGCCCGACATTAAGCCCACATAAATGTCTGTCATTTATTTACCTAATTCATGGCTAGCAATACTCGTTTGGTATTGTCTAGCTGCTTGATTCTGGCCTTAGCAATCGGCAAGAAAATGTCTTTTTGCTTACCTTTTAAAGGTGTTGAAGTAGGCAGTTTCACGGTACGTGGGTTTTTGTGTACCCCGTGTACTAAAAATTCATAGTGTAAATGTGGGCCGGTAACTCGTCCTGTCGCGCCAACGGTGCCAATTTTCTTGCCCTGTTTAACCCGCTGGCCAGTTTTTACGTAGCGCTTATGCAAATGTAAGTACTTGGTGACGTAGGCGCTGCTGTGCTGAATAAACACATAGTTTCCGTTGTATTTGCTGTAACCCGATTTAGTGACTCTGCCATCGCCGGCAGCTTGCACTGGCGTTCCCACTTTAGCCGCATAATCAATGCCGTTGTGAGCGCGCACTCTGCCGGTTACTGGGTGTAAACGGCGCGGGTTAAAGTTAGAGCTAATGTATTTGAAGTTAACTGGCGCGCGCAAAAAGGCTTTACGCATTGGGCGGCCTTCTGGGGTGTAATAGTTGCCATCTTCGTGACGAACCGCTCTAAATACATCACCTTGGTTAATAAACTCAGCGGCAATAATATCGCCGTTTCCTGCAAATTGACCGTCGATATAGTGCTCTTCAAACAGCACCATAAAGCTATCATCTTTACGAATGTCTAAAGCAAAATCGATATCCCAGCCAAAAATAGCCGCTAGCGCCATAATTTGCCCTTGACTGAGTTCAGCGCTAATACCGGCATTCCAGAAGCTTGAATTGATGGTGCCTTGGGCAAAGTTAGTTCTTACTTCTAGCTCTTGGGTACCTACTTTTACCGCGAAACCATCTTGCTTATCTCGCTCAATAATCAGTGTTTGATGTTTCGATTGTGGATAATGTAGCTCCATTAATCGATCTTGGTCATCGAGATAAAAATCCAGCGTATCGCCAGGATGAACCGTACGCAGCTTTCTCGCTTCCCCGCCGAGTTGGTCTATGTCGTGTAAAGTGCGAGCACTTAAACCCACCCGCGAGAAGATAAGCGCCATGCTGTCACCCGATTTAACGGTTTGGCGTTTAAGGGTGTAGAAGTGCTCGGGTTCTTCGAGGGCTTGTTGCGGTTCTATCTCCAGTTGCAGGGGATAACGAACACCAAGGTTAAGTTCTTTGCCTTGCTGCAGTTGCGCAATTAACTCGGCGGCATCGCTGACCTTAACGGTATTATCGGTAGCGCTAGGTTGCGGATTTAATGAACTTGATTCATCAGCAGTTTGGGCGATTTCGTTTGCTGTATTAGCTGCTGGGGCAGGGGATTTAGCAACAGTATCTACGGTTATGTGTTGCTCTTCAGTTTGCTCAACCGCTTGGTTTGGGGAAAGCTCCGCCACTTGTTCAACTGCGGGTTGGCTAGCTGGCTGTTTCTCTTCTACTTGCTCAAGCTGAGCGGCTGTAGATTGTAGCTTGTCTAAACTGGGCTCGTTAGTGCTGGCGGCGTCTGTTGGTCGCACTTCTTGGATGTTGTTGGCCTTGGCCGAAAGATCGATAGTTTGTCGCTGGCTAGCACTCACCGACTTTTTTTCACTTGGGATGAGCAGTGCGGCTATTACCAGCATTATGGCAACAAACAACAGCCGACGATGACGTTTAGGTAATAAGCTTTGCAATCTACTTCCAACATACAAACACAGTGATTACCGCGATTGTAGCCAGATGCTAGTAATAATGCCAGATTCAGCGGCGCAAGCCGTGAGCTAAACAGGCTACAGAGCAGTTGCTGACCAAATTGGCGCAAGCTGGTTAATAGTAGTGCAAGCGATTGAATCAGCAACTTTTGCTTGTGCGAAGGCTTATCGAATGACTAAAGCATATTTGTTGGTTTGTTTGGGACTAAAAAAAGGTAAAGCGACATAAAATATCAAATACCTCTTTAGGGGTGGTTTTGTCTGTCGAAAATTTTATAAGATCTTTAGCTTGCTTAAAACTGGCACAACACTTTCATTACTTATATCGAAGATTTTTCTTCACTCGTATATGCTCTCGTCCCACTCAGTTTATCTGGGTGGGTTTTTTTTCGGCTTTTTTCCAGCATGCTACAAAGTTGCTTTAGGCTCTCTAGAGTGCGAAGTGTTAAGCGATGGGCCTTATCGGGGTCTAGATGGTAAATGTGTTGCAGCTGCACAGCTTGAAGCTGAGGCCATTGCTTCCAAGAGTGTTCAAATTCCCATTGGGCAATAATAATGGCTTGAGGATCAGCTTCTAGTACCCACTCCTCTGATAGCAATGGATAGGGTGCCACCGCTTCGGCCATAATATTTTCTCCGCCACATAAGCGAATGCCATCATCAATCCAGCTTTTCGCAGATATGCTACGCAGCGGCGTGTGCCACATCTGATAAAACACACTCACTTTGCTTTTAGACTGATACTGCTGCGCCAATTGAGCTAGCTGTTGCTCGGCAAACTGGCTTAAGCGTTGTCCGGTTTCTTGCTCACCTAAAATACTACCCAGCTCTGCCAGTTGTTTAGGTAGGTTGTCTAGCCGTTTGGGTTTGGACACAAATACTTGAATATTTAAGGCGCGTAGCTTTTGCGCCAAACTTTGCTGATTTCCTTGTTGCCAGACCAAAACTAAGTCGGGCTTTAAAGAAATGATGCTCTCGAGGCTAATGTATTGATAATTACCAATGCGTGGCAGCGCTTTAGCGGCTTCTGGATAATCGGCATAATCTACTGTGGCAATTAGCTTATCACCGGCACCTAGGGCGTAAACTTGCTCGGTTAAATGTGGGGCTAAGGAGATAATGCGTTGCGGCTTAGCGTAAAGCGCAGTGCTGAAAAAGGTCGCTAGCAATACGACAATGAGCTTAACGATATTGGCTCTTTTAGCCTTAAAGATAGATAACACGCGCAAGGTAGATTGGACTAAGAATAAGTAGATACAGTAGCGCACTCATATTGAGTTTTAAGGCAAGTCTGTCTAACTCAGCCGCTTCTGGGTATTGCTGGCTTGGGCCAAAGCGGGCTTGTTCAACTTTTTGCTGTTGGTAATGGCGAGGTCCACCTAGCTCACTTTGTAAGCTACTTGCGCTTACGCTAATCAGTTTACCGCTGCCGATATAGGGCCAACGGAAGCCTTCACTAAGCGCGGCCTTGTTACGAGAGAGTTTGCCATAACAACAGATAATCAAGGCTAATAGTTGAAAGGGCAAGTAGCTAAATAGTTGATAGAAGCGACTTGCGGTATGACCAAACTGGCGAAATTGCACGAGTTTAGGGTTCCAAGCAAAGTGCAACTCGGTAACGATGCGGTAGATTAAGGCCGGTACAATGCCTGCCAACATAAACCAAAAAATCACCCCAAACCAATTGGCCGCTAGCCTCAGCAATAGCATTTCAGCAGACGCTTTGGCTACGCCAACCGCAGACAAACTTTCGCAATCGCGTAATACCCAAGGGCGTAAAATATTGCGGGCGGGTTTGTGCAAATGTTTATTGAGAAGGTGAGTAATGCGATGGTAACTGTGCATTGGGGCTTGCCATTGAAGCAAGCAAAGTAGCAGTAAACTGTCTACTAACACGGTGAGGGGATTAAGTTGGTTAAACAAGGCTAAGCCTAGGCTTAGTGGCAGTAAAATCGCCAGTAAAGCCAAACCGCCAGCAATGCGCTGCTGGCGAGGACCATTGCCGCTGCGATTTACTTTTATTGATAGTTGCTCGGCAAACCAACGGACTAGCAGCATTACCTGACCAAATCCGCGGCCTGGTATTAAACGTTCTAAGGCTATACCCAAAAAGGGCAGGCTGAGGCTAAGCCACAGCCAGGAGCTTTCGTCCATTAGTCAGTTAGCTTCTCTAACATGGCTAGTACCAAGGCAGTAGAGTGCTTGGCTGCTGTTTCTAAGAATTCATCAAATGAAGATGGAGACTCTTTACCAGCAATGTCCGACAGCGCTCTAACCACTACAAATGGCACTTTGGCGAGATGACAAACTTGCGCAATAGCGGCGCCTTCCATTTCTACCGCTGTCATATTTGGGAAGTCGGCACGGGCTTTAGCAACACGTTCAGGATCAGCCATAAAAATATCGCCGGTACAGATTTGACCACGCACAATTTGATGACCTGAAAGCTGCTTAGCAGCCTGTTCGGCAATCTCGATAAGCTTAGCGTCAGCTTTATAGGCGGCCGGGTTAGCGGGCAGTTGGCCCATTTCGTAACTAAAGGCTGTAAGGTCTACATCGTGATAGCGTAATTCGTTAGAGATAACCACATCGCCTACTTTTAAAGCGGGGTCAAAACCTCCGGCAGAGCCAGTATTGATCACTTGAGTGGGTTGGTAGCGTTGCAGTAACACGGTAGTGGCAATGGCGGCAGCTACCTTGCCGATGCCAGAGCGGGTTACTACTACTGGGTGCTGGTTAATTTCACCACTATAAAATTCACAACCAGCAAAACTATAGGTATCACAGTTATCGATCATTTCGCGAAGTGCTACCACTTCTTGTTCCATTGCACCAATAATAGCTGTAGTCATAACCGTCTCTTTATCAAAAGGAAAAATCAGCGGAATATTACCATAAGCTAGTTTAAGGAACAGCTACAGATCGCGCACAAACACCCGTTGTGTTTTACGCTGTTTAAATTTGATGTGCTGGTAAAACTGATTTGCTTGTTCGCGGGTAGAGTCACAACGTACTCGAATTTCGCCTACGCCGCGGCTCGTTGCCCAATGACGGCATTGTTTAACAAGTGCCCGGCCAATGCCTTGATTTTGTGAGTCTTGATCCACCACCATACCGCTAATCTCGGCAAAGGGTAGCGAGCCTAAACGCAAGGCAACAAATACGTGCACCCAACCTACTATTTGCTCTTGCTCGTTAAGGTAAACAAAGGCTTGGTGGGCAGGGTTTTCTAAAATAGCGTGAATATTCGGTAGTACAGTTTGTGCCGTTGGGTTGTAGCCTAGCTGCTTTGCAAGCATGGCCACGTCAACCGCGTCTTCTTCATGAATAGGGCGAATTTGCATAGCATTCCTTAATCGTAGTGGAACTAACAACTGGTTTGATAATAAACCATAGTTACCGACTTAAGCGGTTAACTGCAAGCAGCTTAGGTAAGATTTATGACTTTTTTAAGACAAAGTGTTCGAATATATTAATCAAGTTATCAAAATAGGCCTGACTTCATCGAACAAACCAATATGCAGCGAGTTAGATGAGGGCTTCTTTCAAAGACTGTGCTTGGCAATACACTTCGCATAAAGCTTGCTCGGTGAGGCTCAGCTCTTCAAATTCCCATTCCGTATAAGATTGCACAGCCTGAGGATGCTGCAGGCTAAATTGTGCTAGCCAATTGCTAAGTACTTGTTGCAAGCATGGCTTAACTTCAGCTTCGTTAAGCGGGGCAATGGAGAGAGCTTGAGTGTGGGCATTAATCTGTTGCAGCATATACTCTAGCGGCGGCTCCACATCGCAGACTAGCGGGCAAACAAAGTAAATACCGAAGGCTTGCTTTGAGCTGCACTTACCTACTTTTATTTGCCAGCCATCGGCAAATTCAAACAGACAGTAATATTCGCCTATATTGGCCTGACTTGGCGCTGGTGGTGCGAGGTTTTTACTCTCTTTTCGTTTTTGGCTTAGCGAGTCTAGATAGTCGCCTAGCATAGTGGATAAGCGCTTGGCGGTATTTAGGTCATCAGGTTCCAATTGCTTTTTTTGCAGCCAATAGTTAATTGCACCTAATATGGCTAGAGCCATATATTCTTGGCTAAAATGGCTGCTTAGCAGGCCTTCTATATTTCCTTCCATTAAATCTGCAAGGTGATGAAAATCTTCAATTGAGACCAAGCTTTGGATGGAGAAGTAAGAATGACCAAATTCAATAATTTGGTAGCCAAGTTGTAGCTGAATTTGCGGAACTATCACTGCGAGGGTGTTGTTTTTTATCACATTCATTCAGCCATTTTCCATGGTAATGCCAGCACATTAAAGCATCGCATATCATGGGCTTAGAGTAAAATTAGTGAGAAGGGTAATGCTTGTCCAACTGTCCTTAATATTTAGTTGAATGAGTATCTTGCTCTTATCCCGCACTAATCTTTTTATAGCGGTGTTGTTGGCTATGCTCCTAAAACAGCGGTTGCATGATTATGAGTGTTCACGTTGCCGCTGAATGATTTCTAACACGCCTAAATAAATCATTACTAAGCTTAAAAAGAATCCGATGTAGAACATAGTATCCCCTTGGTATTTGCGTTTAATTATTATTGCTATTAGGTATTGCGGTCTCCATTTTCAAAACTGCGGGTAGCAAGCAACTCACTGCTAATAAGTTGCTTGCTCACTTCCTAAGAAAAGAGTGTTATTTTGAGAAATCTACGTAGAAGGTTTTCTTCTCTAGGTATTGCTCAAAACCATATTTGCCATCTTCACCGCCGGAGCCACTTAGTTTGTAGCCATTGTGGAAGCCTTGATGTTGCTCGCCATGACCGCGGTTTACATATATCTCTCCGCATTCAAGGTCGTTTACCAAGTCCATCACTAGTTTGATTCGATCAGTGAAGATCATCGCCGACAAACCGTACTCAGAGTCATTGGCATAGTTAATCACTTCATCAAACTCAGTAAATTTAACTACGGGCAAAATAGGGCCAAAGATCTCTTCATGAACGAGGCTCATCTCTTGGGTTACGTCGGTAAACACGGTGGGTTCAAACCAGTAGCCTTTTTCAAACTCCTCGCCGCTTAAGCGTTTACCACCAGTGACTAAGGTGGCTCCTTCTTCTATAGCTTTAGCAACCATGGCTTCCATATTGGCTAGCTCTTTAGCGCTTACTTTTGGCCCCATGTCGCTATCTTCGTTCATTGGGTCACCAACCTTTATGGCTTTCACCTTGGCAAGCAATTTGTCCATAAACTCGGTGTAGATGGCTTCGTGAACATATAAACGTTCGTTACAAGTACATACTTGACCACAGTTATCGAACTTAGAGTTTAGCGCTGCGTCTACTGCCGCATCTATGTTAGCGTCGTCGAGCACGATAAAGGGCGCTTTGCCGCCTAGCTCTAGTTGTACATGTGCGAGGTTGTCTGAGGCTGCCCGCACAATGGCTTGGCCAGCTGGAGTGCTGCCTGTCATTGATACCATGGCTGTCTTTGGGTGGCGAACCAGTGCATCGCCTAAAGAGCGACCAGGACCGGTGACTACGTTTAACAAACCTTTTGGCAAGCCAACTTTCTCGGCCAGTTTTGCTAGCTCAAGTGTTGCTAATGGTGTTTCGGTAGTTGGCTTAACAATAATCGCATTACCCGCCACTAAGGCTGGGCCAATTTTGCGACCAGCTAGCGCTAGTGGAAAGTTCCATGCAGTAATCGCTACCACTACACCACGCGGTACCTTGTAGATCCAAATGTGCTCGTCAGGGTTGTCAGACTCAACAATGTCACCTTCAATGTGGCGAGCCCATTCGCAGGCGTATTCAATAAACGAGCAGGTTACGTCTACTTCCATGCGCGCCACTTTTAGTAACTTACCTTGTTCTTGCACAAGCAGCTCGGCTAAGAAGTCACGGTTAGCTTTAATCTCTGCCACTAACTCATACAGTTTTTCAGCACGTTTGCGAGCAGGTAGCTTACGCCATTGCTTTTGTGCTGCAACTGCTGCGCTCATGGCTAGCTCTGCATCGGTTTCATCGCCATTAGCGACAGTGGCGATAACTTCTTCAGTTGAAGGGTTAAGTACCTCGGCGCGTGCTCCTGATTTTGCATCTAGCCAGCTACCATTGATGTACATCTGATAATTTTTCATGAACAACCTATTGTTTAAGCGAAGTAAATGGCTAGCTGGTCGGCTAGCCTTCCCATTAATTTACGAATTTAAAGCTTTGATGTTCTGAGCCATCACATTCACCCAATGACAAGTTTTTGCCATTTTTCTTGGAGCCTTTCGCCATTTCTAGGCATTCACCAGTGGCAAGGTTTTTAATGCTGAACCAATTGTGGCCTTTGTTTGATAATAGCCAAGACTGGGCAGCTGATTGCTCATCACAGGGTTGTTGGCGTAAGTCTTGTTTGCCTTCTCGTGCTGCAACACAAAAATCATTTGCGGTGTTTTTGATGCTAACTTGCTGGCCCTGTTCACTCACTTGCTCGGTAAAAGTAAACTTCTGCTGTTGGCCACGATGGCTGCAGTAGCTTTGGCGATAACGTGCGCCTTTTTCTGAGCGAGGGTTTCTAATTTCAAAACACTTAGTGCTGTGGCGCAAGCTCAAACCAGCTGTATCGGTCGGGAGTTTTACCAGGCCAAGTTCCTGCTGGCTTGCATCGGCTTTTACTGGCACGTAAACACGTACCCAATCCACTAGCATCTTGTTTCTGGTTTCATCAGCTAAATCTTCATCGCTAGCGATGTGACCAACACTTGAGCGCCAGTCGTGATCTTCCATGTCGATGATCATGAACATCTCACGGTCTAGGCCAAGATTTTCTGGGTCTTTAAGTGACGTTTTGTTTAAGCGACGAACTAAACGTCCATCAATGTAAAACTCGACATTCCATGGATCGATCCAGTATGCGCCAAAGCGATGAAAGTTATCGCGATACGGCGCTTCGTTTGGTAAAAAGTGATGCTGTTGAGAGCCGATATCTCGGATAATTTCGTTGCTTTCTTCGTCACGAATAAATACATGGTAGTTGGTATTAGCATGGCGAGAATGCTTGTGATGGTTGGCGCGATCGCTGCCGTATATCTCCAGTATATCTAACTCGCGCTTGTCATCGGCACTTAATAACCAAAAGTTAGACGATAACACTTGGTTAGCCACTTTAATTTTGGCTTCCATGTAAACTGGGTAGATGATTGGCGTTTTAGAAGTTACTACACCTAGGTGAACCTTATCGGTATCTGGTTTTCTGGCGGCTTTAATAACCAGTTTTCCATCTACTACATCAGAGTGGTCAGAACTCCATATGGTTAAGCCTGGGCCAGTCCAAGCATTGTGGTAATGATCGTTCCATTTTTCACTAAACTGTTGGTTTTTTCCTTGGTAGTTAAAATCGTCAGAAAAGGCGTCAATTAACTCCCAAGTATTCCCAAATCCAGGGTCTGCAGGTACGTCGTAGTCTGCCCAATCTTTGGCTTGAAGGGAAAAAATCAGGCTAGTGGCGGCAAGTAATAGAGTGTTTCTAAACAGCATTTTGGCTCATACAGTAAAAATTTGTAAACCAATTATGCCAGACATTTTTAACTTAAACTGCAAACTGGTTAACGTTTATTTCAATTGGTTGATAACTTAATTTCGTGCAGCTAGATTTGAATTAAAGCTTTCTAGGGAAAATACCAGTGCAATGAGGAGTTTATGAAGGGTGATTGAAGCCAACAAGAAGTGACATCGGAATACGTAGAAAAGGTATTTCAGGCAGGTAACAACAGCAGAGGTGGTGGAGAATGTGTTGAAGGGAATAAATTGAGCAATCAGCGTGGCTGATTGCTCTTAACAGCAAAATTATTTAGCCCAAATGATCAAACTGAATAATTTTTTACCGCGCTTAACTACTGAATACTTACCGTATAAGGCATCGCTGGCTTGCAAGGTTAGCTGAGGGTCGTTTAGCTTTTCGCCGTTTACAGACACTGCGCCGTTACCAATAAATTCGCGCGCCATTTTATTTGATTTAGCTAACTCACTCGCTGTAAGTAGCTCAACTAAACCAGCTTCGCTTTGTTCAAGTTGAGTGGTAGGCAAACCATCTTGGGCTAGCTGCTCTAAATCTGACTCACTGAGAGAGGCTAAGTCGCCAGAGAATAGCGCTTGAGTAATTCGCATTGCTGAGGCTAAGCCTTCTTCGCCATGCACTAAACGAGTTACTTCTTTGGCTAAAATACCTTGCGCTTCTGGGCGACCTTGGGCGGCTTTATCACGCTCTTCAATGGCGGCGATTTCGGCTACGTCGATAAAGGTGAAGTAACGCAAGAACGAATATACGTCGGCATCAGCCGTGTTAATCCAGAATTGGTAGAACGCGTAAGGCGAGGTGCGCTTAGGATCTAACCAAATGGTACCCGTTTCGGTTTTACCAAACTTGGTGCCGTCGGCTTTGGTCACTAATGGCATTGTTAGGCCATATACTTTATTGCTGTACATGCGGCGAGCTAGGTCGATACCGCCAGTGATGTTGCCCCACTGATCAGAGCCACCAATTTGTAAGGTGGTGTTTTCTTTGTCGCTAAGCTCGGCAAAGTCGTAAGACTGCAGCAACATGTAGCTGAACTCGGTGAACGAGATACCCGACTCATCACGGTCGATACGCTGTTTTACCGATTCTTTTTTGATCATGGCGTTAACGCTAAAGTGTTTACCTACGTTACGCATGAAATCAATTACGTTTACTTTGCCAATCCAATCAAGGTTGTTAATTACCTTGGCTGCATTTGCTTGATCGCCAAACTCAATAAACTGGCTAACTTGCTTCTGCAGTTTGCCTACCCAGCCGGTAACTACGTCATCGCTGTTTAGTTTACGCTCTGCGGCTTTAAAGCTTGGGTCACCAATTAAACCGGTTGCACCACCCACCAAGGCTAAGGGCTTGTGACCAGCTTGTTGGAAACGCTTAAGCATTAGCAGTGGTACTAGGCTACCAATGTGTAGGCTGTCGGCTGTTGGGTCAAAGCCACAATACAGGGTGCGGGCTCCACTAGAAAGGTGTTCGGCCAGTTCTTCGTCGGCAGTGCATTGAGCAACTAGGCCGCGCGCCTTCAAATCTTCTAATAATGGATTAACCGTTGTCGTCATAATTTAACCTGTATGTATTTCTGTACCCGTTTGGGCGCTATGAACAATTTTCGAGCCGAAGATTCTACACTTAAGTCCTTACTAAAAAAACTGCTTAGTGGACTTAAGCGCGGTAAATACTCGGCTTACTTGATTTTTCCGCTGCTTAGCTCGTCGGCAAGATCTAAGGGCGCAACAATTGTGCCTTCACCGGCAAAGCTAGGAGCCACTGCTAGATCAAAACCATCGTTGGCCATTCCTGGGAGCCACTTCTCGGTCAAGTCACTCAAACTAATGGCGAGGGCTTTAAAGTTTGCGTGATCTTTACTGGCCCAGTGTTCGGCAAGTGCTTGCTCGCTCCACAGCAGTAATACTTTTTCGTCACCGGTTTCGATAATCAAACAACCCTGTTCGTCACTTAAGGTCCAAACCTGCTGGGCCTTACGGGCTTGTTCGATAAAGCTTTGATAACGCTGTTTAGTGGTTAGACGGTCATTTGCGTCGATTAATGCTTGAGAGCTCATGTTGATTCCTAGGTGCGACTGTATTAGCGGCACGCAGTATAGCAGCTTCAAGAGGTGCTGTTTATCTTTGCTGAAGAGCAATTGAGAGCACTGCTGTTGATCATCTAATGTTTAAATCTTGTGCTCTCTTGATCTACAACTAAGACCTAGCTGGCTCCTGCCAGTAAACTAGCCGCCGTTTTGGGTTTTTCCCACCTTATTAAAGAGTGAAAGCTGTGCAGCTAGATTTATATGTAAACACCTTAGGTCGTCATATTAAGCAACATTTTAGCGGGCGAGTGCGCAAGCTAAGTGTGGATGGCGATTTCACCTGCCCAAATCGCGATGGCAGTATTGGTAAAGGTGGCTGTACCTTTTGCAACGTAGACGCTTTTGTTAAACCGCAACAACAAATGATGTCGATTGGCGAGCAGTTGGATGCACGCAAGGCTGAGCTAAAGCATAAAGACATCCGTTATTTAGCCTATTTTCAGGCCTATACCAGCACCTATGCCGAGGTGGAATATTTACGTGGAATGTATCAGCAAGCTTTAGCCGATGAGTCTGTGGTGGGTTTATGCATTGGTACCCGCCCAGATTGCGTACCTGAAGCGGTGTTAGAAATGCTGGCAGAGTATCAGGCTCAAGGTAAAGAAGTTTGGCTAGAGCTAGGTGTGCAAACTGCCCATGATGAAACTTTAAAGAAAATAAACCGTGGTCATGATTTTGCAGCATTTCAAAAGGCTGTAGCCCGTGCCCACCAATACGGTTTAAAAGTATGCGCCCATCTTATTTTGGGTTTACCGGGCGAAGAGCCTGAACATTATATGCAATCACTTAAGGCGGTACTTGCCGAAGATATTGCCGGTATTAAGCTGCATCCTTTACATGTGGTTGAGGGTAGCACCATGGCTAAAGCGTGGCGAGCAGGCCGCTTAGATACCATGAGCCAGCAGCACTACGTTGAACAAGCGGTAAATCTTATTCGCCATACCCCTGAACATGTGGTTTATCACCGTGTAAGTGCCCATGCTCGGCCGCCGGTTTTACTGGCGCCAAATTGGTGCCAAAACAAGTGGTTAGCCCTCACAGATATTGCCAAAAAGTTGGCCAGTGATGGCCCCCAAGGCAGCGCATTAAGTTAGAGTGTGATGCAGTAAATGTGAGCTAATTGCTTGTTTAGTAAATGATTATTTTCTTATGTCATATAATCAGGTAAAGTAGCAGCGGTTGCAGAAAAAATGGACAATCGATGCACGAAAACTTTTATCCAACAGTCTGGATGCAGGCAACAATAGCATTACTTAGCATACTGCTAGTCATTGTTATTGTTATGTGGGCCTTAGCTCGCAGAAAGGTGCGTGCTCAGCGCGCGGCAATGGTGAAGTCGCCGGCTGCTCAACTGATGATTGATCTAGAAGCCAAACAGGTTATTTTTGCTAATCCTCGTGTTTGTGAGTTACTGCAGCTTGCTAACAATGGTAAACATTGGCAGTTCTTCGATTCTGCCCACCTTGAGCAATTGTTAGAACTACTAAAGCCCCATCAGTCTTCGGCTAGTATTGAAGGTGTTCACTGGCTGGTTAATTTCCCCCAGCAAACTCGGGTTTTGCTTCTTTACGCTAGCTTAACTGCGCATAATGGCCGAGAGGTTTGGTTCATTAATGCTTACGAAAACGCCCAAGGTTATTCTTATTTAAATCGAATTGAGCAAGAGCAAAAACTGTTCGCTAACGTGCTTAATTCCATTCCAGAATTTATTTACTTTAAAGACGCTAATGAGCGTTTGCTGGGCTGTAATCAGGCATGGGCGGGCTTTCATGGCTTAAAGCCTGGTGAGCTTGCTGGTAAGAAGCTGAGTGATTTTTTAACCCGAAATGAGTTAGAGCGCAGCCAAACCTATGACAACCAAGTATTGGCAGGCGAGCCTTGCCAACATACCGAATGGTTTAGTGCCCCAGATAGCCGACAAATCCTGCTGCAAAACAATGTCTATCCGCTTAAGAACCAACAAGACGAAGTGACAGGTGTGCTTAACGTGTCTTACGACGTAACCAAGTGGCACGAGCTTAACCGTAAACTGGAACATGAAAACCAAAACCGAATCAGCTCCGAGAAAGAGTTGGGACGGCAAAATAACCTTATTCGCACCGTGTTTAACTCAACCCCCGATCCATTGGGCTTTATTGATGATAAAGGTAACTTTGTTGGCGGGAACGAACCTTTCGCCAAAATGTTTGGTTTTACCAGTGATGAGTTGCTGGGCAAACACCTTACCGAGGTTCTTAGTGAAGAACAGTTAGAACAACATCAGTTGCAAAACCGTCAAATTTTAGAAGATGGCAAGCCGATCCGGTATGAAGAATTAGTGTACTTGGATGATGGTCACCAGATTTGGTATGAGGTGATTAAAGGCCCTTATTTTGATGATGTGAGTGGCGAGCGCGGCATTATCTTCATCACTCGTGATGTTACCGAGCGTAAAGCCACCGAGCAGCAATTGGCCGACGCGATTATGCAGTTACAGGAACTCAGCTTTATCGACAGCCTAACTCAAGTAGCTAACCGCCGTAGTTTTGATGAGAAATTATTGCAGTTGTGGCTAACTCATCGTCGTGAAGGGGTAGAGCTAAGTTTGTTATTGCTGGATATTGACTGCTTCAAGCAATATAACGATAACTATGGCCACCAACAGGGCGACGAAGCTTTGCGCCAAGTGGCTAAGTTAATCAGTCGCTCAGTGAAACGTGGCTCCGATTTAGTGGCCCGTTATGGCGGTGAAGAGTTTGCCATATTGCTACCTAATACTGGCTGTGAAGGTGCTAAGCAAATCGCCGAAACCGTGTTGCGCAATATGAAAGAAGCAGAGATTCCTCATGAATTCTCAGATGTGAGCGACTTTGTATCGGTAAGTATTGGTGTGGCCAGCGTTATTCCTCAACAAGGTGTGGATTATGGCGAACTGGTAAGGGTGGCAGATTTACAGCTTTATCGTGCTAAACATCAGGGTAAAGCCCGCTACTGTAGCGCCGGAGACAGCGCTATAGAGGATACAAAAACAGCGCCCTAGCTAGGCGCTGTAACCTTGCTCAATACCTTTAGTTACAACACATACAGCATCATGCGCGTGTAGGCTTTCTAGGTGGTTTACCCTTACCCAAAAATCAACTAAGTCTGCTCGGTTATTCAAGCTGTGCTGCAAATGGCGAGCGGCATCTTCACAGAACATCAAGTTTTGCCCATTGAGGCGAGCAAATTCTTGTTCATCCTCGCGCTTAACCGCGGCTTGTACTGGGGTTTTTAAACTACTTTCCACTTCATCAATCAAACTGATAATGGGAATATCCTGATGTTCAGTGGCAATTTTAACTTTTAGCTGAGCGATACTACGCTGGCTGTGGGGGGTAGCAACAATGCCTTCACTGCTGCCAAGCCATTGATGCACCGCTTCACTTGAAACTTGCTCATCGGCAAATTGTTGTTTGAAGGCCTGCTGAATAAGCTGGCGTGATAGTGCGGCGGAGCAAGGGCAAGTGGATGAGTACGGAACCTCAACTTCAAGCTCAATAGTGGTTTGTTGTTGGTGACGAGTGGCAGTGATTGCAACAGGATAAGCCTTCCAACCAGTTTTGCCAGATAACAGCGATTTACGGCGCAAATGGTAGTCGAAGCTAAAGCGAACCTGCGCTTGCTCACTTAAATCTTGATGACTTTCAATAAACTGATCCAAAACGCGGTGTAATCCAGCATAATCCAATACGCCTTCGTTAGATAATTGATCCAATATCAAATATAAACGAGACATATGAATGCCCTTGGCTTGTGGGTCATCTAAGCTGACAAAGGCCTCAATGTTAGCACTCACGCGGCTAGCTGCTTGTGCTTCAAATGCCAGCATTATGGGCATTTCAATTTGGCTCATACCTACCCAATCGAGCTTTCCTTCGGTTTGGGCACGGCTTGAGTTTGCTACGTCAGGCATTGCAGTAGACATGCACTTAGTACTCCACAACAGGATGCGTGAGCTAGGGCTCATTGCATTTATATGACACAAAAAGATGGGCTGTTATACCACAAAAGCTAGGTTAATATTAACCATCTTTATTTTATGGATTAGCTAACATTTGCTTAGCTTGCTTCGCGCTATAAAAGGAATCTGGCTTAATGACGCCACTGAAAAATCTTGCCACCTATTACGTTCATTTATTATCTCGATTGGGCGTAGTTAAATTTACCATAAGCTTAGCTAGCGCCATTATTTTAGTGGCCTTGGCAATCCAAATGAGTGTTACCTTCGCGCTTACTGGCCAGGTGTCGTCGGTGGATTTAGTTCGCTCGGTGTTTTTTGGTTTAATTATTACGCCGTGGGCGGTGTTTTTTATGTCGGTGGTAGTAGAGCAAATTGAAGACTCGCGCCAACGCTTGAGCAAGATGATCCGTAAGCTTGAAAAAATGCGCTCTCGAGACCTGCAGCTTACTAATAAACTTAAAGCCAACATCAGCCAGCTAAATAATGAGATTGATGAGCGCGAGAAAGCTGAAGCAGCTCGTGGCCAAGCCATGGCCAACTTAGAACAAGAAGTAAGGCAACGCCAGCAAGCGCAGCAAGAGCTAGAGGAACACTCTGCCTTGTTGCGTAGTTTTATCGATAGTTCTCCTGACTTGGTTTATTACCGTAATGAGCAAGGTCAGTTTTCGGGTTGTAACTTAGCGTTAGAGCAGTTGGTTGGGCGCTCTGAAAAGCAACTTATTGGCCTTACTCCCTACGATGTTTACCCGGAAGATATTGCCGATAAAATTGTTGAGACCGACCACCAAGTATTTGATAACGATGAACAACTTACCTACGAGCAATGGTTAGAGTATCCCGATGGGCGCAAAGCGTTTTTTGAACTACGTAAGGTGCCATTTTATGGGCGTAATGGTAACCGCTTAGGTCTATTAGGTTTTGGTCGAGACATTACCGAGAGAATGCGCCATCAAGCTAATATTGAGAAGGCCAATCGAGATAAAACTCAGTTTATTTCAACGCTGAGCCACGAACTGCGCACACCGCTTAATGGGGTAGTGGGTTTAAGCCAAATGTTATTAGACACTCCACTTAATGATGACCAGCGCAAACACGTAAATACCATCTTATTGAGTGCGACTACTCTGGGTAATATTTTTAACGATATTATTGACTTAGATAAGTTGGACCGACGTCGCTTTGCGGTGTCGCTAGAGCCAATGGACTTTAAAGCCTTAGTCACCGACATTGAAACGCTTACTGAAATGCAGTTACAAAGTAAGGGCTTAGATTTTCGTTTTGAGCAAATTGGCCCCATTCCCAATAGCATCATGGGCGACCCAACGCGCCTGCGCCAAGTGCTATGGAATTTAACCCATAACGCGGTTAAGTTTACCGAGCAGGGCGAAGTTGCTTTAACGATAAAAGCCGAGCCTTTGTCTGAGCAAGAAGTGCAACTTGAATTGATGATTGAAGATACCGGACCAGGCATTCCTCAAGACCAGTTAGAAGAGATTTTTGCCATGTACTACCAAGTAGAAGGCAGTAAATCAGCAACCGGTACCGGCATTGGTTTGTCGGTCTCTCGCCAGCTAGTTCGGGCAATGGGTGGTGACATTAGCGTGAGCAGCAAAGAGGGTGAAGGCTCATGCTTTACCGTTACCCTAAAGGTCACCTTAGATGCTATTCCTGATGAAGCAGAACAAATTGATCATCCTCCATTAGATATTCTGCTGGTTGAAGACGTAGAGCTAAACGTCACCATAGCTAAAGCGCTTCTCGAAAAGTTGGGTCACTATGTTGAGGTGGCAATGAGCGGTGAGCAGGCGCTAGAAGTATTTGACCCAGATAATTTCGACCTGGTTTTATTAGACATTCAGCTACCGGATATGACTGGCTTTGATATTGCCAAACGCTGGCAGGAGCAGTTCGCCGAACAGCACTTACCACCGTTGGTGGCCCTTACCGCCAATGTGGTAAACAGCAAAAGCGAATTTGCTAAAGCGGGCATGGTTGATGTTATTCATAAACCGATTAATCGCAATGCGGTAGTACATTGTTTTAACGGTGTGTTTGCGATAGGTGAAGAGCCAGAAGCAGAGCCTGCGGTAAACCCTAAACAGGCATTAAGTCGCAGCTCTATGCCGATCTTAGATTTAGATTTAGTTGAGCAGTTTTGCGAGACCATTGGGGTAAAAGTGCTTAACGATAGCATTAATCTGTTCAAGCAAGTGATGCCTGATTACATGAAAGTACTCGAGAGTAACTTGTTTGCAAAAGACCAAGATGGCATTGCCTCTGAGGCGCATAAAATCAAGGGTGCTGCGGGCTCGATAGGTTTAGCGAGGATCCAGCGTTTAGCTAACAAAATTCAATCACCAGAACTTCCTGCGTGGTGGGATAATGTTGAAGACTGGATCCACCAACTTAGTCACGATTACCCAGAAGATTTGAAGCTATTAGACAAGGCCATTGCCGACTTTAATAACAATCACTAGGCTAAGTTGACCAGTAGTAAAATCATTACCGGGCAAAGTAGGCTAAGAATAAAGCCGCTGGCAATGGCTACCGGCACTAGTTGGTTGCCGCCAGCACGCTGCAGCATAGGCAAGGAGAAGTCCATGGCAGTTGCGCCGGCATAACCAATAGTGGCTGCGGGTGAGCGCTGCATTAAAACTGGAATTAATAGCAGGATAATTAGCTCGCGGCTTAAATCGGCAAAAAAGGCAGTACTACCAATTAATGGTGTTGCTGCTTTACTTAACAAAGCGCCCGATAGTGAATACCAACCAAAGCCACTGCTCATGGCTAAACCTAGGTTTAGCGGTAAGTCGAACAAGTAAGCAGTAATAGCTCCTGCAGGTAAGGAGCTAAGCACCATCACCACCGCAATAATTAAACCGCGTCGATTAAGTAGCATCTGGCGAACACTAATACCGGCACTTCGCAGCTCGATACCAATACAAAAAATTAGCAGAATAAGTGCGTATTCGGCCAATACTGACTGAGCGGGTAATTGTTGCTGGTAAGCCAAGCCCGAAACTAAACCGATTATCAACAGCGCGATAAGCAACGCAGGTTCTTTAAACATCGCAAGCTTGTTATTGCTTTTTTTGTGGATAGGTTCCGCGGCTGGCATCGCCAAATAGCGCCCCACAAAGTACAAGGCACTCAGGTTGAAGGTGAGCAATAAACTCACTAATACTGCGCTTTGGCTAAATAGCTGAATAATGTTTTGGCTAAGGTTATCAATAAAGGCCAAGCCATAACCCATCAAAAATAGAATCAGATATAGCATCCAGCTACTTAGTCGGCGAATAGTAAGCAAGGCCGAGGGATGTTTTACGGGAATCATGTAACCGACAACTAATGCCCCTAAAATCATCAATAAGCTGCTATACATCTCTATTTCCTTATTCGCGCGGAGCTGAAATATAGCAAGGAACTGAGACTCTCACCAAGTGGAGTTTTGTAAAAGGTTTTTTGGTGACGCTTTGGTTATGTAGGAGCTGTTAACTTGAGCTGATTAAGCTATTGCAGATTGGCTTTAGCTTATTTGCTCGGTGAGCGAAACGGCAGGCTTAATAAGCCTTTGAGTTGGCGGTTATCTTTAGCATTAGGCCAGTGACTTAGGCCAAATTTCAGTTGGTTATGCCCATCTTGCGGTTGAGCGACATAACTATGAAACAGTCTATCCCAAACCGCCAAATTAAAGCCGTAGTTGGCATTATGTTCATGATATCTTTGCGAATGATGTACACGGTGCATATCAGGAGTGACAAGCAGCTTTCTTAATAATGCATCTAGTTTTAAGGGGAGCTTTAGATTGCTGTGATTGAACATCGCCATGCCATTTAGTATCACCTCAAATAAAAACACCGCCAATATCGGCACGCCAAGCAATGTAATTAAGCCTAGTTTTATCAGCATCGATAAGGCTATTTCGATAGGGTGGAAACGTAATCCAAGGCTTACATCATAGTCTGGGTCAACATGATGCATACGGTGAATTCGCCACAGCCAAGGCAGCGAGTGAAATAACCTATGTTGCCAATAAATTGCCAGATCGAGCAAGATTACACACAAAGGTACGGCAATGGCTGCGCTAAGGTTTAGCTGATTAAACAAACCCCATTGCTGATGTTGCGCCCAACTAGCAAGCGCTAAAGTGGTGATAGGAAATAGCAGCTTTAAACATAAGCCATTTACTAGGATTAACCCTAAGTTGGCTGGCCAGCGCTGGGAGCGGGGAATACTGCGTTTGTGCCGTGGCCAAGCTATTTCTAGCAGCATAAAAAGGGCCAGCAGCCCAACAAATATCCCTAAACGCCAAAACTCGAGTGTTTGCATGGACCAAAGTATACTAAGCATTGTTAAAACAACAACCAAATCTAAGCTAAGATTATCTTATTGTTAATAAGCTTTTTTGAAATTGTTTGGAGTGAGCGATGGACGTGCAACAGTGGTTGAAGGATGCAGCTCAAGCCTTTGATATGCAACTAGGGATTATCAGCAATATCCAAGATAATCGTTACGTAGTGCTGGCGGCCTATTCTAGCCTTGATTTAGTGCGTGCTGGCGATGAGTTTCCGGTAGATATGACTTATTGCGCTGACGTGATAAGCCAGGAGAAGGTATTAGCTTATCACCAAGTGGGCGCCATGACCGAAATGTGCTTACACCCTTGTTATCAGGCTATGCATTTAGAAAGCTATATTGGCATTCCTTTAGTCAAGCATGGCGAAATTATAGGAACACTTAATTTCTCCTCTTTAGAACCAAAGAAACAAGGGTTCTCAGATAAAGATATGGAAAAAATTCAAGTGCTAGCCAATGAATACTTAGAACTGGCAGATTTAGCAGTTGATTAAACTTTCGAAAAAATTTACATTTCGTTTCCCTTTTTTGATAGCGATAACATTCTACACTTCTAAGGAAGGCTATTTTTTTTGATTGCTTTAGTATTATTCAAGCAGTGTTTTTCTACCTTTAGCCGTAATTTGGATGAGTGATTGCCAAGCCGTATGACAAGCCCTAAAGCCGATATAAGAACCATCAACATTGATGCCCTAAAAGAAGGTATGTTTGTTGTATCCATCACCAGCCAAACCGGCAAAACCAGCATTGCTCAATCTGGGCGTATTACTCAGTCTAAGCAAGTTACAGTTCTAAAGAATAAAGGGGTAAAAGTTGTAAATGTAGATTGGTCCAGAAGCGTGTTTGCAGAACAGGACTCGGAACAAAAATCTACCGAAATAAGCAGCTCAAGTAGCAAACCGAAGAAGCGTAGCGGTGAAAGCGAGAAGCAAGCCGCTAAAAAGTTGTTTAACGAAGCTAAAAGCTTACAAACCAAATACTTTAAGCAGCTACAACAAGGCGAACCCATTGACATTGAACCAATGGAAAAAGCCGCTGAAGGTTTAATTGACTCCCTAGAAAACCAAAGCAACGCCATGTTGTGTTTGGCCAAAATTCGCGCCAAAGATAAGTATTTGATGGAGCACTCTCTTAACGTGGGAATGCTACTGGCATATTTTGGCCGTTCGCTTGGTATGAACCGGACTAAGCAAAAACAATTGCTAATGGGCGGAATGTTACATGATATTGGTAAGATCAATACTCCCGATGAGATCTTGCACAAACCTGGCCGGTTAACTGACGACGAGTTTGTGATTATGCGAGAGCATGTGGTGCACAGCCACAATATTCTCAAAGAGCAAGAAGGCATTAGCAAAATCATGCTTGAAATTGCCAGTAATCACCACGAACGTTTGGATGGCTTGGGCTATCCCAACCAGTTAAAAGGCGATGAGTTATCGGCTTATACCCGTATGGCCAACATTGTGGATTGTTACGATGCGCTAACCGCCGACCGAGTTTACAAAAGTGGCATGCCGCCTACGGCCGCGTTCCGAATATTGTTATCGGGAGTTGGCACTCAGTTTGATAAAGCCTTGGTTGAAAAGTTTATCCGTTGCATGGGCGTCTACCCAGTCGGCACCTTGGTCAAACTAAAATCGGGTAAGTTGGGCGTGGTGGTTGAACGTAATGAGCTTAAGCCTCTACAGCCTGTGATTAAGCAAGTGTTTAATACGCTAACCAACACCCATACTGAGGTTAAGTTAGTAGACCTAAGTAAGTATGCGCATGAAGAAATTGAAAGTGCGGTATCTGCCCGTGACTACGGAATATCCTTAGACAGATACTTGTCTGAATAGCCAAATATTAAATGGGATTAAGCGCAGACTTAATCCCATAAATCTCTTTAAATAGTCGAAATTTTAGTGATGGTGCTTCATTTTGTGCATCACCTTTTTAACTGGCACTGTGAGCTGTTGCTGACTGCCATCGGAAAAGACCAGCGTTAATTCCACTTCTTCACCTTCGGCAAATTTGTTCGCTAAATCAAATAGCATTAAATGCAAACCGCCCGGCTTTAGCTCTACCTGTTTACCTGCAGGAACCTCGATCTTTTCCACTTGACGCATTTGCATAACATCACCGTCCATCAACATGGTGTGTAATTCCACACGACCTGCTGCTGGCGTGCTGGCCGATACTAGGCTAACCGTTTGCTCACTGTTGTTGTTCATTTGCATGAAGATAGCGCTGGTGGGCGCATTAGGTGGAGTGGCTCTCGCATAGGCGTCGTTAACGGTAATAGCGGCATCATTGGCTGCTAGGTGAACGCTAAATAAAAGACTGAGAGCGAGCAAGATTGAGCGCATGGTTAATCCTTATTTTATTGAGGAAGTAATTGTTGAATTTTGGTGACTAAAGGCTCTGGGTCTAGGGTGTGTGGCACTTTTGCCAGTAATTCGCCTTGAGCATTTAAGAAATAAAAAAACGAGTTGTGGTCAACGCTGTATTCCAATTGTGAGTCGGGAATGTCTACATACTTATAATACACTCCCAAGCTTTGGGTTAAGCCTAATAGCTGACCTTCTTGTGGGCTTAAGCCAATGATATCTGGGTGAAAATAACCTGCGTAGGTGGAAACCGTTTCTGGGTCATCACGTTTTGGGTCAACACTCACAAACAAGCTTTGCAGTTGCTGGCGTTGTGGCTCTGATATCCCCTGCAGTGCGGCGCTAAGTACCGCTAAAGACGTTGGGCAAACGTCTGGGCAGTGGGTAAAACCAAAGTAAGCAATATAGAGCTGTTTATCGTTATTCAGTTCAGTAAAGCGCCCATCACTACTGGTAATTTTGAACAAGTTTGTGGGTACGGTTGCAATCACTTTATTGCTTACCGCCGCTTGTTTAGGGCTAGAGTCTGCAGAAAACCATTGAAAACTCATTACTCCGGCTAATCCACTAACAATAATTAGAGCAATCCATGCTAGATATTTCATTGGCTATCTACCTCAAAACTAAGAGCAACAGGTTGGGTGGGGTCTAAAGAAACAATTTCTGCTCGCCAGCGCATTTTTCCAGTGTTACAAATCGGCAGCAAAATATCCGATTGATAGTGACCATGTTCGTTGGGCTCTAGCTGTAGCTTGATTTCCCCCATGTACATTTCTATCCCTTGTAAACGGAGTTCTAGGCTTGGAGGGTTTTCCCGATTGGTGCTTAACTCAAGATGCTGGCTTAACATGGCGGGAAGTTGCTCACTAGGTAAAGTTAATTGCCATGTTTGCTCATCAACTTGCCACTCACAGCGACCATTATGCAATTGTTGGCAGTGCTCAAAGTCTAGTGCTTCAAGCTGTTGTTGCTGCCAATAACTTACACCGATGCCAAGTCCAAAAGCGCCAGCAATAACTGCTAATACCAGTAATAATTTCTTAGTTAAACCAACCAATTAACCATCCATTGCGTGCTTGGTTTCACGCCACCATTGCAAGTAGGGCTAATCTACTCCGCTTGAATTAATCTCACAAGCCTTAATAATTAAATAGCTGCAGAGTGAGAACTATTTCCGGTTCTTTGGGTCTGCTTATTAAAGGAGGTGTTATGCAAACGAAGCCTTTTAGATGGATACTGATATTGATACTCAGCGGCTTACTGAGCGCCTGTGGTATGCGCTTTGTGTATAACAACCTTAACTGGCTGGCTTACTGGTACATCGATGATTACATCGAGATGAACAGCGAGCAAAAAGCAGCTTTTAAACCCATGTTAAAAAACTGGCTGGTATGGCACAGGAATGAACAGTTGCCGGTATACTTGGCTCAGCTGCAACTTTTTCATGCTCAAATAAATAGTGGTATTAGCCAACAACAATTATTAGAGCAAGTTGACGCTTGGCAAGAGCATTATCGGGTATTGGCTGGTCATGTGTATCTTGATGTAGCGCAGCTCGCACAAACTGCTTCTTCGCAGCAACTATCAGATTTTATGGCTAAGCTGGCCGAGCAACGCGAAGATAGCGATCGTCAACAAAGCCATTATGATTACCGTATTGAACACATTTCTAACAGTGTTGAGCGCTGGCTTGGCGATGTATCACCCAAACAACAACAGGTAATAGAGCAACTGGCTAAGCAGCTAATTGATACTCGTGCCGATTGGCACAACGTGCAAAGTCGCTGGCAGCAATATCTGGCTTATTCTCTAAGTGGACAAAGTAAGTCGGAAAATTTTGAGCAAGAATTTTATGTATTGATGGTGAATTCAGAATCACTCTGGCCGCCGGGCTTAGCTGAACGTTTCTATCATAATCGGCAATTGTGGGCACAAGGCATGAGCGAAGTATTAGCGCTGGCCAATAAACAACAAAAGCGTCATATCTTAGCTAAGATAGACGCTTATATTGAAGATCTTCAATCACTTATAGAAGACAATCCACAACCTGCAAAGCCAGATGTGGTGGCAAAGCTAGTTAAGCAATTAAGGCTTACGCAGCCACTTTTAGTGGCGCACTGTTGTCTTCAAACTTCATTGGACGACCAACAGGCAAAATAGTACGGCCGTATTCAGCATTAAGTACTTGGGCCATTGCAAAATAGATAGCTGACAGACCACAGAAGATGCCTTCGTAGCCAGCAATAGTGCCAATCAATTCACTGCCAGTGAAATCGCGAATTGCCAATAGCGCAAACAAAATGGTCAAGCTGCCGAATACTACTTGTTTAGCTGTTGGGTAACGTAATGAGCCCACAAACATGAACGCAGTGAACAAGCCCCAAAGTGCTAAGTACCAACCCATAAAGGTGTGAGGGCTAGGCTCGGCTAAGCCCATTTTAGGTAGTACCAACAAACCGACTAGAGTTAACCAGAATAAGCCGTAAGAGGTAAAGGCAGTAGTACCAAAAGTATCACCGCGTTTGAAGCACATAATCCCTACAATTACTTGAGATAAACCACCGTAGAAAATGCCCATAGCCAAAATCATTGCATCAATTGGAAAAAATCCGGCATTGTGAATGTTTAGTAACACGGTAGTCATACCGAAACCCATCAATCCAAGTGGGGCTGGGTTAGCGGTAGTAGTATTGCTCATAGTCGATGATTCCAAGTAAAAGGTTAAAAAAAGCACAGTGCTCCAAGGGCCGTGCATTATCTGAGCGAGCATACTTGATAGGTGTGATCTAGATCAACAAAAGCTTGGTTTTTATAAATTGTATTACTAAATAAATTTTTCTATCGTAAAGCTTAAATTTTTAGCATGTGTGAAGTACCAAAAATGCCGCATTGTATTGTTGAATATTCTCAAGACTTGAGTGAGCAAATTACTATTAGTGAGGTTTTAGCTAAGGCTTTTAATTTACTGAAAGATAGCGGTGAATTTGAGCCCGCGGCGATTAAGCTGCGAGCCATTGCTTATCAAGATGTATTAAGTGGTTTAGACGATCGCAGCTTCTTACATCTGCGTTTGCACATTCTTTCCGGAAGAACGACTGAGCAAAAGCTAGCCTTAACCACTGCGCTAGTAGAGGGACTCGGTGCAGAATTGCCCATGGTAAAAAGTATTAGCGCTGAAGTGTTAGATATTCAGCGCGAAAGCTACATAAAACGAATTAGTTAGCGGTTTAACCTAACTCAAATTTATCTAGTAGGGTGAGGCGAGTAAGGGCTAGCTGAGTGTGCTTGGCTTGCTCGATAAAGCGTAAGCAACCTATTTCACAAAACAGTAGATCTTTGGCAACCGGATAAAGAGTGAAGCTGAGCTCGTTGTCTTGTAGGTCTTTACAAAGCAGCTTAAGGCCCTGTTTTTCGCAATAACTAATGCTGACATAGTCATGCTGATTACCGTAGTCACCAGCAAGATGACTTAAATCTTGAAGACTTTGCCGTTCACTTTTTGGGCTTGGATTCGTTTGTTCAAATAGCCAGGTCCAAAAACTGCTAGTGGCGTAAAAATCGTCCCAAATATTATGTTCATGCTGCGGATACCAAGTGCTTTGTAGCTGAGCTTGCCGCTCCATTTGACCAAGCTTATGCGCTAGTTCTACAGAAAACTCTGCTGGGATTACTTCGTCTTTTAAGCCGTGAGCTAACCAAATTGGTAGCTGGTTAAGGCGTTGGTATAGCTCTTCGCAAACGGGGCGAGCTGGCAAGTTTAATGACCACGGCGCTAAGCGGTTAGGGTCTCCCGCCGCCAATATACTCAAGGCCGCAAAGCGCTGTGGCTGTGCTAAGGCTAAATTGGTAACGCCAAAACCGCCCATGCTTAAACCCGTCAAATATATTCGCTGTTTATCGATGGAAAACTGCTGTTCTATTTGGTCTAGTAAGCTGATCAGTTCAGCTATGGCCCAACCGTCGCGACCTTCCGGCACATGTGGGCTAATACAAATAGCGTCTAGGTGATGCTGTTGTAAGTAGCTATTGGGGCCAAAATTGAGCAGCTTTTCAATCTCACCGCCTATTTCCCCACGACCATGCAAAAACAGGACTAAAGGGTAATGTTTAGCGCTATCTAGCGAGCTAGGCTGACTCAGTAAATACTGGTAGGAAGGTTTATTTTGATGAGTATGCTGCTGAACAGAGATGGAATGAGAATGCGCTGTGTTCACGTTAAGCTCCTTTAACTAAACCCTAACGTGAACCATCATAGCGAGTTGTGGCGACTAAAAATAGAGACGAACTACCGATTCCACCACACAAGCTGGGCGACGACAGCCTTCAATTTCGACGGTAATTTCTTTTACTAGCTCTAAACCTCGCTTAATTGGTACAACCTTGGTTAAGCGGGTACGGGCTCTAATTCGATTATTTACCTTAACCGGGTAAGGGAAACGAACTTGGTTGATGCCGTAATTCACCATCATTTTTGCCGATGGATAAAGCGGTTTGTCTGGGTCAACACTTTCGGTAAGTGCTGGCAGTAAGGACAAGGTTAAAAAACCATGAGCAATAGTGGTTTTAAACGGTGACTCTTCTGCGGCGCGCTGCGGATCGGTGTGTAACCACTGGTGATCTTTCGTGACATCGGCAAATTGATTAATTCGCTCTTGGGTGACATTGAGCCAGTCGCCAATGTGGATTTCTTCACCCAGCTGCATCGACAGCTCTTCTAACAAGGCTTCAGCTTTTGGATGTAACTCTATGGTTTCTTTAAAACTGGCTTGTTGCTCACCATTGGAGCTTAATTGGTGTTCTCTTACCCAGTTAACTAATTGACTATCATGAGCTTTATTTAGAAACTCAATCCAGTGATCGCGAATGGCAGGCGATAGCCAATCTTTCAATTCAAATGGGTTTTGGGCTAGCATTTCACGCTTTTTCTTAATAAAATCAACTACTTTCATATTTACTCTCTAATGCGTACCGGCCCAACAACTGGCATATTCTAAAATAATGAATTAGTCAGTCAAATATTTCTATAGGTAAAACGTAAGTGCTTGTAATTAAATATAGGCACTGCTTATTTAGTCGGCAAGAATGTGCTTAGTTAGCTAAGCACATTTGTTGGCTGAATTAACGCAACCATACCTGTAAATCGCGAACAATCCGGTTGCCGCTAAAGATTGGGTGTGGGTCTTCAATGGGGTCTAGCGCAAAGTAGTCACGCTGCTCTTCTGGCAGAGCATGGTAGCTGCCCCACACTTGGTATAACCAAGCCTCGGCATCCCATTCTAAGTGCTGTTCTTGATAGTACTCTAAAGCCGTTTGGCCCGCTGCACTTTCTATTACGCCCAACAGGTAGTTTTCAACGTCTTGCTTAATTTTTTGCTCTTGCAGGGCAAACTCTTCGGCGCCTTCTAGAGAAACCGCATGTTCGGTGTCGCTTTCGCTAACTTTAGTGTGACGTTGCAACTTGAGCTGGCTAAGCGATAGCAATAAGTCGTGTTCATGTTCGCTGTTGTGAATATCAACACTGGCCTTGGATAGTAGTGCAGGGGCTTGGTTAAATAAGCTCGCTACATCGAGTTGTTGCGTTGGGTCTTTCGGGCTGAAGTCGGGATGCTGAGCATGAAATAGCTGCAAACCTTTAAGCAGGCGAGACTTACCACGTAACTCGCGAAAACGGCCGAGCAAAGTGAGTAGGCGTGTTTGCACAACGGCCAGCTCTTGGGTGCAGTCGTAAACCGCTTGGCTTAGGTTCAACACCAAGATCCGGCGCAGCTCGCGAATATCGCCAGCTATTTGGCTCAAAGTATCAAAGTTTAATAAGGCGAGGCTATTGAGCAGTTCGCTCACTTGCTGCTGAGCTAACTCATTTTCACGGATTTTAGCGCTTAAGCTGGGCACATAACCAAACTCATTGTTGATTCGGCTCCACAATACCCGCGAGCTATGGCGCAGGCTTTCGGTGAGGCTGTAGCTGTGTTCGCTTAAATCGCTGAGGTAAACGTCGGCTGCGGCTAAATCGCCAATATGTAAGGCTTCTTTGTAGTGTGCTGCCAAGGTTTTTATGGTTTCTAAGCGCGAGCCAACATTAGAATCAATTTGCCGATTACGAGTATCACTTAAAGCTTCTTCCAGTAATGAGCGCAGGTTAGAGCTTAAATGCAAGCCTTCGTCGGCTGATGGGCGCCAAATAACGCCAGCTTTGAGTAAGGCGTCAATCTGTTTACTGTCTAGCTTACTTTCATCTAGCTTGCCGTTAACGTAAGCATGCATCAGGCTTTCGCCATGACGCGCAAGCAGCTTAAATAGCTTTAAGCCAGCTTGTTGCAAATGTTGGTTCACAGTAAGGGCTCCTGCTGGCCAATGGCATCCATGGCTTGTTGTTCTAAGCCTAGGCCTTCGGCTTCATCAATAAAACTAATGACTTCAAAAATGTAATCCACTTTTGCTGTGGCAATGTAGATCTGTTTTTCTTGGTTTGGTCGAACTAAATAGCCTTGTTCACAGAGGCGCTTAAACACTTGCTTAAGTTGACCATCTACTTGGCTACTGGTTGAGCCAAACAACTTGTATTGAGATATTTTTGCCAGTTGTTCACGCAGCGCTGGGGTGTCTTCCACCACGGTTTGCAACTCGCTTAAACGCAGCGCTACTCCGGCACTAATGGGGCTATCTTGGCCTTGTGCTTCTTGGCTGAGAATTAGCCACTCGGTGAGCGGCAGTAAGCTGCCGGCAATTTCGCTAAATTGCTGGCTTATCACTTTGTGTTCATTGTCGCCTAGCTCGCGATAGGCGCAAAAATACAGTTCGCCTTCACAAGCACTGGCAAGGCGACGATTAAGCACATGTAAGTGGCTGTCGATGCGCTCGCGGTTAGCTTCTTCGGCTAAAAAGTGAAAACCATCTTCGTCACTCACTTGGCAGATAAATTGGCCACTTAACAGGGCTTCTAAAATCCGTCCGGTTTCGCTCATGCCGGTGGCGCTTAACTTACTCATAGCTCAGCCTCCGCTTGTTTAGTACTGGCTTTTGCCGCTTGGGCTGCTTTTAGCTTTTCTTGTAAAGGATTAATTCGCGGCTGCACAACTTGCAGTTGGCGCTTGTCACGGTTGATGATGTAGCGGTGGGTGAACAAGTCCAATACCTCAGATTCTGGGTTAGGAAAAGCCCCCAGTATGCGAATTTGGTTATGGTCACAGGCATCAAAGATCTTTTTCACATTGCTTTGGTGCAAGGTGCCTAATTCATCAATTGGCCAGTGAATGTAAGTATCGGCATTGCCACGCAATAAGCGGGTAAAGGCCAATAAGAACTTACACAAAATTAAGTAGGCCATGCCGTGGCTACTGGATTCATTAAGCTGGCGGTCGGTGCGGATCACTAGGTCGCTATTGCCCTCGCGCAGGGTTAGCTCAATCAGCAATAATCGAGATACCCCTTCTTTAAGTGCGCTGCGACCAATAATGTCTAGTGCTACCCGCATGCTGGTGGCGTAGTCTTCGTCGGGCAATTGATTAAAGCCTTGCTGCTGCCAAGCTTGGAAGTTATCTACAAAGGTTTTTAGTTCGTCCCAAAACTCTAGTTCGCTAATCTTAGAGCGAATTTTTACTGCTGAATCAGATACGCCATCTAGGCTTAAGTCTTCACCAATTTCGCGGGTAATACGGCGGCTTTGGCTCAAAATTCGTTGGTCAATGTCGCTTAAGTTTTGGTAGAAGCTGCTAATGCTCATGCCTAGGTTGCGACCGTGGTCGATTAGGCCTTGTACTTTTTGCGGCACTAAACCGTTTAACAGTTCAGATAGGTGTGGCACTAACTCACGATAGGCGAGGGTACTTTCACCTTCTTCGTTGGTGCGCCGGCATGCGGCACGCGAACGCTCCCAAGTTTCGCTTAAGTCTGAGCCAGCTTGTTGCGCTAATAGGCTATCAAAATGGCGAACCGAATCATTTACTTGCTCAAGCTGCTGGTTACGCTGCACAATTTGTTGCTCGGCTTGGCGAGCTCGCTCGGCGGGTGTACCGGCAGCTTCTGCTGTTTGGTCTACTTGGTTTTGCTTGGGTAAAGCCAATTGTTTGATTTTTCGTAACAGGTTTTGAGTTTGGCTGTATTGTTGCTGAAGCTGTTCTAGTTCTTGTTTGAGCTTGCTGAGCTCAGTTTGCTGGCTATCGCGCTGCTGTTTGAAGTGAGCCAGTTGCTCGTTAAGGGCTTGCTTAGCACTACTTTGTGCTTGGCGAGCATTGGCAAGGGCATCGTTAAGCTGTGGTTTTTGGTTTAGCCACACTTGTTGATGCCAAATTTTGTATTCGCTTACTTCATCACGGTACTGCTCGGCGTCTTGAATTTGTTGATTAAGTTGGCGCTTTTGCTTGGCTAAATCAACAATCAGCTGGTCATCTAAGCCCTGTGCCTGCAACTCGCCGCGATACCATTGTTCCGACTGTTTTAGCGCTTCTTTCGCTTGTTTTTGGCGATTGCTAATGGCGTCTTGAGCTTGGCTTAGTTGCAAGGCTAGCGCATCAATCTTTTCTTCCCACCAGGCCATTTTTTCTAGCTTGGCTTCTTGGTGTTGTTCGCGTAACTCGTCTAGGTATTCTTGATGCTGTGTTTGCGCATTGTCTAAATAGGTTTTCAGCTTAGTTTGTTTTTCTAGTCCAACGCTTTGGCGCTGTTTAAGGGCACTAGAAAAGCTCTCTTTGAGTAGTTGTTTTTCTTCTTGTAGACGTTTGAGTTGATCTTCACTGTTGTGGTGAGCCGCTGTAGCTTCGGCGACTGACAAATCTTGCTGCTGCACGGCTTTGTTGGCGTCACTTAAGTCTAGTTCGGCTTGTTTAAGTTGTTTCTGCGCTTCGTTAAAGCTTTGCTGAATTTGCTCAATCTGCTGTTTGATTTGCTCTTCTGTGGCGGCACATTCTGGGGCATCGATGGCTTTTAAATCTAAGGCTAGACCAAATACGCTTTGATGGTTGGTTTCGCTATGAGGTTTTAAATCACGACGATTGAGTAGCTCAGGGTTAATTAACTTACCAATGCTTTGCTCCCACTGTGGGTGCTCGCTACGTAGGTGCGCCAGTAGGCTGCCATCGGCCGGTTGCAGGCTGTCTTTTAGCCCACTTAGCTTTTGTTCTAGCTGGCGAGATTGTTGGCTGGCGTTGGCTAAGGTTTGGTCGGCTTGTTGGCGCTGCTGCTTTAGGCTGTGCAATTGTTGGTTGTGTTGGCGAACTTGCGCAGATAACAACTGTTGCTGCTGGTTGGCCTCGTCGAGGCGATTATCCATGATATTAAGCTGGCGGCTTTCTTCTTCGGTATAGCCCATTTGTAGGGTGCCGGCCTCTAGCTGTGCCAGTTCTAGCTGATTTTTATGCTGCTGTTGTTGGAAGCTTTGCTCAACCTGGTTAATTTGTTTTTGTTGCTGCTGTTGTTCGTTATTTAGCTCAGCTTGTTGCTGTTGCTTCTCTTGGTTGAGCTGTTGCTGCAGCTGATCTTTGTTTTTATGCAGTTTGTTTAATGCCGAGTTTAGCTGCTCGTTGATTTCGCTTTTGCGTTGGTTGAAATGAGCTTCAATATCGCTGTGTTGCTCGGTGAGCAGCTGGTGGCGTTCGCTAACTTCACGTACTTGCTCACGCCAAAGTGGTAGCTGCTCAACCGCGCTAAGTGCTTGCTCGATGTTTTTATCTTGCCAAGCTTGGTAATCGTCTTCGATGTGATTAAGTTGCTTGTCGAAACTAGAAACATCGGCATTGGCGCTAGAGACAGCTTGGTTAAGCTGTTCACGTTGATTTTGCCACTCTTGCTCTAGTTCACTTAACTGTTGTTTTAGCTGGTTAAGTTGGCGTTGCGCCTGTTCACTTTGGCTAAATAGCTCCGCTTCATCGTTTTGCAGGCTTTTGTCTAGCTGGTTTAATTGAGCTTCGCTGCTGAGCAGTTGTTGGTTAATTTGCTCGAGCTTTACAAATTTAGGGCGAATTGCTTCAAACTGCTGAATTAAGCGGGTTTCTTGGATCCACGCTTGTGCTTTGTTGGCGTCTACCCAGGTGGGTTTTAAGGTAACGCCTTCTTCTTCCAAAATGGCGGCAATCATCGATTTGATGGTTTCCATTTTGCCTTCTTTGGAGTGCACTGCTTTGGCCAATTTTTCAATGTGGCGCAGGCCATGCTTTGGATCGCACATAGAAAACTGGCGAGCAAAGGCTTTTAAATCGCTGTCGCCGGCATTTTGTAAACTACGGTCGTTTTGAATAATTGCCCGAAATTCTCTGGTATTTAGAAAACGCGTAGTGGCTAGCGCGGCGCCATTGTACTCTTGCTTCTTGAGTTTTTGGCCCAGTTTAGCGGGAGCCAAAAACCAAGTACCTTGCTCGTCTTGTTTGTCGATAAAATCTTCTAGCTCAAAAGGCTTACCAATAAAGCGGTATTTTACCCCTTGGTCTTCACGACCCGATGACAAGACTACTTGGGCAACTTGGTCATTGTATTGCTGGTACTCGTAGATGATGTAGCTGGCTTCTCGTGGTAGGTACCAGCGCTCAAAACTGTCGCGGGTACTTGGCACTACGCGGCTGGGGTATTCGCCATAAAATACCGGAATAAGACGCTGTAATGTGGTTTTTCCTGAGGCGTTAGTTCCACATATATTGCTGTGTTGGTCGAGTTTTAGTTCTACCACACCTTTTAGGTGAGTATCGATCAAGATGATCCGCAATAAGCCAGACAAAGTGCATCCTTTTAAATTAACTAAACGTAGCACCCACCGCTGAAGCAAGTGCTGCTGCCATAATCAAACAACAAACCACACTTGGGCTTGAACGCGGGCAGGGCAATAGCTCAGTTTAACTAAGAACGGACAGCGAGCGAAGCCTTGAGAGGTGTGTTTGCTTAAAAACTGTTAGTTATCACCAAAAAAATCAAATAGCGATGATTTCTTGACTAATCGTTTAGCTATTGCAGTTAGCTAATAGTTATGGAATACTCCGCCGCCCTTGGGTTCTCTCACCCCCAATTAACAAAAAGATAGGTAGTTCTATAATGTGGTTTTTACAATTAACTGAGGCCGAGCGCCGCAGTGTTATTATTCTCGCTTTATTTCATATCGTTACTATTGCCGCTAGTAATTATTTAGTGCAATTGCCCTTCACCATATTTGGTTTTCATACCACTTGGGGCGCGTTTACTTTCCCATTTATATTTCTAGCCACTGACCTTACAGTTCGCTTGTTTGGTGCAACCAGAGCTAGAAAGATTATTTTCACCGCAATGCTGCCAGCCCTAGTGGTGAGCTACATTGTGTCGGTACTGTTTTACCAAGGTGAATATCAAGGTTTAGCCGGCTTGTTAGCCTGGAACGCCTTTGTTGCGCGTATCGCTTTGGCTAGCTTTTTGGCTTATTCGGTAGGTCAATTATTGGATGTAAAAGTGTTTGACCGTTTACGCCAGCTTAAGCACTGGTGGGTAGCGCCTGCGGGATCAAGTGTGTTTGGCAACTTGGTGGATACTTTCTTATTCTTTGCGGTGGCCTTTTATGCCAGCAGCGACGCCTTTATGGCTGAGCATTGGGTAGAGATAGCGTGGGTAGATTATGGCTTTAAACTTGCGGTTAATCTTGCTTTGTTTGTTCCGCTGTACGGCATGTTATTACACTTTTTGCAAAGCCGTTTAAAAGCTAATAAAGCACTAGCGTAAAGCTAGCTGTTGTAATGCCAGTTTGTTGATGCTGGCATTACAATGAGATACGCCGTCGTTTAGTTACCTGTTTGCTGTTTTTGTTTGGCTGCGGCTTGCTGCAACATTTCCTCAAGTTTTTTGTGATGCCCCTTAGCCACCAAAGCGCTAGCCAGCGCGCTTTCACGAATTAATGTAGCATTCAACTCTTGGCTCTTTTTGCCAACCGGGGTTTTATAAAATGCGACTAACTGCTCTAGCTCTTCATCTGTAAAATGCTTTAGATAAACCTCAGCAATCTTTGGTTTCATCTCTTCCCAAGTCAGATAGGTGTTTGCCCACTCATCTAATACCGGTCGAAAGTTCTCTAAAGGAGGATTTTGACGAATTAGCGCTTGATTGAGATTGTTACGAATTATCTGCATTTGCAATTCACTGTCGTTGAGCTCCAATAATTCATTAATGGGTGCTGCTTGCAGTGAACAACTGGCAAAAACAAGGGCTGCTGTCAGTAGCTTTTTCATAGGTTCATCCTTGAGAAAATTTAGCTAGTGGCTTAAAGGCCAAGCTATGATTCATTTATGCTTTTAGCCTACACCTTAAGTAAAGCGGGGGAAAGGATTGTAATGGCAGCTAAAGCTAGGTCTAAGGTAAAATAGACAATTTAGATATTCAATGAGACGAGTTTTACGGCAATGGCAAAGGCAAAACCCCAAGTTAAGTTACACAGTTACGGTATTTACAACAAATGGGATAGCGATGCCAAAGCACTGCCGCAGGTTAGCCAATTTACCACTCAAGTTGAAGCTCAAATAGATGTTGAGTTCGGCTTGATTGTTAATATTAAGAAAGCCAAAGGCCAGAAGGTTCGCTATTGCATCTACCACCCTAATATCCCAGATGAAGATGGCGAGGTTATGGCGCCTTTTGATGGTGAAGAGTACATTCGCAGCAACGATTGGGATTTTTATTTAGGTGATACCATTTGGGCTCCTATTAGCAATAAGCTAGGAACTTGGCGCATGACCATTGAATTAGCAGGAGAGATAATTGCTGAGAAGTCATTTGAGTTGTACCAAGAGAACCCCGGCGACCCCGCCCAGTTTTTCCGCAAACGTGGCATGTAAGTAACATCATCAACTTCTTAGTTAAGAGGGCAATTTAGCATCCAGTTGATGCCAAACTGGTCGCACACTCTAGCAAAACGCGCCTGCCAAAATGTATCTTGTAAACCCATGGTGATGCTGCCGTTTTCAGAGAGCTTTTCGAACACCTGTTGTTGCTCGGCCAAGTCTGAAAAGTTTAAGTTGAGCTCGATATTACCCGCGCTTTTTAGCTGTTCGCCGGGCATGCCATCGGATGCCATAAACTCTAGTTCTCCGGCTTTGAAGTGACAATGCATCACTTTATTCAATAACTCATCGGGAATTGGCATGTCGGTTTGATTATCGCTAAAGCGCATTAATGCAATAACGTCGCCTTTAAAGCAGTGCTGATAAAAAGCTAAAGCTTGTTCGGCTTTACCTGAAAAATTAAGGTAGGGAATAATGGCTTGCATAGCTAAATACCTTGTTGTGATGGTAATAGAAAGGGGGAAGTGCCAACACTTCCCCCTCGCGATTACTGTAACTAGTTATAGTCTTCGTCTATGTAGCGTTCTAATTGTTTCCGCTCGTTGTATTCGTCGATGCGGCGACGAGCACGTGCTTTGTCCCGCTGGTTTTTATGACTTTTTGCGTTATGGACCAGGTCTTCTTCATCCCATTCGTCCATATCATCAAAGCGTGATCGTTTCATAAGCCTACTCCAAGCCTTACTTTATTGGGCCCAATATACCTAGTGTTTTGGGCCCAACGTGATTTCTTCTCGCGGCTGCGAGACACGCAAAATGTGCAGTAAAAAGTATAGTAGGTAAAATGAATATTTTATTACTGTAATGTGACGTTAGCCTACCGCAAACAAGCTATGCCATAGCGCATAGGCAACTTTCCACTTGGCTGATTAAATCTTGGTTTTTAAGGCGCTTTTAAGCTTTATTTAGCACTATGCTTTAAGACTAAAAGTACAAATAAACTAAGATCTTTTGCTGATGTTTTGTTGCTTTTTTGAGAGAGAAGTAAAACTTTGAGCGGTTTTCTTTCTAATTGTTCGAATGATTTTTCACATAAAATTCAATTTTTTTCATTGTGGATTTAAGCGATGCTAGTTTCATCGAGGTAATATCAGAAGATATTTAAGGGGACCGAGTGAGTATTCGCAATACCAAACAGACTTATGGATGGGTAGCCATCGTTATCCATTGGTTGGTGGCAGTAAGTGTTTTTGCTTTGTTTGGGCTAGGGTTATTTATGGTTGATTTAAACTATTACTCTAGTTGGTACCAAACCGCCCCGATGATCCATAAAAGTGTTGGGATATTGTTGTTTATGTTGATGCTATTTCGGCTGATTTGGAGAATGTTGAATCCACATCCAGAGTCTCCAGCTAACCATAAAGCTTGGGAAAGGCAGGGAGCTAAAGTCGGCCATTGGCTACTTTACGCACTATTATTTTGTTTAATGATTTCGGGTTACCTAATTTCTACCGCCGATGGACGTGCCATTGTGGTGTTTGAATGGTTTGAGGTTCCCGCCACTATTACCGGTATTGCTCAGCAAGAAGAGCTGGCCGGCGATATTCATGAGATTTTAGCTTGGGCACTAATTGTATTGGCTGCTGGCCATGCCTTTGCTGCTCTAAAACATCACTTTATAGATAAAGATAACACCTTAGTTCGAATGCTTAAGTCGACTAAATAACCTAAAGGGACAGACAATGAAAACACAACTTAAAGCCGCATTATTGTTAGCCAGTACTATGGGCTTAGCCTTACCGGCTAGCGCTGCCGATTACACCATTGATACTCGCGGTGCACATGCTTCAATCAACTTTAAAGTTAACCATTTAGGTTACAGCTTTGTAGTAGGCCGCTTTGATACCTTTAGTGGTGACTTTAGTTACGACCAAGCGGCGCCAGAGGCGACTACCGTTAGCGTTAAAATTGATGCCACTTCGGTGAACTCTAATCACGCTGAGCGTGACAAGCACATTCGCAGTAAAGACTTCCTAGCGGTAGACCAATACCCAGAAGCAAGCTTTACCAGCAGTAAATATGAAGCGAATGGTGACGAAGGTGGCAAGCTCTATGGTCAGCTTACGCTGCGTGGCGTGACGAAAGACATCGTGATTGATGTGACTAAAGTGGGTGAAGGTAAAGACCCATGGGGCGGTTATCGTGCTGGTTTTGTTGGCTCAACAGAATTAGTGATGAAAGACTTTGGTATCCCTACCAACCTTGGTCCTAAATCTACTACCGTAGCAATGGACTTAGTGATCGAAGGTATTAAGAAGTAAGTTTAAGGTTCTCGCTGTCAGCTATGACAGCGAGTCTTTTCCTCCCGCATATTTTTCACTCTTAATGAGCTGGTTTTCTGTACGTTTAACTTATTTATCTAGTTAACTATTGTTCGCTTTTGTCAAATTATTGAAAATGTTTTCAAGTTGTTGTTTGTAAACATTTTGTTGATCAAGCTATCAAAACAAGCATAAATTACTGATTGCTATCAAAATTTTGAACTTAAACCTAGTCAAGCGAAGCGCATAATATTACCCTTGTTGAGTTTATTCACTTCAAGGCTCAATAACGCCTTGATTTTACTCGGCTAGCGACTAAACACAGGGAGTGTTCGTTTGACTATCAGCATAGTGATTGGCTTTATTGCTTTAGCAGTTTTGGTGTACCGTTTGAGGCATATTCATTATACCTTTGTGTGTGAATTGCGTTCCGGAAAAGTCACCGTGGTTAAAGGTCATGTGCCAAGTTCATTCGTTCACGATTGTCGTCAAATGATGCGCGGCCGCAAGGTTGTTGGCTTGGTTAAAGGTATTAACAGTGACGGAAAAATGAAGCTGCGCTTTTCTTCTTCTATTGCTCAGTCTGACCAAATCTATTTGGAAAAACAATTTCCTCATAAACTGTATGACAGCAAATCTTCGGATATAAACGGTAGTGTTTCTTTAGACTAAGAATTTACAAAAAAGAAAAAAGCCCGGTTTATGCCGGGCTTTTTTTATTTGGCTTTAGAAAACATACTAAGTGGAGCGGGGGAGGCTTTTTGCTCCACACCCTTAATGGGATCCCACACAGGCTTTATATACGAGCGAAGCTTAGCGGCAATACGCACTGCCATATTTGCCCCATTCACCGGAACGTATAACCAACGGGCAAATAAAAATACCTTACGTCTAAATACCCATAAGTACATCGCTTGTTCGGAATAGAAACGGTATCCCCAGCGCTGTTCAAAAAGGCGTGAGGAAGCTTCGGTATATTTGGGGTGCCAACGGAAGAAGAAGAACTTCATGTCGTACCAAGCCATTCTGGTACCTAGATTATCAAAAATAATGATTGATTCAGGCTGAGTGACAATTTTGTAAGCCTTTTGACGAAGTTGAATGCCTATATCGATGTGTTCGCGAATCACCATATCTGGCAGTTCAATGTCTTTTAAGGCCTTGGTGCTAAACAGCACGCCATGTAGCTCGAACATTTCACTTTCTTGGATACCTTGAGGAAGCTCCTCAGGTAATGAACGACGAAAAGACTTATGTTCAATAAGGTAATCTTCACCTTGATAATCAATGGTATGAACTGCATTTGTGAATAGGTGATTACGTAACTCTGCGCCTTTATCAACACCTTCTTTCTCGAGTGTTACCGGGTTTACCACCGCAATTTGTGGATCGCTGTTGGCTATCTCTAATAGCGGTGGAAGCCAATTGGCCGTTACGTTTGAATCATTATCAAGAAACATTACGTATTCTGTTTCGATAAGAGGTCTCACTTTTTGCATTGCTTGAATTGGCGAGATTAAACCATAGCTAAGCAGTTCGGCATTATGGTGTTGAGCTAGCTCTTTTTCGATTTTTTGCTTAAGTGAAGACGGATAATCTAAGTCGATGACTTTTAGCTCAAAGCGTTGTTCGGTGCATAGGTATAAATTGCGAATACAATTAATAATGCCTGAGTAACGGTCTCGCGGGGTAATTACAACGGTTATCGAGTTCTTGTCCATGCTGCTCTCGCTTAAGCTTCCTTGAGAAGTTGGTTAAAAATACCTAAATAATTATTAATCATATGCTGGGTATCGAACTGTGAGCGAACACGCTGCTCAGCTGCCTCACCAAGTTTTTCGCGCAATGCTTCAGAATCAATTAGCTTAGAAATGGTGGCTGCTAATTGTTCTGGCTTTGCGGCCGGCACTAAAAAGCCGGTTTCACCATCTATTACAATATCGGGGATGCCGCCAACTTGGGTTGCCACTACAGGAGTATGGCGCAAGCCAGCTTCGATAAATACTAGACCAAAGGCTTCTTCTAACGAAGGTTGCACAAAAATGTCTGCAGCCTCCATCCATTCTGCGGTGTTATTAATTTGCCCAAGGAAATGCACCCGTTCTTGCAGTCCTAATTTATCGCGATAGCGTAGTAGCGCCTTGCTCTCTTTTTTTGAGCCACTACCTGCTATAAATAACTGGCAGTTTTGCTGCTGTGGCAACAGTTTAAATGCCTTCAGCGTATCTTGATGGCCTTTAATTCGCCCTAAGTGGCCGGCACTAAACAAAATAATTTGATTGTCGGGAAGCTGGAGATTTTTGCGCGCTTGAGCAGGTTGTAAAGGAGCAATTTGGGTATCGACTCCCGCATGATTCGCTAAGCAGCGTTGTTCGCTTAAGCCCAGGTTTTGCATAAGCAACTGCCTGCGTTGCTCGGAAACTGCAACAAAGCAGTTGGCTAAGCGCCTTAAAATGCGATTTATTCGATTTTCTTGGTAGTAGCGTAAAATTGAACGATGAAAAGTAAGTACGGTTGGTACATTGCACACTTTGGCCGCCAAACCTGCCCAAATCATACTGCGGTCGCAGTGGCAATGAACTAAGTTAATCCGGTGTTTTTTAATCAACCTGACTAAGTTGTAAAAAATACAAGGGCCGTCAAAGGCCTTAGTATGCAGCACTTCTAGCTGGTCGGGTTGTTGATCGCTACTGTGAGGCGTTTTAAAACTTACCGGCAGCACAAACACACCGTTGTCTCTTAATCCAGCTACGGTGGTAATGAATCTAACTGTGCGACCGCCTCGCTCGAGGCTTTGTACCACCTCAAGTACTCGCAATGAAGAATCCATTCTGTTAAACCCTTTGATAAAAATTAACAAATTCTTTGAGTTAGAGAGTGATCCTTCACCCCTAACTGGCTTATCATAATGCCACTAAGGATAGTCAAATAAGTAATGATATTGTGAATAGCGCGTTAAGTAAAAAGATATCTCATGTTGTGAGTAGTTTACAGGTGGGAGGAGCAGAACGCTTTGTTATTGATTTATGTGTAGAACAGCGTGCTCAGGGAATGGAGCCTGAAATTATATCTCTGGGGCATCATGATGACCCTCTTGTGGCGGTTGCTGAAGAGCTTAATATTAAAGTGACGGTAATACGCGGCATGAAAGGCCTTGTGCAATTGCGCTTGTGGCAAGCTTATCGGCGTCACCCAATTATTCACATGCATTCTCCTTCTGCAGTTATGTTGTCCCTACCTATCTTGCCTTTTTGTTTAGAGCGTAAAATTGTTTATACCCGCCATGGCGCAGCGCGATTAGCGACTAATCGTTGGCGTAAAGTGCACCGCTTTGCCCGCCGATTTATCGACAGCATTTGTTTTGTTTCGGAAGAGGGTCAGCAAATCTTTCACGAAGAGCACGGTTGGGAGCATGTAGATTCTTCGGTAATTGATAACGGTATTGCGATGCCGGAGGAGAAAGATATTGTTCCTCATCCGCAAGATGGGCGTTTACGTATTGGCTCAGTTGGGCGCTTAGTAAGCCTTAAACACCAAATTAGTTTGCTTGAAGCAATCCGCTTATTGCCTAGTGATATACAACAAAAGGTTGAAGTGCACTTTTTTGGCACTGGCGACCAGTTGGCTCCGCTGCAAGAGTTTACCCAACAGCATTTGGCTAATGCCGAAGTTGTTTTCCATGGCATGGTAAGCGATCGCAGCAAAATCTATAACTGTTTCGAATTGCTGGCGATGACGTCAAGAACCGAAGGTATGTCATTGGCCATTATGGAGGCATTGGCCTACAAGCGGGCAGTGGTTGCCAGCAAGGTGGGCGGAAATGGAGTGCTGGTGCAAGAGCAGCAAAATGGTTGGTTATTCGATTTTGATGATAGCCAAAAGCTGGCAGAGATCATCCAAACTGCACTCGCTGAACCGCAGCGACTCATTGAATTTGGCCGCGCAGGGCGGCAACGGGTTTTGGATGAGTTTTCTTTGCAGCGCACCCAGCAGCAATATCAGAAGATTTATGAGGATTTTGGTACTAGCGTATAGCATTGGCTAATTTAAGCTATTGGCCTAACTCGATACTATTGTTATTGGTGTTTTTCTAGCAACTGGCTCTGTTGGCCAATGGCTAGGCAAGCTATTTGGTGAGGGCGCGCTTAGCGCCTTTTTTATTTTGCGGATTACCCATAAGCAAAATACTGCAGTAGCGAGCAGTGATAAAGCCACGGCCAGCGATTCCCATTGGTTTAGGCTCTCAGAGCTGGAAACTGTATTTGCTATGGCACTGCTGCTAAGTAAGCTAGATAAAAGACATAAGCGATTCATAAAGCACCTAGATTAAATGATAATCATTATCATTTAATCTAGGTGCTTTTGTTTTTATATGCAAGCCTTTTAGTTACATATCGCGATGGTGGACTTTGAACATGCGCTTCGCTTCAGTAATCACTAAGTCGCGAAGTGGGTTTTCCGGGGTGTCGTTACGCCATACAAATGATAAAGACCGTTCAATGTTTAGCTCAGGTACGTTTAGCCTAACCAGCTCACCTAACTCTAGAGCTTTTATTACGTCTAGGTAAGGCAGGCAGCTTAAATAGCTATTGTTGGCCACTAAGGAACGCAGCACCGGCACGTGCTCGTATTCCCGGTGAACCTTTAGCGAGTCAATGGTGCCTTGAATGGCGCTATCAAATACTCTTCGGGTGCCTGCTCCTTGCTCGCGCAGTACCCAACGAGCCTGCTCGAGCTGGGCAATACTCACCCGCTCTAATTTTGCGTAAGGGTGGTGGGCGGCGGCCACAATCACCAAGTGGTCGTTACACCATACTTGGTGAGCAATTCGGTCATCGTCACAGCGTCCTTCAATCACACCTAGCTGGTAATCGTAGTTAATTAAGCCATTAATCACTTCAGCGGTATTTTCTACGGAAAAGCTAATGCGTAGCTGAGGGAAGTTATTATCAATATTACTGATGAGATCCGGGATTAAGTGTTCTGCCGCGGTTTGGCTAGCGCACAGCTGCAGCTCGCCGCTTACTAGCTGCTGTTCGGCAAACCCTTCTTCAATTTGCATGGCATCTAACAGTAACTGTTTGGCCTTTGGCCGTAGCCACAGGCCCCACTGGCTAAGCACCATCCGCTTGCCACGCCTATCAAATAGGGGCTTTCCTAATAGTTTTTCAAGCTGAGCCAACGACATGCTCGCTGCAGATTGAGTGAGCGCGAGCTTGTCGGCGGCTGCACTTACGCTGCCGTGGGTTGCAACGGCTTCAAATACGGTAAGTTGCTTTAAAGAATAGCGCATCGCTTACTCCAGAAATGTTTTTAAGAGGCTGTATTAGCTGCTAAGTATAGTAAACATAGGTGCTATAAGAAGTTTTGATATAGCTCATAAAAATTATCCGCTTACCAGCCCAATGCTTTATCGATATTGTAATAACACGTTCAGTCATTAGCGACTCTAGTTGCTTGTTATTACAGGTTTTAGTGTAGATGAATCATATTCAAGTGGAGCGATTGCCAGCTCCTACAGTAGTAAGCAGTGAAAAGCCTAAAGAGAGCCTTTCATCCGCCGCGCTAAGCCCCGATCAAATGACCCAGTTTGCCGAGCAGTATGCTTATAAAAAGGCAACTAATACTACTGCTAAAACCTTGAGTTTAGCGCTTAGTGCTGGCGTGTTTATTGGTTTAGCTTTTGTTTTTTACATCACGGTAACTACTGGATCTTCAGGAGTGGGTTGGGGAGTTAGTCGCCTACTTGGTGGCTTGGCTTTTAGCTTAGGTTTAGTGATGTTGGTGGTATGTGGCGGTGAGCTATTCACTAGTAGCGTGTTGTCAATTATTCCGCGGGCCAATGGGCAGCTTAATACACGCGCCATGCTAGCTAACTGGAGCAAAGTATACCTAGGAAACTTTGTTGGCGCCTTACTGCTAGTACTGGTGGTGAGTGGTGCAAAGCTTTACCAGTTAGATCACGGTCAATGGGGACTTAATGCCTTATCTATAGCGCAACACAAATTGGAACATAGCTTTATGCAAGCGGTGATGCTGGGCATGTTATGTAACTTATTGGTGTGCTTAGCCGTATGGATGACCTTTAGCGCTAAAACTAGTGCCGCTAAAGCTGCCTTGGTGATATTGCCTGTCGCCATGTTTGTTAGCACCGGCTTCGAACACGTAGTGGCAAACATGTTCATGGTACCACTCGGCATTGCAATTAAAGCCTGGGCTGAACCTAGCTTTTGGGCACAAGTTGGCGTTCAAGCAAGTGCATTTGAGCACCTAACTTGGGCAAATTTTGCCTCACACAATTTAATACCAGTCACTATCGGCAACATTATTGGCGGCGCAGTGATTGTAGGCTTGGGTTACTGGTCGGTATATAGCCGCGGTAGTCAGCTTGAGCCTGTACGTCCTAAATTTTCTGTTTTATCAAATCAATATTCTGGTCCTGTTGGAGAACCTACTATGCAAAACTTAAAAACAATTACAGTCGCTGACATCATGTCTCCTGCCGACAATGCACTTAGCCCTGACATGACCATTGCAAGTGCTTGTGACGCGCTGGTAGCTCAAGAGTTATCTGGAGCGGTTGTGGTAAACGAAAACAATGAGCTACAAGGCTTTGTTTCAGAGTTAGAAATTTTAAGAAAACTGTGGCTAGAAGATTACAGCAAACCAAGTACAACAACCGTAGCAAGCATTATGCAAAAGGATATTATGACCGTGGCACCTAATCACAACTTATTAAAATTAGCTGAGTACATGAGTGTTGATGTTGCCCAAGTTTACCCAGTATCTGAGTCAGGTGTTTTGCTAAGCTCTACTCACCAGCCTTTAGAAGAGCGCTTACGTAACAGTAGTGTTTACCGTCCTAAAATTTTCCCAGTAGTAGATAGTGGCAAACTAGTTGGTGTAGTTACACGTCACCAAGTACTTAAAGCCCTACGCCCAGCTTTGGGAGCCCCGGTAAAGTTAGAAGAGCCACAAGCTGAGGTGGCTGAATCAGTCGCGTAAGCTTTATTGGTAGGCTAGTGATGCTAGCTTGATATAAATTACTCTTATGAGCAGCTGCCCTTACGCAGCTGCTTTTTTATGGGCGGAAATCAACAAATCTAGCTTTTAGAACAAGCTTTAATCGCTATTTTACAGATAGTTAATGAAACTACTGTCCTATATTCATGCTGTTTTGCTTGTAGAGCCTACTTCTTTAACTGTCTTTTACAAACTGAGTTATCACTTACCTAGCTAACAAGTAAGACCTTAAAACTGAATTTGCTGTTTTCCAATAGAGGCAACTAAGGGGTAGAAGTTATGGTTAGCAAAAAAAACAAGGGCTTAACTGGATTATGGCTAGCCGGTAAAGCGTGCTTTGGCGAGCTTTGTGGCGATATCAATGTTCGCTAGGTAGGCTGATTGTTTCGATTGTGCTGCCAGTACGGGGCTATTCATATTGGTATCATAAAAAATGATGGACTATCTAAGTTTTTGTTTTTGTGATGATTATTTTCTTTTGTTAAGGAGGAGGCTTTTAGCTTAAGTATTCTCATGTTTGATTGACAGAGTGTTTGAGCAAGTGCTGGTTTGCCCTAAGGGCTGCTATAGCGGTTTAGCTTAGCCCCCAAAAGGCTTTGTTAAGCATTGAATGGGGCGAATTTGGCTGAATGTAAGCAGTTTTAAAATACTTAGCTTGGTTTCAATTAGCTAATAAATGCACTTTTGTTAAGCTTTCAATATGTATCAGATTTATTGATTCATATATGGGAGGCTATTTGAGGTGCTTGATGCCACATAGCAGCGAATAGTTTTAGCCAAATTTTATCTGCAAAAGACTAAATAAGTGCCTTAAACCTTTGGGCTGTGAGCTACTTAAGTAGAGCATAAATACATAGCGCTAAAAGTGCTTGCTCAATTAAGCGTTGTTTTTGCAAAAATTAACTCATATATGGATGAATATCATGTAAAATCGGCGTTTGTTTTTTAACATATCTGGCTCAAGGATGAATCGGCGGATCTCTCTACGTTATATTTTGTTTGTTATTTGCATGTTTGCGGCTTTGCTGCCGACCTTAATGGTTAGCTCTTGGGTTCAGCATCAAGTTCAACAAAATGAAACCGCCACAGTGCATGAAAAGCACTTACTTATCGCGCGCAATCTAAGTACTGCACTGGCTCGTTATGCTAACGATACAGCGGCTATTTTTAGCAGTGCTAACCAGCAAATCAGCCTTGAACATTTTCACAATGATTTATCACCACTACTTAAAGAAATAAACTTATACGCCTTGTTTGAGTGGCAGCAAGGGCGAGGCCAACGCTTCTTTTATGGCGAATCAACCTTAAGCATTTTCAACAGTGTGCCAGCGCAGGTTCAAGTAGCTATGGAGCAAGCTCGAGCAAACAAAAACCAAGTGTATTTTAGTGGGGTAGTGGTAGAAGGGGTGCCTCAGCCGACCATCTTTTTAGCGGTTTACCAAGGCCAAGATCGTTTCTTGATGGGCGCTTTGGGTACCCAATACCTGCTAGAAAGTCAGTCTGAAGTGCGATTTGGTGAGCTAGGACATGTGGCTATTTTTGATCAATACGGGCGAGTTTTAGCGCACCCTAACGAGCAGTGGAGTATTCGAGCGAAAGACCTTTCTGGTTTAGCTCCAGTTGTGTTGATGCGAGATAACAGTTTTGGTGTGAGCGAGTTTTATTCACCCGCATTGCAAGCCGACATGATCGCTGGTTACGCCAAGGTCGAAAATACTGGCTGGGGGATTATTGTTCCTCAACCCCTCACCGAGCTTCAGGCCTACTCGTTAAAACTGCAGCGCTATGCTTTTTTTGTCAGCCTGCTTTGTGTATTTGTGGTGGGCGTAATTAGCTGGTATTTGGCCTGTATGATTGTGCGGCCAATTAGCCAAGTAGTAGATACTGCTCAAGGTATTTCTCATGGTGAGATGGGCAAGTTTGTAAACCCTAAACGCTGGTTTATACCGGTTGAGATTGCCGCGTTAATTGCCAAGTTTAATGCCATGGCTGGTGAGGTTTATACCAGCAGGACCTTGTTGGAACAGAGAGTTAAGCAGCGTACTGCGGCTCTTAGCAAAGAAGTGGCGGTGCGTAAAAAGGCCGAAGAACAAGTATGGCAGCAAGCAAACTTTGACCCACTTACGGGCTTACCTAATCGGCGTATGCTCAATCGGCTTCTTAGTGATGCCTTAGCCACGCGTTTAGAAACCGAGCGCGTGAGTTTAATGCTTTTGGATTTAGACCAATTTAAAGGCATTAACGATACTCTGGGTCACGACATGGGCGATATGTTGCTGCAAATTGCTGCTCAGCGTATTCAACATTGTATATTGCAAGGTGAACATGTGGCCCGCTTAGGTGGCGACGAGTTTATTATTTTGCTAAAAGAATCCGGTGACGGTAGCAGGGTAGCGGAACTGGGTGAGGCGGTACTTAAGACCTTGAGCACACCGTTCCAGCTGGGCATTGAGCGGGTGTATATTTCAACCAGCATTGGCGTGGCGTTTTCGCCAAATGATGGCGAGAAAATTGATGACCTTCTAAAACATGCCGACCAAGCAATGTATGTGGCCAAACAAGAGGGGCGTAACCGTTTAAGTTACTTCACTGCATCCTTGCAGGAGCAGGCTCAAGTACGCCGTTTGTTAGCAAACGATTTACGCCAAGCGGTCGCTAAAAAGCAGCTGCATTTACACTACCAACCAATTGTGGACTTGAATACCGGTGAGCTGCTTAAGGCAGAAGTCCTAGTACGCTGGTTACACCCTAGCCAAGGCTGGATTAGCCCTAGTGACTTTATTCATGTTGCTGAAGAAACTGGAGTGGTAGTAGAAATAGGCAATTGGGTATTTAGCACCGCGGTTGCTCAACTAAAAGCCTGGAAAGAACGCGGCTTAAGTCCAATTCAACTAAGTATTAATACTTCTCCCAAACAATATTATGAAGCTGAGTGCGATGTTAATCAGTGGCTAAACGAATTGTCGGAAGCGGGTTTATCTAGCGCCGATGTGGTAATGGAAATTACCGAAGGTTTGCTGATGGAAAACAGCCCAGTAGTGAATGAAAAACTATTAGCTTTTAGCAAGGCTGGCGTTGAGGTAGCCTTAGACGACTTTGGTACCGGCTATTCTTCACTGGCTTACCTGCAAAAATTTGATATTGAATATCTCAAGATTGATCGCATGTTCATTCATAACCTTGAGCAAGACGGTGATGACTTAATTGTGTGTAAAGCGATTGTAGTGATGGCGCACAAACTGGGCATTCATGTTATTGCAGAAGGCATTGAAACAGAGCACCAAGCTAACTTACTGCGCGAAGCCGGTTGTGATTTTGCCCAAGGTTACTGGTTTGCTAAACCCTTGCCTCATGATGAGTTTGAACTCATGCTTAGTGAAAGCTCCGCTTGTTTACTGCCACAAAAGCGCTAATTGCCGTTAAACATTATAGTGGCCATTAAGGCTTGATACTTTGGTATTGCCCCTTACAGCAGTTTGTTACAATGACCACTTCTAGGCGCACAGGCTACTAATAAATTATGCTGGAAATATCTAATACCGTTAGTTTAGGTGAATGGGAAATTGAGCTTAGCGCTATTCGTGCTCAAGGTGCTGGCGGGCAAAACGTAAATAAAGTCTCTAGCGCGGTACATTTGCGCTTTGATATTCCCCATTCAAGCTTGCCTGCATTTTATAAAGAGCGCTTGCTTAAACTCAACGATCAACGCATAAGCAAAGACGGTGTATTAATCATTAAGGCGCAAAGTCATCGTACTCAAGAACGAAATAAAGAAGACGCCTTACAACGCTTAAAAGAGTTGATCCTAAGCGCGGCGGTTGTACAAAAAAAACGCCGTCCCACCAAGGCTACTTATGGCTCTCAGCGTCGCCGCATGGATAAAAAAACGCAGCGTGGCCAAACCAAGCAGCTACGTGGGAAAATTTCTTACTAAACGCGCATTTCTGCTATTTCATTTCGTGAGTTTTTTCAGCTCGTGACCTTGCTCGGAAAATCATGGGAAACTGCCACAATCTTTTCCTTAGCGGCTGACGTCTGCAATTTTTATGTGTAACGTTATCTAGCCATTCTCAACGAGGACACACTATGCCGCGCTTACTGGCTTTTGGTGAAGTATTGGTGGACTGGATCCCTTTGGAGTTTCAACGCCAAGGTAAAATAGATATTCCTATTTATGGGCAATATCCTGGTGGCGCGCCAGCCAATGTAGCAGTGGCCGTTGCTGGCTTAGGCCATCAAGCCTTAATGCTAGGGCAAGTGGGAGAAGATGCCGCAGGGCACTACTTGCGAGAATGCCTCGTACGCCAAGCGGTAAATTGTGACTACCTGTTAAGCAGCAAACACTACGCCACTCCTATGGCCTTTGTGAGTTTGGACGCAGAAGGGGAGCGCAGCTTTAGCTTTCAACGCAGTGAGACAGCAGATCTAAAAGTGCGCCTAAATGATTTCCCACAACAGGTGCTAGAAGAGGAGGGTATATTACATGTTTGCTCTAATACCCTTACCGAAAATGACATTGCAGAAACCACCTCTAGTATTTTGTCTGCAGCTAAACAAGCTGGTTTGCTGATAAGCTTTGATGTGAATATACGCTTGCCGCTTTGGGTAAGCACCGAGCAGCTTTTTCAGCGGGTGATAGATACGGCCGCGGCTAGCGATATGCTTAAGCTCAGTCAAGAAGAGTGGGATTACCTTAGCAAACTTGGCCAGGTAGATGATTTAGCGACATTTCTTTTTGAGCGAGGGGTAAGCCTTATCCTGTTAACCGATGGTGCTGAAGATGTGCAGCTCCTAACGGCTAATTGGCAGACAAGCCTTGCTACACCCAAGGTTACTGTGGTTGATACCACCGGGGCTGGGGATGCCTTTACCGGGGCTTGGCTGGCTTCACTTATGCAGCAAAACATTTGTAAGCGGGAGTCGCTAGTGCAGGCCGTTGAATCACAAACTCCACTGCTAAATGCCTTACAAGCGGCAGTGGTCGCAGGGGCGCTAGCCGTAACCAAACGCGGTGCATGGAGCGCCTTACCCAGCGCTGCAGACATTCACGCATTCATTCAAAGCAAGGAGTAGTCATGCTTCCGGTTTTTCGTAGTTCTCAGTTTTTAGAGCAGCATGTAAGTGCGCTTAGTCAGTTTTATCAGCAGCATGCCATTGACCCGCAAGGCGGATATTTTCAAGCCATTGCCGCTAATGGGGAAGCCGAAGAAAAAGGCCTTAAGCAGTTGGTGAGCTCAACACGACTCGCTTACATATTCGCCCATGTTGGTTTATTGGATAATAATATCGAGTATTTGCAGCTGGCAGAACATGGCTTTAAGTTTGTTGAGCAACAGCATTTTGACTCACAACGTCAAGCTTACAATTGGGTACTTGATGGTGATAGCCCAATAGATAAAAGTAACCTTTGTTATGGTTTGGCATTTGTAGTGCTGATGTACTCAGCCGCCGTGAAGCTGGGACGAGCAGGTGCCAAACAACAGTTAGCCGCTACCTTTGATTTGATGGAACAGCGCTTTTGGCAAGCAGAATGGGGCTTGTACGCCGATGAAGCCAGTGCCGATTGGAGCGAATTAAGCGATTACCGTGGCCAAAATGCCAATATGCATGCTTGTGAAGCGATGATTGCTGCGTATGAGGCTACTCAAGAACAACGTTATTTGCATCGCGCTATCACGATTGCACAAAACATTTGTTTACGCCAAGGCTACACCACAGACGGTTTGATTTGGGAGCATTATCAAGCAGATTGGCAGGTGGATTGGGACTTTAATCGCGACGATCCTAAAAACCTTTATCGCCCTTGGGGCTTCCAGCCTGGCCACCAAACCGAGTGGGCAAAATTGTTGGTGATGTTATCTCGTCATCATAAGGCAGCGTGGTTACTCCCTTGTGCAGAGAAACTGTTTGGCTTTGCCATGGAGAAAGCCTGGGATCACCAATATGGTGGCTTATATTACGGCATAGCCCCAGATGGCAGTGTTTGTGATGATGAAAAATACTTTTGGGTTCAAGCTGAATCTTTTGCCGCCGCCGCGCTGTTAGCAACAGCAACCGGCAAGCAGGAGTATTGGAGCGCTTATGACAGCCTGTGGAAGTATAGCTGGCAGTTTTTCTGCGAGGCTCAACATAAGCCTTGGTGGCGAGTATTAAGTAGAGAGGGGCAGGTACAAGATCCACTTGTTGCAAGGCCCGGAGCAAAGATTGACTACCACACCATAGGCGCTTGCTTAGAAGTAATACGTGCCATGCAAGCTTAACCCTAGGCAACACCCGTTCAATCTTTAATAGCCAACACCCTTAGGTTGGCTATTGGCATTCACCTCTGGATATTTTCATTTCTCGAAATATTGCTTCGTCTGTTAGAGCTTTTGTTTGCGTAGCTGCGCATGGGGAAACCGTTGCTCGTTTAGTAGCGGTGTTGCCTATACTAATACCAACCGTACTAAGTAACTGTTCATTCTATCTGGTTAAAATACTCGATAACAGCGTTAGAATTTTTGATTGTAGAGTAACTACTTATCGAAAAATTCTGCCTTATTCTCAAGTATTTTTCCTGCGTTATTTCTGTTCACTTACTTAGTGTGATTGGTATAAAAGAACATCTACTTGGCAGTATTTACTGCTCCGTTAAAGGGACTTAAGTCTTGGAAACCTATTACAGTCTTTGTTACTTGGCTGCCTTAGCTATGCTGATTGCTTATATCAATAGCCGAGTGGGGTCAGTGCAATCAACTATTACCATAACCGCTGCTTCTATTGTCCTGTCTTTGATAATGATCTTGCTGGGAGAAACTGGCGTACTAGAAAACTTGCCGCAGCTTATAGCGTCTATTAATGCGATCAACTTTCAAAATCTGTTGTTGCATGGCATGTTGGGATTTCTGCTATTTGCTGGTGGCTTGGGGATAAACTTAAAACACTTAGCGAGCCAAGGCGTGGAGATTGCTGTTTTGGCGCTATTTTCAACCTTGTTATCGAGTTTCTTGGTGGCTGCTTTGCTCTGGTGCTTATTGCCTTACATCGGTTTACCCTTGGATTTTATTTATTGCCTGTTGTTTGGCGCGCTTATTTCGCCCACCGATCCCATCGCAGTGCTGGCTATTGTGAAGAAAATGCATGCACCTCAGCAAATTGCGATTCAGGTGGAGGGTGAGTCCCTGTTTAACGATGGCTTCGGCTTAGTTATGTTTGTGTCGGTATTTGGCATTGCTTTCTCCCATGAAACCTTAAGTGTTCCCGCTATATCTTGGCTGTTTTTGCAAGAAGCGGGTGGTGGCATAATTTATGGTTTTGTTTTGGGTTTAGTTGCCAATTATTTAATTAAACATACCGACGATGATTCATTGGAGCTCTTGGTGAGTTTGGCTATTCCCACTGCTGGCTTTGTATTTGCTGAGCAATTGGGCGTGTCTGGCGCCTTGGCAATGGTCGTGGCGGGTATCTATATCGGCAATATCACCCGCGAGCAGCATTTTACCCAAGCTAGTAAACAAAGCTTTGACCACCTATGGCATGTACTTGAAGAGTTCTTGAATAACCTATTGTTTTTGATGATTGGCTTAGTGTTGATCAGCTTTGTTTTTCATCTAGAAGATTTGTGGTTAATGCTATTGGCCATCCCTTTGGTATTGCTAAGCCGTTTAGTGAGCGTTGCCCTTCCTTATTTAGGTTTTTCACTGTTTAAAAAGTACAACCCCATGTCACTACCAATTTTAACCTGGGGCGGATTACGTGGTGGTTTGGCTTTGGCTATGGCCATGTCTGTGCCTGCAGGCGTAATGGTATTACCGGAAAAGAACATTGATGTACGTGAGATGATTTTGGTGATGACCTATGCAGTAGTGGTTTTTTCTATATTGGTACAAGGAGCTAGCATTGTTCCTTTGATCAATAAGTCTAAATCTTATGAGTCTTAAGTGGCGCAGCATTTATTGCTATTGCTTACTGCGGGGCTAAGTAACGCTGTTTGGTTTTTTCAACAAAACCTTCGTCGTGTAAAAGTTGGATCTGGATGGCGATTTGCTGAACCAGCTTAACATCGGTATTTTTAGAAGCAGCTAAAAATAATAAGTTCGTGACAACGGGATCGCCAATAATGAGTGGCTGCTCGGGAAATTGCTGGTTCCAATACCAAATAGACTCAGGTGTGCCATTAAACCAAGCATCAATGCGGCCTAATTGCAGCATCTTGGCGGTGCTTGGCCCTATTTTGAGTTCCACTATTTGGCTATCTAAAAAATTTTTGTTTTTAAGTATTTGAGCCTGCGCCGAACCTAAACCCACCCCTACCTTGTTAAGTGTTTTTTTGGCTTGTTGATAGTCATTAATACGCAGCTTAGTGGTGGCAAAGCTACGCTCTAGATCCATTATATAAGCTACCCAAGTAAAGTGCTCTTCGCGGCTAGGTAGCAAAGCCAGAGGCATGATAAATATGTTTTTGCCTTCGCGGGTAATCCGTTGGGCGCGTTTCCAGGGTACTTCTTGAAGTAAAACTTGGTGTCCTAAGCGGGTGAATGCTTCGATGACCACATCTCCTACAATGCCAGCTTGTTTCGTATCAAGCATGGTAAGGGGTGGGGCATCGATGCTGTAAACAGTATAGGTAGCGGCCTGCAGGCTGTGGCTTTGCAAGATTTTAAACAATAGCAACAATGCCAACATAAAGCGCATTAATTGGTGTCTCTCAAGATTAAAAAATGTTCTTATAAAAATAGCCTATGCTTTTAAAAACAGCGAGTTATTAAGGTTCTATGTATTCTTTGAAGCGATGAAGCTGCCAGTGTAAAGTTGCCGGACTAGGGTATGATCTTGCTAAGCGAGTTAACGCGGCTTTTGCTAGCTAAATTGAAGTTTTGATACAACAGGATGTTGCTAATGACTAAAAAGGGATGTTTGGTACTTGTAGCACTTATGCTGCAGGCCTGCTCGGCTCAAATTACCGCGCCAGATTATGCGATTGAAGACTCGTGGACAAGCCAACAACTAGAAGATAGGCGCTGGCGTGCAGCAGATGAGCTAGAAAAAGACTATTTAAAACTCGCCTCAGAATCTGAGTTACCTAGCCAACCAGCAACAGTGAAAGTTGTTGGCTCCACGACCGAAGAGGCCATTCAAAGTTTAGCCATTAAAATCCACCTGATTGAACAAGCACAACATAGTGTAGACCTTGCTTACTATATATTTACCCCCGATCTTTCTGGTGATGCCATCTTAGGGGCGTTATGTGAGGCAGTAAAGCGCGGCGTTGATGTGCGCATTATGGTCGACAGTTTGGGCTCGCTAAGTATGGAACATGGCGATCTAAAAGGCCTTATTGAGTGTGCTAAAAGTGCTGGTTTTGTAAAGGCCCGCAATGGTGAAGTTACCATCAATCGAGCACGTGTTCAGGCGGTAGTGTTTAATGCTCTTACCCAGTTTGGTTCAGACGCAAATCGGCGTTCTCATGACAAACTACTCATTGCTGATGGTGCTTATCCAGATAAAGCTTGGGTAATGACCGGTGGCCGTAATGTGTCACTGCATTACTACGGTTTAGACCATCATGGTGAGCTTGACCCTAATGCTTTTAAAGATTTAGAAGTGCTTATTCGTCCGTTAGCTGACGCTCATATAAAGAATTCTCCTGCACAACTAAGCGAGTATTATTACTCGGTGCTGTTCTCAAAGCCTGGCAATAAACGCCTATCAATTACATTTCCTTATAGCGCGAGGATGCAACAGTCTTTAGATTCGCTAGCAGAGCTTAAAGGGAACGTCGAGTTTGCGGGGGCCTACCAAACCATCGACCAATATTTACAGGAAGGATTCTCTCCGGTTGATACTCGTTTTGCTCATGAACTTGATAACTTAAGCTCAACGGATTTAGTGAGCAACTACAGTAGCAACAAAAAGGCTAATGCTAATTCAATTAGTGGTATCTTGGCGCGCGCAGCATACGGTGATAATGACTTAACGACTATTCGTGTAGTGTCACCCTACCTGTTTTTGCAGTCTGATCTGTTGAAAGACGAAGGGGTGTTAGAAGAAGATGTAAATACGGCCTTAGAGTGGTTGAATAAAGACCCTGAGCGCAAAATTGAAATCATTACTAACTCGGTTCTAAGTAGCGATAACTTCTTTACTCAAGCAGTGATTGATATGCACACTGTGCCGTCTATCTTAATGGGTGAAGAGATGCGCCAAACCTGGTTAGAGTCTGATTTAGATTTACACGAAAATAATCCAGAGTTTATCGCGTCGGCCGAATGGCAAGCCTTAGTTAATCACCCTCGAATTTTCTTTTATCAATTAGGTAAACCTGATGCGGTGTCTTTGGGGGGCGAAACCTATTACGGCAAATTGCATGCGAAGTTTATAGTAGTAGATGAGTCTGCTTTTGTAGGAACTACCAATCTTGATTTCCGTTCGTTACTTTACAATAACGAAGTGGGTTTTTTCTTCCAGGGGGAAGAATTGATAGAGCGTTTAAATCAAGAATTTGAGCTACTTAAGTCGCAGTCTTCTCGTTGGGGAAGTAGTGAATGGCTTGAAATTCGCCAGAAGCTACGAGACCAAGGTGGCATGAAGGGAACCACCACCAAAGGCCAGCGAGGTATTTATAAAACCTTGGATAAAACTGGCCTCAAGTATCAGTTTTAGTTGATACAAAAAACGGCCCCACGGGCCGTTTTAATCTGCAAATCATGGCTGTTTGGTAAGAATAAAACGGCCGTCGCTGCTTACTACAAAGCCATTACGTAAGTAGTTCTTACCTAAAATCATGCTATAGCTAAAGTTCTCTCGGTTTTGCAAGTTAACCCGTACTGTCTCTGTTACGTTTCCTAGTTTAACTTCCATCATTACAACCGGGCGAGAGTTGGCTTTTTCGCCTACCCGCGCTTTAATGGTCATTTCGTCAACCACTTCTCGGGTGAACTCCTGCTCTAAACCGTCGCCATTGCGATAGGTGAACGTCACCATGGGTTTGCCTTTTTTTTCAAAGCGTTTTACTTGCTCAGCATGCATCGAACTGACATCGGCACCGGTATCCAGTTTTACTGAAATCGATAAGCCTTCTACTTCGGCTTGTTCTACATAACCGGCGCGAATTACCGCTCTTTTATCAAAAATATTGTTGGTACGTGTATTCACCCATACCGGGCCATCAGCAAAACTCTCGCCGATGAGCAGTTCTTCAGGATCATCTTTACTGGCTAGCTCTAGTGCAATGTCCGCTTGGTAGTTTTTGCCGGCCAGGGCAATTTGGGGAGTGATTACTGGACGAGTAACTTCACCAACAACGATGTTGCGGTCAATGGGCTGTTCAAATACATAAACCTTGTTATAGGTGTCAGTGGCTGAAAACGCTGCTATTGGTTTATTTTGCTCGCTTCGTTCTAACGTTTTTAAACTTTTCACCCTCATTAGGGAAGTATTAACAGCAAAAGAGGGTTCGGCTTTAAAAGTAACATCATCAATGGTGATCCGCTCTTCTGGGCTCATCATTAAAGGTGGCTTATTTGCAAAGTCCATGGCAGATTTAAGCGCTTTATCAGCTAAAAACTCAGCACTTAAATCAATGAGGAAGTACTGGTTTAGTGCTTCGGTGCCAAGACGCAGCTGAGTAGAGCGTTTAGAACGATCACGCAGCAATAACTCTATATGTTTTAGTTCTTGGCCAATACTAATAGGCATGTTCACCATTGGGTGATGTTTATCGCCAATTTTCAACATTTTAAGTAGTGGTAGCGTATATGCTTTGGATTTGTTGTTTTTGCCTACTGCTTCAAAACTCACCTGCTTCTTGTCTTTATCTACCTTTATATTCACCGCATTTAGGCTGGTGCGTCGATTAGCCAAAGATACACTTATTGCTAAAGGAAGGTCGTCTAAATAGGCAGTTTCTTTATTGCTGATGATTTTTGCTTCAGGTTCTTGCTGCAAGTAGTCATAACTCGAGTCAACCCAAGCTTGCTCTCGCAAAAAGGTTTTGCCAATTAAGATGGGGTAGGAGAAGGCGCTGCGATCGGTAAGGTTCACCGCTGTGTTTACCGTAATATCACCCGACGACAAAGCAAGCTCAACTACTGGGCGGTAGAGTATGCCGTGGTCTCCGCGCCCTTGAATACCACTGAGCCTAGCAAGTGGTCGCTCTAAAGTAATGGCTTCACCAGTATGCGGGTGAATTAAATCAAACTTTACCGTGGCATTGATATTGCGCTCAGGCGTATCAAAACTGTCTAGCCACCATTCGCTATCTGGATCGCCAAAGCTTTCTGCGATGCTTTTAAGTAAGGCTTCGCCTTGTAAATCGGCAAACTTGGGGTTGCTACTTTGAATGCTAATGTTAAGTGCGTGAATCGAGGTGGTATCGGCACCTGTGTCAATTTTAGCGGGTACTCCCACTCCCTTGAGCGAATCCACATTAGCATAGTAAATGAACTCGATTCGACCCATTACCAGTTTGTCGTCTAGATGGTAATGCGGTCCATTGTTGTAGAAAGGACTTTGTTCTAGAGAGGTAGCTAAGCTGTGAGATTGAGCAGCGAATATACACAGCAAAGAGATGAGAGTTCTGGAAATAAATTTCATCATTGGCCTTTCTTTCAATAAAGTTATATTTGTTATAGCACTTAATGTCTTTAATCATAGCGCCATGTGGTAAATAAAGTGAGTTTTTTTAATAAGTTGCCGTATTTAGATAGCAAACTATTTGGTAGGTTCAGGATCATCAAAAGTAGAGTGCGTGCGGCTAAGATTAGTCACTAAGATCGATGTATAGGTCGCCTTTATTACTTGGCTTACTATTCTTCGGAATTGCAGATTGATTGAGCTTGTCTCGAGCTTGGTTTAGGCGTGAGTCAAAAAAGCTGGCTTGTTGGGCAAGTTGGTCTAGCGGTTTTGGCTCGGCGTTTATCATTGCTTTTTGTGCATGATTGATAGCCTGTTGGCTATTGCTGGCATCGATACCCATTACCGATACCCCCATTTGGCTTTGCATAGCCCCCAAGCTGGCTTGATCGTTGGGTTTCAACAATTGGGTGATAGCTTGATTTAAACGTTGCTGAATAAGTTGTAGCTTTTTGGGCGCACTTAAGAAGCCAGAAATGGCTCCTTTGCCTAAAAAAACTATTGATATGGCTTGGTTGAGTTTTTTTAAATTACCCAGCAATAGCTGTTTAAGGCGTAGGCTTGCTTCTTCATTTTGATGTTCTAGTTTTAGCGCAAAAACGATTAACGTTTCTTGCCTTGATAGTTTCTTTTGAGCCAGTGCCAGTTGTTGAGCAAATTTAGCTTCGCTATTCCAAACCTGCTGTTGTTGAGGGGCTAATTCGGCAACCAGTTGATAAAGGGTAAAGCGTCTTTTAGGGGCGTTAGTATGGATGCTTTTTAAACGAGCATCTAGCGGTACTCGCTGGCCACCAAGGCTTTTAATGTAGTGCTTAACCTTGCCGTTTTCATCGGCATCGGAGTGAACCACTTTACTGGCAAGCAATTGGTAACTGGTTTGTTGTAACGAGGTGCAAGCAGCTTGATTGAGCCAAATAATCGTATCATTTTGATTGCAGATAACCGCCGGAATGAGTTCTGCGCTTAAGTGTTCTTGAATTAACTCTCGTTCTTCAGCTTTACTCAGTAACGGCAGAATAAATTCGATGGAGCCGTTTACTTGGTTTATTTGTTCTCGCCAAATTAATACTTGGCCAATATAGCGTTTACCTTTGATGTTAAAAATCAGGTTTAGCTCTAAAGTTTGTTGCTGGTTCTGAGAATCAAAAATCGCCCGCTGCAAATAAGTTATTTGCTCGGCTTCTAAACGGCTAATTAGCTGTTTTAAGCTTAATTGCTGTTCGCTGGGGTAAGCTAAGGCATCAATTAAAGGTCTATCGCAATGTACTTGGCTGCTGTTTCGAATCCAGTGCCAGGCGAGAGGAAAGCCCTGTAATTGCTTTATGAGATCTTTATCAGTCATACCAACACCATAGAGTCACCTTTAGCTTAACTGTTGATCTTATTTCTAAATGAATAACTCAATATAAACCTTTCAGCTTAAATATTAGGTGATGGATTTGTAAATACAAATAATTGCTGCGCTTTTAAGTTGTTTTGAAGACGTGCTTTTTGCGGGTTGAGCATGATTTAGCTCAGTTAGTACCACAATAGTATGATTACCTTAACTGTTTTAATGCCTGTTGATTGCACCTTAGATTGGCTGATTGGTATAGTGCCGCTAATCAATAGTGATAGGTGGTTATGATTGCCACCAACATAGCAGTGTTGGGTTTGTTGCGAACAAGCTCAAAGGGAAAGGTCATGGACGCTGAAAATATAGATTTCTTGGTTCACCAAATGCTCGCTGAAGGCGGCTCATTTGATGAAGCATTCTTGGTGGATTTTTTAACCGAGCATAATGGAGAGCCCCCCTCTCAGCAGCTTATTGAGCAGGCTAAAGCCAGTGCTCAAAAACAGCTAACCAAAACTTATCAGCAGCAACATGCCATTGCGCAATTGCCGAATGGTTTCGCTAATTCACTAAATGATTGGTTTGTGCAGTTGGCGCAATCAACAGAAGCAAGAATCGAGCGGCTTACCCAAGAAAAACAGCAAGGCTGGGAAGAAGGCCGCGAGGCCCTTATTGTGGCGCACCGCCAGCAACTTGATGAAGCCGCAAAGCTACAAAAAAGTGCCGAGCAAGAGTGCCAAGAACTGCGTGAAAAATTAGAGCAAGCAGCAGCCAAAACTAGCGAGCTTTTTGGTGAGTTAGATAAGTCTAAACAACAAAGTGAAGAGCAGGATCAGCAGCTTAAAGACGCACAGCGAGCCCTACATGATAGCGAACAAAGCACTCAAAGCTACCAGGAGCAGTATCAACAGCTTGAGCAACAAGTTCAAAGCCTTCAAGCTGAGCTACAAGCAGCCGAAAATGACCAACAAACCTTACAAACCTTGCAGGTAGCAAAGCTAGAACTTGAGCAGCAACTACAAGAGAATCAACAAGAGCTAGAGGCTTACCAGCAAAATGGTAAAGAAGCCCAGCAACAGCAAACTGAAGTGGAACAGGCTTTGCGCAAGCAATTGGGAGAAATGAGTGAAGCTCTAGACAAAGAGTTAGCGCTAACCAAACAGCTTACCGAAGAACACTGTGATGTAAGTGAACGAATGACTAGCTTGGTGAAAACTAAGCAAGGCTTAGAGGCGACCAATCAAGAGCTACAAACAAGGCTTGAGCAACAACAGAAACAATTGCAAGAGCAGGATACGCAAAGCCAAACATTACAGCAGCAAAGTGACGAACAGCGTAAAGAGCAGCAGCAACTAACTGAACAAGTCGAGCAACTAAGCCAAGAGTTAGCCGCTGCTAAACAAGCCCATTCTGAGCTGCAAGAACAAGCTGCCGATGGTAGTGAATTAGCAGCCGCAGCGGAACGTGAAGAAGAGCTTTCTCAAAAGCTGATTGCATTAGAGCAGCGTTGTTTAGAAGATGCCCAAACAATTCAAGAGTTAACTCAGCAACAACAGATTGTGAACCAAGAGCTAGAAGAGTTGCGTGGTGATAAACAGGCTTTAGATACTGTGAGTCGAAGCGCAGAAGCTCAGCTAGAGCAAGTACTTCCAGAACTAGAGAAAACGCAGCAACAAGAACAAGAGCTGCGTGAGCGAGTAGAAAAAGTAGAATCTAAATACCTAGAAGCTACTTCCGAGTTAGATCAAATTCGTAAGCAACTTGCAGCAGCTAACTCTCAGCTTGAGTTAAGCAATAGCATGGCTGATACCGATAGCCGCTTACTGGACAAGGAACATCAACTTAAAGAGCTTAAGCAGCAATTGGTGACGCTCGAATCTAACTACCGTAAAGAGCAGCAGGGACACTCGTTAACTAAACAAGCCTTGAGCCAGTTAGATGAGCAAATCCTTGATGCTCAAATTGACAGTGGTAACTTGCAGGGTCAATTAAACGAGTTGGAAGACAAGCTAAAAGCTGGTGAGTTAGCTAATCGTCAGCTACAACGAGAAATTGCTGAAGCGCACCAAGATATTAGTCAACTAAGCCAAGCGAACGTAACACTCAATGATAAGTTGGAGTTAGCCTTAAAAGCCAAGGCTAAATCTCCTGCTTAGTTTTTAATTGTTACGTAAGTGTTTCTTGGTGGGTGTATATTTATGCCAATTGTTAATGTAAAAATATTAATTTGACTATGAATGAAGTAATCATTAGCGAAGTGCCTAATGATTTAACGCGAATTGAGTTTAAACAATTTTGTAATCAGAACTTAGCTGACTGTGCGAGTGCGTTACTTGATGAGTCTATTTCTTATGGAAGTATTAAAAGAAATAAATTCGGGCAGCCTTTTATTGATAAAGAAATAAACGAAAAGGCTTATTTAAGTTTAAGTCATAGTGGTGAATATGTTGCTGCTATGGCTTGCCTTGTGCCTTGTGGAATAGATATTGAAAGAATTAAACCTCGGCCATATGCTGAAATGTGGCTCGAAATACGCCATTCTATAGAACCTATTGAGCCGACAAGTTTAGCTGAGTTTTACCAATGGTGGACAAGAAAAGAAGCAGCTTGGAAGGTGTTCTCCTGTCAAACACCATCCAATATGAAGTCTTTACCGGTGGTTTGCAGTAAACAGAGAGTATATAAGGGACTTATGTTGAAAAACTCAATAGCTCCAATAGGTTATGCTTTAACCATCGCTCACGTCTAAGGTTTTCATCCAAACTTAGTGCTTTTTTATGGCTTAAACGATACAATTAATCGAAATAATTAGACTGGTTTTAATTGAAGTAAAAGTTGTAAATATAAAGTCACATGGAGTGACTTAACGTTGTCGTTAATTTTATTTTTTTAAGTTGTAGTATGGACGCTGTTTTTAAAATTGAAAGTTGGACTAGTTGGAATTCCACTATTAACGATGGTGTGGCAGCTACCCCCCAGTTACCTGAAATCCCCCCTATGCAAAGAAGACGCTTTAGTTTTTTAAGTAAAATGGCATTGAGGGTTATTTTAGACATACTTCCAAATCCCCGAGCGATTCGAAGCGTTTTTTCTTCTCGCCATGGTGAGCTTCACCGCACTTTAGATTTGCTATTAGAGCTTACTCAAGGCTCACCCTTGTCCCCCGCGAAATTTAGTCAGTCTGTTTATAACACTTCAAGCGGGTTGTATTCGATCAACCAGAAGAATACTGCGCCATCAACGGTAGTCACTAGTGGGCGAAATTCTCTAGCAATGGCTTTTGTTGAAGCTATTAGTCAATCAATTTGCTACCAAGAAAAGGTTTTGTTGGTTTATGTCGATGAGCCTTTACCCGAAATTTATAAAGCGTACGCTGACGAGCAAGAAGAGCTTGCGGCGTTTGCTTGTATCCTATCCGCTGCTGAATTTGGCTGGCATGCTAAGTTAATTGCGGATGACGATAGCTCGTTACAATCACCTAGGCATTTAGCTAGTCAGCTTATAGCTGCACTATCTAAATCAGAAGATTACTTTGAGTTAGAGTTAGAAGCTCAAAAGTGGATTTGGGATTTGAAGGATGAGTAAGCAAGTGGGGTATTATTGGCGTTTATTAATGACCGCTTTCTCATTCTTCAGCTTTGGTGCTTTGGGCGTTTTATTCTCTATTACCTTATTTCCGCTGTTGTACATCTTGCCTTCGAAAGATAAAACAGCTCGTAATCAACTCGTCGTGCATTTCATTTTTAAGTCATTTGTAAAAATGATGCAGTTTTTGGGAGTGCTTAGTGTTTCGGTTTCAAACAGAGAGAAGTTAAAGCACTCTGCTGGGAAGCTGGTGATTGCTAATCACCCATCGCTTATCGACGTAGTTTTGTTAATTGCCCATTTACCAGAGACTAGTTGTATTGTTAAGCAAAGCTTGTGGAGAAATCCATGTATGTCGATGATTATCTCTGCTGCGGGCTACATTAAAAATGGAGCCGAGCCCGAACTAGTTTTAAGTGCTTGTCAACGTAGCTTCGCCAAGGGGGCAAGTCTTATTATTTTTCCCGAAGGGACTCGAACTACCCCAGGTGAAGACCTAAATATGCAACGAGGTGCGGCAAATATAGCGTTGCGCTGTGCCGTTGATTTCTTACCTGTGACGATTCGTGTGTCACCTACTACTTTAACTAAGTCAGAGCCTTGGTACTCAATACCGGCACAAAAACCGCATTTCTCGTTGGATATAGGGGATACGATTTTCGCCCAAGATGTTTGTGAAGACGAAAACAGTGATTCACGGAAAGCAAGAGCGTTAACTAGATACTTACAGCAACATTTTTACAAGGAACTTAACTGCCAATGAATTTATTAGAGCAGGAACTTAAACAACTTATTATTGAAGCACTAGAACTAGAAGATGTTGAGATCTCTGATATTGAAACCGATGAACCACTATTTGTAGAGGGTTTAGGCTTAGATTCAATAGATGCTTTAGAACTTGGACTAGCGATAAAGAAAAAGTACCAAATTAAATTGGATGCCAACTCTGAAGATACAAAAAGACACTTTTCCAGTGTAAAGGCTCTGGCTGAGTTTATTGAACAAGAAAAAAAAGCGGCGTAAGTTACTATGAATAGAGAACAAATTTATCAAGCGCTACAAGACATCTTGACCAGCGAGTTTGAGGTAGCTGAGGAAGATATTTCTTTGGAAGCTAACCTTTATCAAGATTTAGATTTGGATAGTATTGATGCAGTCGACTTAGTTGTGAAACTGCAGCAACTAACTGGTAAGAAAATACAACCGAATGAGTTTAAGTCTGCTAGAACAGTGGCTGATGTCATTGACGCTTTAGAGCAGTTAGTTAGTAATGCTGCTTAAAAACTGATGGTAAGTCGCATTGTTAGAGCCTTGGTTATTATCGCATTAGCGGTTTACCCTCTGATTGTTTATTTTGGCTTAAGCTTATACTCCTTCCAAATGATTGGCGGTTTGTTACTCGGCGCTTTTTGTTTAAGGCTACTGCTGACATGGCGGTCTAAAGGAGTGTTTCAACAACAAAAGGTGTTAGCTATGGTGGGTATCGTTCTCATAGCTGTTGCGCTTTTATCAAAAGAGCAAACTTGGTTTAAGTTATACCCTTTACTGGTTAATTTAGTTTTGTTGGCAGTGTTTGCTCTTAGTCTTCGCAGTGAGCAGCCAATGATTGAAAAGTTTGCCCGACTTGGAAGAAAAAACATTCCAGCTGCGGCTAGGCCTTATTTCATGCAACTGACCAAACTTTGGATGGCATTTTTTATGTTAAATGCCACGGTGAGTGCTTGGACTATTTTCATGGGCAGCATCGAGGCATGGACTTTATACAACGGATTCATTAGTTACATTTTGATGGGCTGTTTGTTAATTGGAGAATGGCTTTATAGAAAGCTTTCGAAACTAGAACAATACAATGAATAAGATTAGCCTCCCTCCTCTTTCTATCACTTACACCACCGCAATCCGCGATACTGAACTCTCGAATCAGGATTGGTGGGAACAGGTTTACAGTAAGTATAAACAAATAGAAGCCTTGCCTTATCAACATTGGTTATTGTTTGCTGATGACAGCTTTGATTTTTCTTGTTGCTTTTTTGCCTTATTACTGGCCGGTAAAACACCAGTATTACCGCCAAATCTTCAAGTTGAAACTCTTAAGAAGCTCGCGCAAGAGCTCGATGCGGTATGTGCAGACAGAAATGTAGGCCAGCATGAACCAGATGTGTATACCGACTATAAAAGCCTATCTGAAACAAAAGATTATAAAGATATCTATAGAGATGTAGGCTCTGAGCAAGAGATATTTTTGTATACCTCGGGAAGTACTGGCGAACCTAAACTAGTGGTAAAAAAATGGCGACAATTGCAAGCTGAGGTCGAAACACTGGAAAGCTGCTTTGGCGAAGACGTAGATAAAACCACCATTTGTGGCAGCGTTTCCCATCAGCATATTTACGGCTTACTATTTACTGTTCTCTGGCCTTTGCTTTCACAACGAGTATGGCAAGTTCGCCCGATTAAATATATCGAAGACTACCGTTTTGCAGTAAAAGAAAGCATTAGCTTTGTATCGAGCCCTTCTTTTTTAGAACACTTAAGCCGCCAAATAGCGCCATTAGAAAACAGCCCGAAATACTGTTTCAGTTCTGGTGGTGCTCTAAAAGATGAGACGGTTAAGTTGCTTGCTCAACAATGGCAGCTAGCGCCGACTGAAGTTTTTGGTTCCAGTGAAACAGGGGGGGTAGCCTATAGAAATCAGCTCATTCAACAACACTGGTCGGTATTTCAGTGTATTAAATGGCGAGTATCTGCAAACAATGCTTTGCAAATTAGATCTCCATACTTAGTTGATCTAGAACGATGGTATGAGATGGATGATGCGGTTGAAGAAAGTGGCGATGGATTTAAGCTCTTAGGGCGCTTAGACCGAATTGTTAAAATTGCTGAAAAGCGTGTTTGTTTGGATCAGATGTCTCGACTCTTGGAAAAACACCAATGGGTAATAGAGTGTGATTTACTAACACTATCTTCTTCTCGCGATTGTATTGCAGCTGTTGTTGTTCTAAACAACTGTGGTTTAAAGCAATTAAAGGCGAGCAAACACGCGGTGAACAAAACACTACGTATGTATTTAGCTGATTATTTTGAGACGGTGACATTGCCTAGAAAGTGGCGTTATATAGACAATTTGATGGTTAACTCACAAGGTAAGCGTCAACTAGCAAAAATGAGGTCGTTGTTTACATGAAGGACTTTGGTAGGCCGAGTGTTGAACTTGTTCAGCAAACTGATGACACTTTTACCTTAAGCTTGAATATTGCTTCTGAGCTACCTTGTTTACAAGGTCATTTCCCCAATCTGCCTGTTGTTCCTGGCGTGGCTCAACTTCACTGGGCTGTTGAGTTCGCTGCAAGTTACTTGGGTGTTAGTAATGAAGTTTCTGCCTTAGAAGTGCTGAAATATCAACATGTAATGCAACCAGATCGCAGCATTCAACTGTCTCTTCGTTTTGATGAAAAGAAAAGTAAACTTTACTTTAACTACTTTGATGAAGACAACAAGTATAGCAGTGGAAGAGTAGTTCTAGGGGCTGTTGATGTTTAAGCCCTGTGTGGTTATCCCAAACTACAACCACACCAATGCAATTGCGGAAACAATCACTAGTATCTCTTTGCCTATTGTTTTAGTTGATGATTATAGCGATGCAAGCGTTGCAGATTACTTATCTCAATTAGCTAATCAATTTGAACATGTTCAATTGTTTAGGCATGAGCAGAACCAAGGTAAAGGTGGAGCGGTTATGACTGGCTTGCGTCAAGCTGCTAGTCTGGGTTACAGCCATGCTTTACAAATTGATGCCGATGGCCAGCATAACTTGGCAGACATAAATCGATTTTTAGACTTAGCTAAGTCAAGCCCGTATGCGTTGGTTACGGGAGTGCCTGAGTATGATGCCTCTGTGCCTAAAGCACGTTACTACGCCAGATATATCACTCATGTATGGGTATGGATAGAAACTTTAAGCCTGGAGCTGCAAGACAGTATGTGTGGCTTTAGAGTTTATCCTCTTGATTCAACAGTTAAGCTACTTAACTCGGTAAATCTAGGCAAACGCATGGATTTTGATATTGAAGTTCTTGTGAGACATTACTGGCAAACAACACCAATTATTCAAGTGCCAACTAAAGTGATTTACCCTGAACAAGGGCTTAGTCATTTTAAGCCCTGGGAAGACAATTGGCTGATTAGTAAGATGCATACCAAGTTGTTTTTTGGCATGTTATTTCGTTTACCTAGGCTTATTTGGCGTAAACGCAAACAAGCTCACTGGTCCTCTATGGCAGAAAGGGGCAGTTTGTGGGGGCTAAAGCTAACGCTTAAAGGTTATCGGTTGGGTGGACGTTATCTCGCTAAATTATTGTTGTATCCAGCCATTGTATATTTTTTTGTGAGTGGCAGGGCGACACGTAATGCTTCACAAGCATTTCTGCAAAAAGTGGCTAAACATCAAGATAGTGCGATGAGCGATAAAATCACTTGGGTAAATAGCTTTGCTCACTTTTTAAGTTTTGGTAATGCCTCTTTAAATCGTTTAGACGCTTGGGCGCAAAAAGCCTCGCGAGCTGAAGTCGATTTCCCAAATAAAAATATCTTGGTAGAGCTATTACAAAGCCGGCAGGGCGCGGTATTACTAACTTCTCATTTAGGTCACATAGAAATGTGCAGAGCCCTAGCTGAGACTGAATATCGAACTCGAATTAATGTTGTGGTGCTTACAGAGAATGCTAATAAATTTAACAAGGTTCTTTCAGAGCTTAATCCAGATTCTCAACTGAATTTAATTCACATTTCAGAGTTCACACCAGACCTTGGTATCCGCTTAGCTGAATATGTGGAGAATGGTGAACTAGTAGCCATCGCAGCAGATAGAACCCCGGCAGATAGTTACGGCAGAGTGAATTACCATTCGTTTCTAGGTGAGCTGGCACCTTTCCCACAGGGACCCTTTATTATTGCTGCTCTGTTGCGCTGCCCAGTATTTAGTTTGTTTTGCATGCAACAGCAAAGTGGTCGCTACCATATGTATTTTGACAAAGTGAGTGATAATTTGGGGGCAAACAGGAAAGAACGCAAGCAGCGAATAGAGCAAGCTAGTGAGCTTTATGCGAGTCGCTTAGAAACACTTGCCGCACGTTACCCCCTTCAATGGTTTAATTTTTTTGATTTTTGGTGTCCAGATTCCAAGGACACCGTGACTAAAGGACAAATTCGATGACTCAGGCTGATATCGCGTCGTCGCAGCAACATGCTGAACAAGTAGTAAACTCTGATGCCAAAGTGGTGTTTGGGCAAGAATCCATCACTATAGAGCAAGTAGAGCTGTTGAGCAGAAGGCCGCAATTGGCTTGCTTAAACACTCGTCCTGACTATGTCGCCAAAGTAGAGCGGGGAGCTGATTTTTTAGACCGCCTACTTGAGGAAGATGGTGCAATATACGGCGTAACTACTGGTTATGGCGATAGTTGTACCGTTGTTGTTCCGCTGGATTTAGTAGAAGAGCTGCCACTGCATTTAACCCGTTTTCATGGCTGTGGAATGGGGAAAGAGTTAAAACCTAATGAGGCTAGAGCAGTGGTGGCTAGCCGTTTAAGTTCTCTTTCCTTAGCTAAGTCCGGTGTTAGCTATCGTTTGTTGCAGCAACTCGAATTGTTGATGAAACACGACATAATGCCTGTCATTCCCTCGGAAGGTTCTGTGGGAGCCTCTGGCGATCTTACTCCTCTATCTTACGTCGCCGCTGTCTTGATGGGAGAGCGAGAGGTTTATTATAAGGGGCAGCGCCGAGCAAGCTATGAAGTATTTGCCGAGCTGGGTATAGAAGCGATTCGCTTAAGGCCGAAAGAAGGCTTAGCCATTATGAATGGTACTGCGGTGATGACGGGACTTGCCTGTTTGGCTTATCGTCGGGCGGAGTACCTTACCCAAGTTTCTAGTCGAATAACCGCGCTGGCATCGCTAGCATTAAAAGGCAATTCTAATCACTTTGATGAGCTACTGTTTGCGGTTAAACCTCACCCGGGCCAAAACCAAGTGGCTGAATGGATCCGCAATGATCTAAATCATCATGAACATCCTAGAAACTCAGAGCGACTGCAAGACCGCTACTCTATACGTTGTGCTCCGCACATTATTGGTGTGCTAAGGGATGCCCTGCCTTTTATGCGCCAGTTTATAGAAACTGAGCTAAACAGTGCCAATGACAACCCGATTATCGATGGCGATGGTGAACATGTATTACATGGTGGCCACTTTTATGGTGGGCACATAGCTTTTGCCATGGACAGCATGAAGAATGCTGTCGCTAACTTGGCGGATCTAGTTGACCGCCAGCTTGCCTTGTTAATGGATGAGAAATTTAACAATGGGCTACCAAGAAATTTAAGTGCTGCATCTAAAGAGCGGGCTTGTATCAATCATGGTTTTAAAGCGGTACAAATCGGCGCTTCTGCATGGACAGCTGAGGCACTCAAGCAAACTATGCCTGCCAGTGTTTTTTCACGTTCAACCGAGTGTCATAATCAAGATAAAGTCAGTATGGGAACTATTGCTGCAAGAGATTGCTTACGAGTACTCGAACTTACAGAGCAAGTTATTGCAGCCGGTTGGTTGGCGGTGCACCAAGCTGTCACTATCCGCATGCAACAAGGTGAGCTGGATCTGGAAAGTTTGAACGATGAAGTTCGTGCCAACTACCAGCAAGTAATGGAAGACTTCAATTTGGTAAAAGAAGATCGACCTTTAGAAACAGAACTTCGCAATACTGTTGAGCAGTTACAGCAACGTAAGTGGGAGTTGTATTGCTAGTGGAAGCGTTAATCAACGCCCAAGTGGAAGTAACAGTGCCGTTTCATGATGCTGACCCCATGGGGGTGACTTGGCATGGGAATTACCTCAGATACTTTGAGCAGGCACGTTGTGCCCTGTTGGACAAAATTGGTTATAGCTATCGTGAGATGGAAGCTTCAGGTTACGTTTGGCCTATTGTCGATACACGTCTTAAATATGTAAAAACCAGTACTTTTGAACAAGTATTGGTGGTAGAAGCGGGGCTTACAGAATTTGAGAATCGCTTAAAGATAGAGTACCGGATTGTAGATAAGCTCACCAATGCGGTATTGACTAAAGGGTACACCATTCAAGTTGCGGTCGATCTAAGCAATCAAGAAATGTGTTTTGTCTCGCCAGAAGCTTTGCTCTCTCGATTGGCTAGGTTGGGAATATGTTCGTAGTGCTTCTTAGGTACAGTTATTTAACACTGCTTTTAGTGTGTAGTTTTAGTATTTCATGTCTTCAGGCTAGTGAGAAAAACTGGTTACCTATTCATTCAGACTCTGAGTTTTTGCAACAAATATCACTGTCAGGTGGCGAGCAGTATCGCGCCAGTTACACTCAGCTAAGACAGCTAAAGATAATGAACAAGCCGCTAGAAAGTCATGGCGAGTTATTGCTCACTTTGCAAAATGGTGTACTTTGGCAACAGCACTTCCCAATCAAACAAACTCTAATTGTAACCCCAAAAAAAGTACAACAGCTTGATAATGAAGGTGAGCTGATAGACCTCCCAGAAGCTGCGGAGCACATGCTCAGTGCTTGGGCTCCGATGATGCAACAAGTTATTCTTGGTCAATGGCAAGCCGTATCTAAGCAGTTTGAGGTGTTGCTGCTAGAAGGCTCAAGTGCAAGTAGTTGGCAGATTAAATTGATGCCCAAAGACTCCAAGGTGCAGGGTGCTTTAAATGACATTGAATTACGTGGTTCTGCTTTTTTAAACAGTATCCAGATGCATCAAGCAAATGACGACCAGCTAACTATTCATTTAGTTAAATCGGAAGAGCGAGCGCTTTCCGAACAGGAGCTAAGTTGGCTAAATGAATAAACGGTTTTTGCTGATTTGGCTGGTTCTTATTGCTGTAAGTACTTTGGTTATTGTTCATCAAAGTGACGGGATTAGCGTAAATAGTGATATTAGGGCAATGCTGCCAGACTCTATGGCAGATCCTCTTGGTCTAGTGGCTAGGCAGCAGCTAGAGACTAAGTTAGAAGGGCTTAACTTTATTGCTGTTGGGCATGAGAACAAAGCTACCGCGATACAAGCTGCCAAGGCATTCTCAAACAAGGTTGAGCAAACTGAAGCTTTTGACAAGGTTGTTTTACAACGACTAGACCAAGGAGCAAAGATCTCCAAAAGCTTATACCCGTATAGGTTTTCTCGTCTCAGTCCGCAGCAGAAGCAAGCTTTGAGTGATGGTGATTATGCTGCCCTTATTGCAAAAGCGCAGAGCCAGTTGTGGTCTCCCGCAAGCTTGGTTACTTCTTCAACAATTATTGAAGATCCGTTTTTTCTATTCCTCGAACAATTAGATGGTTTTGCCAGTTTGTCCCTCTCTAATGATAATGGCTATTTACTTACTCAATCAGCAGGCAAATATTGGGTCTTGATAGAGCTATTGGTAAGCAAAAACGTCTTTTCACCTTCTCAACAAGGTAAGTTAATAAGTGCGATAGATAACAGCAGTAAAAGTCTTGAGAGGGAATTTGAAGGTGCCTCGTTGCTCAAAGCTGGTTTGTTGTTTCATGCGAATGCAGCAACTCAACAAGCAAGATTTGAAATGAGCACTATTGGCGGGTCGTCAATGCTTGTGATTTGCTTAATCATTCTTATGTTTTTTCGTTCTATCAAGCCCTTAACTCTTGCCTGTCTAAGTCTGTTAGGCGGCTTATTGTTGGCGTTAGCTATGGTAAGTCTGTTCTTTGAGCAGCTACATTTGCTTACCTTAGTATTTGGCGCCAGTTTAATAGGTATAGCCATTGATTATTCTTTTCACTTTTCTGCGGAGCATGCTGGTAAGCAAGTATCTGCGCTAACAACCTTAAAACGAATCTCACCTGCTTTAGGCTTAAGTGCTTGTAGTAGTGTGCTTGCTTATTTATCGATGCTATTTGTAAACATGCAGGGTATTCAGCAGATGGCAGTGTTTTGCGCCGCAGGCTTGTTTGGTGCTGCTCTATCGTTATATTTGTTAGCACCTGTGATATGCGCGCAAATGCCAAAGGCTAGATGGTCCCGGAATGTTACACAGTTAAGCGTTAAAGCGTGGTTTTGGGTTGCATTGGTGGCTTTGATTGCTAGCGGGTTACTTCAGCTTAGAGCCGAAAATGATCTCAGGCAGTTAAGAGGAAGCTTTCCTGAGGTAGAGCGTCAGCAAAAGCAGTTAATGGAGATGTATCAAAACGGTCAAGCGAACCAGTTTTTCTTGGTGAGAGGACAAAGTGCCGAACGGGTTTTACAAACAGAACAGCGGTTACTTGAGCGTTTAAGCACTGTGATTGAACAAAAAGGTTTGGGTAAGGCGTGGGGCTTAAGTGAAATTATTCCAACAGTGGATGAGCAGCTGCATAATTGGCGGCTGGTTCAGCAGTTTTATCAGCAGCTACCAAGTCTATTTGAACAAATGGGTTATAGCGAAGCGCTAGTGGAAAAAGCTCAAGGAAAGTTTGAGGTAAGTGACGCTATGGTTTTAACGCCTGAGCTATTTTTGGCGGCACCTGCCAACCATGTTTTTAAAGATTTTTGGCTTAGCGATGGAAAACAGCAAGCATCAATAGTAAGCCTTTTTGATGTTCAAAATCTGAGTCAATTAGAAGAGCTGGCCCAAACCATTGAGGGGGTTGAGTTTGTCGACCCTGTGGCAGAAATTTCGCTCTCTTTAAATGTGTTAAGAAGCCAAGCTTCAACCCTTTTGTTGGTTGTGTTAGTGGTCATTAGTACGTTATTACTTATCCGTTTACCAAAGTTAAAAGCTTTACGTTGTTTGGCAACTCCTACACTAGCTGTACTCTTTGCTTTATCAACTGTGGGCTGGTTAGGGCAGGGAGTCAGTCTATTTCATATTTTGGCCTTATTGTTGGTGTTTGGAGTGGGCTTGGATTATTCCTTATTTTATCAACTTAGTACTAAACCTAGTTATCGAATTGTTATGGCCACTAGCTTGGCGGCTTGTTCAACCTTACTGGCTTTTGGTCTGCTGGCTTTAAGCACCACTCCCGCATTGTCGGGTTTTGGTGTGGTGGTATTGAGTGGTATCGCCTGTAGTTACTTACTTGCGCCTCTATTTGTCGAGTCTGCAAAGGAGTCAGAAAGATGATAAAAGTCGTTCTGCTAGGCTTGCTTGTATTTCTAACGGGGTGCTCTATCAATACGCCCCCCACAAGCAATATCTCTCGTGACTTGCTTGCCCCAGCCGAACTTGGTGAATCAGTCGCAGTAGAACAACTTGTGAGCTTCGCTTTTAATGAAAAGAAGCAACAAATGTTAGTTCACATGGACATAAAGCCATACGCTCTAGAACTGTTGGCTTTTGACGGATTCTCTACACCTCTATTTAAACTTGAATACGACGGAAAAAAGCTTGTAAAAGAGAACTACATTCCCTTAGTTGATGATGGAATAGCTAAAAGAATACTGGCAGATATGCAATTAGTTTACTGGCCGGTGCCTCGTTTAAACCAACAACTTGCTAGTGGAGGCTGGATGGTTGAGCAAACAATATGCCAGCAAGGTTTATCTTGTAGAAAGTTGTATCTAGATGATGAGCTTGTCGCGGTAGTGCTTTATCAAAGTGATAAGCAATGGCATAGCGATGTGAGTATTAATAACCTTACTGCAAACTATCAGATTGAAATTTCTACACTTAAGGTGCATCACCATGAGTAAAGCGTATGGTTTACCTGCAATGGCAGTGATTTGTGCATTGGGTAACAATAAACAGCAAGTTTGGGAGAATTGGTTATCTGGGAAAAAAGATACATGCCAACTGCGTAGCGATTTAGTTCCGGGTGAACAAGTACTTGTTGGTGCGGTGCAAGCTGAATTGCCAGATTGTGATGTTCGTTTTCCGCAGCTTGCTAGTAGAAATAATCAGTTACTTGAAGCTGCCTTGCAGCAGATTGAGGATGAAGTAGAACAACTTATTGAGCAATATGGCCGCTCACGAATAGCGGTGGTATTGGGAACTAGCACCTCAGGCGTTGCCGAAGGCGAGCGCGCTTTATCTGAGCGATTAAATGGGCAATTTCCTGACGCCTTTCATTATGCCCAGCAAGAAATGGGTACACCGTCTCTCTATCTAAGCAAGAGACTTGGTTTAACGGGGCCTGCTTATTGTATTTCAACTGCCTGTTCATCAAGTGCGAAGGTATTTTCTTCAGCTAAAAACCTTTTAGCTAGTGGTTTGACCGACGCGGTTATTTTGGGAGGAGTTGATAGCTTGTGCAAATTAACCTTGAATGGTTTTTTTGCCCTAGAGTCAGTGGCTAAAAATGATGCTCAACCCTTTGGTGAAGCTAGAGATGGAATCAACATTGGTGAAGGTGCAGCATTATTCATCATGACTAAAGCAGCTGCAAAGGTGAATTTATTGGGAGTAGGAGAGAGCTCAGATGCTCATCATATGTCGGCCCCTCAGCCCGAGGGTTTTGGAGCCGAAAGCGCCATGCTGGCGGCGTTGCAAGAGGCCGAGCTTGAGCCCGCTCAAATTGATTATATTAACTTGCACGGCACAGCGACTCCGTTGAATGACCGAATGGAGTCATTAGCGGTAGAGCGAGTTTTTGGCAATGCTACATATTGCTCTTCGACTAAGCATCAAACTGGTCACACCTTGGGAGCTGCGGGCGCTATAGAAAACGCTTTATGCTGGCTGCTGTTAAATTCAACGTTTAATGGTAAATCGCAAATACCAGCAATGCATGCTGATTATGCTTTAGACCCTCAGCTGCCTTCAATTAATTTGGTTTTTGAACAAACCCTTACCGTAGAAAGCAAAAAAATAAGTACGACTCTAAGCCATTCGTTTGCGTTTGGTGGGAGCAATGCCGTGGTATGTCTAGGCCTTAAGGATATTGAAAATGAGTGAACCCTTACCAAGCATTGCTGAAGTATTACCTCACACAGCACCGATGATTCTTCTCGATAGAGTAGTAAGCTGGCAGGCAGATAAAATTTATTGTGAAGTTGAGATCGGCGAAAATAGTCACCTTTTCAATGATTTGAAGCAAGCTGTTCCTAGCTATGTATCAATAGAATATATGGCTCAAGCTGTTGCAGCGTTGGCTGGTTTAGAGGCTAAAGCTAAACAGCAAGAAGTTGAGGTTGGGTTTCTTATCGGTACTCGAAAATGTCAGCTTAAACGTAGTGAGTTTTCACTGGGCACAAAGCTGACCATATCAGCAGAAAGAATATACGCCGAAGAAGATGGATTAGCGGTCTGTGCATGTGAAGTTATTGACGAAGATGGCTCAATGTTGACCAGTGCACATTTGAATGTTTATCAACCAAAAAATGCGGTTGAGTTTGTTAAGGGAAGTTAATATGAGTGATAAACCGCGCGTATTGGTTACGGGAGCAAGCCGGGGTATAGGAAGGGCAATTGCAATTCGACTGGCTAAAGAGGGCTACCAAGTTGTTATCAACTATCGGGGCAACCATGAAGCCGCAAAGCAAGCCTTAAGCGCTGTTAGCGAGTTCTCGGCTACCAGCTACTTACTTCCTTTCGACATCAGCCAACGAGAGTTATCTAAACAATCTATCGATGAGGATATTGCGGAAAACGGCGCCTATTTTGGGGTAGTACTGAATGCGGGAATTGCTCGAGACAATGCGTTTCCAGCAATGACCGAGCAAGAGTGGGATGGTGTTATACATACCAACTTAGATGGCTTGTATAACGTGTTACACCCATTGCTTATGCCGATGATTCAAACTCGAAAAGGTGGTCGAATCATTACTTTGTCGTCACTGTCAGGCGAAGTGGGTAATCGGGGGCAGGTTAATTATAGCGCTGCTAAAGCAGGCATTATTGGAGCTACTAAAGCCTTAGCCTTAGAAGTGGCCAAAAGAAAAATCACCGTAAACTGCGTGGCTCCAGGCTTAATTGATACTGACATGATGGCCGATTTGCCACTGGACGAGCTTAAGAAGCAAATTCCTCTGCGTCGCCTAGGTGATGTGGAAGAAGTCGCCGGTACTGTGGCGTTTCTTATGTCTAAAGATGCCGCTTACATTACTCGTCAGGTCATTTCAGTAAATGGAGGCATCGCGTGAGCCATCGAGTTGTTGTTACTGGAATGGGCGGCGTTACTGCTTTTGGTGAAAGTTGGGATGACATTCAGGAGAAGCTTAAGTTAGGCGAAAATGCAGTGCGTTATATGCCCGAGTGGGAGCGCTTCTCAGATATGCATACTAAGCTAGCTGCGCCTATTGACGACTATGAGTTACCCAAATACCCAAGAAAGAAAGTTAGAAGCATGGGGCGTGTTTCGTTATTGGCAACAAGAGCGACAGAGTTAGCATTAACTCAGGCTGGCTTGCTAGATGATGAGAGGATTAAAGACGGGCGAATGGGCGTTTCTTATGGTTCGTCAATTGGCAGCACAACACCGATTATGCATTTTGGCGATATGCTTAAAAATGGTAACTGCAAGGGAATATCTTCAACAACTTACATCCAAATGATGAGTCATACAGCTCCGGTAAACTTAGGGGTGTTCTTTGAGCTAAAAGGTCGAGTTATTACTAGTTCGAGTGCTTGTACCTCAGGCAGCCAAGGAATTGGCTATGCCTACGAAGCCATTAAGTCAGGAGCTCAGCAACTTATGGTAGCTGGAGGAGCTGAAGAGTTATGCCCCTCAGAAGCAGTAGTGTTTGATACTCTTTTTGCAACTAGCACTCAAAATCAAAGCCCTAAAAACACTCCTCGCCCATTTGAAAAAAATCGTGACGGTTTAGTGATTGGCGAAGGTGCAGGAACACTAATTTTGGAGAACTTGGAACACGCTAAAGCACGTGGCGCCAAAATATATGCTGAGTTGGTGGGGTTTGGTACTAATTCTGATGGGACTCATGTTACTCAACCTCAAAGCGCGACCATGAAGATTGCGATGGAGATGGCAATGCAAGATGCTGGAGTGAGTGGTGAGCAGATTGGGTATGTAAGCGCCCATGGTACAGCAACTGATAAAGGTGATATTGCAGAGAGTTACGCAACGCATCAAGCCTTAAATAAGCAGGTGCCTATTAGTTCAATGAAAAGCTTTTTTGGACATACCTTAGGGGCTTGTGGAGCCCTTGAGGCGTGGTTTGCTATTGAAATGATGAACAGTGGCTGGTTTGCCCCCACCGTTAATCTTAATACCGTTGACCCTGAGTGCGCCAGCTTGGATTACATTACTGGCTCAGGACGAAACATAAAGACCGACTTTGTTATGAGTAATAACTTTGCTTTCGGCGGAATAAACACCTCTCTCATATTCAAGCGCTGGATGTGTTAAGAAAACATTAGGAAGTAGTACGTGGATTTTTATACAAAAGATAAGTTAAAAGCAGTGGATGCTATTGAGCAGGCGCAGCGTTTGGCTTTTGCTCCTGTCGCCTTTCACACTGCACGAAGCCTGCGAGATTTGGGAATTCTTAGTGCACTGGATGATGCTGGGGATAAAGGCTTAAATGCAGAAGATATTACTCAACTATCAGGTGTGAGTACTTACGGCGTTAAGGTTTTACTTGATATGGGCTTAAGTGCAGGCCTGGTGACCTGGAGCGCAGATAAGCAAGTTTATGCTCTGACTAAAATGGGCTACTTTATCGAGCATGACGGCATGACTAGGGCAAACATGGATTTCACAGCTGATGTATGTTATGCCGGCTTACAACACCTTACTGAAGCCATTAGCGAAGGTACTCCCGCGGGATTAAAAGAACTTGGCGAATGGGACACTATATACGAAGGCCTATCGACCTTGCCGGAGCCTGCAAAGCAGAGCTGGTTCAACTTTGATCACTTTTATTCCGATAAAGCATTCCCTAAGTTGCTTGAAATTGTGTTTGCGAATCAACCTTCAAAGATAGTAGATATCGGGGGTAATACTGGTAAGTGGGCGATTAAGTGTTGTGATTACAATGCTGATGTCTCTATGACTATTGTTGATTTACCTCAGCAATTGGCAATGGCAAAAGTAAATGCAGCTGAACACGGCTTTGCTGACCGCATAGAAGGTGTGGCGTGCAATATGCTGGATCCTAGCTGTGAATTACCTAAGCATGCGGATGTTTATTGGATGAGCCAGTTCTTAGATTGCTTCTCACCAAAGGAAATAGTATCTATTTTGAGCCGGGTTAAATCGGCGATGAGTACCTCTAGCAGTATCTATATCTTGGAATTATTTCCCGATAGACAAAGCCATGAGGCCGGTGCTCATAGTTTAAATGCAACTTCTCTTTATTTTACTTGTTTAGCCAATGGCAACAGTCGCTTCTATAGAGCACAAGATTTTGTTGAGTGTATTCACGAAGCAGGTTTAGAGATAGCCGAACAGATAGACAATATTGGCTGGGGACACAGCTTAATCAAGTGCCAGTTACCAACAGAATAACCCTAAATGATCTACAACAAGGACGAAAAATGATACGCGCAATTAGTATGTTATCTATAGTGGCAACGCTATTTCTCACCCCTCTAGCTGTCATGGCTGAATCTAACGAAAAGGCTGTTGCGCCTAAGCCTTTATTGAATCAGTCTATTCCGGATAACCTGACACAAGATGAAGTAAAATCACTTATGGTAAAGGCTGGCCTAAAACGTAATTGGGTCATTAAAGAAGAGCAAGCAGATTTAATGTTTGCAGAGATTTACGTGCGCTCGCACTACGTTGCGGTAGATATTAAGTTGCACGATGGGCAGTATGACATTTTATATCGTGATAGTGACAACATGAAATACAACCCAGCCTCTGGATATATTCATCGCAAATATAAGGGGTGGGTAAAAAACCTTAGCGGTGATATTCAAACAGAACTAGGTAAAGCCTCTATTCAAAAATAAGCCTTAGCGGGGTTGACGAATATGTCGACCCCCTTAGCTCTTCCCACAAGAGAATCATGGATGACACAGCTCTATTTTCGCGCAGTACTACTGTTAATCTTCAGTATGAAAGTGACAGCTAATGACACAAATTTCATGAGTGTTAATGTTGGCTATGGGCCTCAACCAAGTGCAGAAGTTAGTCAGCGCAACTACACGGTCGGGCTAGACTACGAGTTCTATCGTTATAAGCGTAGTGAAAAGCAATGGTTAAGCCTAGGTGTTGGATACAGCTATGTGGGGACAGACTATGAACATAATCGCTCTTTACACGCAGTCTCTTTATATCCTCAGTTAACCTTATTGGCGACCCCTTATGGTGAGTGGCAACCTTGGTTTTTTGTTAGGGCGCTAGCACCTACCTATCTTAGTGAGAAGAATTTAGGGACTAGAACTCAAGCTAAGCATTTTGCATTTCAAGCTCAGGTTGGTTTAGGGCTAAATCATCAGCCTAGTAATTGGAACTTGGCTTTGTCTTACAAGCACTTCTCCAATGCTAATCTTTATCAACCTAACGATGGAATTGATATCCCCTTAGTTTTCAATTTTGGAAAGAGATTCTAACGGGATGTTTTCATCCGATATCTCATCAAAGTAACTCAATAATAGTGGTCTGTTTGAAGCCGATTCCGGTGTAAATGTTCTAGCGTGGTTGCAGCCTTCTAACAGCTCGAATGACTTTTCTACTTTACTACCTTGATACATCTTTTCACTAAACTGCCAGGGAATTAACGCGTCGCTTTCGCAATGCACAAATAGAATCTGAGTATCACTTAATAGATGAAGTCTTGGTAATGGGTCGTGAGAGGTATCAATAACTAATGGTATTAACCAAGAGCCAAGAAACCCTAAACTGTTCTGCTCTACCACGTGTTTAGCCACCTCAGGAAAGCTGTGGAAAGATGAGTCAACAACTACGAGGTCAAACAACTCGCGTTGTTGAGAGTCCAATAAACCATCAAGCATTACTGCTCCCCCCAGAGAAGTGCCTATTGAGATAAGTTGATAATTTTGAATCGCTGAAAACTGTTGTTCTACAAAGCGGAATATAGTTTTCGCGTCTGACCTTAGGTTATCGAAGTTGGGTACTCCGCTTGAGTTGCCGTAGCCAGAGTAGTCAAACAGTAGCAAGTCGTAGTTTTGTTCGGTTACCCAAAGGTACTTTTCTACTGTTTCGCTAAGGTTGCCAGAGTTTCCGTGAAAGTGAACAACAATGCCTTGGCTGTTCAATGAGTCGGCGGAAACAAGTACTGTATGTAGCTGGTTACCCGAGTCTGACTCAATAAAGAAACTGTCATATTCTTTGCCAGGTAGATTAATTTCACCGCCTAACTTGGGGTTGTAGTACGGAGAATGGCTACAACCGATTAAGCCTAAACAAGCTGCAATTACAATCAGAAAACTTTTCATGCTCTCACCATCATCTCCGTAAGTCTCTGTATTAATTACTCGAGATACTTACGGATAGATCAGTTTGGTGAAGTAGTTAATTTGTTTCTGAGTTGTCGTCTAGCTTATTAGCGTGGTGAGTCCATGGTTAAACACCCACCGCTAAACAGGACTCCACTAAACGTGGGATAAAGGTTTTAGCTAAACCTGCTACGTTTATTCTGCCACCACTCACTATGTAAATAGCGTGCTGCTCGCGCAGTTGCTCAAGTTGTAGCTGGTTAAACCCGGTTAACGAAAACATGCCTTGATGCTGGGTTAGATAACTAAAGCGCTCGCTGCCCGATTGCAGGGCAAACTCCTGCACTAAGCATTGGCGTAAATCACGCATGCGTTGGCTCATTTGATTTAGCTCTTGCTGCCATTGTTGGCTTAGCAGAGCATCGTTTAGGATCTCGGCCACAATAGCTGCGCCCCAGTTGGGTGGCATGGTGTAGCTGCGACGTGCTAGCTCAAATAGTTTTCCGCGGGCATTGGTGGCTTGTTGTAAGGTTTCTCCCACTACTATGGCTACACCACTGCGTTCACGATACAAACCGAAGCTTTTTGAGTTTGAGCTGGCAATCAGCAGCTCCGGGACTTGTTGAGAGAGGTGTTGTAAGCCTTGGATATCTTCGATTAAACCTTGGCCAAAGCCTTGGTAAGCCAAATCAACAAAAGGCAAAAAGCCATTTTTGAGTGCAAGTTCAGCAATGCTTTGCCAAGCAGAAAAAGAGATGTCAGCGCCAGTGGGGTTGTGACAGCAACCATGTAATAACAATACGTCATCGGGCCCTAGCTTAGCGATTTGCTCTAACATCGCTGGCTCGTCAACTTGCTTGCTAACAGGGTCGAAATAGGGGTAAAAGCCCACATCCAAACCTGCTGCTTGCATTATGGGTTGGTGGTTCACATAGCTGGGGTTAGACAGCCATACTTTGGCGTTCGGTTTGGCACTGGCGATAAGATCGGCCAGTAAACGTAATGCGCCACTGGCCCCTGGGGTTTGCATGGCTATCGCCCGTGAAAAAGCGTCGGTGCCCTTAAGCAATAAGCCTAACATGGCTTGGTTGTAACTGGCGTTCCCCGCTAAGCCAATATAGGCCTGAGTGGTTTGCTGATCCAATAAACGTTGCTGAGCAATACTTACCGCTTTCATTACCGGCGTAGCGCCATGCTCGTTACGGTAAACCCCTATGCCTAGGTCAATTTTGTTGTTGCGAGGGTCATCTTTAAAGGCTAAGCCTAATGACAAAATAGGATCATCTTTTGCGGCCGGAAGATTAGCAAACATGGTTATTCCTTAAGGTGTAAAGCAAGCACTTTGCTCGGCTTATATCCACTGGCAATCACAACGCCAATGACAGTGCTTATAATACCGAATATTGTTAGTGGGTCGAGGTTTTCAGCAAACAGCCAAAAGGCCAGCAGCGATGCTAATACTGGGGTGAGTGAGCCCAAGGCCGAACTTAATTCTGCACCTAAGCGGCTAATGGCAAAGCTATAACAACAGCTTGCTAGTAGCCCAACAATAATACCTTGAATCAGCATGTGACTGAGCAACTCGGAAAAGGGAACGTGCCCTGCACCCCAGTTATGGTTTGGGTTTAGCCAAGTATAAATTATAAGTATGAGGGCATTAGGAACGGTAATTACCGCTGCTGTCTCTAGTGGGCTAAGACTACTTTGGCGGGCAGACAAAGTAAAAATTGCCCACAACAAGCTCGCGCATAAAAACATTGCTTGCCCAAGCAGCTGCTGGCTGCTGGATTGGCTAAAGCTGTTAGCTAACAGCAGCAATACTCCAACAAAGATGGCGGTTAAACCCATTTTCTTATAACGCTCAAAGGGCTGCTTAAACACCAGTACAGCAATGGCAGTAACAAAAAACGGAGCAACACCTGGCACAAGTGTGCTGCCTTGAGCCACGGGTGTATAAGACATCGCAATGGCGGAGCACAAGAAAAATGGCAGTCCAGCTCCGGCAATCATCCCCAACAAATAAGGCCAAGCTACCCCAGTAATTTTAGCCCAACGTTTTATCAACAGTGGGCATAGTAGAACTGCTGGAATGACATAACGAAATAAGCTTATTTCAAGCACGCTAAGCGGTGACAAAGCACTACTGCGCAAAGATAGAAAGTAAATGGACCAAATAACAATGGTGGCAATCGCTGCAATAAAGCCTGAGCGTCTTTGCCGGCGGGTGCATGAGAGTGGAATAACCTGCAAGTTAGCTAAGCTTGCAGTGGGGCTTATTGTTGCCATGATTCATATCCTTATGGAGATAAGGTATTGTTGCTAATGATGGCTGGTTAAAGGAGGCTTAACTCATGATTTTTGGCTTCATTGTTAGCTCAGCTTGCTAATGTTTAAATAATTTTTGGTTTTATTTGCTGGTGGTATGAGATGAATAAAGTTGATCGAGAGCTATTACATTTGATTCAGCGAGACTGTCGGCTTACTACAGCCGAGTTGGCGGAACAAGTGGGCTTGTCGGCGTCTCCGGTAGCTAGGCGTTTACGCTTACTTGAGCAGCAAGGCTATATCGAGGCTTATCGCGCTCACCTCAATAAAGCCAAGCTAGGTTTGCAAATTATTACCTTTGTTCACGTGCGTTTAAAGGAACACCAAGATGCACCGGTAATGGCCTTTGAAGCGGCAGTAAAAGACATGCCGGAAGTGGTCAGTTGCCATACTGTCTCAGGCGCCTTTGATTACTTGCTTCAAGTATTAACCGCAGACTTAGCTGCCTATGAAAAGTGGGTGAGGGAGCTACAACGCTTAACTATGGTAAGCCAGTTAGATAGTAGCTTTGCTATACGTGAAGTAAAAAATCATCAGCCTTTACCGGTTTAAAGCTCTGTAAGATGGCTGATTGCTGGTAATCCTAGATAATAACTAACACCACAAGGCTACACTATTACGCTTAAGTTTGAGCGTGACAGTTAACAGCTACTCTCAATAGCTTGTTGTGTGCTGAACAGACCTTACAAAAAAAGGCGCAGAAGGTATTAACCTTCTACGCCTTTGTATATGGTGGCCCTTCACAGACTTGAACTGTGGACCTAACGATTATGAGTCGTGTGCTCTAACCAGCTGAGCTAAAGGGCCAAATTGGGTGTTGCGAGCTTAGCTCAAACAACGAGGCTGGATTATAAAAAATCATGTCAGCCTTGTCTATGCGTTTGAAACTAAGCGCTTATTTATTCGCCGTTTAGCTCACCTATTCGTCTAAGAAGCTGCGTAGCTGCTCAGAACGAGAAGGGTGACGAAGCTTACGCAGTGCCTTGGCTTCAATCTGACGAATACGCTCACGGGTTACGTCAAACTGTTTACCAACTTCTTCAAGAGTATGGTCGGTGTTCATTCCAATACCAAAACGCATGCGTAGTACTTTAGCTTCACGTGGGGTTAAGCCTGCTAGTACTTCTTGAGTGGCAAACTTGAGGTTTTCGCCTGTTGCTGCATCTACTGGCATCGACAGGGTGGTATCCTCAATAAAGTCACCTAAGTGCGAATCTTCATCATCACCGATTGGTGTTTCCATGGAGATTGGCTCTTTAGCAATTTTAAGTACCTTACGGATCTTGTCTTCTGGCATTAACATGCGCTCCGCCAACTCTTCTGGAGTAGGCTCACGACCCATCTCCTGAAGCATTTGACGGCTAATACGGTTTAGCTTGTTAATGGTTTCGATCATGTGAACCGGAATACGAATAGTACGTGCCTGGTCCGCAATAGAACGAGTAATAGCCTGACGGATCCACCAAGTTGCGTAAGTAGAGAATTTGTAACCACGACGGTATTCAAATTTATCTACGGCCTTCATTAGGCCAATGTTACCTTCTTGGATAAGGTCTAAGAATTGCAAACCACGGTTGGTGTATTTCTTCGCAATAGAAATTACCAAACGTAGGTTAGCTTCAACCATTTCTTTCTTAGCACGGCGAGCTTTTGCTTCACCAATGCTCATACGACGGTTGATGTCTTTAATGTTGTTAATGGTTAGGCCAGTTTCTTCTTCAACACTTTTTAGTTTGAAGATACAACGGCGCACTTCTTCGTCTACTTCCATTAACGCGGGGGCGTAATCTTTAGCAGAGGTTTTGTGCTCGTTAAACCATTCTTCACTGGTTTCGTCTTTAGAGAAGGCTTTTACAAATGCTTGTTTTGGCATTTTGCCTTGCTCTACACACAGCTTAAGAATTAGACGTTCTTGAGTACGCACACGTTCCATCATGGTACGCATGCTGGCTACTAGCTTGTCGAACAGTTTTGGCACTAGGCGGAAAGTATGGAAAATTTCGCTTAGCTCAAAAATCTCTTTAGTGGCACGGGCAGACATACGGCCGTGCTTTTCGATAGCTGCGTGAGTTTTTTCGTACTGCTCACGTAAGGTGTCGAAGCGCTCTTTTACCAACTCTGGGTCAAGACCAGTGTCTTCTTCTTCCTCGTCTTCATCTTCGTCTTCGTCTTCAAGATCTTTTTCTTCAAGCTCTGAGCCGATGTGAGTCGCTGTTGGTGCGGCTTCGGCTACTTCGTCTTCGTCGATGAAGCTGTTTACAATATCGCTAATTTTTAGTTCTTCTGCTTGGTACTGGTCGTACATTTCAAGCAAGATAGAAATGGTTTCTGGATACTCAGAAACACTGCGTTGAACTTCGTTAATACCTTCTTCAATGCGCTTGGCAATGTCGATTTCGCCTTCGCGGGTAAGTAGTTCAACGGTACCCATTTCACGCATGTACATACGCACTGGGTCGGTGGTGCGGCCTAATTCTGATTCTACCGTAGCAAGTGCTTGGGCTGCCGCTTCGGCGGCGTCTTCGTCGGTAGTATTTTCGGCCAACAATAAGTCATCGGCATCAGGTGCATTTTCATGTACCTGAATACCCATGTCGTTGATCATTTGAATGATATCTTCAACTTGATCGGAATCTACGATATCAGCAGGTAAATGGTCGTTTACCTCTGCATAAGTTAAGTAGCCTTGCTCTTTACCTTTTGCGAGAAGGAGTTTGAGTTGAGACTGTGGGGTTTGTTCCATAGATGTCATCCGAAGTAGATTAAGCTAGCAAAACCATAAACGTAAGCGCTGCAAGCGCAAACGAAGAATTATATCAAGTATGGGTTAAAATTTCTATATCAAGGGCATTTAACCAAAAACTTTTTGTTTATTCCTTAAACAAGCCAATTAAGGCTTTAATTCCACTACTAATTGCTGCATTTCGTATTTCTCTTCTACGCTAAGTGTACCTTGCAGTGACTTAACATTGAGTTGCTCGTAACGCTGCAACAGCAGTTGCTCCACAAAACTGGCAATAATATCTTGCAACTCGTCTGGGTAGCCTGATTCGTCAATTTCTAAATTATAGCCTGCCAGTGCACTCAAATGTTTTTGCTCAGGCTGTTCGCGCCAGCGTTCAATTAGCTGGCCAGTGGTTATCTCGGGTTTTTTGTGTATTTCGCCAATGAGCGCTAATAACAGTGGCATGCCTTTAATGTTAACTTGCTTAAGCTGCTCTGAAGGCGGCAATTCATTAGCAATATCAGGTCGTTGCAAAATCATCGCAATAGCTTTTCGCATTGGGGTGATTTTGAGTGAGTTGGCCTGTTTGTTTTGGGGCTTGGGGTCGCTTGCGGCAAAAAACTTAGTTAAGCGGTTACTATCCCAGCGCAACCATTTGGCCAACTCGCCCTTGAGCATTTCGCGATAAAATTCAGCTTGGACCGGCTTAATTAGCTCAGAGGCGCGGGCTGCTAAATGGCTTTTGCCCGCATCTGTAGTGACGTCGATTTCTTGGCTTAAACGCTCAAACATAAAGCGTGATAAAGGCATGGCCTTGTGCATGCGTTGTTCAAAGCCGTCTTTACCTTCTTGGCGAACCAAAGTGTCTGGGTCTTCCCCGTCAGGTAAAAACATAAACTTAAGTTCTACGTTGTCGCGTAAATGCGGTAGGGCATTTTCTAGGGCGCGCCACGCTGCATCGCGGCCTGCACGGTCGCCATCGTAGCAACAAATAATTTGGTTGCTGGTTCTAAATAGCGTTTGTAGGTGCTCTGGGGTGGTAGAGGTACCTAGTGAGGCAACCGCATAGTCAATCTCAAATTGGGCTAAAGACACCACATCCATATAGCCTTCTACCACTAGTATTTGTGGTATTTGCTTATGCGCTTGGCGCACTTCGTAAAGGCCGTAGAGTTCACGCCCTTTATGAAATACGCTGGTCTCTGGTGAGTTTAGATACTTTGGTGTGCCGTCACCAAACACTCGCCCGCCAAAGCCAATATAACGACCACGTTTATCACGAATTGGAAACATCACTCTATCGCGAAAACGATCGTAGCGGCGGCCTTTGTCGTTTTCTATCGATAATCCGGCATCGACAAGTTGTTGGCTGGCCTGCTTAGAGCCACCAAGGGCTTTACCTAGCGCATCCCACTCATCGGGCGCATAACCAATGGAGAAGCGTTGTACCACCTCGCCACTTAAGCCACGGCTTTTTAGGTAGTCGATAACCTGTTGTTTGTTGGGGTTAGTACGTAGTTGCTGCTGAAAAAAGCGGCTGGCGTGGCCAATCAGTTCGTATAAGTCTTTACTGGCTTGGCGTTGTTGTTGGCTTTTTTCTTTATCAAATTTACTGTTGTTGCTGTTTTCTCGCTCTACTTCCACACCCATTTGGCTGGCCAAGTCTTCAATGGCATCTACAAACTCCAGTTTGTCGTATTCCATTAAAAAGCTGATGGCATTGCCGTGGGCACCACAACCAAAGCAGTGATAAAACTGTTTGTCTTGGCTTACGGTAAAAGAGGGGGATTTTTCATTATGAAAAGGACAGCACGCTGAGTAGTTTTTGCCGGCTTTTTTTAAACGCACACGTTGGTCGATAAGGCTTACGATATCGGTACGAGCCAATAAATCATCGATAAACTGTTGCGGTATTCTTCCAGCCATTCACTACCATCTTCAGCGAAAATTAAAAACAAACAAGCCGTGAACTCAATGAGAACACGGCTTGTTCGAGTATTCTAAGGGACGAGCTTAGGCTAGTTTACTGCGGACAGCGGCGCTAATAGCACCCATGTCTGCACGGCCTTGTACCTGAGGTTTCAGGATGCCCATCACTTTACCCATATCTTGCATTCCAGCAGCGCCTGTTTGAGCAATAGCGGCTTCGATTAACGAGGCTACTTCTTGTTCGCTAAGCGCTTGAGGAAGGAACGCTTCCAAGATTTCAATCTCGGCAAGTTCTTTATCAGCTAAGTCTTGACGTTCGGCAGCTGTAAATTGTTCAGCTGCGTCTTTACGCTGTTTTACTTGTTTAACAATGATGCTCAGGATCTGGTCATCATCTAAAGTAATGCGCTCGTCAATTTCTACCTGTTTAACAGCCGCAAGCAACATACGCAGTGTGCCAAGACGAAACTTGTCTTTGGCGCGCATTGCTGCTTTTTGCTCATCTTGTAAGGTTGCTTTTAATGACATAGGTTATTAACAGCGCTTAGTACAAGCGAACGCGACGTGCGTTTTCACGAGCCAATTTCTTAGCGTGACGTTTAACAGCAGACGCTTTAGCACGTTTACGAGCTGTAGTTGGTTTTTCATAAAACTCGCGACGGCGAACTTCAGAAAGAATACCTGCTTTCTCGCAAGAGCGCTTGAAACGACGTAGAGCTACGTCAAATGGTTCGTTTTCACGTACTTTAACGATTGGCATATGCCTATCACCTTCCGGTTTATTAACGGCCGAACAAAAATCAGCCTGAGTGTTTAAAAATGGTGCGGAATTTTAAGCCGAACTAGGGGGCAATGTAAAGCCTATTTGTAATCCTCTGGTGAAATAAGCCGCTAGCAAGTAATATAGCTGCGATTTTAAGCGGGCTTAAGCATTAAAAACACCTATTTTTAAGCCAGTAACTAAGCAGGAAAAGCAAGATTATGCGTGTACTAGGTATTGAAACGTCGTGTGATGAAACGGGCGTGGCCATTTATGATGACCAACAAGGTTTATTGGCCGACGTTCTTTACAGTCAGGTTAAATTACATGCCGATTATGGTGGAGTAGTACCAGAGTTGGCCTCGCGCGACCACATTCGTAAAACCATTCCTCTTATAAAAGAAGCGATGGCGAATGCCAAGTGCACGGCAGATGATATTGATGCAGTAACATACACCGCTGGCCCAGGTTTAGTAGGGGCTTTATTGGTTGGCTCGCTAACAGCGCGCAGTATTGCGATGGCGTGGAACAAACCTGCTGTGCCGGTTCACCATATGGAAGGGCATTTGTTAGCCCCAATGCTAGAAGACAACCCACCAGAGTTTCCTTTTTTAGCCTTGCTGGTTTCCGGTGGCCACACTCTATTAGTAGAAGTGGACGGCATTGGTGAATATCAAATTCTCGGTGAATCTATTGATGACGCAGCTGGAGAAGCCTTTGATAAAACCGCCAAGTTATTAGGTTTAGATTATCCAGGTGGCCCAGCGCTAAGCCGTTTGGCTGAAAAGGGCACACCAGGCCGCTTTACTTTTCCTAGGCCAATGACTGATCGCCCTGGTTTAGATATGAGCTTTTCCGGCCTTAAAACCTTTGCTAAAAACACCATCGATGCCGAAGGCAAAGATGAACAAACCCAAGCAGATATTGCCTTAGCATTCCAACAAGCCTTGGTTGAAACTTTAATCATTAAGTGTCGTCGCGCCTTAAAGCAAACTGGCTTAAAACGCTTAGTGATTGCCGGTGGTGTAAGCGCCAATAAATCATTGCGAGAGCAGCTGGGTGAGTTACTAGAATCGCGTGGGGGTAAAGTGTATTACCCGCGGCCAGCGTTTTGTACCGACAATGGCGCTATGATTGCTTACGCAGGTATGCAGCGTTTTAAAGCAGGCCAAACCGAAGGTTTATCAGTAAAAGCGATGCCTCGTTGGCCGCTTGATGAGTTACCGCCTGCTAAAGCGATTTAGATGTTAAAAAGCGCCTTAAATAGGCGCTTTTTTATTGGTCTTTATTGACTACTTTGCTTTCGGTGTGATTGCGCAGGCGGGTAATGTTGCCCTGGTGGCGAATAATAATAAGGCAGGCTAGCATCGCTACGGGGAGAGTGTATTCAGGTTTGATTAACCAAGTGTATAAAGGCGCTAAACTTACACTCACAATAGCAGCTAACGATGAATAGCCGCGCAGTTTTAAGGTAATAATCCAAGTTACTATCAGTAAAGCTGCTAAGTCTAAGCCAATTGGCAGTACGCCACCTAAGGCTGTTGCGACACCTTTGCCACCTTCAAAATGAAAGAAGATGGGGTACATGTGGCCTAAGCATGCAGCTATACCTACAAATCCCAATACTATTGGTGCTAGTCCCGCGTAGTAACCCATCCAAACTGGCACCATGCCTTTTAATAGGTCACATACTAATACTAATGCTGCAGGAATTTTGCCGCCGATGCGGTAAACGTTGGTGGCACCTGGGTTGTTTGAGCCGTGTTGGCGAGGGTCGGGTAAGCGGTAAATTCGACATATTAGTACGGCACTGGATATAGAACCCAGCAAATAAGCTGCCGTAATAAAAAATAAACCGAGTAAACCCATTAGCTTAGAAGCATTCCACCAATTGCCGAATTGCGGTATTATCGCGCTCTCTCAAAGGTCAAATCATACGCTGTTTTTTTAGCTAAGGCTAATAAGCACGTTTGCAGCACAGCAGCCAGAACTATGGATAAAGTATTTATTAAAGATCTCACCGTATTAGCCACCATCGGTGCTTACGAGTGGGAAAAAGAGATTAAGCAAAAGTTGCTTATCGATTTAGAAATGGCATGGGATAACAAACCTGCCGCACAAAATGATGATTTATCGCTAGCGCTCGATTACGCCTCGGTGAGTCAAGCGGTGAGTGATCTCGTTACTGGGCAAGCTCACGAGTTAGTAGAAACCGTGGCTGAAAAAGTGGCGAGCTTAGTGATTCAGCAGTTTTCTGTGCCGTGGCTTAAGGTCACTATCAATAAACCCGGAGCCGTTCCATTTGCTAGCAACGTGGGTGTGCAGATTGAACGTGAGCAAAAGGATTACGCTTCGTAATGGCCGATATTTTTGTAGGCATTGGCAGTAACATTGAACGTGAGCAATACATCAAACAGGGTGTGGCTGCATTACGCGCACAATTTGGCGAGTTAACTTTAAGCCCGGTTTATGAAAGCCCGGCCTTGGGTTTTGATGGGCCCGAGTTCTATAATTTGGTGGCTAAATTTACTAGCCCTTTATCCTTACAAGCGGTGTTTGAAGCGATTAAACGGATTGAATTTGAACACGGGCGGGCAATGGATGCGCAAAAGTACTCGTCACGCACCTTAGATATCGATATTCTTTTATATAACCACTTAGTGGTAGATTCACCCTGTGTATTACCCAGAGCCGAGATAAGTAAAAGTGCTTTTGTATTAAAGCCGCTGGCAGATATTGCTGGCGAGTTGGTACATCCAACGCTTCATCAAACTTACACGCAACTATGGCAAGATTTTGATCATAGTAGCCAAGTGCTCACTCTTGTAGAGAGTTTCAACTTTTAATTTTTTAGCAGCAAGGAACCAAGAATGAGTACATTTGAGACCATTTTTTTGGCTTTGATCCAAGGTTTGACCGAGTTTTTACCTATTTCCAGTTCTGCCCATTTAATTTTGCCCTCGCAGATTTTTGGTTGGGATGATCAGGGGATTGCCTTTGATGTAGCGGTGCACGTAGGTAGTTTGTTTGCCGTATTGGGTTACTTTAGAAAAGAAGTATGGGCCATGCTTAAAGCGTGGTTAAGCTCGTTTACTGGTAACCGCAGCCCCGAGGCTGTGCTTGCTTGGTTAATTATCTTAGCCACTATTCCTGCGGTACTGTTTGGCGGCTTGTTTAAATCGTTGATTGAAGAGTACTTGCGCTCTGCGTATGTGATTGCAACTACCACCATCGTATTTGGTGCTTTGTTATGGTGGGCCGATTCGCAAGCTAAGTTAGTGCACGACGAGTACAAAATTGGCTGGAAACAAGCGCTGTTTGTGGGTGTTGCACAAGCGATAGCGATTATTCCTGGCACTTCGCGTAGTGGTATAACAATTACTGCAGGCTTAATGTTGGGCTTAACCCGTGAAGCCGCGGCGCGTTTTTCATTTTTAATGTCTATTCCGGTAATTGTTGGCGCTTGTGTTCTTATGGGCAAAGACATGGCTGATAATCCGGTGGATATCGATTGGTCGGCGATGTCGCTGGGTATATTGGTGTCGTTTATCAGTGCTTATTCTTGTATTCACTTGTTTATTAAGTGGGTTAACAAGGTAGGTATGAAGCCGTTTGTTATCTACCGAATGCTACTGGGTATTACTTTGTTTGCCTTTTTAGCCTTAAGTTAAACGACCTTTAGTTCGAACAAAAAAAAGCACGCCAATGGGCGTGCTTTTTTATTGTAATGAATTGCTTGGCTTGGTTACTGTTCAATCAGCTTATTGCTCAAGATGCTGTAAATAACGCTGTTTTTCTTGCTTAATCAGCTTAAGCCGCGCTAGGTGCACCTGTTCGCGAATCTCTTCACCTTTATAACCTTGTTGCACAATGGCTTGAATGTTCACACTGTTGGCTACCTCGAGTTGCGATAGCAAATAGTTGTAAGCAGGGTAATCGTTTTGTTCAAAACCTAAACGACCACGAATATCGGCCACGCCAGCTTCTAATATTTGGGTAAAGCGTTCTGGCTTGCGCCAAGCATCGCAGCGGTTAAACAGCTTTAATACGGTTTCGGGACGAAGTTCCAAAGCGCTGTGAATGGTAATGTGGTGCTCAGCGACAAGTAGCGCTAAATCTCGGTACTCGTTAGGTACTTTGATGCGTTGGCAAAAGGCTTTGATTAACTTTACACCCTTAGGTCCGTGGCCTGGATGAGAAGGTAGCTTTTCTTCAGGGGTTAAGGCTTTGCCAAAGTCGTGGCACAAGGCTGCAAAGCGCACTAGGTCGCTATAGCCATGTTTAGCACTTTGCTCTATTACCATTAAGGTGTGAATACCGGTGTCTATTTCTGGGTGCCATTTGGGACTGGCTGGTACTCCAAATAAATCATCCAGTTCTGGTATCAAGGCTGCCAGAGCGTCTGCTTCTCGCAATACCGCAAAAAATACTTGTGGTGATTGGCTGCCAAGCGCTTTTTCTAGTTCTCGCCAAATACGCTCTGGAGTTAAGCTGGTTAATTCGCCCGAGTGAGCAATTTCTCGCATTAACTCGATGGTTTCATCAGCAACTTTAAATCCTAGGTGATGGAAACGCGCGGCAAAGCGGGCCACTCGTAATACTCGCAGCGGATCTTCTACAAAAGCGGGCGATACATGGCGTAGTAGCTTCGCATCTAAGTCGCGTTGGCCACCGTAAGGGTCAATTAGCTCACCATTTTCTGAGCGGGCAATGGCATTTACGGTAAGGTCGCGTCGTAAGAGGTCGTCTTCTAAGCGAATATCATCGGAAAAATCACAACTAAAGCCGGTGTAACCAATGCCTTGTTTACGCTCAGTGCGCGCCAATGCATATTCTTCTTGGCTGTGAGGATGCAAAAATACTGGGAAATCTTTGCCAACTTGGCTGTAGCCAAGTTGCAGCATTTGTTCGGGAGTGGCGCCAACCACAACGTGATCGCGGTCTTTTACCTGTAAACCTAGTAGTTGATCTCGTACTGCTCCGCCGACTAAATAGGTTTCCACTTATCACTCCTCGTTAACTAATATCCACAAACGCCTTGCGTGGGGGTATTATACACCTATCAATGCTCAATAGGGCTTGGATTGCGACTTGTAATATAAGTGGCAGCCATAATCGGTGAAAGGATAGCGGTTTAATGTATTTGGATTACTTTGGCTTAAAGGAAAGTCCCTTTTCGATAGCGCCAAACCCTGATTTCTTGTTTATGAGCGAGCGTCATAAAGAAGCCTTGGCTCACCTTACCTTTGGTTTGGGCGAGACTGGTGGCTTTGTGTTGCTTACTGGTGAGGTTGGTACCGGTAAAACCACGGTGTCGCGCGCCTTGCTTAAACAAGTGCCCGAAAACACCCAAGTGGCCTTGGTGTTAAACCCAAGTCTTACCGAACTAGAGTTGTTAGCCACAGTGTGTGACGAGCTGAGCATAGATTATGATCGTGACTCTTTTAGCGTAAAAGACTTTGGCGACGCGATTCGCCAGCGTTTGCTAGAGAACCACTTCCAAGGTGGCAACACCATGCTGCTGATTGATGAAGCGCAGCACTTGTCGGTAGAAGTCCTCGAACAATTACGGCTATTAACCAATTTTGAAACCGATACACGCAAGTTATTGCGGGTGGTATTAATTGGCCAACCCGAACTGCAACAAAAGCTTAAGCAACCTGTTTTACGCCAATTGGCTCAGCGTATTACCGCTCGCTATCACTTGCTGCCATTAACGGTAAATGAAGTAGAAGCCTACGTGCGCCATCGCTTAATGGTGGCGGGGTGTGAGCGCCCTCTATTTGCTCCCTCGGTGATTAAGCAGTTGTTTAAGGCTGCTGACGGTATTCCGCGAGTGATTAACTTGCTATGCGACCGTGCGCTGTTAGCCGCCTACGGCCGCGACCAAATGCAGGTAGACAAAAAAGCGCTTAACCAAGCGATTGAAGAAGTGGCCTTGGGCGAGCCTAAGTCTCAAGGCTTTAACCTTAACTATATATTGAGTGGTGCTTTATTAGGCTGCTTGATCGTGGCGGCTTGGTTTATCTTGCAGCAAACGCCAGCAGTTGAAATAGAAAACCAGCCGATAGCTGCGCCAGTTGTTGAGCGCCCAGCTGAGATTGTTGCTGTAGAACCTGCTCCAGTGCTTGAACAAAGCGAAGATGACATTCAAGCAATTAAACAAGAGTGGCTGCAACTACGAGCCAACAACAGTTTGCCAGCGCGCTCTTGGCAATTATTGTTGCGTACTTGGGGTTACGATGTGGCGAATGCGCAAGCAAACTGCAACCTAGTCACAAGCTTAGAACTATATTGTTTAAACCTTACTGGCGGCGAGCGGGCTTTGCGTGAAGTGAACCTTCCCGCGGTAGTTGAGCTAGAGGAAGATGGTCACTATTTTTATGCGGTGGTGCGTCATTGGGGACCTAAATTAGAACTATGGATGGGTGACCGTGCAATTATGGTTAGCCGATCTTGGTTTGGCCAACGTTGGAATGGCGAGTTTCAAGTACTCTGGAAGCAACCCCCAGGCTTTACTGGGGTGCTTAAACAGGGCAACCAAGGCGAAGCCGTTTATTGGTTGGAACAAAGCTTGTCGTTAATCCAAGGACAGCGTCCACGCAAAACCTTTAATTTTGATGCCCAGTTAAGCCGTCAAGTGCAGCAGTTCCAGCAGCAAAATCGCCTAAGTGCCGATGGCATAGCTGGTGTATTTACTTTATTACGTCTTAACCAACAGATTTACGTTGATCAACCGCGCTTGCAGGAGTTGAACTAATGTCCAGTATTTTAGACGCACAGCGCCGCAGTCAGCCAAACGAAGCGGTTGCTTTAGTTGCGCCCTCGCCAGTTAATCCAGTATTAACTGCAGTGCTAAGTTCGGTTCTCACCTTATCTTTAGGCGCTGGCGGTTTTTGGTTGTGGCAACAATCAAACAAAGATACCGCGCCGGCTAAAGTGGAGGCTGCGGTTCAGCCTGTAACTAAAGAGCTTGAAACCAAACCAATAATGCGGGTCTCTCGGGTGGTTGAACCTAAGTTAGAGATTGAGCTGTTGCCTTTGCCTCAATTAGAAGGGCTAGAAAAGGTTGATTTGCTAGCGCTACGCCAAAAGCAGTTTGAAACCTTATTAAATGCACCTATTCCGCAGTATCAAGCGCCAGAGCCAGTGGCTACGCCAAACTCCAGCTCTACTGTGGTGGCCAGTAAGCCTGCGCCAGTGCAGCAGTCAGCACCTGCCAAGCCTAGCTCGGCAGAAGAAAAGGGCTTAGAGCAACGCTTTGCAGCGGCTGTGCAAGCAACCAATACCTTAAGCTGGGACGCGGAGCTTGACCCAAGTACCTATGACGACGCCCCCATGGTTGGGGCGCTAGACCCAGAGGTGCAAAAATTGGTACCGGCCATTACTTTTAATTCGCATGTATTTTCGTCAGATCCGAACCGTCGTTATGTCACCCTTAATGATAAAGAGTTGGTAGAAGGGGATTTTGTTACCAAGAACATCGAGTTAGTGGCGATTCGTCTTGATGACATTGTGCTGCGGGTAGCAGGTAACTTATGTCGACTGAATGCTTTGTCAGATTGGGGTTAACAAAAAAGGCGCACTAAGCGCCTTTTTTAATGGGAAAAGCAACAGTGATTACATCCACTGATTATCGCGCTTTTTGCGACGTGGGATCATTGGCAGCAATATGCCTAGAATTAAACCAATACCCGCTACACCTGCGCCTCGCATAAACCACTGCATTTGCACCGCTTCATCTTTGGTGTCTAGCTCATGTTGGATGGCATTATTTTGCTGGCTAATTTGAGTAAGCTGCTCGTTTAACTGATCGTTAGTAAGCTGAAGTTGTTCTATTTGCTGTTGCTGGGCGTCAATTTGCTCAGCTTGTTCGGCAGAGGCTGCGCCGCTGTCTTGTTGTTGCTGCTTAAGCGCAGTTTGGCTTTTTTCCAACTGGCTTTTCACTTGTTCTAATTGAGCGGCTAAGCCTGGAGAGCGATTAAGGTATTTAGCTTCTACCCAGCCTTCGCGGCCATTCTCTAAAACAATTTTGGCGTATTTGTTTTCTTGGTTGAATTCAACCTGATTGATCTTAGTACCTGCGTTAACGCTACCCACAATTCGAAATTGGTTGCTAGGACCAGAATGCATGAAGACATATAAGTCGTCAGAGATGTAACGAGTTTGAGCAAGAGCAGGGAAGGCGAGGGCAAGCGATAAAAAAGCAGCAGATAATGTTCTGACAATCACGGCGTATCTCTTTATTTAGAATAGTTTCGCCGTTAGTGTACGAAACAACGTTGCTAGTCTCAACCAGCAACGTTGTTAATGTGAGTAAAGTTAACTAGTTTAGTGAGATACTAGTTAAAAATAGCCAACATAATGTAGTAGAACACGATAGATAGTGCTGCACCAGCAGGTAGTGTTACTACCCAAGATACTACAATACTACGTACTACGCCGAGGTTAAGCGCGGCAATACCACGTGCCATACCCACACCTAACACCGCACCTACTAGGGTTTGAGTGGTAGAGATTGGCAAGCCAGTACCCGAGGCAACTACTACTGTTGTTGCAGCAGCGAGTTCAGCAGCAAAACCACGGCTAGGTGTAAGGTGGGTAATACCTTTACCAATAGTGGCAATTACGCGATGACCAAACAGGGCTAAACCAGCCACAATACCTAAACCACCTAGTGGTAAAATCCACCATGCTAGTGAGGCTTTAGCGGCAATTTCACCGTTGTTATTTACTACGCTAACTACTGCCGCCAATGGACCGATAGCATTTGCTACATCGTTTGAACCGTGAGCAAAAGCCATACAACAAGCGGTGATTACCATTAGTACCGCAAATACTTTTTCTACGTTGGTGTAGTGCATTTGACGGTCGGCTTTAGGGTCGATTTTTAGGCGGCTAATAATCACCTTACCTACAATAGCAACCAATACGCCAACGGCTACTGCCCAAACGTAACCTTCAACACTGCTTAGCTCTAAACCAATGTGCTTGAGGCCCTTTTTGATGGTTACTAGCGCCATCATAAAGCCAGCTAAGAACATGTAACCTGGCACGTAGCGCTTAGCGGCTTCTAGTGGGTTATCATGTTCAAAAATAAGCTTCTGGGCGCTCACAAAGATTAAGTAAGCAAATACACCTGAAATAGCCGGAGTGATAATCCAACTACCTACAATGCCGCCCACTTTGGCCCATTCTACAGCTTCTGTGCCTACACCTACTGCGGCGAAACCAACAATGGCACCAATAATAGAGTGAGTGGTTGATACCGGCCAGCCGTTGTAAGAGGCAATTAATAGCCACGTACCAGCAGCAAGCAGCGCGGCAATCATACCGAATACTAATAGCTCGGGAGTGTTAACAAACGCGCCAGAATCAATGATGCCTTTACGTACGGTATTGGTTACCGCACCACCGGCCAAATAAGCACCGGCAAATTCAAAGATCATCGCGATAATAATCGCTTGTTTAATGGTAATAGCGTTAGAGCCTACCGATGTACCCATAGCGTTGGCTACGTCGTTGGCACCAATACCCCACGCCATAACAAAGCCAAAAACGGCCGCAATAATAATCAGCGTAGTGCCGTAAGTTGCAAGAATTTCCATTGGAGTTACCTAAGTATTTTCTTTGTTTAGCGATAGATCATCAGTTCTAAGCGAGCACCAACGCGCTGCGCTTGGTCGGCTAGTTCGCCGATAGCTTCAATGATGAAATATAGGAACATTGCGTCGATAGGGTCTAGTTTCTTCTCTAGCTTTTGTAATTTTCGACGAATTTTGATTTGCTGTGCGTCGGTATCGTCTTCGATAATATCGAGTTCGTGTACCATTTTTTTCACTAGGTCTACTTCACGGCCTTTAAAGCCTGTTTCTAGTAGATCTTCCAGTTCGTTGATTACTTCTTTAGCTTTACCGGTTGCATCTAAACAACGCGCTAAGTAAGTCATGAACATTTCAGCAAGTTTAGGTGGTAACTCCATCTTTCGGCCTAACATGCGACCTGAAATGTCTTTTGCTTTATTGGCAATTCGATCTTGGTGAGTAAGCAGCTCGAGTACGTCTGAACGTTCAACTGGCATGAAAATACCACCAGGTAGATTCAGGCGAATTTCACGCTTCATGCGATCAGCTTCTTTTTCTAAGTTTGAAATGTCTCTACGACGTTTTGCCGCAGTTTTCCAATCTTTATTAAGTACTGCTTCAAAAAAAGGTACAAGACCTTCACAGCATTCGTGTACTACATTGATATGCTCTTCTAGAGGTTTAATCGGCGATTTAGCGAACAAACCTAGAATTGTATTTCCGGACATAATCTCTGTTCCAATTAGCTATGCAAAGGATATATTTTTTGCGAGGCGCATGGTAACGTAGCGGAGCTTAAGTGCAAGCATTTATCTTACAATTTGTTGCTTTTTACTTGAGCTGAATCAAAGGTTTTGTATGAAAACTGAACAGAGGGAGCAGGTCGCTGCATCAGCCTACATGGATAAACCATGAACAATGAAATTGAAATCAAGCTCTTAGCTACACCTCAATGTGCGTCGGTGTTATTGGCTCGGCTCAATCAGTATAGTGTGCTGCAAACCGAAGTGAAAACCCTCACCAGTGTTTATTTTGATACTGATGACCGCCAACTGATGCGTTGGGGCATGGGCTTACGTATTCGCAGTGGCGATGGCGACAATGTTCAAACCATTAAAACCGATGGTTTAAGTGTAGGCGGTTTACACCAGCGTCCCGAATACAATTGTGTGCTTCAATCTAACCAACCGCAATTAGCCTTGTTTGAAGAAGTTGAATGGCCAGCCGGCGCCGAACTTTCCAGTCTTAATAATCAGCTAAGCCCTTTATTTACTACCACCTTTGATAGACAAACTTGGTTGGTTGATTTGCCTAACGATACCTTAATTGAAGTAGCTTTCGATCAAGGTTCGCTTACCGCAGGAAGCGAGCACGAAGCCATATGCGAAATTGAGCTGGAGTTTGTGAAAGGCGACATTAGCCAGCTTTTCGAACTCGCCAGCGACATTGCTTCAATAGAAGGTTTACGCTTAGCAAACATTAGCAAAGCTCAGCGTGGATATATGCTGGCTACTGCTCATATACAACAAGTTAAATCCCTAAGCGCAGTTAAACTTAGTGATGCCGATAGTACTAGTGAATGCTTCAATCGGATTTTTGCTGGTGCACTCGAACATTGGCAATACCACGAACAGCTATTTGTGGAGCAGCGAAGTTTTGCCGCTTTGGAGCAAGTCTCTCTAGCGGTGCAAATGTTGTTTCAAGCCTGCAAAATGTTTAGTGAGCGCGATTTAGTAGAATGCGCTTGGCTTAATGAATTACGTTGGTTACGCCAACAGTTTGCGTGGTTAACCCAAGCCGCCAGTTTAAATAAACTGACTGCTGAACGAGGTGCATTGATTAAGAAGTTACCTCAGCAACGCTCTTTATTGAAAACCCTGCAACAGCGTCAGCATGATTTGCCGCAACCTGATGATGTTTATCAATTAATGCATAGCGCTCGCTATTGTAGTTTGATGTTAAAAATAACCCGCTGGCTTTATCAAGCTAAATGGCAGCACAGCCAAGCTCTGCAACAAGAGAATATTCAGCATTTAGCCAAAGCTATGTTGCAAACTAGTTGGGATTACTTGCAACAATCGCCTTTGGCTGAACCTCAGCTAGATTGTAATGCTTATATGAAACAAGCCACTAAATTGCGACGTAACCTGCTGGTGGGCATGTGTGTGGGTGAGTTATTTGACCAAGAGCTGCGCCAAGAATTCCGCTTGCCTTGGGTAGATATTCTATCGGGCATTGAAGAACTGAGTTTGTTTAAACCTATGCGAGAATTATTGCCAGAGCTGGATGCAGAGTTACAGCAAGCCATTGAAAAGTGGGTGCAGCGTAAAGAGCAATCCTTACTGGATGCCTTAGAGTTTTCTCGCCAGCAAGCGCTGCAACAAGCGGTGTATTGGTAAGTCGTGGACGGTTTCGCCTTAAAGAAACTACTCACCGTGCTGGCTATGCCCAGTACTTCACTATGGCTGCTGTTGTTGTTAGCTCTCTTTTTTGGACTGCGAGGTCATAAACTACTATCCCGCAGCTGCGCCGTAATTAGTTTGTTGCTGATGTTTTGTTTAAGCCTATATCCGGTAAGTGGTGCACTTCTTTATCATTGGGAAAAGCAATACAACGGTTTACATTCTTTACCGCCAGATACGCAAATAATTGTGGTATTGGGCTGTTTGCATTATCAAGATGAAAACCAGCCGTTATCTAGTCAGGTGCTACCTTGTGGCGCAGTTAAAGTTGTTGAAGCGGTTCGTTTATGGCGCCAGCAACCGCAAGTGAAAATATTATTATCGGGTGGTGATAATGAAGGCAGTGGAGTACAGCATGCCGATATGCTTGCCAAACTGGCTTTGTCTTTAGGGGTGCCTGAGTCTCGATTAATTCGTAGTTATCAGCTTAAAGACACTGCTGAAGAAGCTGCCAACATTGCCAAGCTTTACCCGAATACCCAATTAACCTTAGTCACTCAAGCTTCTCATATGCCAAGAGCGATGCGCCTATTTGCCATGCAGGGGCTTAATCCTACTGCCGCTCCTACTTACTATCAGGTGAAAAACTGGCATGCTGGCTTTACCTGGCAAAGCTTTATTCCGCGGCTTAGTCATATAAGCAAAGCAGATAACGCGGCATACGAAGCGCTAGCCCATGCTTGGCTTAAGCTGCGAGGTAGTTAATTAAACCGCGCTTTAATGAGACTTCTTTTGTAGTTCACTCAACTGTTGCTGAATATTGCTCAATTGTTGTTTGAGTTGCTGATGTTCTTTTTGTTGCTCTACGATCAACTGCTGAATTTGATGCTCTGAATTAGATTTCCCACGAAGTAAAAAAGTAGACATCAAACCTGATATCGCACCAAAAAAGCCAACGCCGGTTAAAATCATCACTCCAGCGATAATGCGTCCGGCATCTGTAACCGGCACAAAATCACCATAACCCACGGTAGAAATTGTAACGATTGCCCACCACAAGGCTTCGCCTGCGCTGCTTATTTGGCTGCCTGCTTGGTCTTGCTCGGCCAGCAGTATGCCAATAGAACCCAGCAGAATTATCACCAGCAAGCTGAACAAAACGGTTGCCGCGGCGGATTCTACTCGACGATGTTTTAAGCTCGCTAACAAATGGCGCTGCTCGCTTAAGGCTTTAATCAGTTTTATTGCATGGAAAAAGCGCAATAGGCGTAGCGCTTCCACCATAGGAATGCTCGCGAGTAGGTCTATCCAATGATGTTTGCAATAAGCAAATGGAGATTTGCTGCGAGCGGCACTCACAATAAAGTGCACAATAAATACAACGCAAATAAGCGTATCTAGATTGATCAGTAAGGCTTTAAGTTGAGAATCTGCAGGGTAAAAGAACAAGCTGCTAACAATCACAATGGCTATTAGCGACAGAGACAGCATCACTAAATCGAAGGCATTGATGTGCGTTTTCATTTATTAATTCCGAAGGATAAGTACGGCCGATTCTACTATACGCCAATTTTATCAAACAACGGTTTTTGGTGCTTAAAAATGGCAGATGAAGTCAATTTTTGCTTGGTTTTTTGCTATCAGCTAATCACCAAGTTGATATGGCTTACACTCCCTGCGATCCAGCTTGTGCTCAAGCATGAATCATGATGATATTAAGCCAAATTTTGGATTCGGATTTTCTTCATCATGCCAAGTACTCTTCCTGTCCCTAGCGAGCTTTCTACTATTGCTGAGCAATCTTGGGAGCGCCTTATCGAGTTAGCGCCAAATTTATTAGAGCAACTAGATCCCCAACAACAGTTGCAAAGTAAAACAGCCTTTGCTTTGAGTGATTTTATCGCCCGAAGCTGCATTAGCCAGCCAAGTCTTTTAGCCGATATCTGGCAACAGCAATTATTAGAGCAGCCCTTAAACGAACAGCAAATGCGTGAGCAGCTAAGTGCCGAGTTGGCTGAGCAAATTACCGACGACGGTGCTAAAAAGGTATTGCGTCAGTTTCGCCGCATGCAAATGGTGCTTATTGCTTGGCGTGATTTGCTTCTTAAGCAAGCTGTAACAGACAGTTTTGCCCAAGTGTCGGCTGTGGCTGATAGCTGTGTAGATTGTGCTAATCAATGGTTATACAAACGCTGTTGTAGTGAGTCTAGTACACCCAGTGATGCCGAAGGAAATGCGCAGCCATTAGTGGTAATTGGCATGGGCAAGTTAGGCGGGCGAGAGCTAAATTTTTCATCCGATATCGATTTGATTTTTTGTTTTCCCGAGAACGGAGAAACCCAAGGTGGCCGCCGTAGCATTGCCAATCAGCAGTTTTTTATTCGCATGGGGCAGCGGCTTATTCAACTTATTGATCAAACCACTGTAGATGGCTTTGTATTTCGCGTAGACATGCGCTTGCGACCATTTGGAGAATCTGGTCCCTTGGCGGTTAGTTACGCAGCCTTTGAAGATTATTATCAACATCATGGCCGAGATTGGGAGCGCTACGCCATGGTTAAGGCGCGAGTGATTAACCAAGATTTGCGCTTTGACCAAGATATTCAAACCATGCTTAAACCCTATGTTTATCGTCGCTACATCGATTTTAGTGCTATTCAAGCACTGCGCTCGATGAAGGCCATGATTAACTCTGAAATCCGTCGTAAAGGCTTGCGCGACAATATCAAACTGGGCTCGGGCGGCATTCGCGAAATTGAGTTTATTGTACAAACTTTCCAGCTTATTCGTGGTGGGCGCGAGCCGGTGCTACAAACCCGTTCACTACTACAGGCTTTGTCGCAGTTAAGTGAGCACGGTGAGTTGAGTGAAGCTCAAACCAAGATGCTGCGCGAACACTATTTGTATTTACGCCAAGTGGAAAACATTCTGCAGCAAATAGATGATCAGCAAACTCAAACCCTACCAGATACAAGCGGTGACCAGCAGCGCGTTGCTTGGGTAATGGGTCATGACAATTGGGAGAGTTTCTACCAACAATTGCAGCAAGGACTTACTCAGGTAAACGCCTGCTTCCAATCTGCCATTGGTGAAGAGGAACAAGAAGAGCACCAAGCAGGCCAAGAATATGATGATTTGTGGCATTGCGGCGCTGATAGAGAAGCCCTTGCTAGCTTGATGAGTAAACATGTTTGTAGCGAGGAAGAACAAAAAGCCCGCGTAGAAACCATGTACCACTTTATGCACGCCGTAGAGAAGCGCCAAATTGGTCAGCGCGGTCGCCAAACCCTAGAGCGGATGATGCCAAGTTTACTGCAGCAACTGTTTGAGCATCCTCAAACCAGTTTGGTATTGCCGCGGGTAATGGTATTGCTTGAGCGGATTCTATCAAGAACCGCTTACCTAGAGCTGTTAGCCGAAAACCCAGCTTCGTTGCAGCAACTATTAAGGCTTTGCGCAGGCAGTGCCATGTTGGCGCAAAAGCTGGCGAGCTTTCCTATTCTTTTGGATGAATTACTCGATCCTAAGCTACTGTATAACCCGGCTAGCGAAGACAGTTACGCCCAGCAGCTCCGTGAGTTTATGTTGCGTATTCCGCCCGATGATATGGAACAGCAAATGGAGGCACTGCGTCAGTTCAAACAAATCCAGCAGCTGCGTATTACTGCGGCTGATATTGCCGGTGCATTGCCGCTAATGAAAGTGAGTGACCACTTAACCGCGGTAGCTGAAGTAATAGTAAACGCGGTGGTTGAGCAAGCCTGGAGCCAGATGGTTGAGCGCCATGGTTACCCAGAGCATTTAGGTGAACAACAACGCGGTTTTGCGGTAGTGGGTTACGGCAAAATTGGTGGCATCGAAACAGGTTATAGCTCCGATCTAGATTTAGTCTTTTTGCACAATAGCGACAGTAGCACCTATACCAATGGGCTAAAGCAAATCGACAGTAAGCAGTTTTATTTAAAGCTGGCACAGCGAATTATGCATCTGTTTAATACACGCACCGCCTCAGGTGTATTGTATGAATTAGATATGCGCTTACGTCCTTCTGGTGCTTCTGGTTTATTGGTTTCCGCCATTGAAGCTTTTGAGCAATATCAAGTGAAGGAAGCGTGGACTTGGGAGCACCAAGCGCTAGTGCGTGCCAGAGTAATTTATGGTGATGCAGAACTCGCTGAGAGTTTCGCCCAAGTTCGCCATAAAATTTTGGCCCAGCCACGCCAAGCTGCAGAGCTGGCCAAACAAGTGCAAGAGATGCGTAGCAAAATGCAGGGACACTTAAGCCGAGAAACTGAAGACGTTCTGGATCTCAAACAATCTCCTGGCGGTATGGTAGACATTGAATTCATTGCTCAATACTTGGTATTACTGCATACCCAAGAATATCCTCAGCTAAGTAAATGGACTGACAACGTAAGAATATTTGAAAGCTGTGCCGAGCTTGATTTATTAAAGCCTGAACAAGCGCAGGGGCTAAGCCAAAGCTACTTGGATATTCGCGATGAGTGTCACCGCTGTGGTTTGCAAGGTTTGCCACGTTTGGCCAACAAAGCCGAGTTTAAGCAAGATTTAAGTGTAGTGACCGATACTTGGCGGCAGTTGTTTACTTAGCACTGAACAAGGGTTTTAAGGCTTAAAAAAGGCGCTGCTTTTAAGTTAAAGCCAGCGCCTTATTGTTAATAAACGCCTTTTTCACCTTCTGGGCGAGACTTAAAGCGGCGGTGGATCCACATATATTGCTCGGGTGCGCGTAGAATGGCTTTTTCTACCACTTGGTTGATGGTGTGGGCATCTTGTTCATCATCACCTTGCGGGTAGTTATCTAGGGCTGGTTCTATCACCAAAGTAAAGCCTGAGCCATCTTCATTACGTAGTGCATAGGTTGGCAATACTTGCACGTTTTTCACTTTCGCTAAAGTGGCGGTGCCGGTAATAGTGGCAGCTTTATCTTGAGCAAAAAACGGTACAAACACCGCAGCATGGGTACCGTAGTCATGATCAGGTGCGTACCACACCGCATTGTCTTGGCGCAGAGCTTTAATCATGCCGCGCACATCGGTGCGATCTACTAAGTATTTATTAGACTTAGTGCGACCGTGATATTGATAGTACTCATAAACCGAGTTTTTGTTAGGGCGGTAGATCCCAACACCTGGATCCAACGTGCCATAAGCGCGAGCATGGCTTTCTAAGGTCCAGAAGTGGGCACTTACTAATAAAATGCCACCTTGTTGTTCACGCGCTTTTTTTAGGTGTTCAAGGCCTTCTACTTTGAAGTGTTTTGCAAAGCGCCATTGTGGCCAAAACCAAGCATTGGCGGTATCCACTACCGAATGCCCTAAATGACGAAAACAGCCTTCAACTAGTTGCTCTCGCTCTGCTTCACTTTTGTCTGGAAAACAAATTTCCAAATTGCGGCGGGTAATATGTACGCGTGATTTCATCAATGCTCGGCCTAAGCGGCCAATGCCTAAACCCAAGTAATGCTGAACGCGATAAGGCAGTAAACTGATGCTAAACATAAAGCCAATTAATACCCAGGCCCCCCAGTTCTTTGGGTGAAAAGATTGTGCGTTAAGCTTGGGTGATGAAATTTTCGCCATATTTTACTTTGTCACTGTAATAATGTGTAAAGTCTACTGGATATCAAGAGATTATGCCGCAGACCATAAGTTTAACTATGATAAACTGTTAATAATTATTTTTCGATGAGAGTGAACAATGAGAATAACCCTCCCTGAGTTTGCCCAAGCTAAGGTGTTAGTAGTTGGCGATGTAATGTTAGACCGCTATTGGCATGGACCTACCGGGCGCATCTCGCCTGAAGCCCCGGTTCCAGTGGTTAAAGTTGAACAAATTGAAGAACGCCCTGGCGGCGCGGCTAACGTAGCCTTAAACGCCGTGGCCTTAGGTGCAGGCTCTACGTTATTAGGTATGAGCGGCGAAGACGAAGCAGGCATTGCCTTAGAAAACAAGTTGGCAGCGGTTGGTGTAGAGTGCCAATTTACTAAGTTTGCTGATTACCCAACTATTACCAAACTACGGGTACTAAGCCGTCACCAGCAGTTAATTCGTTTAGATTTTGAAGAAAATTTTCATGAAGTAGATAGTAAAGACTTAAGCGCTAGCTTTGCTGAACAGGTGAAGCAACATCAAGTGGTTATTTTATCTGATTACAATAAAGGCGCATTAAACCAAGTTGGCGATTTAATTGCTCTGGCACGCGATGCCGGTGTCCCTGTTTTGGTTGATCCAAAAGGCAGTGCGTTTGATAAATATCGCGGTGCAACTTTGCTCACGCCTAACTTTTCTGAGTTTGAAGCGGTGGTTGGTCACTGTAAAGATGAAGACGAAATTATTAGCAAAGGCGAAGCTCTAATCGAGCAGTTAGACCTTGAAGCATTACTGGTGACACGCAGTGAACACGGTATGACGCTTATCCGTAAGGGCCAACCAGAGTTGCATTTAGCCGCGCTAGCACAAGAGGTTTACGATGTAACCGGTGCTGGTGATACGGTGATTTCTACTTTAGCTAGCTCTCTAGCGGCTGGCTCGAGCTTAGACGATGCTTGTGCCTTAGCCAATGCCGCTGCAGGCATTGTGGTTGGAAAACTAGGTACGTCTACGGTGTCTACCATTGAGCTTGCCAACGCAGTGTATGGGTCGCAGGAAACTGGCTTTGGCGTGCTAAGTGAACAACAGCTTAAGTTTGCTTTGGAGGCTGCTAAGCGTCGCGGCGAAACGGTGGTGATGACCAACGGTTGTTTCGATATTTTGCATGCCGGTCATGTGTCTTACCTTAATCACGCACGCACTTTGGGTGACCGTTTAATTGTTGCAGTAAACAATGATGATTCTGTTAAGCGCCTAAAAGGGGAAGGGCGCCCAGTAAATAGTGTCGATCGCCGTATGGCGGTGCTTGCTGGTTTAGGTGCGGTTGATTGGGTGGTTGATTTTAGTGAAGACACGCCACAGCGTTTAATTGCCAACTTATTGCCAGACTTATTGGTGAAAGGCGGCGATTACAAACCAGAAGAGATTGCTGGTGGGCAAGAAGTGATTGCCAATGGCGGTGAAGTGCGAGTGCTTAACTTCGAAGATGGTTGTTCAACTTCAGAAATCATTAAGTCTATTCGTCAAAATCAAATCGACTAGTTTTGTCGTTTATTCAAAAAAGGCGCCAATTGGCGCCTTTTTTATTTCAAATCTTTACCAGCGATATTACTGGGGAGGCATTAAGCCAGAGTTAACCAGTGCTACGTCTTCTTCAGTTAAGGTACCGGCTGCTTGTTTAAGCGCTAGCATGTTAAGAATGTAATCATAACGGGCGTTAGCTAAATCACTTTTTGCAGAGTACAAGTTACGTGTAGCGTCTTGTACGTCAACAATGGTACGAGTACCCACTTCAAAGCCTGCTTCGGTGGCTTCTAGCGCACTTTGTGAAGACACTACTGTTTGCTCAAAGGCTTTAACCGAACCAATACTGGCACTTACGTTATTCACTACCGAGTTAACCGTGCTTTGCACTGTGCGGAAGGTTTGCTCTAGCGCTTCCGAAGAGGCGATGTAGCTAAACTGCGCTTGTCGTACTTGTGAATCAATGCTGCCACCTAAGTAGATAGGCCAGTTGAACTCAAGACCAATATTACCGGCATTTGAACTGCCGCCTTGAAGTGAATCATAGGCGTCGTTACCGTATTGGTTATTGTCATAACCAATACCTGCAGTTAGGTCTAGGGTTGGTAAGTGACCACTTTGTGCTAATTCGATTTGCTCTTGAGCAATCTCTTTACTAATGCGCTGGGCGTTTAGCTCTAGGTTGCGGTCGGTCGCAGTAGCTAACCAAAAGTCTGAGCCTTGCTCAAGCGGGTTTGGCTCAAAACGCTGGGTATTAAGAATGTTAAGCTCGCGGTGCTCTAAACCGGTTAGCTCTCGTAAGTCTTCGTAGCTGTTAGATAGGTCGTTACGCGCTTGAATTTCTTGGGCAAGGGTACGGTCATATTCAGCTTGGGCTTCGTGTACGTCGGTAATTGCTGTAAGACCAACGTTAAAGCGTTGTTTAGTTTGCTCTAACTGACGACCAACGGCTGTTTTGTTAGCTTCTACAAAGCTTACGTTGTCCATGGCACGTAATACATTGAAGTAAGCATTACTTACACGAATAATCAGGCTCTGTACGTCATTAGCATATACGGCTTCAGAACGTGTCGCATTCTTTTCAGAGATGCTCAAACTGGTCCAGTTTGTTTTAGAGTAAAGCGACTGGCTAAGGCCAACCGATGCATTGGTGTTGGTAATGCTGTCGATGGTGTCGTTACTGGTAGTAGTGTATTTAGCACCGGCACCAAAACCAATTTGTGGAAGCAGTGATGCACGAGACTCGGTAATTTGCTCAAAGGCGATGTCACGCTGAGCTTTACTTTGCAAAATTACAGGATCTTTTTCTTGAGCGAGTTGATAAATTTGCAATAAATCATCAGCTTGGGCTTGGAATGCTAAAGAGCTCATTCCACAAGCTAATATTAACGATTTGATTTTCAGCTTCATTACGCCTTTCCTTTGGTCGCTGTGTTAGCGAGGTTATTTCGGGAATAGATATTTACTTTGTGTAGACTAAATCTTAATAGTTTAAAACTACCACAGTTTAATTAATGCTAGTCTATACCAGCTTTATTTCTAGAGTAAGACCTAGATAACAAAGAAAAAGCATAAATTTACGGTCAATCTTGTGTTTGATCAATAAGTTCTGACAATTTTTATACCAACCGTTACAAAAAGGAGTCTTGGTCAATATGACAAAGTTGCAAAATAGTAGTCAATTCTCTCATCAAGATGTGGAAATCAAAGATGTAGAAGATGTATATCAAGGCTTCTTCAAGATGCAGCGCTATACTCTGCGCCATCGTTTGTATCAAGGCGGTTGGAGTAATTGGATTCAGCGTGAAATGATGGACCGTGGTCACGCTGCCGGTATTTTGTTATTTGACCCAAAGTTAGACCAAGTTGTGTTGGTGGAGCAGTTTAGAATTGGCGCTATTGAAACTGGCGCTAGCCCTTGGTTACTGGAAATTGTTGCCGGCATGCTAGACAGCGGCCAGCCACCTTTAGAGGTGGCAGTGCGCGAAGCCGAAGAAGAGGCGGGCTTAAGCGTAAATCGGGTATTTTCTTGCAACAGTTTTTTGCCGGGCGCTGGTGGCTTAAGCGAACGTATTCATTTGTACATTGGTGAAGTGGATGCAAGCCAAGCGGGCGGTGTTCACGGCCTAGATAAAGAAAACGAAGACATATTGGTTAAAGTGGTTAGTCGTGAGCAGGCCTTCGAGTGGGTGCAGCAAGGTATTATCGATAATGCTGCAGCGGTTATTGCTATTCAGTGGTTGCAGTTGAATTTGCAGAAGGTACGCCAGCAGTGGCAAAATGATGGCGATGGTGATGCTCAGTAATACTGGCCCCACCCGTTATCGAGTCAATCTCGACGAATTGATGCAGCTTTATGCTGCCAATTACAGCTTGATGACGCGTTTATTTCCAGGGCCACTTGAAGTGGGACAAATTTTACGTTTGATCCCCAAATTGGGTGAAGATTATTTACTGGAAAGCAAAGAACTTACTCGCTACACGGCGCTTTACGAGATAAGGCAAGCCAGTGCTCAAGCCTATAATTACCTGCAGCCGCAGCTGTTGGTGCGTTTGTATCACGATGCACGGTTGGCGGAAGTGTGTGCTAGTCAGCAGATTTATAAGCTTAAACCAAGGTATGATTACCCGAATAAAAAGATGCATCATCAAGATGAAAAGCATCAAACAAATCAGTTTCTTAATGACTGGTTAGTATTTTGTTTAAAACAGCGGATTAAAGTTGAGTTTGCTTAAGCAAACTACAAGAAAAAATTGTGGCATTTAATAAATTAAACATAAACACAGCACCAGACGGAAGTGTGCACTTATTGCAGGTTACCGATACGCATTTGTTTGCCGATGAGCAAACTGGCTTGTTGGGGGTTAATACCAACGACAGTTTCAGTGCAGTCATAGAAAACATTAAAAGTGACAATATCCCCTTCGATTATATTCTTGCAACGGGTGACTTATCTCAAGATCACACCAAGCGCTCTTATCAACGTTTTGCTGAACGAATTGCCGAGTTAGAACGTCCTTGTGTCTGGTTACCGGGTAATCATGACATGCAAGAAAACATGCTGACACTTGAGCAGCATGGGGTGCTGGCTGCAAAGCAACTGGTGAGTGAGCACTGGCAAATCATTATGTTGGATACTCAGTTAGAAGGTGAGCCTCACGGAATAATGAGTCAACGCCAGTTAGACAACCTAGCTGAAGCCTTGGCTGAGTATCCCGACAAACATGTGTTGATTGCTATGCACCATCAAGCGATTCCCGTGGGCAGCAAATGGTTAGATCAACATAACCTTAAAAATGCTGATGAGTTTTTTGCGGTTATTGCTGATTTTCCAAATGTTCGTGGGGTGATCTTTGGCCATGTTCATCAAAACTATGAGTTCCAGTTCGACGGCATTGCTTTTATCGCAACGCCCAGCACTTGTATTCAGTTTCTGCCTTTATCGGCTAATTTTGCCTTAGATCATCAGCAACCTGGTTGGCGTTACTTGCAATTAACAGCTGAAGGACGCATTGCTACTCGCTTGCGGCGTCTATCTGAGCGCAGTTTTCTTCCTGATCCTAAATCGAAAGGTTATTGAGTGGAGCCACCTTCAGTATTATTGTATTTACACGGATTTAATAGCTCTCCTAATTCGGCTAAAGCGCAAGCAATGGCCCAATATCTTGAACCATATCAAGCTCAAATTCAGCTGGTATGCCCGCAACTTGCTTGTTATCCCAACGATGCTTGGCAGCAGATTGAAGATATTCTCAATCAACACCGTGGCAAAAAGCTCGGTGTAGTGGGTAGTTCTTTGGGCGGCTTTTTAGCGACCCGAGTGGCTCAGCAAACTACAGCTAAAGCGGTGCTGGTTAATCCAGCAGTTAAACCCTATGAACTGTTAAAAGACTATTTAGGCGAGCAACAAAACCCTTATACTCAGCAGCATTATCAATTAGAACAACAGCACATCGAGCAGTTAAAACAATTAGAAGTAAGCCAATTAAGTTGTCAGCAGCGACTTTGGGTGATGCTACAAACCGCAGATGAAGTGCTGGACTTTAATTTAGCAGTCACAGAATATAAGGGAGCAACTTTCACCATTGAAGAAGGCGGCGACCACAGTTTTCAAGGATTTGAAAATCACTGTGCTGCCATTCTCGACTTTTTGGCACTTAGGTAACAATTTCTATCATGGCTGATCAATATAATTCAGACTCTATTGAAGTATTAAGTGGTTTAGACCCGGTTAAACGCCGCCCTGGCATGTATACCGATACCACTCGCCCCAACCACTTAGCCCAAGAAGTTATCGACAACAGTGTCGATGAAGCCTTAGCTGGCCATGCGCGTGCTATTACCGTTACTTTATTTGAAGACCAGTCCATCGAAGTTATTGATGATGGCCGTGGTATGCCTACCGATGTTCACCCAGAAGAAAAGGTAAGCGGGGTAGAGCTTATTTTCACCCGTTTACATGCTGGTGGTAAGTTTACTAACGACAACTACCAGTTCTCTGGTGGTTTGCATGGTGTGGGTATTTCTGTGGTGAATGCCTTGTCTTCGAGAGTTGAAGTTCAAGTGCGCCGCGATAGCCAGATATTTGAAATGGCCTTTGAGAACGGCGATAAGGTTCAAGAACTAACGGTCACGGGTACGGTTGGCAAGCGCAATACCGGAACGCGAGTACGTTTTTGGCCAACAGCCAGCTACTTTGATAGCCCTAAATTTTCAGTCTCTCGTTTACGTCATTTACTGCGCGCTAAAGCGGTACTTTGTCCTGGCTTAAACATTAAGTTTGTCGACAAAGTTAACAAACAAAACGACGAGTGGTTTTTTGAAGACGGCCTAAAAGACTATTTAAGCCAATCATTTAAAGACTACATAAGCCTGCCAGAAGATCCTTTCACTGGTGCATTTTCGAGTAAGGACGAAGCTGTAGACTGGGCAGTAAGCTGGTTGCCAGAAGGTGGTGAAAGCATTACCGAAAGCTATGTAAACCTTATTCCCACAGCGCAAGGTGGTACTCATGTAAACGGCTTACGCCAAGGTTTACTTGATGCCATGCGTGAGTTCTGTGAGTTTCGCAATATCCTGCCGCGTGGCTTAAAACTAACGCCTGATGATATTTGGGATCGCTGTTGTTATGTCTTGTCGGTAAAAATGCAAGATCCGCAATTTGCCGGACAAACTAAAGAGCGCTTATCTTCGCGTCAATCAGCAGCTTTTGTTTCAGGGATTGTTAAAGATGCCTTTAGCTTGTGGCTGAATACCCATACCGATCAAGCAGAGCTATTGGCCGAAGTGTTCATTAGTAATGCCCAGCGCCGACTTCGCTCAACTAAAAAGATTGCCCGTAAAAAGGTCACTTCTGGCCCGGCATTACCCGGCAAGCTCACCGATTGTACGAGTCAAGACCCGTTAACTGGTGAACTGTTTTTAGTGGAGGGTGATTCTGCGGGTGGTAGTGCTAAGCAGGCTCGAGAACGTGAGTTTCAGGCTGTTATGCCACTGCGCGGAAAAATTCTAAACACTTGGGAAGTTGATGCGACAGAAGTATTGGGTTCACAAGAAGTTCACGATATCTCGGTTGCTATTGGTATTGACCCAGACAGTAATGACCTAAGTGGATTACGTTACGGCAAAATCTGTATTTTGGCGGATGCTGACTCCGATGGCTTACACATTGCCACACTGTTGTGCGCCTTGTTTATGATGCACTTCCGACCATTGGTTGAGCAGGGGCATATTTACGTTGCTATGCCGCCTTTGTACCGAATTGATGTGGGTAAGGAAGTTTTCTATGCACTCGATGAAGATGAGAAGCAAGGCATACTAGATCGCATTGAGGCCGAGAAAAAACGCGGTAAAGTTAATGTACAGCGCTTTAAAGGTTTGGGTGAAATGAACCCTTTGCAACTGCGTGAAACCACCATGGATCCAAATACTCGCCGCCTCGTTCAACTTACCGTTGAAGAGGAAGAAGCTACTGTGCAGCTGATGGACATGTTGTTAGCCAAGAAGCGCTCGGGCGACCGCAAGCAATGGCTGGAAACAAAAGGCGATATGGCCTCAGACTTGGTATAGGGAACAGATAGAGCATGCGCGATTTGCGATTAGGTTTAGCCAGTAAAGCATTGCTGCTGTTATGCGGTGTTTTGTTAGTGACCTTGGTGGGCTTAATCAGCTTTAACCATGACAACTTAAAAAGCTTTTTTCAGCTTGGCCGTGCGCAAGTTATCGACAACCAACAATACCAGCTGCAGAAATACTATCGCGATGTGTTTGCGCGCTTGCAAGGTGTAACCTCTAGCCAGTCTTATCGTTTTGACTCTTACCAACAAGAGAACCTCCCCGCGATATTCGATTCTTTCTGGCAAGACCTACGGGCTAATACCGAACTACCGGTGCGTAGCATTGCAGTGGTAGACCCTTTAGAGGGTTTAAAATACGAATTTGGTTATATAGCCCATAGCGAGAAAGCGCTAGAGTGGATGCTAAAAGATCCCGACGACGTGCAGGCAAAATGGATACTTGATTGTCCCCTAAGCTGTCGCATTATCATCGCAACTGACCTCGATAAAATGGAAGAGCAGGGCAGTTATCGAATTTTCTACAGTATTGATTCCTTACGTTTGCTGGAGCTTTTCCCGGCAAGCCAAGGCAGCCATCACTTTTTGGTTGAGCTTAACGACGATAATAGCCTTGAATTACTTTACGCAGAGTCGGCTTTTCGGGAAATGGTTCAAGACTTATTAGTAGGTTTAAACGCTGAAAATATAATACATGGGGTGGAGCAGTTTAATACTGAGATGGGCCTTACCGAGCTGCATGCTTTTAAGGTAAATAATACCAGTCAGCAAAAACCTGTTTACTACGCCATTGTGAACGACATTAATACTCAGCTAAATCAGCTTAAGCGTGCCGATTACAACAACTTACTGTTTGGTATTGGCGCGTTGTTTTTTGCCGGCGCGATTGTTGTATTTGCACTGAGTCCATCACTTAGGCGGATCCGCCGCACCATTGATAACCTGCCCTTATTAGCTCGCTCGTCACATAATCTGTTTCGTCGAAACCTAGAAAGCAACAGCAAGCGTTTCTTACAAGATGAATCTGATGAGCTTAATCACACCTTAATTCGTCTTTCCTACCAGCTAGAAGCTTTGGAGCAGCAGCTTAAAAGCCGCGCCGAAGAACTAGAGTGGGTAGCCAATTACGATAACTTAACCGATTTACCTAACCGCCGTAAGTTTGAGCGAGTCATTACTCAAATGGTTAAAGAGAAGCGTTACGGCTGTTTGTTGATGGTGGATCTTGATAACTTCAAATATGTAAACGACATCAGTGGTCACGGCGCGGGTGATGAGATGCTGCGCCAAGTATCTTCAAGCTTGGAGCGCTTATTGCCAAACGATACTTTATTGGCGCGTATTAGCGGTGATGAGTTTGCAATCTATTTGGAAGGTACCAGCCTTGCCTATTCTGAAGTGGTGGCTCAGCGAATCATTAGCATGTTGGCGCAGGTGAGTGTACCAGGGCATAACATTATTCATACGGCGTCAGCCTGTGTGGGCATTGTTGCCTTCCCTGAGCACGGCAACGGCTTTGAAGACTTAATGGCCAAGGCAGACATTTGTAACAACCAAGCAAAAGAGCTAGGTAAAAACTGTGTGGTTACCTTCCAAGCAGAGAACAGTGATACTGAACTGGCTAAAAAACATTATTGGTTAGACTTAGCACAAAACGCCATTGAGCGTGACCGCCTAGAACTGCACTATCAGCCAATCATGAATAACAAGCTCAACAAGGTTGAACATTACGAAGTGTTATTGCGAGTGCGTGATGAAAACGAGCAATTGCATTCGCCTTATCAGCTTATTTTGGCTGCTGAGAAAAACGGTCAAATTGATAAAATTGATTTGTGGGTAGTACAGCAAGCCCTACAACAAATGGAAACTAACCTGCGTAACGGCTTTACCGATAAACTTGCAATTAACTTGTCGGCACGCTCTTTCTGTAGCGAAAAGGTGATTGCGCGCATTGCTCGCGAGTTTGTTAGCCGCAATATCGCTGGTGATATGATTATCTTCGAAATTACCGAAACCGCCGCGCTGCCAAACATGAAGCAAGCAGAGGAGCATATTCGTCGCCTTAAAGCTTTAGGCTGCGCCATCGCGTTGGACGACTTTGGTGTAGGCTATTCATCTTTTCATTCGTTGAAACATTTGCCCTTTGATTACCTAAAAATCGACGGCTCATTTGTCCGCGAAATTCTTAATCAGAATGAAGATAAAGTATTTATTCAAGCCCTGGTTGATATTGCCAATCAACTTGGCCATAAAACGGTAGCCGAGTTTGTAGAGTCAGAAGCATTAAACAACGAACTTATCAACTTGGGAGTGGATTACTCGCAAGGCTATTACATCGGTAAACCAGCTAGCGCACGCTATTTCTGGCAATTTGACAAAGCATCAGCAGTGCTAGCTTTGCAAGGAACATAAAAGGTTATTAAAGCATGAGTGATGCCAATGAACTCAGTTTAGAAGGCGTTGAACGCCTATCAATGAGTAACTTTACTGAGCAGGCGTATTTAAACTATTCCATGTACGTCATCATGGATCGCGCCTTACCGCATATTGGTGACGGCTTAAAACCGGTGCAACGACGCATTATTTACGCTATGTCGGAGCTAGGTTTATCGGCCAATGCGAAATACAAAAAGTCGGCACGTACCGTGGGTGACGTACTGGGTAAGTATCACCCACACGGTGACTCGGCCTGTTACGAAGCCATGGTATTAATGGCTCAGCCATTCTCCTATCGCCACCCTCTGGTGGATGGGCAAGGTAACTGGGGTGCGCCAGATGACCCGAAATCCTTCGCGGCAATGCGTTATACCGAAGCCAAGCTATCTAAGTTCTCAGAAGTATTACTGAGCGAGTTAGGTCAGGGAACTTGTGATTGGATCCCCAACTTTGATGGCACAATGAATGAGCCTAAGACGCTGCCAGCGCGCTTGCCACACATTCTACTAAATGGTGTTACCGGCATTGCGGTGGGCATGGCTACTGATATTCCGCCACATAATGTGAAAGAAGTCGCTAATGCTTGTGTGCATTTGTTGGATAACCCAAAAGCGCAACTAGAAGACTTATTAGAGCACGTTCAAGCACCTGATTACCCCACCGAAGCTGAGATTATCACGCCAGCCAAAGACATTCGTAAAATCTACGAAACTGGCCGTGGTTCGGTGAAGATGCGTGCAGTATTTCATACCGAAGATGGTGAAGTAGTTATTACGGCATTGCCACACCAAGTGTCTGGTGCCAAAGTCTTGGAGCAAGTCGCCGTGCAAATGCAGGCTAAAAAGCTGCCAATGGTGGTGGACTTACGTGATGAATCAGACCACGAAAATCCTACCCGTATCGTAGTGGTTCCGCGCTCAAACCGAGTAGATGTTGATCAGCTGATGAATCACTTGTTTGCGTCAACCGATTTGGAGCGTAATTACCGAGTTAACCTCAACATGCTGGGCTTAGATAATCGCCCACAAGTGAAAGGTTTAGTGCAAATATTAAGTGAGTGGCTACGCTACCGCCGTGATGTAGTGCGCCGCCGCCTCCAGTATCGCCTTGATAAAGTGCTGGCACGCTTACATATTTTGGATGGCTTGTTGATTGCCTTCCTAAATATTGATGAAGTGATTGAAATAATTCGTACCGAAGATGAACCTAAAGCCGCCTTAATGGAACGCTTTGGTTTATCTAATAAACAAGCGGAAGCGATTCTTGAAATCAAGTTACGCCAACTTGCCAAACTTGAAGAAATCAAAATTCGCGGCGAACAAGCCGAACTTGCTGAAGAGCGCGATAAGCTTGAAAAGCTATTAGGCAGTGAGCGTCGTATGAGCACATTGCTTAAGAAAGAACTCATAGCCGATGCTGAAACCTATGGTGATGAGCGTCGTTCACCTTTAGTTGAACGCTCAGAAGCTAAAGCCTTAAGCGAAAAAGAACTCATGCCTAACGAAGCCATTACCGTGGTCTTATCGGAAAAAGGCTGGGCAAGAGCTGCTAAAGGTCACGACGTAGATGCGCAGGGCTTAAGCTACAAAGCGGGCGATAGCTTCCTTGGTAGTGCTAGTGGGCGAAGTAACCAACAGGCGGTATTCTTTGATACCGCAGGGCGAAGTTACGCACTAGACTCACATACTCTGCCGTCTGCACGTAGTCAGGGCGAGCCTTTAACTGGGCGCTTTAATCCTGCACCTGGTGAAATGTTTAGCCATGTGGTGATGGCCGACGATGAACAGCGCTATTTAATTGCCTCGGATGCTGGTTATGGCTTTATTGGCAAATATGCCGACATGCTTAGCAAAAACAAAAATGGTAAGGCTTACTTAAATCTGCCTGCCGGCAGCAAGGTACTCGCGCCGATTGAAGTGCGCAGTTACGATACCGATAGCTGCTTAGCCATTTCTAACGAAGGGCGCATGTTAGTCTTCCCACTTACTAGCCTGCCAGAGCTAGCAAAAGGTAAAGGTAATAAACTAATTAGCATTCCAACGGCGCGGGTTAAGAATCGCGAAGAATACGTCACTCTGTTGCAAGTGGTGCCCGCCGATGCATCGGTCACCTTGTTTGCCGGTAAGCGCAAACTTACCCTAAAACCAAGCGATTTAGATCATTACCGTGGCGAGCGAGGTCGTCGTGGTAATAAACTGCCGCGCGGTTTGCAACGTGTTGATGGCATTGAAATTGAGGCCACTGCCTTAGAAAATGACGAGCCAACAACAGATGACGCTTAGATTAAGTTTTTCAGCTTACACTTGTTCACCTAAATGACAGCGCGTATACTGCGGGCTGTTTTAATGGGGGTGCCATGTTAGCCGTAATTCGAATTTTGTTTATTGCCTTGGTAATGCTGACGGCATTTCCGTTTGTGATTTTGTACTGTTTAACGCGACCTCGCCATCCCGACTTAGTGCATCAAATTGGTGTACTTATCGCAAAATGTGGTCGCTTTGTGGGTATCGAAGTGGAGCTTAGATATTTAAGCGACGATATTCCCGATAAAGCAGTGTGGATCGCCAACCATCAAAACAGCTACGATATGTTCACCTTACCTTTTGCCTTGCGCAAAGGTGTGGTGTCGATAGGCAAAAAGAGTTTGGCTAAAATTCCATTTTTTGGCCAAATTTACTGGATCACCGGTAACATTCTTATTGACCGTGACCGCCGCAGCAAAGCCGCTGATACGATTAAACAAGCCGCCGAAGCTATCGATAAACGCCATCTTTCGGTATGGATGTTCCCAGAGGGGACACGTAGCTACGGCCGCGGTTTACAAGCCTTTAAAACCGGCGCTTTTCATCTTGCCATGCAAGCTAAGGTACCAATGTTACCGATTTGCTGCTCGTCTACTCATGGCCAAGTAAAGCTGAACCGTTGGAATAACGGTAAAGTGATTGTAGAAGTGGGTAAGCCGATAGATGTGAGCCAATGGAAAGACAATTTACGTGCCGAAATTAGCCAGTTGCACGATACTATGGAACAACGCATCTATGAGCTGACCATGGAAGCGCGTGGCGAAGCCGCCGATTACCAAGAAGTTCATAAAAAACAAGTCGATTTAAATCAAGCCGCGGTGGGAGAGCAAGCATGAGCATGCAGCAAATTATCAGTGATTGGCAAGAAGAAACCGATCTGATTATTCAAGAGTTGTTGGCCGATGGCAGCGATCCTGACGCCGAGTATACCATAGAGCATCACATTGCTAGTAAAGACTTTAAAGTGCTTGAAAAAGCTGCTGTAGACGTTTTTAAAGCAGGTTTTGAAGTAAGCGATGCCGAAGAAGCTGAATTAGAAGATGGCGGAAAAGTATGGTGTTTCGACGTGATTGTTGAAGCCTCTCTTGAAGCCGATGGGATTAAAGAAGATATAGAAACCTTAGCCAAAATCGCTGACAAACATAAAGTGATTTACGATGGTTGGGGCACCTACTTCGAATTTGGTGAAGAAGACGAGCAATAAGCTTTAACTATTCATTATTAAAAGGCGCATTTAGCGCCTTTTTTTTGACTACAATATTAACAACATAAGCCTAAAGGACTAGCTGTGACTTTGTTGCGCATTTTTCTGTGTTTGCTGCTTAGCTACCCAGCTTGGGCACAACAAACCCTGACTACCGCAAATGCGCATTGGCCGCCATGGCGAACCATTGAATCCGACGGCAGCTTGACTGGGATAGAAATAGAGCTGCTTAAGGTTTTAAGTGCGCGTCTGGATTTACAATTACATACCAAAGGGTGTGGCTGGAAGCGTTGCTTAAAGCACATGCTGATGGGCGAAAGCGACGTAATGACCGGGCTGTATAGAAACGCTGAGCGCGAACAATATATGACGTTCGTGGAGCCTGCTTATCGAAGCTTTCAAAGTAATTGTTTTTATTTGAAGCGTGACAGCCAATTTGATCTAAATAGCTATCAAGACTTGTACTCCTTGACTATCGCGGTACAAAGCAAGGTGGCTTACTTTAAGCGTTTCGACCAAGACCAAGGGCTAAGCAAACATGAAGTCATTGATGACCTGACGGCATTTCGTTTACTCAAAGGTCAGCGAGTTGATGCCGTAGTGATGTCTTGTGTGGAAGGGGATTACTTCTTAAAAGAGCAGGGTATTGCTTCATGGTTTAAACATGCTGATTATCGCCAGCAAACACAGCGCCCTGTTTATTTGGCTATCTCAAAGCTGTCACCCTTAGTTGAGCGTCAGCAAGAAATCTCAAACTTACTACAAGCGATGTTAGATAGCGGAGAGATAGACGCCTTGATAGCAGGAAAACAGCTAGCTGGCAGCAACTAGCTGGATGGTACACCAATCGTATTAAGTACCTGTTCATTCTATCTGGTTAAAATACTCGATAACTGCGTTAGAATTTTTGATTGTAGAGTAACTACTTATCGAAAAATCCTGCCTTATTCTCGAGTATTTTTCCTGTGTTATTTCTGGTCACTTACTTAGGGTGATTGCTATTACAACTTAGACTAGGCCATGTATTAGTCCAAACACTCCACCAAAAACACCGCCCCAAACGACCAGCCAGCCTAGGTGCTTGCGAATCATCTCTTGGATGATTTGTTTAACCAATTGCGGAGTGAGCTCAGCAAGCCGCTGTTCGATGATTAAGGTGATTTTTTGTTGCACATCGCCTAGGTGTTCAGGTTGCTCTAATTCTTCTCTGAGTGCTTCGCTAAACTGCTCATCTTGGCTAATTTCAATCACAGCATCTTTGAGTTTTTCTACAAAAGGCTGCTCAAGTGGAGTGAGTGCTTCTTTGCCACCAACCATCGCTAGCATTCCGCCAAAAGATGAGTTTTCGATAGTATCTACCAAGGCATGATAAGCGGGACTAAAGTCAGTTTTATCAATCACTGGGCGCAGATTTAATTGCACCGCTTTTCCACTCGCATCAGAAAGAAAACGGTCGATGTTTTCTGCAGTAAAAAACTGGGTCAACATTAACTGCTTGATGCCGTCTTTAAAGTCGTCAAAGCGCGCCGGAATAACCCCAGAGCCATATAAACCGGGCACTTTTTCAAACAACATATGCACCGCTATCCAGTTGGTAAATGCGCCGGATAGAGCAAACAAACCAATCGAGAAGATTAAGTCATTGGCAGTAAAATAGCCTACAGCTACCAGTAGCAAAGTGGCTAAGTTAGTGAGTAAACTCTTGTTCATTGTTTATCCTTTCACAAATAAAAAAGTCCTCCACTGGAGGACTTTGTCATAAGTTGCAAACTAAAGGGCGGCGATGGTCTCTTGCTGGGCCACCAACTTAGCCTTAGCACTTTCCATTTCGTCTAGTTTGGCACGTTCTTTAGCAATAACTTGCTCAGGTGCATTGGCGACAAACTTTTGATTTGATAGCTTGCCAGACACTTTTGCTAGCTCTTTTTCTAGTTTTTCAAGTTGCTTGCCAATACGCGCTAGCTCTGCATCTTTATCGATTAGGCCGGCCATAGGGATAAGTATCTCCATGTCGCCTAAAATTGCAGTTGCTGAGGCCGGAGCCGCTTCGCCTTCTGCCAATGCGGTGGTGCTTTCTAGTTTAGCTAGAGAAGCCAAAAACGGTGCATTATCGTTTAAGCGGCGTAAATCTTCACTTGAGGCGTTTTTCAATAGAACGTTAAGCGGTTTGTTAGGGCTAATGTCCATCTCACCGCGAATATTTCGAATTGCCAAAATAAACTGTTTAAGCCACTCTAAATCGGCTACAGCGGCTTCATCAATACGTGAGGCATCAAACTCTGGAATGCTTTGCAGCATAATGCTATCACTGGCCTGTGCTTTACCGGCCAATGGCGCAACTTGACGCCAAATAGTTTCGGTAATGTAAGGCGTGATTGGGTGCATTAAACGCAGTAAGCTTTCTAAGATGTTTAGCAAGGTATAGCGAGTACCACGTTGCTGCACTTCGTTGCCTTTAAACAGCACTGGCTTAGTTAGTTCTAAGTACCAACCACAGAACTGGTTCCAGGTGAATTCGTAGATTAGCTGGGCAGCAATGTCGAAGCGGTAAGTATCTAATGCTTCACGGTAAGCTTTGATGGTTTGCTGATATTGGCCTTCGATCCAGCGGTCTGCTAGAGAGAATTCCATTTCGCCGCCGTCTTTACCGCAGTCTTGCTCTTCGGTATTCATTAATACGTAGCGGCTGGCATTCCATAACTTGTTACAGAAGTTTCGGTAACCTTCAAGGCGGTTCATGTCCCAGTTAATATCACGACCGGTGGTCGCCATAGCAGCTAGGGTGAAACGTAAGGCGTCGGTACCGTGGGCTTCAATGCCGTTTTCGAAAGTTTTACGAGTATCTTTTTCGATTTTCTTGGCAAGTTGTGGCTGCATCATGTTGCCACAACGTTTAGTTACTAAGCTTTCTAAGTCGATACCGTCAATCATGTCTAGAGGGTCAAGTACGTTGCCCTTAGACTTCGACATCTTGTCGCCATTCTCATCACGAATAAGCCCCGTTACGTATACTGTTTTAAAAGGTACTTGAGGCTTGTTGTTTTCGTCTTTGATGAAGTACATGGTCATCATTATCATTCTGGCTACCCAGAAGAAGATGATGTCAAAACCGGTTACCAATACATCACTTGGGTGGAAGGTAGCAAGGTTTGGCGTTTTCTCTGGCCAGCCTTGAGTCGCAAATGTCCATAGACCTGAAGAGAACCAAGTATCTAGTACGTCATCATCTTGGCGTAGGCTTACTTCGTCACCTAAGCCGTGTTTGCTACGCACTTCTGCTTCGTTACGACCAACATACACTTTGCCGCTTTCATCGTACCAAGCGGGAATGCGGTGGCCCCACCAAAGTTGCCGTGAAATACACCAATCTTGAATGTCGCGCATCCATGAGAAGTACATGTTCTCGTATTGTTGAGGTACAAATTTGATGTCGCCATTTTCTACTGCTTCGGTAGCAGTTTTAGCTAGCGGCGCGGCACGTACATACCATTGGTCGGTCAGCATTGGCTCAATTACTACGCCGCCTCGGTCACCGTAAGGTACAGTGTTGTTGTGGTCGGCTACTTCTTGTAACAGGCCTAACTCGTCAAACTTAGCCACAATGGCTTTACGCGCTGCAAAGCGCTCTAAACCTTGGAACTCTGCCGGAATATCCGTAGAATAAACTTCTGATGGCTCACCATTGCTGGTGAATACTTCGGCTGCATCGCGAATGTCTGCATTCAAGGTAAGAATGTTGATCATCGGAAGTTTGTGGCGCTTGCCAACTTCACAGTCATTAAAGTCGTGAGCGGGGGTGATTTTTACACAACCAGTACCTTTTTCCATATCGGCGTGTTCGTCACCTACGATAGGAATACGGCGACCGACTAATGGTAGCTCGATGAACTTGCCAATAAGGGCGTTGTAGCGAGGATCTTCTGGGTTAACCGCAACACCCGTATCACCTAACATGGTTTCTGGACGAGTAGTGGCAACCACCAAATAATCTTTACCTTCACTGGTGGTTTCACCATCGGCTAGCGGGTAGCGCAAGTGCCACATGTGGCCTTTCTTTTCTTTGTTTTCAACTTCAAGATCAGAAATAGCTGTGTGTAGTTTTGGATCCCAGTTCACTAGGCGCTTACCGCGGTAGATAAGATCGTCTTCGTAAAGGCGTACAAAGGCTTCTTCTACGGCTTTAGACATGCCGTCGTCCATGGTGAAGCGCTCGCGCTCCCAATCGACCGAGGCACCTAAACGGCGTAGCTGCTTAGTAATTGTGCCGCCAGATTCTGCTTTCCAATCCCAAATTTTGTCGATGAAAGCCTCACGACCATAGTCATGTTTGGTTTTGTCTTCTTCAGCGGCAATTTTACGCTCTACCACCATTTGGGTTGCAATGCCGGCGTGGTCAGTACCCACTTGCCACAAGGTGTTTTTACCTTGCATGCGTTGGTAGCGGATCAAGGTATCCATAATGGTGTCTTGAAACGCATGTCCCATATGCAAGCTGCCAGTGACGTTTGGCGGTGGGATCATAATGCTGTAGGCGTCTTTAGTGGTATCGCCATGCGGCTTAAAGTGGCCTTGTTGTTCCCATTCTTGATATAGCGCTTGTTCAATTGCGCTTGGGTTGTAGGTCTTTTCCATTGGATGTACTGACTCTATATAATTTCTGGGTTTGTGTACGCTGCGGTGTCTAATTGTAGACCCTGTTGGCGATACACTCGATAACGTTCTCTAGCCGCAGCCTTGCCGGTTTCATCTGCTGGCACAAAATCGATAATATGTTGAAAATTTCTAGCAAAATCTGGTGCCGTTTCAGTGAGGTTCACTAAACACTGGCGACGTTGCCTAGGTGCCTGCCACGATATTTCGACAGGCGCCCCTCCTTGGGGGCCTTCACCACTGAGGTTGTGCGGCACAAATTGCTCGGCTTCAAATTGCCAAAGCACTTCGTCAATCCGCTCTGCATGCTGCTTGGAAGAGGTATACACCTGTATGCGCTCCCCGTTTCGATAGTATTGTGCAAGCACATCGCACACTATTTTATCGAACGCTTCGCTGTCAGTGATGACAGAATCGGGCATGATATAAAATTTCGCTTTCATACGCTAGAGACTACTTGTTTGAAATATGCACGGCAATGCTTAGTTTTAGGCCTTTGAGCAAGAAATTTTGCCCTGAAAAGAAAAGAGGGAGCAAATGCTCCCTTCTAGTGAATAAGCGGATTGGCTTATTCTTCTATTTCTTGATCAGTTTTGCTAATTAAGAATTGTGTAAGCAATGGCACTGGGCGACCAGTTGCGCCTTTTTCGCCGCCGCTCTTCCAAGCTGTACCGGCAATATCTAGGTGAGCCCAGTTGTACTTTTTAGTAAAGCGCGACAAGAAACAAGCTGCAGTAATAGAGCCTGCGGTTTTACCACCAATATTGGCCATGTCGGCAAAGTTACTGTTTAGCTGCTCTTGATACTCTTCGCCTAAAGGTAGTCGCCAGGTTTTGTCACCACTTTGCTCGGCACAGTTAAGTAAGTCGTGTGCTAGTGGGTTGTGCGGCGTCATTAAACCGGTGGTGTGATGGCCTAGCGCAATAACACAGGCACCTGTTAGGGTGGCTACATCAATCACGAGCTCTGGCTCGTAACGTTCTACATAGGTGAGCACATCACACAATACCATGCGGCCTTCAGCGTCGGTATTTAGCACTTCTACAGTAATGCCCGACATAGTGGTGATAACATCACCAGGGCGATAGGCGTTGCCGCCAGGCATGTTTTCACAACCTGCAAGAATGCCGGTAACTTTAAGCGGTAACTGTAATTCGGCCAGTGCTTTCATAGTGCCATAAACACCTGCAGCACCGCCCATGTCGTATTTCATTTCATCCATGCCAGCGCCTGGTTTTAGTGAAATACCGCCTGAGTCAAAAGTAAGCCCTTTACCTACCAATACAATTGGTTTTTGGTCTTCACAGCCTGGTGCGCAGTACTCAATCACACTCATGATTGATTCGTTATCTGAACCACGACCTACAGCCAAGTATGAGTCCATTTTAAGTGCCGCCATTTGCGCTTCACCTAAGGTGGTTACTTTTACGTTGTCGTAGTTGCTTTGTAACTCTTTAGCTTGTTCAGCTAAATAAGCAGGGTTACAAATGTTAGGTGGTAAGTTGGCTAGGTCTTTAGCGTGTTTAACCCCTTGAGCTACTGCTAAACCGTGTTGAACGGCGCTTTCACCAATGGTGAGCTCACGACGGGTAGGCACATTAAATACAATTTTACGCAGTGGGCGACGAGTTTCTTCGCGATTGCTTTTCAGCATATCAAAGCTGTAGAGCGTTTCTTGAGTGGTTTCTACTGCTTGGCGAACTTTCCAATAGGTATTGCGAGACTTAACATGCAACTCTGGTAAGAAACATACCGCTTCCATTGAACCCGTTTCGTTTAGGGTATTAATGGTTTTAGTAATGATTTGGCGGTACTGGCGCTCGTTTAGTTCGCGCTCTTTACCACAGCCAACTAATAATACCCGCTCGCTTAATACGTTAGGTACATGATGCAATAACAGTACTTGGCCAGCTTTGCCTTCTAAATCACCGCGACGTAATAAGGCGCTAATATAGCCATCGCTAATTTTGTCGAGTTGTTCGGCAACGGGCGATAAACGACGTGGTTCGTACACACCAACAACTATACACGCACTACGTTGCTTCTCCGGGCTACCGCTTTTTACGCTAAACTCCATGAATACTCCTACAATCTCCAAAACTGGGTTAAGATAGCTAACCTGCTAGAACGGGTGGCCGATTCTATCTACTGTTTAAATAAATATGAGCTATACAGGCACATATTGCTATGTGAAACTGTAAAAAATAGAAAGTTTATCTGAATTTTTTGCTATTACCAGCAAAGTTCTATGTTTGAAGTGAATGACTGAGTGCTAATATTCCGTTACTTATTTAGAGAAACAGCAAAAACCCAACTGGCGGTGTTGGCTGTTTTATTATTGATTTTTACCTCGCAAAAGTTTGTTCGAGTCTTATCTCAAGCCGCCGAAGGCAACGTTGCGGGTGAAATTATCGCCAAGGTCATGTTATTGAACATGCCTGCCTTTTTGATTCTTATCCTACCAATAAGTATGTTTATCGGCGTTTTGGTGGCTCATGGCCGTTTATACGCAGACAGTGAAATGGTGGTGCTGCAAGCCTGTGGTTATAGTACCGCTCAGTTGCTGCGCGATACTATGGTGCTGGGTTTGCTGTCTACTGCGGCCGCAGGTTTTAACACCTTGTATTTAAGCCCATATACCAACGAGTTAGAGCAACAGCTATTTGACCAAATGGATGCCGAGGCCGGCATATCGGTGTTGGTGCAAGGGCGCTTCGAGTCTTTGGGCGGCGGGGTGGTGACCTTTGTGGAGCAAATTGAAAACAAAGGCCAACATCTTGAAAAAGTATTTGTAGCGCATACGCCTGCCGAAGGCAGCGATACTCGCCCTTCTGTGGTAATGGCAGAAGAGGGTGGTATTGAGCGACGAACCGATGGCTCTCAATGGATGGTGCTAAGTAATGGTAAACGTTATGAGCAAGCACCTGAGGAACTGGATTACAGCATCTTACACTTCGAACGTTATCGAGTGTATTTACGCGAACAAGAAGGTAATCAATCGCAACGCCGCTTGTGGTCTTTGCCCACAAAACAGTTAATTGGCTCTGAGGATTTAACCCAAATTGCCGAGTTGCAATGGCGTATTTCTCTGCCGCTTACAATTCCTATTTTAACCTTAATGGTAGTGCCTTTAGCGGCAGTGAATCCACGCCAAGGCCGTTACGCCAAATTGCTGCCTGCTATTTTATTGTACCTAAGTTATTACCTGATGCTGAGCGCCGCAAGAAGTGCGCTGGAAGAAGGTAAAATACCGCCAGAAGTGGGCTTGTGGTCGGTACATGCCTTAATGTTGTTTATTTCACTTGGCTATTTGTTTATACGCAGTGAGTATTATTTGAAAGTTCGCGGAAAAGTTAAAGGAAAGGCCTGTGTTTCGGATTCTTGATTGGTATATAGGCCGCACCATTATCATGTCTAGCTTGCTAGTTCTTGTGACTTTGCAAAGCTTGAGCATGATTGTGAAATTTGTCGAGCAGCTGGGGAGCGTAGGGCAAGGCGATTATCAAATTGTCGATGCCCTTTGGTATGTATTACTTAGTGTGCCTCGTGAGCTAGAAATCTTCTTTCCCATGGCTGCGCTGCTTGGCTCGTTGATTGGCTTAGGCTCTTTAGCTAGCACTAGTGAATTAGTGGTCATGCAAAGCTCGGGTTTATCACGGTTTAATATTGCGGTAGCGGTTCTAAAAACTGCAGTACCAATGATGATTGTGATGATGTTGTTGGGTGAGTACGTGGCTCCTCGTGCAGACATGGCCGCTAAAGAGTTGCGCTCAAGTAAAATGTCGGGCGGAGCCATGGTTGCAGTGCAGCGTGGAGTGTGGGCAAAAGATGGTGAAAGCTTTGTAAATATTGGCGAAGTGCAAGAGAGTAAAGAGCTATTTAACATCACCATCTATCGCTTTAATGATGATGCAGAGTTGTACCAGCAAGTAGAAGGAGACCAGGCGGTTTATGATACCAACCGGTGGTTGATTAAAGACGCCAAAGTTATCGATTTTAGTGATGATGGGGTTATTGAGACTCGCTATGAGAACTATCCTTGGAGCAGTACGCTAACTCCCGATAAATTGAGTGTAGTAACCGTTAAACCTCACGATCTGTCTATCTCAGGCATGTACTCTTACATTGGCTACTTAAAGCAAAACCGCCAAGACCCAGCACGTTACGAGCTAGCATTAGCGCGTAAGTTAATGATGCCGATACTTACCGGTATTATGATGCTTTTAGCTTTGTCGTTTGTATTTGGCCCACTGCGTAGCTCGAGTATGGGAGCAAAAATCATGTTGGGTGTGGTGGCTGGCTTTAGCTATTACATCTTAGATCAGGTGCTTGGCTCAATGAGTCTGGTTTACGGAGTACACCCTTACATTAGTGCTTCAATACCTAGTGTACTCGTACTAGGTATTGCGTTCTTCTTGATTAATCGTAGAACCTAGCGTTACTTTTTCGGCAAAGTCACCACTTGGCATCTGCCCCAAATATCTTGGAAAGCAGTGTTGTCTTTGGTGACTATTACCATCAAATTTCCTACCCCAAGAGCCGAAGTAAATAAACGAATCAGTGCTTGGGTGTAAGAAATGTTCGAGCCGTCTTTATTTTGCACCCGTAAACGCCAAGCTCGCATTCCAATGGTTTGGCCATGGTTATGCCAAAACCAAATATAAAACATGATTATGCTGCCCCAAATTAAGCCCTGAAACCAAATTTGACCAACTAGGTAAGTAGAGTGCTCAACCCCTTCAGGGAGCGTAATAAGCCCTATGCTGGTACCTATTGCTACTGCAGCTAAACCAAGCATGGTGGCTACCATGCCAATAGCAATGGCCATTAAAGCATCGTAAATATAAGCCCCTAAACGACGAAAGAAACCTGCGGTTGGCAGTGAAGTGGTAGCGCTAGCGTTAGCCATGGTTTTGTTGCCTCTAAGAAATTTCTTGTATGGTAGCAAATCTGCGCTGGCTGAGAATTAATCTGAGCAGCAAAATCATCGACTTTCTTTCACTAACAGGCTGCTAGCACAATTCTTAAACACTTAGTGGGCTTTAAAACAAAAAGCGCTTGCCAATCTAAAAACGCAGCTTATAATGCCAATCACTCGCCAAGGCGGGTAAACAAATGCCAGAGTGATGAAATTGGTAGACATAGGGGATTCAAAATCAATTGTTAAGGTTTTGAGTTTTCAGAAAAGTATAATAATTTCAAGCGTTTGGTAGAAAAGTGCTTGCGAAAGTACAGTTGTATGATTGTGTATGAAAAACTTCGATGGTATCATACGCAATTAGTTAGCCGAACTAACTGGCTAACATAAAAATAATGGCGATGTGGTGAAATTGGTATACACGCTAGATTCAAAATCTGGTGCCTTCGGGCGTAGCGGTTCGACCCCGCTCATCGCTACCATCTTTCTGTACTTGTATTATTCCTCTTAGCTAATCAGCTATTATCTCATGAAATTCGCATATCGACACAACTACCGCCGAATCGAATTCGATGAAGACGGCCCCGTTGGCAAATCTGGAATTTCAGGCTCTTCTCTCCCTGCTAGACTCAAAAACGGCGAGCATAAGTTTTTCCCTTTTACAGGCTATATTACTAAGCTCGATGCAAAAGGGATGGGGTTAAGTTGGTGTAAGATAATGCACATCGAAGCTCAGCGATCAGCGGATGATCAACCCTGGATTGACCTCGATAAAGAAGGCTGGATTTTGGGCGCAACTGATACAGTTCTACTTTGGATTGTGCTGAACGATACGAAGACGGGACTGGTTACTTCATCAGAACTCTAATCAGAAGCATCCAAATCGTAAAAGAATTTATTCCTTTCTATCAAGTCATCTTCATCAATATCAGCAAAGCGCAACTTAACCAGCTCTAACTTAAGCTTCTCCATCGCAGCTTGCTTGTTTAAGTGCTGACTTCGATGCTCTGTAATTTTGACCACAATCCCACTTTCTATGTGTTCAATTTGAACACCGACATGTGCGCCCAAGTGTCTAGTATTCTCAGAAGGGCACACACTTACGATTATGTCTTTCTCGCTTAAGCTCATGTTGATTACTCTTTGTGCACAAAAGATGATCGGGTTTCTTAATTAGAATAAAAAGTGATCGATTGAAGCTATAGTTTTATTGCTTTCAACTCTTTAATTGCACGCTTAAAATGCTTCTTGTTGTCTTCAATTTTTTTCTTCTCTTTTCTCATCTCATAAATTTCAATATTCGACTGTAGAGTATAGATATTCAACTTCAGCGATTTTGCTAACTCCCCCTCATTTAGCTCGCTTTTTAAAAAATGGCGAAACCCGAATTTTTTAGCAAAAGCTAATGAGTTGTCGTTGTATGACTCAATAGCAATATTACGAATGCCGTACTGCTCCGCTTCTTCAGTGAGAAATCTAAGAAACTCTGTGCCATAACCTTTTTTTTGATGCTTTTCTTTGAAGAATAATCGAGCAATAACCAAGGTGTTCTCAGGCCAATCTCCTGCTGGTTTCCAGCGCAAGTAAATGTCGTACCGCCTGTTTTTTCCGCTGGCGTCTATAGTTAGCCCGTCTGAGAATATGTTCTCAGATTTTTTGCGCCCAAATCTACTTTGTAGCCAATTTGCTAACTGCCAGCCAAACTCTTCAATTTCAGTTTCTTGCTGCTGAGCAAGCTCTTCGTCTAACATGACTGCTACTCCTTGCTCTGTTTTTCTAGTGCGTATTGATTGCGTTGCTGTTGAATACGCTTCACTGCTAGAAGCGAATTATCGTTTTCTAATGTAGCGAATGGGGTATAAAGACATCTGGGGGTTGAGACAAGCCTTTCCAGCTCTAATTGCGTAATGTTACTAACGTCATAGTTGATGGGGTCGAAGTTGAAGTTGTATTTTACTCCAAAAACATGATCTCCAATTACCGCTGTAAGCTCTTCTATGTATGAATCAAGCCCATCTTTTGCATAGATAAGCCTGATAACTCTGTTGTCTGCTCTTAAATCTAAGAAAGCAATTTCTACAGGCGAGATTTCTATCATTACTCAAAATCCCCTGGCTTGAGCTTAACTACACGAGCCAATTTGCCGTGCTTCTTAATTTCGGCATCAGAGAGGCTCTGATCTTTGTGCTTTTGCATTGACGCTGACTTGCTGCCTTTAACCTCAAAAGAGACAATATCACCTAGCTTCAGGCCAGCTAATTTCATCGCTTCATCTGACAAAGGAAAAGCACCGTTTTTGCCAATTTTTGCGTGCAACACAGCTCTGTAAGGTTCCCATTTGTCTAAATAGTGTTCTCTTTGCTTTCTAGACATTCTGCGAAAATTGGTCGCATCTTCTCTCATCCACCCAATATTGTTCGAGCCTCGCCTAAGAAATGCTTTCTCTCTGCGTATTGCGCCCTTTATCCAGCCGTTTGACCACAAAATTTTCAGCCAGATATCGAAGGGATGGCGCTCAGGCTTTGACTTCAAAAGCTTGGTTAGGCTTTGTTTGTTACGCTTTGCTAGCTTTCTTTTCACAGCTTTATCCACCGTTTCTGTGAGTAATTGCCTCAGTTGGCAGTTCAGGTGCCACAAATGGCAGTTACTAAAATAGGTGTCCCAGATTAAATTCTAGCAACACATACGCCGCAGTTAATCCTAATATTTAAATACAGCCGCATTTTTGACAAATAAATATTTTTTACGTTGGGAGATTTTGTTCAATACGCTACAACAAGGCATATTAATCTACCCTTTTGAAGCACATAAAAGCAATACCACACAATGGCTAATTTCCGCGCCTGCGCGGGTGAAAAATAAACACATGAACACACAACTGTAGTTACACTTGTACACACAAATGAGAGCACAAAATAATAGCTAGACTTCATGCTGGGTCAGAGTAATTGAGTAACATTTCAGTACTTGCTTAGTCACATTTTCACACTTCATATTTAATTTAACGCCTGTTTCTTTAGGCTGGCAGCTAGCACTTCACAGTTATACATTTGAGATTCAACACTTGACGTAGAAAGCGCTTCAATTAGGGTTAAAAAGTTAGCAAAAAAATATTAAATATCAGGTATATAACAATAAAATTCACTTGGTCAAAAATGATACAGGTTAGTTGATATAAACATTTAAATAATGAGATAATTAAGATGTAGAAAGGATATTTAAATTCACTTTCACAGTTTGCGAATGATTCGTTATATTATTTTAAATAATAAGATAGCAAGCAGGAGTCTCCAAGAAATTTCGAGTTCCTCTAAATTATCTCTCCGACAGCTTGCCCCTAACTCGCTTCCGCGAATCGGGGAAAAGAAAAAATATATATCGCTTCCGCGAATACATTTTAAAAAGAATAAAAACACATTAATAACTAAAATAATAAAGGTGTCAAATTATGGCTAGATTAGCAAAAGAAAGAAGGGAGAAACTCCAGAAGCAATATTTAGGAAAAAAAGCAGGCAGAAAAGAGCTTGCCGAGGGTGTAAAGCGCGAAATTAAAATAGGCGTAATGTTTAATGATGCGGAATACGCACTACTACTTAAGAAAATTGCTCAGTCTAATCAAGAAAAACCAGCTGTCTACTGTCGTGACATTCTACTGGGTCATCAAGTAGCTACTCCTATCCGCATTCCTAGCGTTAACAGAGAAGCATTAAAGGCCACGCAAAGCCTAACTTCAAACATCAACCAGCTTATTAAACACATGCACGAAAGTCTTGAGGGTGTTGCAAGACCTGGCGAAATCAGAAGCGCCCTGAACGATTGCAGAGACCTTAGTTTAACTTTGGGCGCGATGCGTGAAGATGTGCAAGGCAAGATGACTAAAGCTCGCATAGCTGAGTTCGCATACTCTCGCTTGCGTCTTGAAGACTTAGAACTCTTAGTGGCTCGTAAGAAAATGGAGCGCATGCAATGATCGGAGAAATCTTAGAGTGTGGTAACACAGCTGGTAACAGAAAAGATGCACTAGAAATGGTTTCGTATGCGTTCGGCTACTCAAAGCATGAGCACCCTGCGGACAAAGCTGAGTTCGTCACTTCACAAAACATGCGTAACCTTAACCCGCTTTTCTTCATCGAGCCTGGTAGTGGCAAAAGCAATAAAGGAGACATTCCCACAGAGCTTCATGAGTACGCAGCCGAGTTTCAGGAGATGATTGATTTAAACCCGAACGCAAGCATTCCTTTAAAACACTTTATGATTTCCCTCGCTGATAGCGAGAAATTGACCACTTCTCAATGGTCTTCGCTTGCAACAGACTTTATGACAAATATGGGCTACGAACATTGCAGATGGTTTTGCGTAAGACATACAAACACTAACAATGATCACATCCACATCTTCGCTTGTTCTATCCAAGACTTACCTAAAAATCCCGTGGTAAGCCAGTGGCGTGACAAAGAGAACATGACAAATCTTATGCGCAAGTACGAGAAAGAGTACGTACTCCAAGAGCTTCCAAACCCTTTCAACCCTGAGGCTGAGACTCAATTTATCAACAATGCCCCAAAGCAACCAAGCAGAGCCAAGGCCATCAGAGCAATTAGAGACAGAGTCGATTACATCATCGAGCACTCCAATCGCACTGGCACTCAGGTAAACATGAAGCAGTTTGTGCACAAACTAAGAAACCTGGGCGTATCAACACACGTGCAGTTTCAAAAAGGTAAAGCACGAGGCGCGGCGTTCTCTGCGCTTGGCTACAAAGTGAGCGGCTCAAAACTTCATGCTTCTAAGCGCTATAGCATAGTTAATTTAATGAATCGCAATGCTAACTTTAACTTCGACTTAGAAGACTCTGACACTCACAATTTCTTAGAGAGGAATAATAGGGTTGAAGCGGATCACTTCGAGCATGGCCGCTATTGGGAACTTGAAGATGTGCCTGAACTTCCGCCCCTACCAGCTCCAGTTGTTAACAAACCAGAAGGTCAAGAAGAGCAAAAACCACTTGATGGCATGAAACTAGGCGAGCGAAGCATTGCGCCCAAGCAGGCCGATTTCGCATTAATGATCAAGTTCAACGTCAAGAGTCTTAAGCTTATTAGACGCATTGTTCCCCGCAGACCAACTTACTACTTCCGCAACAAGGCTCATATCCACATGTGCTGGAAGGGTAAAACCAAGGCTGAAATCGAGATATTGAAGTCTGCGAAGCTTGGCATTGAGCTTGTAAACAAAATGATAGAGAGATGCAAGAGGAATAAAGAAGCACTGCAAGAAGCGGTTCTAGACTATCAAATCATGAAACTGGAAGAGTGGGAAAAGCATATTCAAGAAGAAAATCAGAGACTATCAAGCTCATGGAACATGAGGACTTATGGTCAGCTAGAGCCTATGAAATTCAAAAAAGGCATTGAGCTGAGGATGAGCAACAATCCAAATAAAGATGCTTACGACCATTTCACTGAGCAGTTAATCTCTGAAATGACGCATAATCCAGACGGAGGTGATAGTAACTTAGAGAATTCTGCTTCGCTCGATTGCGATTATTAAGCGGTAAATTAATGTTGATTCACTATTTGCTCAATGTTATTGTATAAGATAAGAACAATTAGTGGGCAACATGAACTCAGTAAACAATCTAGACAGCTACTTTGAAGAGAGAAAGAAAAAAGAAGAAGCAAAACTTAATTTCACAAATTCGGGGAACAAAATTTACGCTCGTCGACGAGTGAATAGAAAGTATGTAACGCTTCTGAGTATTCACAAAGATCACCCTGCACTTCCCAAATTTTCATCTTCAGAACTCATTGAAATGTGTAATCCAGACCTGGAGCCGATGACTAAGAACGAGTATGAGCAAGTTATCGCATTTTGGATGCCTTGGCAGCTTCATCGTGATGAGAAGAAGCTTATACAGGAGCGAGGGTACACTGAAATAAAAAAACCAGATAGTGGTAAATTGGAAGATTGGAGTCTTACTGGCATTGAGCGTTATATTCATAAAGTTGCTTATTTATTCGATGTTTTAGAGCAGACTGATAAACCAGTTGATGCCACGGAAGCTCAAAAGCTATATCAAGCGTGGAATAGAGTTGTTACTAGGTTAAGAAGAGCTGGTTATGAGCAAAAATACTTCGAATACGCCATTTTTGAAGAAGCTGATGAAAGTGCTTTAGAGTCAATAGTTAGAAGAGTTTTCAATGCAGCTGACCTGACTAGTTTTGCAGAGCGACTGACTCGCAAACGCTCTGGCAAAGATGGTAAGGTAAAGTACTCTGAACACAACGTGCATGCACTGTTGGAAGTGTACGAATAACATGACCCAGAAACAAATGCTTTCTGATTGTCTCTGTTCAGTCCACTTGATTAGCGTCTATTGATTGTAGAAATTTAGCTCTTGTGTATGAGTTTCAGTGTTCTGTTGGTAGAGATTAGATTAATAGCAAAGCAGGGAGGCTTATTTATGGATGATATTTTCGTAGGAAAGACTAGAGGCAAATTAGTTAATAGCCTAATCACTGAATATAAAGTTTCTAGTCTAAGTGATAATGCCATACCTAAAATGCAGATTCTATCAGCACCAATGGGTTGGGGAAAGACTGCGGTAATTCAGGAGTTTTATAGGGTTTTAGCGCGGGATTTCCAAGTTAAAGGTAAGGAATATTGGCCAGAACAAATAACATCTAGCCGATTGACTTCAGGAATTGTTACGAAGCGAAAAGTGCTATATCCAAGCATTGTTGATATAAAAAAATCAACTGAAATCAAATGGATGTGGTTGGGGTTGAGTTGTGGCACTAGGAGTGATGGATATCCTATTAATGCTTTGAATGAGGCTTCTTCTCAAGTAGTTGCTCATTCAATAGCTTTAGAGTCAGTAAGGAACAAATCTCTAAAAGATCACTTAAATGATGTGGGATTAGGTAGTGTAAACGAAGTATATCAGAGTGGCAGCCCTGTTCTGGGTTTGATTGCAGGGTTAAGCTCAATTGCAAACCCTGTATTTGGGGCTGTGGCGTTGACACCTACCTTGATTGACTTGGCTAAAAGGACTATTCACCATACAAGACAAATATATAACTCTCGTAACAGATTAGATTATTCTAAAGGTATAGATGGGCTAATTACTCAAGAGGAAGTTGATGTACAGAAAGGTATAGAGTCAGCTAAGAAAATTATAGATATATCAAACTCTTACACCCCTGTTGTCATCGCAATTGAAGATATTCATCTGGCGGACACATCCTTGTACAGTTTTTTGTCCCATATTATGAAATCTGTATGTAAAATACTTATTGTATCTACAGCACATCCAGAGTGTTTTGACTCTGAACTAACTAAGTATTCAAATTTTAATTTATTTATTAAAAATATTAACGGGGGGTATAGGGCACACAGCTTGCCGCCATTAGATATTTCTGATTTCAAAAAAATAATTCTCGATGAAGCTCCAAATACGGAAAGCAACGTGTTAGATAAATATGCCAGCCGCTTTCACCCCAACCCTTTAGCTTTAAAACAAAGTTTTGAATTTTTGAAAGTAAAGAGATCAATAAAGAATAAAGCCATCACCTTGTCTATACAAGAAATAGAAAGTTTAGAGGCTGATTTAGAATCGCAATATAAAGTAAAATGGAAAGAGTTTCCTAGTAATATTAAATACGTATTAACTATTTCAGCTTTTTTAGGGCGAGAATTCTTACAAGGCCTGTCGATTGAGCTGGCAACTTTAGCGGGAGTTGATAAGGCTGGTGAAGCTATAAGAAAGGTTCAAAGTCCCTTGTCTTGGATTTTTCCACAAGATGAAAATGTATTGATTTTTTTGGAAAAAGATATATTTAATACTGTGCGAACTGAGCTAAATAACGTATTTACTGAAGTCGAACTTGAAAAGTTAGCTGAAAACCTAAAAAGCATAACTCTATCAGAAAATGATTACATTAGTAATCTAAATGGTTGTGCTCGATACACGCTTTCTAAATGTTTATACAGTTTCTTGATGAAAGAAAGTATAGATGTATCTGATAAACAGGCCGTCTTAATTGCTCTTGAGTTATCGCAAGGTTATTTTTTAATTGGTGAGTACGAGCTAGCAATAAGAGTCATTGACTCTATTTATTGTCGGGTCCCTGCTGTTTTACACCCTCAACTCTTGTTAAGCAAAATGAAAATATTATTCTACTTGGGACGTTATGAAGAGGTATTAATAGAGTATGCCAAGTGCTTCAGAAATTCAGCTCTAAATACTCTGCAAAAAATTGAGTTAGAATATATCGCAGCTGAAACTGAAGCTAACCAAGGAGATTATGAATTAGCTAGACTCAGGCTGGAAGAAATTGGTGTTTTCGATGAAATGACTGGATTAGGGCAACAAATAGCCATTTTAGATTGCAGGTTAGATGCTGAGAATGGTCAATTTACCGACGCAAGAGATAAAGCGCTGCTACTTTTAAAACGGGGAATAGTTAACACTTCCGATGAGCTAGATTTAAAAATGTCTCTTAGTTGGTACTTTAGTCGCACTGGAGATAACGTCGGCGCATTGGCACTAGCTAAAGATAATATGGAACAGGTTATATATTACTTTGGCAGTAATTCAAAGCATTCGCTTGAAGCCACAAATAACTATCTGAGGTTTCTCGATCGGTGTGGTGAACATAAGAAGGCAGCTTTAGAAGGTCGCGAGCTTTTAGTTAAGTATGACCATGTGCTTGGTGAAACCCATTTAGATACATTGAAAGCACTGAATAACCAAATACGATATGAGAGGCTGGCTGGATCTTTAGAGCAATCCTTGGGCGTTGCTGAGTTGATGTACAGAAGGTGGAGCAATCTAGATGATTTGAAACATCCAAAGGCTCTAGATGGGCGATTAGAGAGATTGTTGACTTTAAGTCAGTGTGCTCGGAACCCTCCAGAAAAAGAAATTGCCCAATTAATAACTGACTTTGACAGTACCTTAGGGAAAGCACACCCAAATTGTGCGAGAGCAAAAAAAGCAGTAGATAATATGAGAGCTAATTATGAATAAAAACATTTGTCTTTTTGGTTTGCGAAAAATAACCCTTGTAAGGCATGGCGAAGCGGAGAAGTTTGCTCAGGATTTACACATGCATCATTCTCAACCTCCTTTAACTAAAAATGGTATTCATCAAGCCAAAAACTTGGGAGACCACCTATCAAAAATGTATACAGATGGCTTTGATGTCTATGCTTGTTCTGAATTTTTGAGAGCAAGGCAAACCGCTGCTAACATGGGGCTAAATAGTGCTCAATGGATAGTTGATACTCATTTAGTTGAGGGGAGCAGAGGGTGTATTGATAGCCCTGATAACAACTATGACCCAGAAATATCTAAATTGTATCGAGGCCCAACTGGTTGGTGGGAGCAGCTTCCAATGATTGAAAGAAAAATCGATGTTGCTATTCGAGCTGAACTTGCGCTAAGAAGGTTAGCTGAAATTTCACCAGGAGGACACGCTCTTATTGTCGCTCATGCTGCGATGATTTGGCGCTTGCGAATGCGAATAGAAGGTTGGTCAATTAGTAAATACAATGAAAAAACCTCTACTAAATGCGAGCAGATTGGTAATTGCGATACCTTAGAGTATGAAATAAGAAGTGACAACAGTTCATATTTTAAACACAGCTGCTATTTATCGGAACATCAGGCATACATTGGCGATTGGGAAAAATGTAAACTTTCTACAGTCTCAAACGATGAACTACTCAAACTAAAATGAGTATTCCGAGTTTATTTCTCCACCTTCTATATAGCACTTTAGCTGTAGTAATTCAGAGCTAATCTTACGCTCAAGAGGTGGGAGAAAATGTTCAATTTAATCGCAAAAGGATCTTTATCAAGCAGTGCGTTTCCGTATTTTAGGATTCAAATGTTATCCGTGAATAGCTAAAATTTATGTTTGAGTCAATGACGTGAACCGACAGCCGAGGTTAAGCAAGCCTTAGCCATTACATTATTTACATTTCCTTGAATATTTTCGATCCGCTTGGCTCTTAAACACTCCCATGTGGAAGCTGGGTACATTTTATCCCAGGCCTCCATTAACTGAAGTTGGGCTTTGCTCATCTGATAATTTGAATAAGTCTGGTGCATATAGAGATATGTCCGCGCTATGCGCCCTCTAGCCTCAACTGGCGGCTCAACTTTTCTGTTATCTATCTTAACCTCACAAGCACCAAAGGATGAGTCAGTGGCTGGTAGCATACTGAAATTATAATTGCTGCGCATAGCATTAACAGCACCGATTGTTGGAAATAAGTTATACAAATCTGACTGCATAAACCGATAGCTTTGATTTGTCTTTTCTGCGCACCTTCGGCCTTTATAAGCCTTTCCTTTTGATGTCACACAAGCTTCATTTCCCTCACGCCATGATAGGTATGTTCGCCCAAAATTTTCGGCAGGCACGACATGCTCCCATTCAACTCGCTTTGCGCGCTTTTTATGCTTTTGGGTTTCAAAACCAAGAGGCAAGGAAACTAATTTTTTTTCAGTAAATGCAGCACCACAATACAAGGTTTTTCTATGGTCATAGTATACTTTCTGTTCAAGCAGCTTCTTTGCTTTACTGAAAGATTCAATGGATTCATTCCCTTGCGCATGAGCAAGGGGAACAACCACGCAATAAACAATCGAAAATATGAATAATTTAATTGTCTTTTGACACATCCTAATCCTATTTACATTGAATTCGAGGGGACTTAACAAGTAAACACTTTTGTTATTACAGATATAGCCTACATTGATAATGTACATCTATAGCTGCATCAAATTGTGAGCTTCTCAACTATCACTTCGTCTGTTCGAACTAATCAAGAACTACAAGTCTATGCGTAAAATCGCATATGGCTTAGTACATTTACCAAAGCTAAACAGGCAACGTATCGAAAAGTGGGTGACTGTCAACCAAGACCAGAGCTGTACAGGCCCAAAAACCTGCTCTAGAACAACATAATTGCGAATTAGTCAACAATATCGGTTGCTATAGGTTCACATTGTGAACATACTATGTTCATCAACTTAAGCAACACTCTCAATGATGAACGTTAAAGATATTGGTTTTTCCCAAAAGCAAAGGCTTGCATATATAGACTTTAAACTCCTATTTGTTGGCTACATAACAAGAGCTGAAATTGTCTCATATTTTGAAAAGGGTCTGACTTCTGCTACACGCGATATCAACTTTTATAAGGAGTTGTGTCCAAATAACATGGAGTATGATGCGAAAGAGCGAAAGTACTTCCAAGTTACTACTTTCAAACCCTTATTCACCCATGACCCTCGTAAAACTCTTGTAAAGCTGTCAAACCAAATCACAGATGGCTTTGATGCAATAGGGGATATAACCTTTCCTGTTGAAGCACCTAGTCAACTGAATATTCCCGATATTTTCATAGTTGCGAAGCTTGTACAGGCCATTATCAATAAAAAAAGTGTAAGCATCATCTACACGTCATTAAGCAGTGGCTCTTCCGCGAGAGAGATTGTACCCCATAGTATTGTTGATAATGGTTTACGCTGGCACGTTAGAGCTTATGACCGAAAAACTAACGCTTTTAGAGACTTTGTCTTAACGAGGATCACAAAAGTCTCGCTAGCAAGCACAGAAATTGCTGTTGAAGAAAAAAAATTAGAAGACCACCAATGGATGCGAATGATGCCGTTGCAGCTTGTTCCTCACCCGCATAATGTTAAACATCCCACTGCAATCGCATTGGATTACGGGATGGATAATGACGTACTTTCCTTGAATATTCGAGCTGCTATGGCTGGATATTTATTACGGTGTTGGAACGTGGATTGTACCGCCGATGCTGAACTCGTAGGTGCTGAATACCAATTGTGGCTCAAGAATCGTCAAACCTTATTTGGTGCAGAAAACCTGGCAATAGCACCTGGCTATGTACCTGAGCTGGAAGAATTATAAATGACAAGTTCAAATACCACCCAAATCAAATCACACAAAGATTACCTAGGCGACCTAATCGGTGGCAGCTTAATGATCAAAGAAAGCCAAATAGTCGCACAACTACTATTAAACAAGCCAACTAATGAGCAGTGGCTAGAAGCTATCGTAAATCAAAATATATTACAAAAACGCTCAGATGCTTCGGCAAAACGAAACGGTGCAACGATTAAAAAACGATTAGCTGGTGTGTCTGATGAGTTTCTTGAGCAAATAGCATTCGGTAGTACCGAGTTATCTACACAGTTAATGTTTGCCGCAACCCTTATAAATAGCACTCTACTAGCCGATTTTATGCGAATCATTGTGTTAGACGCTAAACGCATGTTTCGTGAAAGCTTGGAAGTTGGGGATTGGGAAGCTTTTTGGGATGAAAGGTGCAGACTATTTCCTGAGCTGGGGCGAATGTCAGCTTCATCGACTTATAAAATATCTCAAGTAGCTTTCAAAGTTATTGCAGACGCTGGCTACATAGATTCAACACGAAGTAAAAAACTACAAAACATTTATCTACTGCCTGAGATCCGAAATCTGCTTTTGCAAATGGAACGTGAAGATATTATTTCAGCAATGGAGTTGAACTAATGGCAGAGGTAAGCACAAAGCAACAGAAAATGTTGAACGAAAGGCTCGATCAGATTCTCACAAAAATAGAAAGTGAAGACTTTCTAGATAACCAGGGCTTGGGGAATGAAATTGGCTTTTATGTTTTTGATTATCCAGCTGAGTGTGAGTTAGTTGTTAGAGAGCATTTAGCGTTTATTATCGATAAGCTGGCTAAGCGAGGTCGTAACTTTGTAAGCATAAACTTATTTGAAGCTGTGATTGAACTACTTGACTCAAGGAAGCTGACAGAACGAGCGTTCAAGGTCCAGAAGGAGCGAGGTGATGCAGCTCTGTTTAATGCACTTAAAGGCCCTTTAGAACAAAACCGTGTGGCCGAGTTTATCGCTTCAAAAATTGATCAAGGCTCTGATAAAAACAAGCAAACAGAGTTCATTTTACTCCATGGCTTAGGAAGTGCTTGGCCGATCATTAGAGGTCATGGCTTGCTAAATGCGTTACACGCCAAGGTTGGAAGTGTTCCAACAGTACTGTTTTACCCAGGTGAGTACGATGGCACAGCCTTAAAGCCTTTTGGCCGTATTGAATCAAATAATTATTACCGCGCATTTAAATTAGTTCCGTAAATGAACTTGCAACCAAACAGCAAGGATAACAAGAGTATGCAGATTAAAGATTTATTTATTAAAGACATTAACCGCCCAATTAACGGTGTGGTTAAAGCAGATCAACTAGAAGATAACACTGTATTCACTGAGCTAGACGAATATGTAATCACCACTGAACTAGCAAAGCACTTTGAAGAGTTTTTCGATGCTTATATGCCATCGGTACGCGACCCAAAGGCTAAAGCTGCATCTGGTAAGCTAGGTATATGGGTGAGTGGATTCTTTGGTTCTGGTAAGTCGCACTTCATTAAAATACTCTCGTACTTACTACAAAACATTCGGGCGACTGATGGTCAAATTGATAAGTCGGCGATTGAGTTTTTCAAAGATAAAAATTTAGATGGTTTCTTACTTGGCGAAATTGATACCGCTGTAACCAAAGAAAACACAGTTATCCTGTTCAACATTGACGCAAAAGCAAATACTGATGATGGCGATGATGCAGTATTAAAAGTCTTTCTGAAAGTCTTCAATGAGCAAATGGGCTTTAGTGGTGATCATCCACATATTGCGCACCTTGAAAGAGAACTTGCCAGTAAAGGTTTGCTTGAAGAGTTTCATAAAGAGTTTTTCAGCTTAACTGAGATGGATTGGGTAGAGAACCGAGATTCATACGATTTTTACCGTGATGATATGGCTGATGCCTTAGGCAAAGTTACTGAGCAATCAACAGAGTCAGCACGTCAGTGGGTTGAGCAGTTAGAAAATAATTTTTCTTTAGATGTATCTAATTTCTGTAAGTGGGTGAAAGAATACCTCGATGGTAATCAGGAACGCCGCGTGTTGTTCTTTGTCGATGAGGTTGGGCAGTTCATTGGCAACAACACTCAGATGATGTTGAAGTTGCAAACCATCACAGAAAACTTAGGCACTGTTTGTGAAGGGCGTGCATGGGTTGTTGTTACCTCGCAAGAAGATATCGATGCCGTTATCGGCCAGATGGCAGGTTCTAAGGGCCACGATTTTTCTAAAATTCAGGGCCGTTTTGAGCGTTTGTCTCTCTCAAGTTCAAACACTAGTGAAGTAATCGAAAAGCGACTTCTTTCCAAAGAAGACGCTGCCCGTGATGAGCTACAAAGCTTGTACGATCAAAAAGGCGATATTCTACGCAACCAATTAGCTTTTGATAGCACAACAACGGCTGAGCTTGCTAATTACAAAGATGCAACGAGCTTTGTTCATAGCTACCCCTTTGTGCCATATCACTACACTCTGGTACAAAAAATCTTCGAAGCGATCCGCAAAGCGGGTGCAACTGGTTTACATTTAAGTCGTGGTGAACGCTCGTTACTTGATGCTTTCCAAAGTGCAGCGAAACAAGTGCGAGACCAAGAAGTGGGTGTGCTTATTCCGCTTTACTACTTTTATCCTGCAATTGAGAGTTTCTTAGATACCTCGGTTAAAAAAGATATCGACCAAGCTTCAGATAAAGAATCCATATCACCATTTGCACTTAACATTCTAAAAAGCTTGTTCTTGATCCGATACGTAGATGTCATTAAATCAACTTTAGATAACATGGTTACTCTTTGTGTAAGCAAAGTAGATGAAGATCGTTTAGCCCTTCGCCGTGATATTGAACAAGCGTTAAATGCACTAGAGCAAAATTTACTTATCGCACGCCAAGGCGACGAATACATCTTCTTAACCAACGAAGAAAAAGAGATTGAGAATGAAATCAGAGAGACAGAAATTGAACTCTCAGATGAAACCAAAAAGCTAAGTGAGCTAATCTTTGATGATGTCCTGCGTCGCGATAACATTTATCGTTATCCCGAAAACAAACAAGATTTCCCTATTAGTCGTTTTTGTAACGGCATGCCAAAAGATGGTTCGCAAGAAAATGACCTTGTTCTTAAGGTCATTTCGCCTATCGATGCTAACTATGCAGAATACGATTCAACGGTATGTGCCAATCTATCTCAAGAAGGAAGCTCTTCGGGCGGTGGGGGGGCAATCATCATCAAGCTTGCCGACAGCGGCAAAACTTTTGACGAGATCCGCACCTTCATCAGGACCGAAAAGTTTCTACGCCGCAACACTGGCAACCGCCCTGAACAGCAGCAGTTACTCAATCAAAAAGGTATGGAAAACCAAGAACGTAATCGTCGAGTTAAAAATGAACTAGAGGATCTTTTAAAAGATGCAGAGTTTTATGCGCTAGGTTCACAGCAAAACCCTAAAGGTGGTGCTATTAGCTCAATTTTGCAAGAGCTATATCGTTATGTCATTGAAAATACGTTCAGTAAGCTCAAGTTAGTCAAACCATTTCCTGGTGACATTCGCCGAGAAATCCAAAATACGCTAATTGCCGATGATGTTGGGCAAATTGGTCTTGATTTGAATGCAGCAGAAGTAAACCCTCACGCATCATTAGAAGTTGAAAAATACATTTCATTGAGTGACGATTCTGGTCGTCCAATTACTGCTGATGACATTGTAAAGCGCTTTTCTAAACGCCCCTTTGGTTGGAATGACGATGAAATTGTTTTAATTATTTCACGCTTGGCATTAGCAAATAAAATTTGTTTCCAAATGCGCCAGCAAGAGGTTCAGCTCAAAGGCGCATACGACAATCTAATGCAAGTTAGAAAACGTGCTGAGCTACGTATACGTCGTATAAAGCAACAGTCAGAAGCTAATCTAAAACGAGCAGCTAAGTTATTCAAAGATGTATTTGGTAAAAATGCACCTGATAGTGAAAAAGAGCTGTTCAACGTTGCTCAAGCCAACTTAGTTAAGATGAAGGCAAAGTTAGATGCTTTTGCCAACAGGGCATCTACAGGGCATTACCCTGGTACTAAAGAGATTGAAATCGGGCAAGTATTACTTGCTGGCTTAACAGAAGCACAATCAAGTTATCAGTTTATCGAAGCCTTCCTTTCAAGTGATAACGACTTACTTGATTTTGAAGAAGACTATCAAGACTTAGAAAACTTCTACGAGTCACAATTCACAACCTGGCAAAAACTCAATAAAGCTTTAACGATAGACTTTGATCGTAACCGTATCGTGTTAGAAAAAGATGCAGATGCATTGACGGCATTACAACAGCTAGAAGCTATTTACAACGAATCAAGACCTTACCGTAAAATTCGAGATGTAGAGCCGTTAATTGAAAAAGTATCCAAAGTAAATGAAAAGCTATTAGCAGACAAACGTGCTCATGCTAAATCGCGTATTGAACATCGTATCGAGCAAGTCCAACAGCAAATCAAGGTGGCTCATGTTCCAAGTGAACTCAGCAACAAAGCGTTAAGACCTCTTCAACTCGCACTGCAAAGGCTAGATAACTTGTCAGGCATTGCTGAAATTCTTCAAGAGCAAGCTGATTCTCTCAACTTAGAAGAGGATGCTTATGACTTAATAAACAAGTTTATTGAAGAGCAACAAGCGATAGCTGATAAAAAAGCAAAAGAAGCTGCTAAAGCAGCAAGTACGGGGGCAAACTCAGAGAATAGTGTAGGTAGCGAACCGACTAATCCCCAGCCCACAGAAGTTGCTGAGCCTGCACCGAAAAAGCCAATTCCGAAGAAGATAGTGTCTATCGATACATCCAGTGTCATGCTCGAAGTAAACAAAGCAGGTGTAATTGAAACTGAACAAGACATTGAAGACTATTTATCAGCGTTGAAAGAACAGCTAACAATGTTAGTGAAAAGTAATAATAAGGTGCGGATAAAGTAAGGGGGATTTAATTATGTATCAAAATGGTGGAACGATTAAATCACTTTTAAGTAAAGTCTCTGAAAAAAACTTAGTTTTGCCAGCTATACAACGTGAGTTTGTATGGAAGCCAGAACAAATTTGCAGGTTATTCGATAGCTTGTTACAAGGTTATCCTATCGGTACTTTTTTATATTGGAAAATTAAACCAGAAAATCGGACCTCATATCAATTTTATGAATTTGTACAAAGCTATCATCAAAGGGATGCAAGCCATTGTCCGAGGTTAACCGAAATTCCAGAGCATGAATTTGTTGCCGTACTTGATGGTCAACAAAGGGTTAGCTCTTTAAATATTGGTTTGCAAGGCTGCTATCATCACAAAATTTCTGGAAAATGGTGGTCAAGCAACGATGCTTTCCCTAAGAAGTTCCTTTATTTGAACCTGCTTGGCAAACCAAGTAACGAAGATGAAACCGAATTCGAGTTCCAATTTTTAACCGAAGAAAGAGCTGCTACACAATCAGAAAGCGAGTTATGGTTTCTAGTCCCGCGCATCATGTCTGAAGATCTTGATGACCTAACTGATGAGCTTGACGAGCTATTGGAAGATAAGTCGTTAATAAAGATGGCTCGAGGTAATATTCGCTTACTTTTCAGAACCATCCATGACAAACAACTGATTTCTTATTATGAAGAAGAAAATCAAAGTTTAGAGCGTGTATTAAGTATATTCATCAGAATGAATAGTGGTGGTACGCCTCTATCATACAGTGACTTGTTGTTATCTATTGCAGTTGCCCAATGGTCTAATCTTGATGCTAGAGAAGAGATACATAAGTTAGTTGATGAATTAAATTCAATTGGGGATGAATTTTCATATAGTAAAGATTTAGTTCTCAAAGCTGGTTTGATGCTATCAGACATTGGTAGCGTAGGTTTTAAAGTTGAGAACTTTAATAAGTCTAATATGGAAAAGTTAGAGTCTAAGTGGGACTCGATTAAAGAGTCATTAAGGTTGGCAACAAGTTTACTTGCCAGTTTCGGCTTTAATGGCCAAAACCTCAGAGCTGATAGTGCTATTTTACCTGTCGCCTATTTTCTTCACTATCACAATCATACCAATGAATACCTATCAAAAAGTGAATTTTCAGCAGATAGAGAAAACTTAAGACTATGGCTAGTTAAGTCTTTGTTAAAAGCTTCTGGGATTTGGGGCAGCGGCTTAGATACCTTACTCACTGGAATTCGTTCGATTATTCAAAAATCAGAAAATGCATTTTTTCCTGTGACGCAAGTAGAAACCTTAATGACTTCTCGCGGTAAATCTCTGAAGTTTGAAGAGGAAGAGATTGAGGAGCTGGCAGATCTTGATTACGGTAACAAACGCACCTTCGCTTTACTGTCAGTCTTGTTTAGCGGATTTGATTTCTCTCATCACTTTCATGTTGATCATATTTATCCAAAAGGCCTATTTACCAGAACGAATTTGCGTAAAGAAGGCTTAGATGAAGAGCAAATAGAACTCTATCAACAACTGGTCAATAAACTCTGCAACCTTCAATTACTAGAAGGTTCTATAAACAACGAAAAACGCCAAAAGCTGCCTACAGATTGGTACAAAGTGATGTGGCCTGATGAGAATGCCAGGCAGCTTCATTTAGATCGCCAAGCAATAGGTTACTTACCTGAATCTTTATCTGATTTTGAACAGTTTTGTTCTAAGCGAAGAGAGGTTTTGAAATCGCGAATCAAGCAGGTACTGAATCAAAGTTAGGGAAATAGATTATGAACACTAAGAACTTAAAAGCCTACGCACCTAAAGCGCGTACTCAGTTTATTGAAGCGGTAAAAAAACGTGCTGCACATTTTGGTATCTATGAAGATCGCATAGAAGATGTGCGTATTGAAGGTGGGGCAGCCATTATTGAGGGACGAGCCTTTACCCGTAAAGAAGGTGAACAGCGCAAACGTTTAGAGCAAAAGATAGCTGAGCGAGCGTCTGCGAGCTACGCAGAACAATATGATGTGTTCCTTCGAGAAATGGCCTACACCTGGTTTAACCGTTTAGCCGCACTTCGTTATATGGAATTACATGATTATTTTGATCACGGTTTCCGTGTGCTGTCTCACCCAACTAACCCTGATAGCCTGCCTGAAATCTTAAGTCATGCTTCAGATGTCGCTGACAGCATAGATTTAGATAAAAGCCACATCATTGAATTGCAACTTGCAGGTGATAAAGAGGAGGAGCTTTACCGTGAGTTGCTATTAGGCCAGTGTCATCACCTCTACAAGATCATGCCATTCATGTTTGAGGCAATTGATGATGCAACCGAACTATTACTACCAAGCAACTTAACAAAAACAGACTCAATCCTTAAAGGACTAATTAACGATATCCCTGAAGAAGACTGGCAAGAAATTGAAGTTATAGGGTGGCTTTATCAGTTTTATATTTCAGAACATAAAGATGCTGTTATCGGCAAGGTAGTTAAATCAGAAGATATTCCTGCTGCTACTCAGCTATTCACCCCTAACTGGATTGTTAAGTACCTAGTGCAAAACTCTGTTGGTAGACAATGGCTAGCCACTTACCCAGATTCAGAGCTTAAAGGCAAAATGGAGTATTACATTGAGCCTGCTGAGCAATCTGAAGAAGTGACCGAGCAGTTAAAAGCGATCACGCCAAGCAGCATTGACCCTGAAGAAATCAAAGTGCTCGATCCAGCATGTGGTTCGGGCCATATTTTGGTTGAAGTGTATGAAGTATTGCGCGAAATCTACCTAGAGCGTGGCTATCGTCTACGCGAAATTCCAGAATTAATACTCACCAAGAACATTTATGGTTTAGATATTGATGATCGTGCGGCTCAACTTGCTGGCTTCGCCTTAATGATGAAAGCTCGTGAGGATGACAGGCGCATTTTCCAACGTGTTGAAGATGGTGAAGTATCGCTGAACGTATTTGCTCTACAATCTACAGAGCACCTTGATATTCCGAAACTGTGGATGGCACTTGATTTAGAGGGTAATCAGCAAGCTGGATCTACTGGGGGGCTATTTGACGTAATGGGTGATGAAGCTAATAGCTTTGTTAAGTCAACAGGCATTTACAAAAATTATTTAGAATTACTACAAACCCTTAAATCAGCATTTTTACAAGCGAAAACACTGGGGTCATTGATTCAAATTGAACATCAATATATAGACAACTTGATCTCTTTAAAAAAACAGCTTGAAGAAAAGCAACAGGGGACTGACCCTGCAGCTTCTGGTGCAGCGTATAAATTGCTCCCTATCGTGAGTCAATCAATAATATTAGCTCGGCAATATGACTCTGTTGTTGCTAACCCTCCTTATATGGGGGTCAAAGGCATGAACGATTCAATAAAGGCATATGCAAAGCCTACTTATTCATCAACAAAAAATGATCTCTTTGCCATGTTTATTGAACAAGGTTTTAATTTATTAAAAGTAGGAGGGTATAACTCAATAGTAGCAATGCAGTCTTGGATGTTCTTATCGAATTTTGAGCAGTTTAGGCGAAAGGTACTAAAAAAGTACACAATATCATCAATGCTACATATAGGATTTAATAGTTTTCCTGAGTTAAACTCAAAAGTCGTCCAATGCAATGCATTTATTATTAAGAAAGTCAGCGTGGATGGTTATCTATCAAGTTTTAGAGATTTGAACTCAGCTCCTCAATCAGCGGATAAGAAAAAAGTATTTTTTGACGAGTGTCTTAGATGTGATTATAGGTTAGATCAAAAACTATTATTTAATATCCCTAGCAGCCCTATAGCTTTTTGGACTAAGCCAGATGTTCTAGGGTTATTCAATAAAAATAAGTTATTGTCCGACTATTCTGCTCCACGGCAAGGACTTATCACTGGTGACAATGAAAAGTTTCTTAAACTATGGTTTGAAGTTTCTTCTGATAAAGTATCATTTACTTATGATCCAAGTAAAACTTACTACCCACATAATAAAGGGGGAGATTACAGGAAGTGGTATGGTAATAACGAGTACGTCATAGAGTGGAAAAATGATGGGTATAATATAAAAAACTTTAAAGACAGTAAGGGGAAGTTGAGGTCTAGGCCTCAGAATTTAGAATTTAATTTTAAAGAGCATATCAGTTGGTCACTCATTACATCAGGGGATTTCGCAGCTAGATATTACGATTCTTCTTTTAGTTTTAATGTTGCGGGAATTTCTTGCTTCCCTGAACAATCTGATATTTACAACTTATTAGGTTTTCTCAACACAAAAGTTGCAAATTATCTTGCTAATGTTATCAATCCAACCTTAAATTCAAATGTCGGTGATGTAGGGAATTTGCCTATTGTATCTGGTGGAAGTGAAATATCTAGACTAGCTAAGGAGTGCTTAGATATAACGAAAAGTGACTGGGATCAGTACGAACGTTCGTGGAATTTCATTTCTAATCCTTTAATAAAAATCAGATGTGGCATTTTAAGTGAAGCCGTAGCAATTCACTATGATAATAGTAAATTGCTAGCCTTAAAATTAAAAAGCAATGAAGAAAAAATCAACCATCTATTTTTGAAATTGTATGGATTGGAAAGTGACTTCACTGAAGTGGTCGAATTGTCAAACATCACATTAACCAGTAATCCTAAGTTTAGATACAAAACCAACAAAGGGACTGACGATATATATAATGCTTTCAGTGCAGACTCTATTTTAGAACTTTTGAGCTATTCAATTGGTTGTATGATGGGAAGGTATTCACTAAGCCGTGATGGTTTTGTCTATGCAAATGCCAATAATGAAGGTTTCAAAGAGCTTGAAGCTGATAATGCATATAAATCTTTCCCTGCAGATGACGATGGAATTATTCCATTAGCTTCAGAAGAATGGTTATTTGATGATGATGCAACAACTCGTTTTAAAGAGTTTGTTAAAACCGTATGGGGCGATGAGCACTTAGGCGAAAATCTAGAATTTGTTGCTGAAAGCTTATGCTTACATGCACTTAAGCCCCTCTCTACCAAAAAGGGCGGGGGTGAAAGTGCCATGGATACTGTACGTCGTTACTTCTCCACTCAACTCTTTAAAGACCACTGTAAGACTTATAAAAAGCGCCCTATCTACTGGCTATTTAGCTCAGGAAAACAAAAAGCTTTTGAATGTTTAGTGTATCTGCACCGTTATAACGAGGGCACATTGTCGCGTATGCGTACAGAGTACGTCACCCCGCTCATGGGCAAATACGATGCCCAATTAACAAGGCTTTCAGAAGAAAAAGTGGGAGCAACAGGCGCTGAAGCCCGTCGCATCGAAAAAGAGTTAAAAACGCTAGATAAAAAACAAGCCGAACTACGCACTTTTGATGAGCAACTAAAACACTACGCTGAAAAACGCATCACCCTCGACTTAGACGATGGCGTAAAATCCAACTACGGCAAATTCGGCAACCTATTAGCCGACGTTAAAGCTATTCACGGTAAGAAACCAGAGGCAACATTATGATTACCAAGATAAAAATTGATAACTTCAAGTCACTGGTAGACTTTGAAATGGAACTAGCTCAATTCAATTGCATTATAGGCTTAAATGGTTCAGGGAAATCGACTACTCTGCAAGCAATGGATTTTGTGTCACAACTGATGATTGGAGACATTGATGGCTGGCTGTCAATGCGAAATTGGGAAAGCTCCGACCTAAACTCTAAGTTAACCAACAAAAGTAATATTGACTACACCATTGAACTTAATCTTGATGGTAGGAAAGTTGTGTGGTCTGGAAGTTTTAATAGAAAGACTAAAAGCTGTACAAAAGAAGCGATTACTAAAAATGAAGAAAAGATCCTTTTAGTTGAGTCTGGTAGTTACACAGTAAATGGTGCTAAGCGTCGAGAAATCGAATTTGAATATCAAGGGTCAATTTTATCCCGCCTTAAAGAAAACCCTAGTGAGGTTACATTAAAAAAAGTTAAAGACTCTATCCTTCATATCCGCTCTTTAGATCTGATAAGCCCTGAACTATTAAGGAGTCAAAATAGAACTTCCGACGGGCGTATAGGCTTAGGAGGTGAAAAGCTATCAGCCTATATCCATGAAGCTGGCTCAGAAGCCAAAGCTCGGTTAACAAGGTTGCTGAGGACTGTTTATCCACAACTTTTAGATATCAACACGAAGTCTCTTCGCTCTGGTTGGAAACAATTGGAAGTGAGTGAAAGCTTTAACACTAAGAGTCTCATATCTACAGCACGTCATGTTAACGATGGAATGCTTCGGTTGATGGCTATTTTACTCCAGCTAGATATCGGTAAAGCTTTTTTACTGTTTGATGAAATTGAAAATGGAATCAACCCTGAATTAGTGGAGTTTTTAGTTGATGAGCTTGTGCAATCAAATGACCAGGTGATGGTGACAACTCATAGCCCCATGATTCTCAACTTTTTGGAAGATGATATTGCTAGGTCTGGCGTTACATACCTTTACAAAGCTAAATCTGGTGCCACTAAAGCAATTCGATTTTTTGACATCCCTTCAATTGCTAGCAAACTCGAATTTATGGGGCCTGGAGAGGCATTTATTGATACTCAATTGTCTGAGCTATACAAAGAGATTGAGCAAATAAAACAGTCAGAGAGTTAGTCATGCATTTATTGTTAAGTGGTGAAGGAAAGGGTGATATTGGATGTTGCCAAAATAGCCAAAGCGAATGCGTGACTCCTGACTATCAGCCTGGTGCGATGGCATATATAGTCGATAAGCTAGTTGAAGTGTTCATAAGATACGAGTATTCACACCTTGAATACGATGGTGCGACATACGTTTCGAAGAAATATCTTGTGGATAACAAATTACCACCTATAAGAAGAGCAATGGCGCTGCCTGGAAAGAAGAAAGCTGTAGAAACACAATACTACTACCAGAACGCAAGAGCATTAGCTGCAAAAGCAAAAGAAATGGCTGAAACACTTAATGACAATGTTGTTGCCGTTTTATTTCGGGATGCTGATGGCACTGCCTCTGCGGGTCGGGGGCATTGGCTAAATAAAATAAGATCAATGGAAAAAGGGTTTGCTGAGCAAAATTATGAGGAGTTAGGTGTACCAATGATCCCTATGCCTAAGTCTGAAGCTTGGCTGCTATGCGCGTTAAAAGCCAACCCTTATCAATCGTGCAATAATTTAGAGCAGGAATCAGGCAATGATAATGCTCCTAACTCTTTAAAGCTGCAATTAGACGATGCTCTAAATGGTGAAAGTACAGTTGCAAGGCATATTGAGCTAATTCAGGAAGGGGACGTGGATGTAAATCAAATTGATATGGATTCTTTTAATTATTTTAAAGCAAAGCTCGAATCCGCAGTGCAAAGTGCCCAACAGAATTAAATTATGAATCTAGAACAAATCAAACAGGGCATCTTAGCTAAATTCGAAAAATGTCGATTGGTATTTTGGCAAGATGAAGACCTTGAGTTTCAAGAGCAACTGCCAACAATTGCAGAGCAATTGGTTGGCGATGACATCGAACTTGTGGATCTCGACAGTGTTTCACATTTTGAAATTAAACAACGTATTGAATTGTTGGAGCCAGAGGTTAAATTTTTACTCTATTCCAATAAGCCACTTGGTGAGCCTACTCGTGATTGGCTGTATGATATTAGGTTATATGCACAAGAGTTCTATGCCGACTCTAGCTCAATAATTTTAAATGAGCTGGGGATGCGCATGGAATTTCGCCAAGACATCAATCACTACAAGAAGTTTTTTGCTAACCAACAGCGCTATAACAAACTTAAGAAATTACTTTCGCAAGGCGCTGATAAGCTGAGCTTAGAGTTAGCAATGATTACTGTGTTAGCTCAAGTTGAGACCGTTAGTTTTTCGGCAGTACTACAGCATTTAATTACTCTGTATAGCGAACAACCTGAGAGCGCAAATGAATTAATTGAAAAGCTTTCCCTGTACAATTTAAGTGACATCTTTTGGCAACAAGCAGCTTATGAGTTTGGTTATGTTGCCGTTGGAACTTGGCTTGAAAAACAGCCAGAGCCGTCCATTAAGGATTTATGTACCAAATTACTGATCACTGATTGTTATCAAGGTTTGCATTCCTCAGGTGCGTCAGTAGCAAAATCTAACTTTTCTGAGAGTATATCATCACACCTTTTGCCATCTACGGTAGATTCTGAATTGATAGAGCAACTTCCAAAAGAGGTTTCAGAGTTACTGGGGAACATGGCTTCAAAAAGAGCTTCTGTTGTTAACTTTGTATCTAACTGGCGTGAGAGTAGAACCTTATCAGCTTCATATAATGCTGTCTCAGAAGAAGTAGCCAGTGAGTTGGAAGTGAAAGATAAGCTGGTAGAGTTTGATCACCCATCATTACTGATTAATGTTGAAACCTTTGTTGCTGCTGAACAGCAAATTATGAAGCAGGTAGCCAATCGCTTAACGACCTACAACACCATTGAGATAAATGATTGGGTATCAATGAGATTGAGAAAACATTGGTGTGCAGATTCCTCTTTTAAAGATAGCCAAAACTATTCGTCAATATACAGAGCGTTGAGGGCTGCTAAAGAGTTTTTCGACTTGAAAGAGAAGTACATTGATGGTTTTGGAAACGACTCTGGATTCGACACTGCTACAAAGTTGTATAAAGCCTATGAAAAAGAGCTTTATAAGTTTGATCATGCTTATCGGATCTTCAGTGAAAGCTCAATTGCTATTAGTAAGAATGGTTCAGATATATTAAAAGCTACAGGGCTAGTTGATGATATTGAGCAACTATATGTCGATTGGTTCTTACATGACTTGGCCATTGCCTGGGGGCAACTAGTCGATAAAGATAAGTTACTAGATAGCTGGAAACTATTGGGTATTAAAAACCAACAAAACTTCTACAGTGAGAAGGTTAGAGGGGTATTAAGAAACACTAAAGCTAAGCGAGTTTTCGTAATCATTTCTGATGCACTGCGCTACGAAGTTGCTCATGATATTCATCAGCAACTGAATGATGAGAAGCGCTTTAAATCTGAGATCAGTTCTCAGCTGGGTGTAGTACCTTCTTACACACAACTGGGTATGGGAAGTTTACTGCCCCATCAACAACTGACTGCTCACTTAAACAGTAAACCAGAATATAAAGCTGATGGTTTATCTGTTCACGGTCATGACAATAGAAATAAAGTGTTAGAAAAGCACAAGGGCATTGCTTTTAAAGCGGGCGAAGTGCTTAGCTGGACCAATAAAGAGGGGCGGGAAAAAGTTAGAGATGCTGAGGTGGTATACATCTATCATGATGAAATTGATGCCATTGGTGATAAACAAGCAACAGAAGATCAAACCTTTGGAGCAGCCCGTGATGCGGTGAATGAAATTAAGCAGCTGATTAGTCGGATTATTAATCGCTTAAATGGTAGCCGAGTTTTGGTCACTGCTGATCATGGTTTCTTATTTAAGATGACTGACGTGACCGATTCAGACAAAACCGCATTAAAATCGAAACCTACGGGCACAACTGAAGCTAAAAAACGCTATGTGATTGGAACTAACCTTCCAACGGATGATTATTACTGGACGGGTAAATTAGCCAATACAGCTGGTATCAATATTGAAAACGGTGATGATGCAGAGTTCATGATCCCTCGAGGTAGCAATAGATTTAACTTTGTGGGTGGAGCTAAATTTATACATGGCGGCATTATGCCTCAAGAAATATGTGTTCCCGTCTTAAGTATTAGAGAGCTTGATACTAAAGCTCAGACTAAGCACGCTAAACAAAAGGTAAATGCTGTACCTCTAAACAACCCAGTGAGAATTGCGATGAATATAGATCATATTCAATTCTTACAAACTGATCCTTTGGGCGACAAGTTTAAATCACGCGAGTTGGAGGTTTGGATAGAAGATCCTGATGGCCACACTGTAAGCTCAAAAGAAACAGTGCTTTTTGACTCTACTTCGCCAAATATGGAAGAGCGAAAACGCAAGGTACCCATTAAGCTAGAAGGCAGCGGCTTTGAGCGTACTGTAAGTTATAAACTGGTTATGGAAGATACTGAGAGCAAGACTAAGACGACTCACTCTGTAATCATAGATCTAGCATTTGAAGATGATTTTTTCTAAGGGAAAGCACAAATGACTTTTGAGCAGGAAAATAAAATAGCGGAAGAAGCAAGTGATATTAGAAGTGCTGACCTTGATGAATTGATGACTACAGAGTTTAAAGGTCGTGTTGTCCGTAAAGACTTAACTAAGCAGTTAAAAGAAGGGGCTAATGTACCCGTTTATGTCCTTGAGTATTTGCTGGGAATGTATTGTTCATCTGCGGAAGATGAACTCATCGACGAAGGCCTTAAGAACGTAAAGAAAATTTTAACAGAGAATTATGTTCGCCCTGATGAAGCTGAAAAAGCTAAGTCATTAATTCGTGAAAAGGGCACTCACAAAGTAATTGATAAAGTAACTGTAAAGCTTAACCAGAAAAAAGACGTGTATGAGGCAAGTCTTTCCAACCTGGGTATTAAAGACGCAGTAGTACCCAACAAGATCGTTAAGGAAAACGAAAAGCTACTTACTGGCGGCATTTGGTGCATTATTACGGTTAGTTATTTCTATGAAGAAGGGCAAAAAATATCTCCATTTAGTGTATTTAGCCTAAAGCCAATTCAGATGCCATCGATGAATATGGATGAGGTATATCAAGCTCGCCGTAAATTCACAATGGATCAGTGGATTGATGTTTTATTACGTTCTATTGGGATGGAGCCAGCTAATCTTGAGCAACGTTGCAAGTGGCACTTAATAGCACGCATGATCCCATTTGTTGAAAATAATTATAACGTTTGTGAGTTAGGCCCTCGTGGTACTGGTAAATCACATGTCTACAAAGAGTGCTCACCTAATTCACTGTTAGTTTCTGGTGGACAAACAACGGTTGCTAACTTGTTTTACAACATGTCTTCTCGACAAATTGGTTTGGTAGGCATGTGGGATGTTGTGGCTTTTGATGAGGTTGCTGGAATACGTTTTAAAGATAAAGACGGCATTCAAATCATGAAAGATTATATGGCATCAGGCTCCTTCTCTCGTGGCCGTGACTCAATTGAAGCTAAGGCCTCAATGGTATTTGTAGGTAATATTGATCACAGCGTTGAGACACTTGTTAAAACAAGTCACCTATTAGCTCCTTTCCCTGATGAAATGATTGATTCAGCCTACTTTGACCGTTTTCATGCTTATATTCCTGGCTGGGAAATACCTAAAATGCGTCCTGAGTTCTTCACAGATCGTTTTGGTCTAATCACAGACTACTTAGCCGAATATATGCGAGAAATGCGTAAAACCACTTTCTCTGACGCTATAGATAAGTTTTTTAAGCTTGGGAATAACTTAAATCAGCGAGATGTTATAGGTGTTCGTAGAACGACCTCTGGTTTACTTAAACTACTACTCCCTCATGGAGAGTACAGCAAGGACGATGTTAGAACCTGTTTAACTTATGCGCTTGAAGTTCGTCGTCGTGTAAAAGAGCAACTTAAGAAAATTGGTGGCATGGAGTTCTTCGATGTGAATTTCAGTTACATCGATAATGAGTCGTTAGAAGAGTTTTTTGTTAATGTACCTGAGCAAGGTGGAGCCAATATTATTCCTGCTGGCATTCCCAATCCTGGGGTTGTTCATTTTATTGATGAAGGAGCGGTAGGCAAACTAGGTGTCTATCGTATTGAGTCGCAAATGACTCCAGGTAATGGTAAACACTCAACTTCAGGCTTTGGGCCTGATACTTCGGCAAAAGAGCAAGTACGGGTAGGTTTTGAATACTTCAAAGGAAATCTGAATCGTATTGCAGCAAACTCTCGCTTCTCTGAGCATGAGTTCCACCTGCATTTTGTTGATTTACAAACGTCTGGAAATTGCTACGGCTCTAGTTTGGCGACATTGGTAGCTTCCTGTTCAATTTTGCTAAATAAACCTATTCAAGAACAGATGGTAGTGCTGGGTAGTATTACTTTAGGCGGCGTAGTAAACCCTGTTCAGGACTTAGCTTCTAGCATGCAAATAGCTTTAGAAGCGGGCGCGACAAAGATATTACTCCCAATGGCTTCAGCGGGTGATATTCCATCTGTTCCCGCAGAAACATTCACCAAATTTCAGGTAAGTTTTTATAGTGATCCCGTAGATGCCGTATACAAGGCATTAGGGGTTCAATGATTTTGGTATTGAGGTAGGCGGTTTTTTCGGGGGGGATTCCCCCGCATCCCGTTCATTTGAGAAACTGGCAAAGCTACTACGTACTTTTCTTTCTCTCTTTTTGCAGTGACTTCATTTCTACTTCGAGAGCTTTCATTTTTGCTAATAGCTCAGCTTCTTTCTTAGCTCTAGCTTCTTCAGAAATACGCTCAGCTTCTTCTTTTTCAGCCAAAGCTTTTCTCTGCATCTCCAATTCAGTCTTGATAGAGACATCCCTCATCCCTTGAATTCGCTCAATCCCGCCCAAGCCATCATATTTGCCAACAATCTCAAAAGTACCCAGCTTCTTATAGTTCTCAATAAGCTCTTCTTGTTTATCAAGAACGTGCTGATGAATGATAAAATCGCAAACAGCAATATCCTTATCTAGCTCACCAGGCTTAGTCTCATTCGCTAAGTGTCTTTCAACCAACTCAACCTGCTCTATGCTTAACTCAGCGCGGCGCTCCTTCTGACTCCTACGAAAGCGGCGCAACCTGACATATTCCAATTTTTCTTTAGGGAGCTTATCTTCCTCTTCTTTAATCTCTTCTTTCAGTTTTTTAATTCGAAGCTCAATACCTTCAATCTTCTCTTCATCAGTCATGCCTTTGCGGCCAAACGCCTTGCCATGCACTGATTGCTTTCTATCTTTTTCGTCAGTATTAATTTCTTCACCATCTAAGATGCGCTTGATACGTGCTTTATGTCGGCGAATTTTGTTCTCAAGGTTTTGGATGGTATCGGCTTTGGGCATACCTACGCGCTTATCTCCATCAACAGCAGGATCGCGCCACGCTTTAATTTCATCTATATCAGACTGCTTGTCGCTTGCGATTTCCTGAACTTGATGCAGAGCCGCGATAGCTTTATCCATCTCTTTCTTAGTTCTTTGCTCAAAGCCTTCAAGACTTAAGGATGGGCGGCCACGCTTAACCAATCCTTCTACTTCGGGCTGCTCAGGCTCGCCTTTCTTCAATGCTTCCACAGCATTATCATGCTTCAAGATTGCACGCTTCGCCGCACGACCAGCTTTATCTAACGCAGAAACTGGCTGACGGCCACGCTTCTTAAACTCTTCTACTTTTTTGCCACGCCCTTTTCCGTTGAGCGCAATTAGGAATGAATCACTATCTTGATACACAACATAATCAATACCAATTAAATCACGAACTTCCTTGCACTTAGCCTTAGCTTCTTCTTTGTCTACAAGCTCAGGCCAATTTGCCATTTTAAGTTTAAGAATGAGTGCTTTTAGCACTTCTGGTTGTGTGCTCATTTGTGCGCCTAATGAAGTTAATATAATTTTCCATATACTAACGCAAAAAACGGGCTTGACAATAAATATTTACCGTTTATAAAAGCGTCTCAGTTAAGAGCTAGGTGGCTTGTTCTGATAAAAAACACTCAATATGAGATTTCTGGATTTACTGAGATTGCCCTATGGCTCGTGTGGTTTTTCCGTGATGAACCGAACCTCCCTCTGTGATAATACCCATCATCGACAACGTTTCAATCTTCAAGGGAATTGTCGTCTACCCACTTAGCGATATCATCGTTAGGGGCTGTCAGCTATTGGCATAAAGGGGCCGAGAAATGACGAACGTTAATTGCATAATGTAAGGAGCGTTTGTGCAAAATATATACACCCACCTGAAATCTACCAAGTCTCAGCAGTAATATTTTCATTGCTACAGAATGAAATATAATTGCAAAAATAGACTTCTCATGGATTTTCCCTGCCCCAGCGGGCAGGAAGATTAATCCATTGAGTTCTCTTGGCCTTGGTTCTTTTCTCTGTTTCTAACCAACTCTCTGTTAATAAGCTTTGCTAGTCTTTTTTTGTTATCTTCTCCTCTGGCAAAATTCGCATCCAAGTCCTCGCCTTCAGCTTCCTCTCTAAGCACGTGCTTCAAGTCATCCCTTCTTGCTTTTAGCGTGTAGCGCTTGAGTTCACCTTGCTCGTTTACTCCTGTCATTGACTCCCAGACAATCTCTTTTCCCATTTCAAAGTGAATGACACTGAGCGAACATAGGGTTTTTAAAGCTTCTTTTGACGTACCCCAGTCATCATTAACTGCGTGAGGCGAGGGCGCTTCTTTGATTTCAATATTCAATTTAAGCATTTTCAAACTCCCTCTTTAGCTTTCTCATCTTCAAGCGCTTCAGCTCTTTGTACTTAGCATCTTCTTTAGCCTGAGCAGCTGCTTCAACTTCTGCATCTTCAGCCGCTTCTCTTGCCTCAAGCTCAGCTTCAGTTACTTTTTCGAAGATGCCTTTGCTAATCATCCATTCTAGCTTGCCGCGATTAAATACTTGCTCTTCACCTGTATCGCTGTTTCTGCACTTTGCTCTTTTTGCATTACAAGTAGTAACAGTGATTTCGAAGTTTTCAGTAGAGTGTCTGTAAGTGTTTGCTATCAATTTCATTTTCTTTGCCTTTGTAGTTTTTTGTTAGTAGTTAAGTAAATGCATTTATTTACTACCTATTAATGATCTGGCTGCTCCAATCTTAAACGCTGGGTATAATTAACCGCCTAATAGATGATGGCTAATGCCAAGTTAGAGTGGTTTTGAGCGCAAACTAGTGCGGTTTATCCAAATTTAATTTATCAAGTTCAGCATCAAGAGCAGCAGAGCCGTGTTTCATAATCAAGACTCTGCGTATGTCGCAAACCTGGCGCGTTGCTATCAAAGAAGTGCCTGACAAGACCACGTTATCCAGCAGGATTTCACCTTGGGGATTGTCAGGTCGAAACTTAGCGCGTATGGCACTTCTCCCGACTTTAAACGTCACATCCACATCCTCTGGATGCTCATCACTACCAATCATGATGCTGATGTTGCGATCTGGTACGTTGCTTTCAAATCGTTCAATGAATTTATCCACGGTCAATGGCATCCTCTATCTCCTTTGCGCTCAAACCTAAGAGTGCTCTGCCAACTTTTAGCAGCTCACCGTTTTCAAACTTAGTGCCTGTCAAGCCACCCACATCAAGGCCCACAAGACGAACATCTTCAATGTATTCAAAACCTTCTTCGCCTTCGCCATCTCGGAAATCGAAATTGACGATGACTTGGTGCGCTTGAGGTCTGTCAGAGAAGCAGAAGATAATAGTTCCTCGCCACTTACTCTTCATCATCATGCTCGCGTGGCGGTTGTTTTTCTGTTCTTTAAACTGTTTGTAGAAATCAAATGCGTGCAAAACTAGTCCTTTGTTGTTCAAAACTGGGGTAAAACTGTGCCTTTTTTATGGGGGCAGGGAATTAAGCCAGCGAGGCGTAGCTAACCTTTAAGAGTGCTTCCCATTCCTCCACTTCATCTTCTGTGTAGCCCTGGATGCCTCGAAGTTCTATATGTTCTGCTAGCTCTTTCTCGCTCACTAGCATTGCAGTCATGAAGCATGTGAAGTGACGCTGATCCATTTCTTTCTGTTTATTGTTTGAGGTCATCTGAATTACTTCGCCCATTTAATCAAACCTATATTATTTACTCTTTAATATTATAGCAAAGGAGTAGCGGAATAGCAATTACAAAGCAAGCTTTTCCTTGATTTATTTACCGTTTATTTGGTATTAAAAATGTTCGGTTAATTAACTCGCAATTTGTAGATTGTAAGTAGGCTCAACCAAGCCTGAATTTAGTAGAAAGTTATTCCAGAAGCGACTAGGAACAAGGTGGCCAACCATCAGGGCTTTAATCGCATAGTGTTTTGACAACAACGCAATCTCAGCAAGTTTTTTGACATCAATGCGTTGCTCATCCATAGCAAAATACTGATTACTACGGGAAGAAGTGGTAGTGATACCAAGGCGCTCAGCCAGCTCTCTCATCTGCTCGCCAGTAGGCGGCTGGTCGGGAGTAATCCCAATTTCTCTAAATAGCTGTTCAAACTCTTGTTTCACTTTCATCCTCTTCTCTCTTTTGATCTTTTACCATTTAATATGATTCTGCAGTGAATTTTATACAGGTACAATAAAAAACGGTAAATAAACTTAGCGATATTGATTTTAAATTTAGTGTATAGAGAGGGTGTTACCCCTCTGCTACAAAGTATGCTTCCACTTGTTCAATGCTCATCACTTCTTCAGCCATCAAGGTCTTTTCAGGCTGAGCAGCAGGCGCTTCCATCTCAATGCTTTCCCCAAGAAGCTCTTCTTTGCTGTCAAACTTCATCGGACCAACAACTTCGGGCTTAAAGCAGAATGCGCCTCTTTGAGTTAGCTGTCTTCTAGCCAGAATCTCCGCAATCTCTTTCAAGTTAGTTACATTGCGTCCTTTCTTGCCGCCGTGCTCTTTACGCTTAGTTGGTTTGGTAACAAGACCTAGCATCTTGAAGAATCTATTAACCCAAAGGCCTGCTGAGTGCAGGGTGTACTCTTTGTTCTCAATATCTACACCAAGGCCGAGCATGTTCCATCTCGCCGCGTTCTTTCTCTCACGTAGATAGCTAACTACGTTTAGAGCATCTTCACTAACATACGCACAACCACTCATTGAGAAGTTAAGAAGCTCAAATACATTTGATAGCAACTCGTTCTTAATACTCCAGTGTCTGCTGCTTCTGCCATTGGCCTCGACATATTCATCCAGTCTTCTTGCTTTAAAAGCATCAGCAAGACCGCACTCAATTAGAGGCAGGAAGCGTTTTGCTTGGCCTTCTTTCCAGATTGCTGCTAACTTAGGTGTCAGCTCGTTTGCGCACAACTCTTTTTTGGCATCAAACTTATCTAGCGCGTAGCGGTCTGCAAATGTCATTTTCTGAGAAGTTCTTAAGCTGTCAGCTTCTTCTTTGTCGATCACTCTAGCTTCGCTGATGCCCTGTTGGTACGCCTGGGTGCTAGCTCTAGCTGTTTGCGCCTTGTTTTTCTTAGCTTCAGCTCTTACTTCGGAGTCAGCTACATTGTGCGCAATGCAGACCTCAAACCCAGCATCTTCAAGCGCTATCACCATACTGCTTTGAATGCTTTTTGCTGCGAAAGCATTTGCTTGATTGACATCAAACTTGAAGCTCTCGTAATCGCGCATGTGCGGTGCTGTAGCAGCTAGCAACGCGTCCTTGCTAGGAGTTCTTGGTTGCTCATTCTTATCCGCGATACCAACGAAGATCTCCTTGGCTGGGCGGTATCTTCTTAGCATTTGGATGGCGTTGCTAGGAGTGGTTACACCGTAGAACAAGCCAAATACTGCATCCAAGTGCTTGGCTGTGATGCTCACGCTTGAACCCATAGCTGGGGTCCACGCAATCACCCTGTAATTCTTAATTTCTTTATCTGGATTAGCTAGGAACTTATCCTGTCTGTCTGAGCTTTTGTTGTCTGACTCGATGTAAAGCACATCCTCTGCTGTATCAACATCAATACCAAGCTGTTTCATTAATCCTCTGAACTGCTTCTTGTTGTCGATAGCGATGCCAACCTTCTTGCCGTCTACGACTGCTTGCTTGAATTGCTCAGAAGTGGCTGCAACATGGTCGAGATGTGCTTTTATGCCATTCTTGCGCTCAGCTTTAACCTCTAGGATTTGCGGAGTGCGACCACAACTCAACATGAACTGAACAGTTGCATCATTGATGTCGGCGTCAGTTCCTACGATTAGGTCTGTTGTCTCGCACAATCCTTTGAAGTTCTCGTAAACACGAAGAGCGCCAAACATGTTGTCACCAGCCAGGGCTTCGATGGTTTTGGTTACTTCTTCAAGAAGGAGTGCTTTGCTGTCGTCTGCAAACTCTTTTAAATGCATTTTATTAAGGCTGTTAATAACTACATTAAGCGCCTCGCCCGACTCGATGTCAGTAAGCGAATCCTCAAGGTAGTGGGTCATTTTTTTGCCTTTCTTGCAGCTCTGAACAAAGTAGCTGATAGCCCTGAGATGCGAGACAAACACTGGCTTACTGCCATCTTTCATCTTACGAGCAGCAGTTGGAAGCATTACTTTTGAAGTCTTGCCTGAGCCGTGAGGAGTTTTAATTAGATATACGCCGCTGTTCTGATTGCTGATGTAGCGACCAAGCTTAGACATAGATGCAAACTGCTTAGTTTCTAGCTGGCCGCGTAGAGATGGACTGATGTCGTATGTCTTGCGAACTTTTGCCACATTGGCTTCATGAGACTTGGTTAGTAGCTCGATCACCTGGTTCTCGATCACAGGGCTGCGAAGAGATTCTGGGATTACTTCGCTGATAAGCTTCGCCGCATCTTGAACACTGCGTAAAAATGGCACTTCTTTAGAAAGAGCAAAAGCAGCTCCATTTACATCTTCCACCAAAAAGTACTTGCAAGATAATTTACAGTTTAATAGCTGTCTTTCGGTGAAAGATAGAGAACCTGTGCTGTGCAACTCCTCTGTATCAGTGTTAAGTAAATCAACCCTAGTGCTTGTCGCAATGCGTACAAGTTTTGACTGGTTTGCATTTGTGCATACAAGCGTAGGTACGATGCGTGCATCTGTATAGTAGTCAACCACATTCTTTATTTTGCCAGGCGCAATTGCCAAGGGTTCTAAGCCGCCTGCGTCTTGCTCATCAACACATACATAAACACTCTCTTCAATAGTGCCTTTCAGATAGTGCTGTGCGTTTCTCTTTGCCTTTAGTTCGTATTTCATTTTCACTTCTATTGTCTATTTATATACATGATAGCACTGTAAAAAATAAAAAGCAAGAAATAATAAACCGTTTTTTAAAGTACTTGCAAAGGTACTCGCACGAGATTTATGTGTGTTTTGTTTTTTTGATTGCTGGCGCAATCGACTATCCAGTGTGGCTTCCTCACCTGGTTGAGTAATACTGCTCGATCTCTTTTACTTATAAGAAAGGTCGAGCACTTTTTTGAATTAAGATAGTATTTAGCAATGTTGTTCGAATTAAGATTAAATAAAAAACGGTAAATAAATTGCAATTTGGCGAGGTTTTGCTACTATATAAATGTGGCTGGCTCTTCACTTTGCCTTTGCGTTAGTCGCCACTTCTTCACTCAGCCCCGCCACGTGCGGGGTATTTTTTGTCTATTTCATCCCGAATGCTTTGTCAAAGTCTTGCTGTTCAGCTGTCATCTTTTCATCAGCAACAACATCATATGACCAGAACCACTTCGCTTGCTTAGTTCTATCGTCTTTGACATCGTTGATAATTACTTTAATCGCAAAGCCAGCAGCCTCGCTTCGTGCTTGAGCTTCTTTAGCCACTCTTGCAACTGTCTCCAATTGCTCGGATGTCATCTCATCAGGAGAGACGCGGGTATGCATATATTTGGTGTGTTCCAAAAATCTAGTAATCATCGCCTTTGCCAATTTCGCTTTTATCCGCCTCGCCAACCATACCGCCAGCGCAAATCTCTTGGTTAAATACCGCTAGTTGCTCTTCAGTCAAGTACGCTGCTGCACGGTTCTCAGCTCGATATGCTTTGTAGAATTTATGGATCGTGTTGACGCTGTTACCCACCTGGTCTGCAACCATGTGGGCCGCCACACCTTTGTCTAGTTTCTGGTTAATGTACTCATGTCTAAAATCATAAAGGATGTACTCTTGAGAGAGCTTGCTGCCGAGATACTCTTGATACTGCTTAAAAGAGTTTGCGAAATTAGGCTTTCTGTTTGACTCGGTGCGAAAAATGTAGTCATTAGCTTTGCTTTCATCTGCAATGATTTCGCTAATAGTCACGCGAATGCCGTAGCGGAGGTAATATAAGCCCTCGATTGTCGTGACAGCTTCGGGTTCAAGAAGGATTTCACGCCCACCCTTGATTGTTGTGCCTCCGCCCCTAGCATTTTCTTTTCGCACCATCTTGCCGCGAGTGATCGAGGCTTGATAATGAATCTTGCCTGTTTCTCTGTTCTTGATTTTGGTGAGGTGGCCCCATTTAATCCCTAGCGGCTCTTCACCTGTCCGCACGCCTGTTGTACACAAGAAGTTAATATAAAAAGGGAGTTGGGCGCGGATATGGCGGCTGATGTGTTTTGGCGCGTTGGGAACAAATGCCTCCAAGTTTGTAAAAATTACTTTTCGGTCAGCTGGGGCAAGCGGCTTGCCGCTGATGGTTTCATTGTAAGGAAAAACGGGCACTTTAGGGGAAGCTCCTGTGTATCGCTCTACTAATGCACGCTTAAAGATTAGCTCGAGACAGCGCTTTAGATTGGTAGCAAATGTTTTCTTTTTTGGCACAAAGTCGTAATCCGCCCACTTTAACAGCGCTGGCTCATCTACTGCCCCAATGCGTTGACCTTCAAATCTTGGTCTGATGTGGTTTTTAATGATTCCCAAGTGGGTTTTTTCTTGGCAATCGAACTTACCCGTATGTCCGTCTGCCTTAGCAGCACTCAGTTTCTGGTTGCAGACGATCCTTAACTGCTGAGAAACTTCATCACAGACTTTTTGCCACATGATGTCTCGGTCTGTTCCGCCCCTCGGCTTGTAAGTCCCTGCATCTAGCTCAGCTCGAACTCTGCCAGCAATTACGCCAGCCTTGATTTTTGCTCTCTCAACATCCTTCTCTCCCGTGCTTTCTTTATGATAGTCACCGAACGGAAGAGGGCGCTTAACTCTAACCCACCACTTCGAGCTTGTTTGCCGATAAATCACCACACCTTCAGTGATTTTGTAGCTCTTCGGTTCACCGTCACCTTCGGCTTTTTCAACAGTGACTTTTTCAGCTGCATCGAGAGCGGCGCGCAGTGCATCGACATCATGGATGCTTGCCAATTTGCTTATTAAATCTCCGAACTCGCTACTCACCTACAACTCCATTTTGAGCACAAAAAGCAATAGTGTTAGAATAGCACGTACACTGTGCAAATGTATGATTCATGTATGCAAGTACTTTGAACGTAGATAAATACACTTAAAAATCAGTTGTTTGGTTGAAATTGTAACGGATTCAAAATCCCCCGCTAGTGATAGCGTGCCGGTTCAAGTCCGGCCTCTGGTACCATATTTAGAAAAAGCCGTCCTAGTGACGGCTTTTTTGCGTTTTGATGCCGGCGTTTTCCCTATGTGTGCCATCATTTAGCCCAATCGGACTTCAATCAAATAGCTTGAACAAGCAATCTTGTTTCAAGTGCTTATTCGTGAGCGTTGTCAATCAATGGCTTTGAAGTAAGCTCTGACTTCGCTTATTGTTCTTGTCTAGCATAGGTTGTTAAGAGGGCGCGATTTGTTGGTTAATACCTTAGACAAGGTTTTGTTTGCGGTTCTGTTGTTGGGCTTTATGCAGTTGCCGCTGTTAAGCAATCATTACTTACAGTTTGTCAGTGGCCAACATGATGTATTGCAACAGCAAGTGGACAACTTTCAACAGAATGCTGAGTTGCACCAATACTCAAGCATTGACGCGATGATTGATGACTTTAAGAATAACTCTAACTTGGCGGTGCGCACAGACGCCGAGCAAAAACAGCAAACCATGTATGAATACGAGGAGCTGAACCAAGCCATTATCGTTTTTGAGCAAGGCACTTATTATCAGAAAGCCAAATACATGTTTAGCCCTCAGAGATGGGAAACGCTTGAAAAAGTACTCGCTAACTTCAAACCTGGTATATCTTTAGAGCCATTATTCTTAGCCTATAGTGGATTGGCCGCTTTGTTGTTTGGCGGCCTGCTGATGTGGCCGATTAGAAGGGCGGGGCGGACACTGAAGTCTTAATACTAATCGTACTAAGTAACTGTTCATTCTATCTGGTTTATATACTCGATAACTGCGTTATTTCTGATCACTTACTTAGTGTGATTGGTATAAGTGAGAAGCCGTTACCAGACGAAAGCAAAAAGGCTGCATTAAGCAGCCTGTGGATTAGCTAAGTCTGATTATCTCTTTATAGTTTTGCTGCTGCTTCGAATACTGCATGAGTGTAGGCGCCTTCCGGCTTCTTGGTGATTACCGGCGTTGAATCACTATCCAGTAAAACATTCACAGTACGGTCAAAGGCTGCTGGGTCCAAGTAGCCGATACCTTTATCACTGCTGGCCAGCAATTTGGCTACTTCGTTAGCCATGCGAATTTGGTGCTCCTCTGTTTGAGCGCCAGTATCATCGTAATCCAATACTATTAGGCCTGCTTCTTTAGGATTAGCTGCCGCCCATTCCCAGCCTTGAATCGTTGCTTTTAAAAACTTGGCATAGGTAGCTAGTTTTTTACTGTCTTTTAAGCTGTCTTCTAGTACATACAAGCCGTCTTCTAAAGTAGCTACGCCTTCTTCTTCATACTTAAACAGCATCAGTTCTTCATTGCTTAAACCGCCATCTAACACTTGGCCATATTCGTTGTAAGTCATGGTTGAAACACAATCTGCTTGGCCTTGGAAGATGGGGTCTACATTAAATCCTTGTTTTAGAACTGTAACTCCATTTTCGCCACCTGTTGTGTCATAGCCTAGTTTAGACATCCAGCTCAAGAACGGGTATTCGTTACCAAAAAACCACACTCCTAAAGTTTTGCCTTTAAAGTCGGCAGGGCTAGAAATTCCGCTAGATTTCAAACAGGTTAACATCATGCCCGATTTGCCATAAATCTGCCCTATGTTAACTAGTGGTAAGCCTTTTTCTCGTGTTGCTAATGCAGAGGGTAGCCAGTCGACAACTACGTCGGCTCCGCCACCGGCAAGTACTTGCGCTGGGGCTATATCGGGTCCACCTGGTTTAATGGTTAAATCAATTCCCTGGTCTTGGTAAAAACCCTTGTTTAGCGCTACGTAGTATCCAGCAAACTGAGCTTGAGTTACCCACTTTAGCTGTAAAGTCAGCTTCTCTGCTGCAGATGTCCCAAAACTAGCTGCAAGTAATGCAGCGCCTGATGCCAATGAAATCAGTTTCTTATTCATAGTTAATTCCCTTTATTGCAACAATGCCTGAGTGTGTAAATTAGCGCTTATGGCTTCCTCTAAAAGCGGGATGCCAAAACAGTAATGACCTTTCTAAAAGAGCCAAGGCTCCGTAACTTAAGGACCCCGCAATTGCCGCAACAACAATCGTGGCCCAAACCATATCCATGTTCATTCGGCCTACTTCAGTAGAAATCCGAAAGCCCATACCTACGATAGGTGTGCCAAAAAACTCAGCCACAATTGCGCCAATAAGTGCCAGCGTAGAGTTGAGTTTTAAGGCGTTAAAAATGAAGGGCAAAGCCTGTGGTAGTTGGCTTTTTATAAAAATCTGTGACTTGTTAGCAGCGTAGGTATGCATGAGGTCGTTATGAATGGCGTCGGTTGACTGTAAACCCGCAAGCGTATTAATAAACATTGGGAAAAATGTCATAACTACAATCACTGCCGCTTTTGATTGCCAGTCAAAGCCAAACCACATAACCATGATAGGCGCGATACCAACAATTGGGATCGCCGACATAAAGTTCCCCAATGGCACTAAACCTGCTCGCAAAAACCGGCTTTTTACTGCCACTTGAGCGACTATGAATCCAGCGCTGCAACCTAGGAAGTAACCCGCCAATACTGCCTTTAAATAAGTTTGTTTAAAGTCGGCCCAAAACATCGGTAAGTTGTTAGTTAAACTATAAAAAATATCGCTAGGTGCTGGCAGCAACACTGCAGAGACGGCAAAACCTACCACTATGCTTTGCCAAGTAAGCAGTAGCATAAAGGCAAACAAGCTAGGCACTAGTACCTTAGTAACGGCAGCGTAGCTAGGGCGAGTTTCGGCCAGTTGTGTCAGCTGACTGAGTAAGGCCGCAACAGCATAAGCAGATACCGCAAGCAGCATTAGCAAGGCTGGCGATTGTTGATAGAAGCCTTGTTCACTTGAGCTTACTAAGGCTAGTTGGCCTGCCAATAGGCTGAGGTAAACGATGGTTAAAACATACTTAGGCATTGCTCAGCCCTCCGCGACGTTTTAGCAAGGCTGTTTCTGCTAGGTTAACTATCCATACCAGTAATGAGCCAAGGAGTGCTGCCATGATCAGCGCTGCCCAAATTTGTTGCGTTTGGCCATAGTAAGAGCCACTTAACAAGCGAGAGCCCAAACCACCTTGGGCACCTGTTGGTAGTTCGGCAACAATGGCCCCCACTAATGCGGCCGCAATGGCAACTTTTAAACTGGCAAATAAGTAGGGCTGCGCCGAATACCATCTAAGTTTCCAAAACGTTTGTAAAGCGCTGGCATTATAGGTGTGCATAAGTTCTACATGCAGAGTGTCTGAGGCGCGCAATCCCTTTACCATGCCAATGGTGACTGGGAAGAAAGACAAGTACATAGAAATAACCGCTTTAGGTAATACCCCGGTGATATTAAGCGCGCCTAATACCACCACAATAATCGGGGCAATAGCGAGTATTGGAATGGTTTGGGAAGCGATAATCCAGGGCATTAAACTCGCTTCTAAGGTCTTGTTATGAACGATGCCAATGGCAATCACAATGCCTACAACAGAGCCCAATAAGAAACCAAGCATGGTGGAGTTTAAGGTGATTAAGCTATGGTGAACTAAGGAGCGCTTAGAGCTAATTGCCGTATCAAAAACCGACTTTTTTAACTCTAAGGCTACTTGATGTGGGGCCGGCAGCATGGGGCGTTTTACTTGATAGGCTTGGCTAATAACTTGGCTGTATGTCCACTGTTGTTTTTTCCGTTCTAGCTGGTTGATTAACTGGTTACCATTCATCAGCAAGGCAGCGATATACCAAATGCCAATAATGGCCAAAATCATACTGACGACTGGTAGCCAACTGGCGCGGAAGTTGAGGTTTTTCATATCACTACTCTCCCATGAATCTAATCAATGGCATGGTCGTTGGCTAGGGCGCTACGAATTTCGGCAGCCAATTGATGAAAAGCCGCTTGGTCGCGTAGTGCCAGTGTTTTTAACCTAGGCAAGGGGCTCTCAATCACTTTTACTATTCGCCCTGGTCGCGGGGACATCACCACGATATGGGTGGAGAGAAGCACCGCTTCGTCGATAGAGTGAGTAACAAATACCACGGTTTTCTGTGTTTCCTGCCAGATGCGTAGTAACTCCATGTTCATGTGGTCACGGGTAATTTCATCTAGAGCTCCAAAGGGCTCATCCATTAGCAGTAATTGCGGATTAATGCATAAAGCACGGGCTATTGAGGCGCGTTGTTGCATGCCTCCAGATAGCTGCCAAGGAAACTTGTTGTGAAAGTCTTGTAGGCCAACCATTTTCAGGTTTTTATCAATCTGCTTTTGTTGATGAGCACCAGACTGACCCGATATCTCCATTGGCAGGGCGCAATTTTGTTGAATAGTGCGCCATGGCAGCAGGCCTGGCGCTTGAAATACGTAGCCATAAAGTCGATTAAGTCGGGCGTCTTTAGGAGAAGTGCCGTCTACTTTGATACTGCCAGAAGTGGCTTGTTCTAAGTCGGCAATTACCCGCAATAGGGTGGTTTTACCGCAGCCCGATGGGCCAATAAATGAAACGAAGTCGCCTTCGTTAATGTTCAAGTTAATGTTTGAAAGCGCATTAACTGGGCCATCGTTAGTCTCGAATACCAGCGAAAGGTCTTCTACCGATATCATCGAACGTTTGAGTTCAGCAGCTTGGTCTATTGTCTGTTCATCCATGACTTGTTTAATTGCTAGCATTGTTGTCCCTCTATCTTGCGATTAACTCGGTAAATAATTAGCGCTGTACTGGCACTGGAGTATTTGCCTTATTAAATTTTTCCACGGCATCAAAAATAGAAGGGAAAGCGGGTCGTTTTATGTAGCGCCCGGCTCCTTCCTCTACAAACAACTGACCATCTTTAAATACCACCTTACCTTGGCTAATAGTGATGTGAGGTGCGCCGGTAACAGTGCGCCCTTCAAAGATATTAAAATCAATTTTCTGGTTATGGGTGGCGGCCGAGAGGGTATGTTTTTTCTGAGGATCCCAGATAACGATGTCGGCATCTGAGCCCGCAGCAATGCTACCTTTTTGTGGGTAAATATTGAATATTTGGGCCGAGTTAGTCGATGTAACCGCGACAAATTCTTGCTCGCTTAAACGACCTTGATTGACGCCCGAATCCCAAAGCACCATCATTCGGTCTTCTACGCCGGCAGTGCCATTGGGGATTTTGCTAAAGTCATCTTTCCCAGCCGCTTTTTGCTCAGCGCAAAAACAGCAGTGGTCAGTAGCGGTAGTTTGTAATGTGCCACCTTGTAGTGCTTTCCATAATACCTCTTGGTGACCTTTAGGTCGGAAAGGCGGGCTCATAACATGAGCTGCGGCAGTCGCCCAATCAGTGCTTTGATAAACGCTGTCATCTAACTCTAAATGTCCGGCTAAACACTCGCCGTAAACCCGCTGGCCTTCATGGCGAGCTCTGGCTATTTCATCTACCGCTTCTTTACATGAAACGTGCACTAAATACAGTGGTACGCCCAGTGACTGTGCGATACGGATCGCCCTGTTGGCGGCTTCGCCTTCTACTTCGGTAGGCCGAGAGAGTGGGTGAGCTTCTGGGCCAGTCATGCCAGCTTCAAGCAGCTTTTGTTGCAGGTGATAGACAAGCTCGCCATTTTCCGCATGAACCGTAGGCATAGCGCCTAACTCTAAGCAGCGATTGAAGCTGTTCACCAAGGTTTCGTCTTCCGCCATAATGGCATTTTTATATGCCATAAAGTGTTTAAAGCTGTTCACTCCATGTTCGTTAACTAACAGGCCCATATCTTGGTATACGCTGTCGTCCCACCAGGTTACCGCTACGTGGAAAGAGTAGTCAGCTACCGAGCGCGAAGCCCAATCTCTCCAAGTATTAAATGCTTCCATCAAGGGTTGCTGAGGATTGGGGATCACAAAGTCGATAATCATGGTGGTGCCGCCGGCCAAGCCAGCAGCAGTGCCGCTATAGAAGTCTTCGCTTGCCACTGTTCCCATAAACGGAAGCTGCATGTGAGTGTGCGGATCGATACCTCCAGGCATCACCAGCTTGCCTTTGGCGTCGATGACTTCGGCATCGTCGGGAACGCTTAGGTTCTCGCCTACTGCTTTAATCAAACCGTGTTCACAGTAAACGTCGGCAAATATGCTTTGATCAGCGTTTACTACCTTTCCACCTTTTATTAATAAACTCATGGCTCACAAACTCCATTTCGACTTGCTTAAAGACAACACCATGCTTGAGGTGTTTGTCTATCTCTTTTGAGGTATTTATGCTTATGCAATCTGCTGACCATGTGGACAGAAGTTGTATTTGAGTATGCTGTAAGCCGCGTACTTACTTGGCTTGAGTGCTTAAAGTGGCAGTGTTTGTAGAGCTTGGCAAAGAAGGCTAACGCCTCAAGGCTGGGCGGTTAAGCCCAATATTAGTGCATAAAAACTGAGCGATTTACTCGGGAATTAACTGTTTTTACTGATGTTATTTGTATGTGGTTTAATTATATCTAAATAAATCAATGGCTTATGTGTTTGTGGTTTATATCCTGTCCGCGTGGTCAGTAGTTTGCATGTGTCCACCTCGTATAGAACTGATTTGTTACTTCACTGCTTAGTACTAGGCATAGTTTGGTTATTGGAGGCCATGATGAGTAGCTTTAAAATTAATAGTGACCGCTTGTGGGACAGTTTAATGGAAATGGCAAAAATAGGTGCCACAGCCAAAGGGGGGTGCAAGCGCTTAGCCTTAACTGATCTCGATAAGCAAGGTCGCGAGCTTTACATTAAGTGGGCTGAAGAAGCCGGGTGTACGGTAAGTGTTGATCAGGTTGGCAACATATTTTGTGTACGCCCCGGTGAGGATATGAGTTTAGCGCCTGTTGGAACAGGCAGTCACTTAGATACTCAACCTTCGGGTGGTAAATTTGATGGGGTTTTCGGCGTACTATCCGGCTTAGAAGTGGTGCGCTCACTCAATGATCTTGGTATTAAAACCAAACATCCTATTGAAATATCGGTGTGGACTAATGAAGAAGGCTCGCGATTCGCACCAGCAATGATGGGGTCTGGGGTGGTGTCTGGCCGCTTTAGTCTGCAAGAGATATTGGACAGTCGTGATGTTGATGGTTTGCGTTTAGGTGACGAGCTGCAGAGAATTGGCTTTGCCGGAGATGTTCCAGTAACCGGCAGACAGTTCCATGCCTTTTTCGAAACGCATATTGAACAAGGCCCCTATTTAGAGGCGGAAGAAAAACAGATTGGCGTGGTGACCGGAGGTCAGGGGCAGCGCTGGTTTAATGCTACGTTAACGGGTCGAGAGTCACACGCTGGTACTACTCCAATGCACTTGCGTAAGGATGCGCTGTTGGCCAGTACTCAGCTCATTCAAAAGGTAGAAGACATTGCTAAAGCTCACCCTCCGGGGTGTGGAACCGTAGGCTTTGTTAATGTTACGCCCAACTCTAGAAATACCATTCCCGGTAAAATTGAAATGAGTATTGATTTACGCCACCCCTTGGATGAAGAGCTAAGTGCTATGGATAAAGAGCTGAGTGATTTTGTTGCTGAGTTAGCCGCGCAAACTGAAGTAGCAATTGAGCTTGATCCGTTTTGGTATTATGAGCCTATTCACTTTGACAAAGCGTGTGTCGAAGCAGTAAGAAATGCGACGGCCAAACTAGGGTACAGCCATATGGATATTATCGCTGGTGCCGGACACGACGCCTGTTATGTCTCCGACTTTGCGCCTACTGGAATGATTTTTACCCCTTGTCTAGGTGGGATTAGTCATAACGAAATTGAGAGCACGACCCAAGAAGAATGTGAAGCAGGCTGCTCGGTATTATTAAATGCCATGCTGACAATGGCTGAACAAGTTAGTGAAGATAGTACGATGCTGGCAAGTGATTTGGCTTGAACTTAAATTAACGAAAAAAGCTAGCCAGAGTACTGAGTAATATTGCTTGCTCTGTTGGTTTCGCGTGGTGTTAAGCTATTGTTTTATTAGAATAGTTTAACGCCACAACCTTTAAGTACCATGCGTGTGAGAAACTCAACGCCTTCCTCGTAGTCGCTTTCTTCCAACTTCTCTTTATCCATCATCATACTGCTTTGCATTGCATAATCGGCGTAAGCCTGAGTAGACGACCAAATCATAAATAGCAGGTGCTCTGGGTTGATGGGATCCATCCACTGCTTGGCGATCCATTCCCTAAATACCTGACAGGTTTTATCAAACTGTTGTTTTAGCTCGGTGGCTAATTGCTCACGCAAGTAAGGCGCACCATGCAGGATTTCGGCAGCAAATATTCGAGAGGCATTTGGGTGATCTTTAGATAGCGTCATTTTTTGCAATATGTATTGGCGTAGCGCCAGCTTGGGGTGGTTATCGGCTGTCATCTCATCCATGTGGCTCATCCAAACCACCAACAGTTGGCTTAAAACACCCTTATATAAGGCTTCTTTAGTTTTGAAGTAATAGAGCACATTTGCTTTGGGTAAGTTAGCTTCGGCTGCGATGGCTGCAATGGTAGTAGCGCTATAGCCATTTTGAGCAAATAGCTTTTCTGCTACCTCTAAGATTTGCTTCAAGTTGTCTTTGCGAATATCGGCGAGCTTACGGCGTTTTGCTTTGCCTGGCGGCGGAGTTTTCATACTAATTAGTTTCTCAATGTAAGAGCACTTATTGCACTATTATGTAGCTGTTTGCCTTTAAAGTGAGCAAGTAGCCTAACTAAAGCATACCGTGTAATTGCAGCAGTTGTAATAGTGCTAAGTTATTTTTAGCTGGAAAGTGACTTAATTATCCATAAAAAACAAATGGATATGATGATATTGATTGTTTCAAAGTAATCTTCTGACCGGGCGGTCAGGAGGTGGCATGGGCTTTGCCTTATTTTTATACAACTAGAGATGCACGTCTCAGTAATAAAAAAGATAAGGAGATCCCATGGTGATGAGTATGGAGAAGCCGCAAGGCTATTCGCAACAGCAGCTAGCGCTTGATCAAATGTTCAAGGACATCAACCCTGCGTTAAGTGCCCGCCAAGCCGGAATAGAAAGTTCGCGTTGTTATTATTGCTACGACGCGCCTTGCATAACCGCTTGCCCTTCAAAAATTAACATTCCTAGTTTTATTGCCAGTATTCATGCTGATGACTTAACTGGCGCAGCCAAAACCATTTACCAAGAAAACATTATGGGTGGCAGCTGTGCGCGGGTGTGTCCAACGGAAATACTGTGTGAACAAGCATGTGTTCGAAACAAAGAACAAGAACAGGCTCCGGTGAAGATTGGCCTATTGCAACGTCATGCGACAGACAATGCAGTATTTGTTGGTCATCCCTTTAAGCGTGAAGCTGCCACTGGAAAAACCGTAGCTGTTGTAGGGGCTGGGCCAGCCGGTTTAAGTTGTGCTCACCGTTTAGCGATGTTGGGTAATGATGTGGAAATTTTCGAAGCTGCATCCAAAGCGGGTGGCTTAAATGAGTATGGCATTGCCAAATATAAGCTCACCGATAACTTTGCCCAAAAAGAAGTGGATTTTATATTAAGCATCGGCGGTATTACCTTACATACCGAAACAGCTTTAGGAAAAGACATCAGCCTAGAGCAACTAAAAGACAAGTTTGATGCGGTGTTCTTGGCCTTGGGCCTACAAGATGTGCAGTCATTAATGTTGGTGAACGAAGTACATCCTCAAGTGATTAATGCTGTTGATTTTATTAGAGAGTTGCGCCAAGCCAGTGACCTAAATCAACTCGATATCCCGCCGGAAAGCGCAGTGGTTATTGGGGCGGGCAATACCGCAATAGACATGGCATGCCAGCTTAAACGTTTAGGCACCGAAGAAGTTACCTTAGTTTATCGCCGTGGTGAAGAGCAAATGAGCGCCACCAAACATGAACAACAAATTGCTAAAATTCATCAGGTGAGAATAAAAACCTGGGCCAAACCCGAGAAGATTAACCTCGACCATGATGGCGTGCTACGCAGTATGACCTTTAGGAAAACCTATAGCGAAGACGGGCAATTAAAAGATAGCGAGCAAACCTTTGATATTGCTTGCTCTGCTGTGTTCAAAGCGGTGGGGCAAAAATTTGCTTACCCCGAAAAAGAGCAGCTAATTCCCACTCTAAGTAACGGCAAAATCACTACCGTAGGCCAGCATGTTACCAGCCTAGATGGCGTGTTTGCTGGTGGCGACTGCACCGCAGAGGGACAAGATCTTACTGTTGAAGCTGTTCAGCAAGGCAAGTTAGCTGCCTTAGCGATCCATCAACATATTAATTCGGTAGAGGTGTGAAATTATGGCTGACTTATCAATAGAATTTGCAGGAATTAAATCTCCAAACCCATTTTGGCTAGCGTCTGCTCCGCCAACAGACAAGGCTTACAATGTGGAACGAGCCTATGAAGCTGGCTGGGGTGGAGTGGTGTGGAAAACACTAGGTGAAGACCCAGCAGCGGTAAATGTTTCCTCTCGTTATTCGGCGATTTATGACCACAATGGCGAAGTGGCAGGCTTTAACAACATCGAGTTAATTACCGATCGCAGCTTAGAGGTTAACTTACGCGAAATTGAAGCGGTTAAAAAAAGCTGGCCAGATAGAGCGCTAGTAGTATCGCTGATGGTGCCTTGTGAAGAAGAAGCCTGGAAGAAAATTGTAAAACAAGTTGAGCAAACAGGAGCCGATGGTTTAGAGCTTAACTTTGGTTGTCCTCATGGGATGCCCGAGCGAGGCATGGGCGCAGCGGTAGGACAAGTGCCAGAGTACGTAGAAATGGTGACTCGCTGGTGCAAAATCTACAGTAGCATGCCGGTTATCGTAAAACTCACACCTAACATTACCGATATTCGTTTTTCTGCTCAGGCGGCAAAACGAGGTGGCGCCGACGCGGTATCGCTGATTAACACCATTAATTCAATTACTGGTATCGATTTGGACCAAATGGCCGCCAGACCGATTGTAGATGGTAAGAGTACTCATGGTGGCTATTGTGGCCCAGCTGTTAAACCGATTGCCTTAAACATGGTGAGCGAGATTGCTCGAGATCCGGAAACCGCGGGCTTACCCATCTCGGGGATTGGTGGTATCGGTAATTGGCGCGATGCCGCAGAGTTTATTTCTTTGGGGTCGGGCTCGGTGCAAGTGTGTACCGCCGCGATGATCTACGGATTTAGAATTGTTGAAGAGATGAAGTCGGGCTTATCTAATTGGATGGACAGCAAGGGTTATGAAAAAATCACTGACTTTCAAGGCCTAGCAGTTCCTAATACTACCGATTGGAAGTACCTCAATATGAACTACAAGGTTGTAGCCGATATTGACAAAGACAAATGTATTGGCTGCGGTCGCTGCTATATTGCCTGTGAAGATACCTCTCACCAAGCCATCAATAAAACAGAACGCGCCGATGGCAGTGTTGCGTTTGAAGTAATTGAAGATAAATGTGTTGGCTGTAACCTTTGCCAAATCACCTGCCCAGTTGAGCAGTGTATTAAGATGGAGCAAAAGGAGGCCGAGAAGCCTTACATGAACTGGACGCAAGACCCGCGTAACCCTTATAAAGATGCTTCATAACGGCCTTAGTTTCTGCGCATAAATACTAGCCTCCAGAACTTTTGGAGGCTTGTTTCTAGATAGCTAACTTGAGGGCTGCTGAAGGGAAATAAAGCGGCCGAAGCCGCAATTAATTACTATGAACCTAATGCAGCTAAACGCTGGTCGGTTTGCTCTATAGCATTTAATCCCCAGTCAACTACCGCCTCGGCGGGCTCAATATCGTAGAGATTTTGGCCGCTGGCGTGGTTAAGTATTTTGGCCGCACGCCAAGTGGCCAAGCTTAGTTGTGGCTCGGCAATACCGTGGCTGTGAATGCCAGCGTTAACCATGTAAATGTGGTTGCGACTCGCACCAGGCCATTTCACGCTAAAGTCTGGGCATAGCTCGGGCAGGCCTTGTGGATTAAGTGGGATTTGCTTGGCAAGTTCACTTAAGCACGCCGGTAGAGCACGGCTATAACCGGTGCACAGAATCACTACATCGGCGTTTATTTGAGTATTGTCGTGGGTAAGACCGTGTTCCAAATGCAGCTTATAACCAAGCTCTGAATGTGCCATAGACATAAGGGTACGATTCGGTTGAATAGACCACCAACTCGGTTTATTAAGTACAAAACGGTCGTGATATAAGCGTTGATAAATGCCTTGTAGGCAATCATTGGTGATGCCATCGCTGGTTAGCTTCTGTCGCGATACTTCACTGTTCTTGGTTTGCTGTGCCAGTTGGTAAAAACCATCTACGTAATCTGGCATGAAGTACTGGTCAGTAAAGCAGCTTTCATCTAAGGCCTCTATGTTAGAGCGGCGCGATATCCAGTTAATCTCTTTTACCTCACCAAAGGTATTGTCGAAGAGGTGTTGGAATACGTCTGCACCGGTTTGCCCGCCACCAATAATAGCTACTCGTTTACCGCTTAAATTGGGTTTTCTTAGCGCTAATTCACTGGCATGAAAACAGCTATTGCTTATGTGTGGTTCGCAAAACGCAGGTACTTGCGGTTGCATGCCAGTGCCTACAACCAAATGCTTACTTTGATAACTCTGATTGTCGGTCTCGATGCTAAAAAGGTCACCATCAAACTCGATTGACTGAACGTTTTGGTCAAATCGGGTATTAGCCAAGCTGTGGGCCGCCCAGCTTAAGTAGTGGGAAAATTCTAAACGCGATATTACCGATTGGCCGGAAGCAATAAATGGATAGAGTTTATGCTGCTCCACCAAGTAGTTTAAAAAACTATAGGGGTTGGTTGGGTCTATACCAGTGACTAAATCTTTTAAGTAAGAGGTTTGCATTTTAGCGTCGTTAAGCAACAAGCCAGGGTGCCACGCAAACTCCTTTTTTCTCTCTAGAAACAAGGTGGAAAGGGCCGATTTAGTGCTGGCGAGCGCGGCAATACTAAGGTTAAAGGGACCAATACCAACGCCTAATAGATCTACTTTTTGAGTGTTCATATTACTATCCCTAAATCGCATATTGAGTGAAAAAATGCTCGCGGTCGCACTGTAATAGCGCCGCTCGCTTGTGAGGAAAATCAAACTCGAATTGCTTTTCTAAACCTAGTCTTTCGGTAATGCTAACTACGCGGTGATTATCGGCACGCGGCTCGCCCATGATTCGTTGGGTATTGGGCTCATCTAAAAAGCAGTACTGCAAAATGGCCGAGCCCCAAGTATCAAAATACACGCCGCCTCTAAAGCTAAAATTGCCTACCAGTATGTGTACTCCTCGGTCGTAATCTTGGCATTGATAATGCGGACCTAACCTGTCTTCTGGCGTCCAATACACCTCAAAATAACCAAAGGGAATGCCGTCAAATTCACCAATTACGGCATATTGATGGGCGTCCTCTTCCATTTTACTTAGGTACTCAGTGTGACTTTGAAGGCTGCCTTCTAACTCCCACACCGGTGAGATAATGGGGTGGTTGTGCCAGCGGTTAAAGCAGCTTAAATCTCGCTGTTTGTCTATCACCCTAAAGGTGACTTGTCGCTTAAGGTGATAAAAATAGCGGGTAAATACTTGCCCGGTTGGTTTGTTGGGGCGAGTAGGATGCTTTATGCCGTTAGTGGCCACTAAGGTTTTTGGCTGATGCGCTGCTTGCGGCTCTCGCCATAGTGGCGCTGTTTGTAAAAACTGGCTTAAACTCAAAGCCTTATATTGTGATTCCGCAACTAATGCTTTGGCTGCTTTGGGGTAGTAGTTACTTTGCAAGGCAGCTACGTTAAGTTGGAACAAGCCATGTTCAGCGGCACTCCACCATAGTAAGTCATCGGTTTTATGAATCGCATTTAACTGCGCATCATCTTCTTCAAAACTAAGTTGGCACCAATCACCTACTTTTTCTATTAATCCCCGGCTTAGGCTAGTCCCGCTCTCTCGAATCTCGAACTTAATGGCATTATCGGAGATGCGTTCATCTGCGAAACACAGGGTTCGGCCTCCGGCTAAGCTTTTAAAGCTTAATTGCTCAGCTTTTTGCTGTTGAAAAGGATTTGAAATAGAGCAATAAATCTGGCTCGGGTCGGCTAATGTTGCCTCGTTATGGTCGGCTAAAAAGCAATAGAAATTGCGCTTCCAGTGAAGGCTTGGTGAGTTGAGTAAGTAGCTGTAAAAAGAGTTATCTTTCGGGTTTCTGGCGCTAAGCTCACTCATTTTGTCGCGACATAAATCCCACAGTTTGGTTTCGTTAATTAGCTCGCCTGCTCCGATGGCAGCGATGGTGTTGAGTAAGGTATTTCCTATCAAATAGTAAGCGTGATAAGGATTAACCTGCTCAGCTTCCATAAAGTACTCAGGTACGCCATCGCTAAGTTGCTCTTTGAATAATGCTAATGCTTGGCTGGTTAAGCCGATACCTTGGCAATCTCTAAAGGCTGAGCCTGTAGGTAAATTATCTTCAATTTTGACTAAGATATTTTGCTGGTGGGCCAGCAAAACAAAGCCATAATCTGAACGTGCGATACACAGTGGCTTGATTATATTATCCCAAAAAGTCGACATCCAACGCAGTGCAGCGTGCTCAAAACACAGTTGCTGTTGCTGGGCATAGCGCTTAATCCAGCTAACTATTTGCGGCTCGGTTTGGCTGGCGTTTACTTGGTTTATGCTGGCTAAACAATACACATTGGCTGCGTTTAACTGGCTTTTCTCTTGATTGGATTTATGGAAGGGGTTTTCTCTAAAACTAATGAGTGGAAGATCTAACACCTCTCCATCTATGTCGTTAATGCTGGCCCAAAGCGGCTCTTCGATAAAGTAGCTGTTTGGTAAGCGTTGGCGTAACTCTGCTCCGTTCTCACTATTAAGTAGCTGAGAAAATTGAATGCCTCGTTTGGCTTCTTTACTGCTTAATAAGCGTAAAGAGTTGGTGAGCTTAACCGGTAATGACACCTTTAACATCCAAGCTTGTTGTGGATGGTAAATAGCACGGCTAGACGAGGTGGCTGTCCAGCCTGGTGAGCTTAGTGCTAAGTCTTTTACCACTTCGTTCAGGCTTAAAGCTTGCTGGCTTTCTCGCCAAGCTTTAGCTTGCAAGGGGTGCATAGGAAACGGCACCCATTGTTTATCGATAAATTGAATCTCGCTCGGCTCTTTGGCGATCTTAACGCTGTTGCTATACAGCTGCTTGAGCTTGTCACTCAAGTCGCCAACTTCACTTTCGCCTGCTAAGTGCGAGCTATGTACCGCAAACCATTCTATCGAGAATTGGCCAGCAAACTCTGGTAAATATTGGGTCTTCTCTTGCTGGTTAAGCGGCTCGCAGCTTTTACCTGCAGGGTGCATGCTGTGGCCACCAGTTAAACTTTGCTCCGATAAAATAAACTGGTCTAGCGTAAGCGTAGAGCGCTCCGCCAGCGCCTGCTCGGAGCTGTTTATGTAGCAATTAGAGTCTTGCACCCGCTGTAAGAATAAGGCTTTTTTGTCTTCGCTTAACTCAGGGTAAAGTGCATTTACAACCAGCGTAGTAGCTTGCTTAAAGCTTATTGGGCTTTGGCTTTGCGCCTCATGCAAAATGATTTCGCCGCTATAACGGTGGCGCCAGCTGGGCGATACGTAACGTAGCTTTAACTCCAAGCTGGCCTTAGTAGAAAGAGGAAGAAAGACCGACTCTCCCTCAAGATGTTTGTTGGCGGTTTCAGCCAAAAGGCTATTGAAAAAGGCCTGCTGACAAAGTGCATGGGTACTCATTTTAGTCGCTCCTGATTGGCTGATTTAGTTTCTCCCCAAGGGCTTACGTTTGCCGCGCCAAGCCACTCGAAGCTGTGGTCGCTCACATTCGCGCGGGCTTTTTCTCTTTTACTTATTGGGCTGCCTAATACCAAAAAACCTACTGGTTGGTGCTTATTTTGTAAGCCCAATAATTGGCGCACATTAGGTAGCTCGACCGCATCAGTGCTATACCAAACCCCGCCAAACCCTAAAGCGTCTGCAGCTAACAAAATCATTTGGCATGCGGCTGCTGCAGAGAACACTTGGTCTTGTTTGGAGATGGGGCTGGGCTCGTTTATTTCGGCTGATACCAACACGATGCTGGGGGCTTGTTTTAAGTAGCTAGCAAGGCGTTTCGCTCGCTGTGGATCTAGCTCACTATTGCTTTGTTGCCATGCGGTTTGTAGCAAGCTGATTAGCTCTTCAATGCGAGTTTGCTTAATCACTAAAAAGTGCCATGGCTTTAGCTTTCCGTGGTCGGGAGTGCTCATGGCCGCTTGTAATATATCGGTCATTTGCTGGGTATTAGGCGCCGGCAAAGACAGCTCATGAACGTGGTAAGACACACGTTGATTGAGAAATTGTTGGAGTGTATTCACACGCGATTCCTGTAGCTAAGAAGCAAGAGTAAAATGAAGTAGATGGAGCCGATAACCGATACCATAAGACCTGCGGGTATTTCGTTAGGCGCCATTAATTCGCGGCCTAAGCTGTCGGCCCATATCAATAAAATGGCACCAGTAATGCCCGACGCGGGTAATAGATGTTTGTGGCGATATAAACCTAAAAGCCGCGCACAGTGCGGTGCTAATAAGCCGATAAAGCTAATCGCCCCAATACTGGATACACAAATAGCAGTGAGAACCGCCGAAATAGCCAATAACAAGTAACGTTGGCGCTGTAATGCCAGGCCTAAGGTTTTAGGAATAACTTCGCCAAGCGGCATTAAATCTAACTGCCTTAACAGCGGGATGATGGCAACCAAGCAAAGTGCGATAACCGAAGCTATTGGGATAATTCGATCAAAGGTTGCCCCGTAGGTGGTACCCGCTAACCACATCATGGTGACCGAGGCGGTGGAGCTGCCAAAGGTGAGTAAAATCTGGGTGGCGGTGCCAGCAAAGGCAGTAATTACAATGCCAAATAAGGCTAACTGGGCAACACTGAGTTGCTGCTTTAAGCCCCAAGACAATAAGCCAATCACCAAGCTTCCACCGACCAACGCGGCGAGGGTTAACTGCCATTGATTTGCAGCTGGAAAGTACACCAATACCACGGCAATCAGTAATACTGCCACCGCACTTACACCAGATATATCTGGGCTGGCCATGGGGTTTTTAAATAAGGTTTGCAGCAACGTACCTGCGCAGGCTAAGCCAAAACCACCTAAACCTGCCAGCAGCACCCGCTGATTCACCCATATTGCGCCTACATCTTGTGGGCTGCGCAAACAAAAAAACAAACTTAAACCAAGCAGAGCACAAAGCGAAGCCAGTACCACGCGAGGTCGGGCATGAATGATTGGTGTTAAGCCGATGTTTTGGCTTTCCACGGCTGCAAGCGCTTTACCCGAGCGTTGAAAGAGCAGGAATACAAAGTAAGGCGCGCCAAGCAAGGCAGTAAAAGCGCCAGTTGGTAAGCGATACCCTAGAAACAGTAAGCTGCGCGAGCACCACTCTGCGGCTAATACTAAGGCTGCACCAATAATAACGGTGACTAGCCATTGTAAAGCGACATGATTGTTTTCGCCCTTAGCGAGTCTTAATACTAAGCGAGTAAGGTGAGGCGCCATTAAGCCCACAAAGCCAATCATGCCAACGATTGAAGTGGCTAAGGCAGCTTGGCCAATGGCGAGCAGCAAAATAGTCCAGCGCCAGGGTTTAACCGCTAACCCCAAGGCTGCGGCATTGGTATCGCCTAATAAAAATAGCGCTAACTTAGGCAAGACCAAGAGGCTTAAGGCCAAAAATGCCAGCATGGGGAGCGCTGTTTGTTTTAGTACTTCTGGGTTGGTTTGCAGTACTTGCCCGCTGCCCCACAAAAACAAGCCATCGGTTTGGTTTTCGAAGTACAGCATAAACAGCGAAGATAGCGCGCCAGCGCTTAAACCCAGCGCCATGCCAATTAAAACTACTGGCAGTTTGCCGCCTCCAATTAGCTGGCTAACCGCTAATACCGCAAAAGACAGCAACAGGCCACCAACTAAGGCTCCCACCCATACCAGTTGTAGGTTGGCCTCTGGCACAATGACTCGTACTAGCACTGCTCCAAGCAGCGCACCAGCGGCAATTCCTAAGGTAGATGGGGAGGCAAAGTCGTTATCTAAGCTGTTTTGAATTAAGAAGCCAGAGCTTGCTAGCAGTGCGCCAGTGCATAAAGCCATCAGCGCAGTTGGTAGCCAAATGTTAGTCAGCATTGCGTCTGCCAAACCAACCGGTGCAATGGCGGGGCGGCTAAAATAGTATGCGCTTAGCAATAACAGCAGCAAACCTAGGCTTGAAGAAAGAGATTTAACCACCTTGTTGCTCCTGCCAATCTAGTAGTGAATTAGCAAAGGATTCAGCCATTTTTATCGACGACAGTGGCCCACCAAAACTAAATAAAGGTTCAACTTCCGATAACTGGTTCTGCTCAACAAAAGGCAATAAAGGCCACACCGGTGAATGCATCATGCGCTCGCCATCTACTTGGTTGCCCGCAAGCAGCAAATGGCTGTTGCTTAGCTTTGGCAGCTGCTCAAGTTGCAGGTGGATAAAATCTTTACCCGGCAAACCTTGCTGCCAAACATAATTGAGCCCTAGCTGCTGGCTTATCGCACCGGCCAGGCTTTTATCGGTGAACACTCTTAAGCCGTAACCCATGCCAACAAACTTGGCGTAAGCAATTGGTTTATCGCTTAAACCTTGGTCTGCAAGTTGCTGTTTTAGCTCGGCTAAGCGCAGGCTTAAACGCTGTAAAGTTGCATCAGCGAGTTCAATTTTATTCACTAACTTAGCAATGCCACTAAATACCTGTTGCGACTGCTCAAAGTAACTAAAGTCAGTTTGCTTAGCTGAGGGAAATTGCTGGTAAAGCAAAGTAGGAGCTATGTGCTCTAAGGCGTCTAAAATTCGGCGATGGCGAAATTCATAACCAATAATTAAGTCGGGCTTTAACCTCGCGATAGTGGCCAGATCTGGCTCTTGGCGACGACCTATTTCGGTGACCGAGTCGGGCAGTGCAGGGTGGTTGGTTTGCCACTTCTTGTAGCCTTTAGTTAAGGTTACTCCTACGGGCACAATATCTAGGCTCAGCAGCATTTCCGTTGCAGACCAATTCAGTGCTACTACCCGCACAGCAGGCTGCTCGAGGCTAACGCAATTGCTTAAACATACTTGCTGGCCGGCGGCATGAGCCGCTGTTGTGCCTAGTAAGGTTATGGCTAAAAACATCAGGCGAGTTGCTAGCAGGATCATTGCTGCTCCTCTGGCCATAGTATTTGTTGTTGCCCTAGTTGGTGGCTGGTAACCGGAGTTTGGTAAACTTCGCTTACGTCCTTGGCGTTAATCACCTGTTTGGCCTCACCACTATTCACAATGAGGCCATGATTTATCAAAATTGCTTGGTCGCTAAACTGCGCGGCTTGGTTTAAATCGTGGAGTACCCATACTATGGTTTTGTGGTATTTCTGGTTCAGGCGTCGAACAATTTTAAGCAGGCTCAATTGGTGAGAGATATCTAGCCAAGAGGTCGGTTCATCCAACATTAATACTTCGGTATCTTGGGCAAGTACCATCGCTAACCAAACACGCTGTAATTCGCCACCCGATAAATCGGTAAGCAATTGCCGAGCATAATGTTTAACCCCAGTTTCTTGCATCGCCCAATCAATGATTTCCTTATCTTTGCTAGAGATATTTTTGTACCAAGGGCGGTGAGGGTGACGACCAAAACACACTAAGTCGGCCACATTTAAAGTGGCAGGCACGGGGTTGCGTTGTGGTAACAAGGCTAGCTTTTTAGCTAGCTGAGCACGGCTATAGCTTGGTAAAGCTTGGCCAGCAAATTCCACTTGCCCACTGGAAGGGGCTTGCAAGCCACAAAGTACCGACAATAGAGTGCTCTTGCCTGAGCCGTTAGGACCAATCAGCGCGGTAACCGCGCCTTGCTGTATCGTTCCACTCATATTTTTGAGAATGGTATTTCCCCCCAGTTGGAGGGAAATATTATTAAAAGTAAACAAGCGCTATCCCCTAGAATTCAGCGTTGTAGCTAAGTGCGTAGGTTCTGCCTTGGCCTTTAAAGCTAAACAATTCTGGTGCCGAAATGCTGCTGTAAAGGATCTGCGCGCGTTGTGACCAAAGGGTTTCGTAGTCTTTGTTGAAGAGGTTTTGAATACCAAAGTTAAGTTGGCCAATCGGCAAGGCGTAGTAGGCACTTAAGTTAGCTAACGAATAACCCTTAAGCTCTCCGCCGTTGTCATCGCTGTAGTCAGCCAGAGTTTGCCATTGCAGCTCGGCGCCATAGTTAAAGTTGTCGTAACCACCGCGCAGTACGGCATTAGATGGGCTGGTTTCTTCGGCTGCTAGTGCGCTCCAAGAACCATCTGATTTAGTTTGGCTTTTGATTAAATGCGCTTGTACACCGCCGTACCAATTTTCGGTGAACAGGTAGTTGGCTTGTCCTTCTAGTCCGTAGATGCGTCGTTCATCATCGTTCACGACTACTGCTAGGTTGCTACGATCGTAAGAGGTGGTTTTATCCGACAATGAATAGTAAGCCGCTAGTTGCACATCGTAGTTTTGTTGGGCGGTACGCCAACCTAGTTCGAGTGAGTTAGTTTTAACCCCTTCAAGGCGGTTATCGGCAACGTTGATGCTGTCAACCAAGCTTGGACCGTCTCCATAGGTGCCACTGTAAGTGCCATTGCCGTAGTATTTAGCCGGGTCTGGTAAGTTGAAACCTTGGCTAAAGTTGGCCCAAAGTTGCTGTTGGTCGTTAATGCGATAAATTGCACCTAGGTTAAACAGCAGCTCGTTGTAGTCGGTTTTTCCGCCTTTAATGGCATCAGGTGAAATCGGGCCGTAAGCGCCAATGCCTGCTAAGTGTTGTTGCAATACGCCTACGTTGTCGCCTACTTCATGTTCAATGTATTGGTAACGTAGGCCGCCAGATACACTCCAATCTTGGTTGATATCCCAGTTTGCTTGGCCAAAAGCCGACAGCTTTTGGGTATCAATATCTGGGTAGCGCTGCAGGGTTTGTACTTGCTTAAAGTTCATGCCGCCAGAGGCTAGCGCGGTGTTGGTATCAAAGATTTTTTGCTTGGCAGAAAAAGACTCAGACTCGGCATCAATACCGTAGCTAATTTCCAGACTATCAAAGTCTTTAGTGAACAGTAGTTTTGCGCCAAGTACATCGGTTTCTTGTAATGACGCGCCGTATAAGGGGTAACTATTACCGGGTAACGGCGAGCCAGTTACTTGATAAATCGATGGGAAGGGATAAAACTGCATCGACTCGCTGCGGTAATACGCCTGGGCCAGCATGGTTTGATTTAGCAAGTTATTGTGGCGGTATTGCGCATTAACTAGCACACGCTCGGTAGCGGGTTGCTCCTCTAGTTGCAGGCCTTTTTGTATGCTAATTAGTTCTGGTGCACCAAAAATACCGGCTAAGTTAGGGCCCAAATAAGTGCCGTACTCTGTATCTTGTTCGCTGTTGTAGTATTGGCCTGTAAGCGATAATAGCTGATCGCTGGTGGGTTCAAATTCAAGATTACCCATGATGTCGATGCTTTGATTAAATTGCAGATCGGTTTGGGTGATGTCTGGCAAAATCATTTGGCCATTGGCGTCGTAGGATGCGCCGCGCCCTTCGTAGGCTGCAGACAGTCTTCCTCGTAGCTTTTCGCTACCCCCAGATACTGCTAATGCTAGGTTCTTGTTGAGATCCTCGCTGCTATTAAAACCAGAAGAACCACCAACTCTTAGCTCAACTTTTGTTTCATCTGGTGTCGCTTTTTTGGTGATGATGTTGATAATACCGCCGGCTGCGCCTGCGCCATATATCGATGTAGCGCCCGATAGTACTTCTACGTGAGCAATATTGAATGGGTCTATGCTGTCTAACTGGCGGCTAATTGCGCGGGTTGAGTTAAGCGATACGCCATCAATCATTACCAGCGCAGAGCGACCACGTAAGTTTTGGCCAAAGTTGGTGCGCCCTTCGTTACCAAAATCAAAGCTAGGGATAAGACGACCTAAGGCTGTTTTTAAGTCGGCACCGGTGTTTATTTCGCGGTTTAACTGGTCTTGCTCAATCACCCACATGGTGGCTGCGATATCTGAGATTGAGGTATCCACCCGGTTGGCGGTGACTACCACCGTTTCCAAGGTATTGGCTGCATGGCCACAACTGGCAAACAGCACGAGTGCTAGTGGTGTTAATTTGGTGCTTAAAGTGTTTAGTTTGTTCATTATCTTCCTTGAACCTTAGTTATTGTTGTTACGTAAGAGTTGCTTGCAGTTGAGCTTGTCGGTTTAGGTGAACGATCAATCCGATCATTGCCAAACTGAACAACCAAATTGGGGTGAGCAGGGGGATGCTCAGCAATAAACTGATACTCGCTACCGCGGTACCTAGCAGGTAGCCAGCGGTGTGAGCCCTGGCTAAATAGGCACTTCGTTTTGCTCTAAACGAAAGTGATGGATTGGTTTGGTAAGCTTGTTGGCTATACCAACTTGGCAGGCCTGAAATGGCAAAAGCCAACAGGGCTAATGCCAGTAATAACAGCCACCAAGTGGCAACCGAGAGGCTAAGTAGCATGGCGCCGCTACCAAGAAAAAGTAAAAATATGCCGGGAATAAGCCGCGCGTAGCGGGAGATTACAGGCAGTAAGAAGAACTGATAAACAATCAGTGCCACGCTTAAATACAGCAGTAGAGAGGCATATACTTTGCTGGCTTGTTCACCCTGATAACCAAAGTTAAATAGCTGAGGAAGAATATAATATTGAACAATGCTAACTAGTGAAGTGGTTAGCACTGCCAAGCTTAAAATGCATTTAAAATGCCAAAAATTTGATGAGGTTATAGCGTGATTTTGGGTTTGCTGTTGCTTAGCGCTAGACCATGGCGGGGTGGTGCTAAGGCAATACAACAAGGCAGGTAAAACCAGCAAAATAGGGCTAAACATAAGCCAATTTGTGGCCAGAGGAAGTAAGGCCAAACTTGGCCCTAATAACCTGCCAATGGTGATGGCCCCGCTGGTTTTGGCCAGTTGCCCAAGGTTAGTTTTGTTTACCACGCTAAGGTGGCAATGAGCCAAAATAACAAAAGCGCTGCTAAATGCACCCAATAACAAACGGCTTGCGCCAACCACCAGTAGCGAAGTTTGCTCGCAGGCAAAAAGGCTTAGCCAAAATAATACATTGGCTGCCAAGAAGCCGCCCACAGCAATGCGGGTGCTAGTCCAAAGGCCTAATTGGCTAAGTCTATTTCCCCAAAATTTCACGCCAAACCAATAAGTGATTAGGTTCAGGTTTAAGATCAGGGTGACTAATCCTAAGTCTTTTTCGCTTTGGCTAAACCCGAGTAAGTTCGATAGTTCTGGCAAAAAAGCCAGCACTAAAGTTTGGTTTAAGCCCAAAAGAATGAGTAAGCAGCGATACAACAAAACTACAACTTAAATACAAATGATAATAATTTGCATTATCATTGTTTATTTTTGTGGCTCATGTCAATATATTGCTAACAAAAATAGCAACAAAAAATAAACTTAGTTTTACAAGGGGTTAGGAGAAGTAATGTTCAATCAAGCTCAGTGGCAGTTGGCTAATACTCATTTGGTCGCAAAAATTTTGAGTGAATTACAGTTTGAAGAACGGCTTCAATTTAGCCTAGCGGACGTTAGTAAACTCCAAGCTAAATCCTCGGATACTTTGCAATATGTTCTGGCTACGGCAAGTCGTAACTGGCGCTTTAACGCCAAGCAGACTATCTGGGGCATGTTCATTATTGAGCCATCAAGTATTGAATTAAGTGATGCAAGTGTCCCGCTTGCTAGTGAATTACTGTTGGATATTCAAAGCCAAATTCAGATTAGTGATATTAATTTGGCCGGGCTGTTAGAGGAGATACAACAAACCTTATACAGTGATGTGCTACGTTGGGAGCAGCAACAAAACATCAATGCGACCGATTTAGTATTGCTTAACGAAACCCAGCGACAAGCATATTTAGACGCTCATCCTAAGGCCATTGCTAACAAAGGGCGTTTAGGCTGGGGTAGCCAAGAGCTTGCGAGCTATGCGCCAGAATCGGCAAGCGCAATTAAGCTGCATTACCTAGTCGTAGATAAAACACTCTGCCAGGTAGGTTTTAAACCCGGCTTAAGCCAAGCAGACCTACTTGAACAAACCTTGAGTGAGCAAGCATTTAGCTCTATGAAATCCAAACTGCCTAATGATTGGCAGAATACCCATTATGTTTTGGCGGTTCATCCATGGCAGTTTGAGCGCTTTATTCAGGTGCAATATGCGCAATACTTAGCCGAAGGCTCGATGATTTACTTGGGCGAAGTGGCCGATTGCTGGCTAGCACAGCAATCTATTCGCACCCTAAGCAGTGACAACCCAGCCTTGGCTTTTGATATGAAAACCGCCTTAACCATTCTTAATACTTCTTGTTATCGAGGGATCCCAGGGCAGTTTATTGCTCAGGGGCCACAGTTGTCTGAATGGTTAGCGAGCTTGAGCCAGCAAGACGCTTTGTTTGTAGAGCGCGGTTTGTATGTTCAACAAGAGGTGGCAGGCGTATTTTGCCCTCATCCTCAGCAGCAACGGCTGCAGGCGGGGGCTTATCGCTATAAAGAAATGCTGGGCTGTATATGGCGAGAGCGCGCAGAAGCGGTAATTCCACAGCAGACGCGGCCGATGTCTATGGCTACGCTAATGCAACAAGACAATGGCGGAGAAGCAGCGATTGTTGCGCTGATCAGCTTAGCTGAGATTAGTGCTGAAACGTGGCTGCGTAAGCTGTTTAAGCACGTGGTAGTGCCTTTATATCACTTAATGTGTCGCTATGGCGTAGCCTTGGTCGCCCACGGGCAAAACATTACCTTGGTACTTGATAAACACCAACCTGCTGGTTGCATTATTAAAGACTTTCATGGTGATTTGCGCTTAATCGATCAAGCATTTCCCGAGCTTGAAAGCTTAGATAGCGAAGTGAGAGCTAACTTAACTCGCTTGCCTGCTAACTATTTGATCCATGATTTGATTACTGGCCACTTTGTTACGGTGCTGCGCTTTGTTTCGCCTAAGTTGGTCAGTTTAGGTGTGAGTGAACAACAGTTTTATAGCTGGCTTGCCCAAGAGCTTGCTAGTTATCAAGCTAGTCACCCAGAGCTAAAACAACGCTTTGAGCTGTTTGATATATTTAAACCAGAAATAGAAAAGATTTGTGTAAATCGGGTGCGATTTAAGATTGGGTATGGCGATAGTGATCAGCGGCCATTACCGGAAATTGGCGAGCCGATAGCAAATCCTCTGTGTTGCTCTATTAGCCCTGAGAATTGATTCTCAAGCTTTACTGGCATAATGCTTAAGGGCGAAGCTCGCTCTTAAGTGTTTGTTGATCTGAGGCTGGCTAAGCTGCAGAGACGTAATAGCCGCAAACCTTCCAATGACTATTCTTCAAAACCTGGAATACTGTTTCTACTCTTGGCAACGCTAGCTTAATTCATGTTCTCTTGGTTTTCCCCAATACGCCACAGCACTCCACTGGGATCGGTGAGGCAAAAATCACGCATCCCCCATGGTTGCTCACTGATTGGCGTGATGCTAAATGCTAATCCCGAGCCAGAGAGTTTGTCGCTAATAGTTTGATGCCAATGATCTAGGTCTTTAACCAGCCAATGCAGCATCAAGTTGTCGCATAACTGTTTTTGGTAAAAGTTTTGCAGTAGAAAAGAACAATTTTGGTGGTGGAAATAGGCAACACCTTGCTCGTTTGAAGCCAAGGTAAAACCAATGGTTTGGTAAAACTGGATGGAGGTTTCAAAATCCTTACTAGGTATAAATGCTTTTATTTCAATGGACTGTAGCGGCTTCATGGTTTTCCTTACTGCTAAGTAGGTCTAGCAGTTGTGGTATTTAGTTAAGCTGCACTAAACATCTCTTGTGTTAAGTTTACCGAGCGACATAGTGATGGGATATCGGGCAGCAACAGGTTTGAGCCTACTTCTTCAATTAGGCCCTCGGTTTTAAGTTTTTTCATGGTTCTGGATAAGGTTTCTGGCGTCATGCCTAATTGAGATGCTAGCAGCTTTTTACTGCAAGGCAGGGCTATTCGGTTCTCTTTTACATACTGCTTCTTGTAGATCTCTGCCAGTTTCATCACTAGGCGCTGATTAGCGTTCACGTGGGTTAAAATGTCGATAGTATTCATCAAATCGCCTATGCGGTTGCCCATAAAACCCAATATTCGTAGCGACAGCTCTGGGCATTGGTGAAGCGTACTAAAGACATGCTCATAGGAGAAAGAGGAGAGAATGGAGTCTTGCTCTATACGAGCACTCATTGGGTATTTTCTTGGGCTTAAAAATAACGCTACTTCGGCAAAAATATCGCCGGCCATGAATACTTTAAACAGTTTTTCATCGCCATTGGGCATTAGCCGAAACAGTGACACTTTGCCTTTTTCTATGCGATACATGTGGTTGGCTGACTGTCCTTGGCTAAATAGCAGGTCGCCAGCTTTGCAATAAAGCTCAGTTCTTCCTTCAAGAAATAGCTGTTTTTCTTTGGTTTTTAATATGGATATCATCGACGCTGACATAACTAAACCTCACGCTTGATAATTATCAAGAAGATAAAACATTCACTTGAATTATATTGGGAATGATAATCAATATCATTTGAAAGGCAAGTGGTTTTGGAGGATATATGTTTGGTATTAGTCGAGAGTTTCAATGGATTGTCTTAGTTGCAATGGCTGTATTACTAAGTCTGTTGATGTTCTCAGTCGCTGCTGTTTAGCAGCAGTTTGTCTCTTCTGTATAGTGATGTTGCTAAGTAATAGCCATGTTTGGCGTTTGCCTATTCGATAAACATAGCCTGTGGCATTTCACCCTAAAAATAATCACTTTCTTATTAACAAAGTATTTGCAAAGCTAAAAGATCTTAATGATAATGATAATGATTTTCATTTGTATTTGTTGGCGGTGAAATGTGAATACTTGGCAAGGAATGATGAATATCGGCAATCAGTTTTTTAACCAACAAAATTGGCCTGAAGCTGAACGTTATTACGAAGACGCAATTTTTCTGCTTGAAGAGCGATTGGTTAAAAATCCACGTTGCGTTGAATCCATTCAAGGGTGGATTTGTGCTTATCACAACCTTGCCGAAATGTTTAACCGTGCCGGCAAGTTTGAAGATGCTCAACGCTGTTTGTTTATTCCGCATCAGTCGATGTTACGCATTTATCAAGATCAGCAAAGTGATGAGGACCTGCAGCTGATTGCGCTTAAGGCAATCAAACTTACGCTTAATCCTTTGCTTGAGTTTGCCAAAGAACATCCACCCTGTGAGGCCTGTTTAGCCGAGCTTGAATCTCAACTTGAGCTAGCTTATGGCGACCAAAGAACCTACCACTAACCCTAAATGTAAAAGGACTTTTATGAAAGATCTTGCCGTAAAAACACTGGCAATAAGTGCAGCCTTGTTGCCTTGTATGGTGTTTGCCCATGCTGGTCACGATCATCAATCTAGTTGGTCAAACTTAGTTCACTTTCTATGGTTAGCCCCGATTATTGTTGCGGCTGGCCTGTTGTTTATTACACGTAAAAAAGCAGCATCAAAAAAATAAGGAGATAAGCATGTTATACAATGCTTTCGCAAGATTGGATGAAGTGTTTAGCTTTAACAAGGTGTCTGCACATTGCGATATTCCGTGCAAAATCTACGATCCTATTTCGGCTCAGTTAGCGGTATTAACCATGATCCGTATGGTTGATTTGCTTGAAGAGCTACAAGATAAGTCTGAACTGAGTACTAACGAACAAGCTCAGTTTGGCAGACTAATCGCGCAAAAAGAGGAACACGGTTTAAAAGTAAAAGAAGAGATCAGGGTGATTTGGGGAGATTACATCAAGCCGCCTCAGCTTGATGCTTACCCGCAGCTACATGAGCTTAGCCACAGTATTATGCTGGCTGCATCTAAGGCTAAGCAAAATATCGATAAAAGTGCTTGCCTAGAGCTACTTGATAAAGTGAATCAATTTGCCGATATCTTTCGGCAAAGCAAAGGTGTAGCTACCTTTAAGGCAACTTGCCCTTATCCGCCAGCGCAGCAGATCGTATACCCGGATTTGAAGGCGTAATTGTCTTGTTTGGATTAAGCATTAACAAGATTAGAGGAGATAGCATGTCTCCTCTTTTGCCTAAAAACAGCTATGTAATGTTTCACCGCTATTACCTGAGTAAGCATTTTAAAGCGGGTGATGTAGTTAAAGTATTGCACCCCAAGTTTGGGTTAATTGTGAAACGAATAGGTTGTATCGACAAGTATGGCTTTATTTGGTTACGCGGCGAAAACCCTAGCAGTGTATCTACTGTTGATATGGGCCCTGTGCGTGCTTCGCGCATTAAGGGCAAAGTGTTATTCTGGATTAAACCGAGCTAAGTAAGTTAGCGGTTTATATTATCGATAAATACTGTAGTTTCTGTTTACTAACAAGGTTCTAAGGCAGGCACTATTTGGCGAGTTTGCTGACAATTCATTTCTTTACCCCTATAAATCATACTGATATTGTTGTTATTTATTTGTTTAGCTTGAACTATGTATTAAGCTTGGCTTAACTAAGCGTGTAAACAAGCAAAAGGCATTGCTTTGATGCGGTATGAGCGTAGTGACGGTATTTTCTAGCAGGAGGGTTGGATGACCGAACAAGAATTACTATCCCGTGTGAATGAATTACCCAAAGTCTCCAGTGTGGTTCAAGAGCTTGTTAGCATGCTTAACGACCCTGATTGTGATTTTGCCATGCTGGCAAAAAAGATATCCATGGACCAAGTGATTAGTGCGCGAGTATTGCGTTTATCCAACTCTGCTCATTTTGGTCGCAGCCGCACCATTGCCTCGATTAATGAGGCGGTGATTCGTTTAGGCATTGCGCCGCTTAAAACTATGGTGGTGGTATCTTGGCTTACTAGTGCGTTTCCCCGAGTACCTAAGCTGGATATGCAAACCTATTGGAGTGATACCTTCGAGATTGCTAGCATTGCCAGCAAAATAGCCGAAAAAGTGCGTATCGATGCCAATGAAATGTTCACCGCGGGGATCTTGCATAACATTGGCGATTTAATGGTGTTTACTTTAGCGCCCGATGTTGCCGAACAGGTGGCCGCTCGAGTGGCAGAAGGTGAAGACCGACAAGCTGTGCAGCAAGAGCTCCTTGGCACTACCACCGCAAAACTGGGCGCCGAACTAGCACGCGCTTGGAAATTTGCCCCGCGCTTGGTTGATACCATCGAGTTTCATGTAAATCCCGATGCCGCTAAAATTGAACCGCTGCGTGCCTTGGTGCTTAATTTTGCTTGTCGCTTGCATCAAGATTGGGATCATTTGGAAAGCAAAGCTGCAAAAATTGATTACTTTGCCAGCCATGCAAATTCTGGCGCGCTGGTATTGCCATCCTCTTTTTATGTGTCTATCGACAAAATCCGCGGCCAAGGCCGAGAAATGGCGCTGCAAATGGCTAGCTAGCACTAAAAGCGCTTATTGAGCTTGCTATTCTATGGTTTAATAGGCGCGTTAATTAGCTAGTGGATCCTTGTAGTGAGCGCATCAAACGAAAAACGTCTAAATAAATTTATCAGTGACTCGGGATTTTGTTCCCGTCGTGAAGCCGATAAATTGATTGAACAGCAGCGAGTAACCATTAATGGTCAAAAGCCTGAGTTAGGGACTAAAGTTCAACCGGGCGATAAAGTTGCAGTAGACGGTAAACTGATAAAAGCTATCGCTAGCAATAAATCTGATCGTGTTTACATTGCCTACAACAAGCCCATTGGTATCACCAGTACTACAGAGCGCCATGTTAAAGGCAACATTATTGATGCCATTGGCCACAAGCAGCGCATTTTCCCTATAGGCCGTTTAGATAAACCCTCTGAAGGGCTTATTTTTCTAACTAGTGACGGCGACATCGTGAATAAGATTTTACGTGCCGAGAATGCTCACGATAAAGAATACGTGGTGACGGTAGATAAACCCCTAAGCGAGCGCTTTGTTGAGCGGATGCAACGTGGCGTACCTATTTTAGATACCGTGACTAAGCCCTGTAAGGTGAAGGTAAACAGCAAGTTTGTCTTTACCATTGTGCTTACTCAAGGCTTAAACCGCCAAATTCGTCGTATGTGTGAGTACTTGGGTTATGAAGTTACCAAGCTTAAGCGCACCCGTATTATGAATGTGCACTTAGATAAACTTCGCCCTGGCCAATGGCGCAACTTAACAGGTGCAGAAATGGCCGAGATTAATCAAGCTGTAGCCCATTCAAGTAAAACCGCACCAGAAACCACAGCAGCCACCGAGAAAAAGGTGTTTGTGAATAAAGCGGTAAGCAACAAGGCGCGTGATAAGTTTAAAAAAGCGCGTAGCCAAGGGGCAAATAAAGCTACTTTAAGCCTAAAGAAAAAGTAATCTTAAGCGGATTAATATTCAGCAACTTAGAAGCTCATTATGATAGATAAACAAGCGCGGCAATACCTGCAAGAGATGGATATCGATGTATGGCTCAAGCGGGCCACTCCGGTAAGCAAAACTCTGCGAGCGTCGCCGTCTTGGCCGCTAGTGCTAATTATAGAGCCTGCAGTTTTAGAGCTGCATTTAGCGCTGTTTAAAGGCATTGTTGCAGCGATGAAGCTAGAGTGGGCCGATATTCATATTTGTAGTGCTGCGCATTTTCCTGAAGCTATCGATACTTGGGTGTTATGGGCCGACCCTTTGAGCACTGCGCCTAAGCATTCTAAAATCTTGTTTTGCGACCCACAGCAGTTAGCTAGCGATAAACAAGCTAAGCGTATTTTATGGCAGCAGATATGTGCTCAGATCTTAAAACAAGCTTAAGCCCTCTATCGGTGATGGATGTGCCGATGATGCTAAACATAGAGCAACAAGCACATTCGCACCCATGGAGCCGTGCTTTACTCACCAGTAACTTTGGTGGTTTGTATCGAAACCTTGGCCTTTGGCAAGACGACTGCTTATTGGCTTACATTATTTTGCGGGTGGTGGCCGGCGAGGCTGAATTAATCAATATTGCGGTAACGCCCGAACAGCAAGGCAAGGGCTTAGGCACCCAGCTTATGCGGGCAATGTTAGAAATGGCAGACGAGCAGCAATGGCAACAGATTTTGCTGGAAGTTAGAGAAAGCAATGTGAGTGCTCAAAAGCTCTATCTGCGTTTTGAGTTTGAGCAAATAGATCGCCGCAAGGGTTATTACCCCTGCGATAAAAAAGGACGTGAAGACGCCCTTATTATGCAACGTTTTTGTTAGGCTTTTTTAGCCGCAACCGATGTTGCGGCTCTCTTCATTACCAGTGCCACTGAAAGTGAATACCCTGATAATTACTACCACCTTTAATTCTGCCAAACAGTGATGAATTCTCGAAAATACCCGAGCGGTGATGAATGTTATAACCCAGCCACATTTTTTCCATTTCCGGCTTCTTAAACAAGTCACCTAAGTTTACATCTAAAGAAAAGTCCAAATAGTTGAGCAACTTGCTTGGATTATAACCTTTACCTTCTTCGGCTAAGTCTACTTCTTCGATATAAGTAATGTTGGTGACATAAGAGAGGCCCTCTGCTACACCAAAACGCCAACGAATTGGCCAAGTGAAGGTGTAATACGCTTTAAAGGCAATCACATACTCAAGGATCGGGTCTTGTACCTCAGAGCTATGGTGATAAGCCAGGCCTGGCGTTAGGTAAACGTCTATCGGGAAGCCGAGCAAGGTTTCACTGAGTAAGTGACCATAAAACACCGAGCTTAACTGGTTGTTATATTCATCTTTTTCGGCTTTAAAGTGGATGATATCGCCTAAGTTAGAAGGGGTTGCCCAAGCATGAGATACCCTCAAGTAACCTTTTGGCCAGTCGCCTTCAGTGGTTTGATACTGCTGGTTGAAAAAGCTAATGCCCAAAAAGCTTTCGAATTGAAAATCTTTGTCGATGATATCTACGTTTTGTACTTCTTTACCGTAATAAGTACCCCCTAAGCGACCCACTAGATAGAAGTCTCGCCATACGTGGTAGCGCATATCAATACCGGCTTTTAAATCCACATCAGCTTGGGTTTTAAAAAGCTCTAGGCCGTAGTAGCGGGTATTGTACTCGCTGCTTTTAAGGTGAGCGGTGGCATAGGGCGCTAGATACCAGCGATTGTAGTGCTTCTGCCAAGTAAGGCCTAAGTTGCCGTGAAAATTACCGGAATCATCACTTAATAACTCGGTGTTAAAAGAATAATTGGGTTTGAAGCGCCATTGGCTGCGAACACCGTAATCAATGCCGTCGCCGCGAATTTGGTTTTGATACTCTGAAGGAATGTCGAAGAAGCGATATCGGCCCATAACAGAGATATCAAAGTCGTCTTCTTTCCATATTTTGTAGCCGGCTTCTAAGCCGTCTAGATATACTCGGTCGCCTCGGTAATATAGCAGCGGCATAACATCAGCAACGGTATTGGTTTCTGAGCGAAAGGGGATAGTGGCATTTCTAAATCCAAAAGCGATGCCCCAATCGTCATCCATTAAACCGTCAACCATTTCACTGGCTTGGCTACTAAGGCTAAAACACCACATTGTTAAGACAAGAGAATATGAGAGTAGCGAGTTAAGGTGGCGTTTCACCGCTTGATTCTTCCATGTTGGCTGCTTTTCGAGCCAATATTGTCGCACGGGTCACAGATAAACTAAAGCTCGCTTCAGAAAGTGGCATGAAATTTCCTTTCTGCAAGGTATCTTGCGCCACCCAAATTTGATTCATTTCTAAAACCAAATAGCTAGAAACGTGGTGCTCAGGATCAAACATTACAAACAAAGATGGGTAGGTATTAAGGTTGAACTGGTCGGCAAAACGCTCGTGGGTGCGGTCGGTATCAATGTTCACCTGTACTTTCACATAGTCTTCAAGCATCCGTTTGATCTGAGGATTGTTTAAATAGTCATATTCAAAAGCGATACAGCGTTGGCAGGCTTGCCTGCGCAAATACAAAAACAGCGGTTTTTCAGTGAGTTTTGATTCTCTAATGCCTTGATGGTAGCCCTGAATATCAAATAGCCAGCCATCTTTGGCGCTCACTCCGCGGCCATGAACGTGGTAGATAAAAATGTAACTAAGAGCAGCGCCACCTAAGGCTATCAATATCAAAGTAAAGAAGACTTTTTTGAATAGCTCAAAGCTCATCGCTTGCCCCTTGGTGAATTAACTAAGCATTTGTTTATAAACGTACTTAGTTAGCTATCGGCCTAATAATAGTAAGCTTTAGTTTGTTGATAAATCAAGCTAGGGCTAGCTTGCAAGATTTGCTTAAAAAAAAGCCTCGCAAATGCGAGGCTTTTTGCAGGAGAGCGTAGCTATTTAACAAATTCTAGAATTGTTAGTTGCTCACCTAGGTATGCAGTATTGTTACCAGGAACTGGATACAGCTGCGAACTACGAGATTGTCCATCGTCGTTGTCTGCTAGGGCAATGTTCCAGTCAATGGTTTTACCCGCTAAGCTGTCTACCGGCAGTTCAATAGAGAATTGCATGATAGTGCCATCTTCATTCCATTTGGCAACACGCTTACCAGGGAAGGTGTTTTTCTGGAAGTCTTGACCCACGATGCTGCGCAGTTGCACAAATTCTTCACCAACTTTAATGAAAATTTCAATGTTGTCGGTTTGCCAATCATCGCCACTAGTCACCGTTTTGTTGTCATGGCGGTGAACAACACCATGCAAGGTGTTACCAGAGTAAGCTACGCGCCAGCTACCATGAATAATATCTTGGCTTGGCGGCGTTTGGTCTTGGGGATTTAACTGGTTAAAGGCAAACGGATAATGGTAAACATTTTCCCATTTTGATAGGTCAAAGGCGCTAGTGGCGTCAAAGCCTTCAATTGGCTCAGCTTTAAAGCTAACGACTTGGCCTTTTAGTTTATCGCTAATTTCAGTGTTTTGAGCAGTAAAGAATACTTCACCAAAATCATGACCTTGCCAGCCGTTGTTAGTACCAGGTACTGGGTAAAGTTGAGCATGACGACCAGCTTCTGGGCCTGCATCGTTATCGGCTAAGGCAATGTTAAAGCCTAAAGTTGTACCCGACAGTGTTTTGGTTTTCTTCGGCGTAATTGAGAACTCTAGAACAGTTCCATCTTCGCTCCAGTAGTTTTTGATATCTGCTTCGAAGGCGGTTGGAGCAAACTCTTCGCCAACTAACGCACGAATTTGCGCAAACTCTTCACCAAAACCTAGGAATACCTCTACAGAGTCATTTTCCCAAACCTGCGCTTTGTTACCGGTAACAGTTTTGTCGTCTCTACGCTCTACACGCCCATAAAGGGTGTTGTCATCATAAAGCAAAGCAAAGCGACCAGAGATGTTGCTCTCTGCTGGTAAGGTTAAGTCTTTTCCACCTAACTGGTTGTAGGCGAAGGGGTAGAATACCGCGTCATTCCACTTGGCAATGTCACCATCTAGAGGCATTGCTTGTTTCGCTTCGTTACTAATAAAGGCTTCGAAGCGGCGTCCTGTATCAGCTAGTGGTGCTGGTGGCTCCCAATCAAATTTACCGGCGGCTTTATCGGCAAATACTTTATTAACCGCCGTGTAAGCTGGTTTTTCTTTGTATTGCTTATCAAACATTAAGCCGTGGTCGTAACCTTTAAACCAATGCGGGATCCAGCTGTATTTATCGCTAATCCCCCAAGTAGTGAAGAAGTTAACTTCATCGTAGTAAGCTGTTAGCTTAGCTAAGTCTTCATACATGTTGGCTTGTTGTTGCAACATCCGGTCAGTAGCGGGATCTTGCATACGAATATCAATTTCGGTGAAGTGGAACTCCAAACCAAGTTCTTGAATTCGCTCAATGTTGGCAGCTATGTCGGCAACCCGAGGTTGTACGCCAACTACCAAGTGAGCTTGCGTACCGATGCCGTGAATTGGCACACCTTGCTCTTTCAGTTTTTTCACTAAGCGGTAAGCTGCGTTCGCTTTTGGTGTTTTACCTTCGGTAGAATAATCGTTGTAAACCAAAATCGCATCAGGGTCGGCTTTGTGGGCAAACTCAAAGGCTTTTGCAATATAGTCTTCACCTAGCGCTTTGTACCATATTGTTGGACGCCAGCCGCCGTTATCATCTAAGGCTTCGTTTACTACGTCCCAGTATTTCACTTTACCTTTGTAGTGACTCACTACAGCGGTAATGTGCTCTTCCATGATTTTTAGCATTTCTTCTTTAGAGAAGTCGCCATTGTCTAACCAATCAGGGTTTTGAATGTGCCATACCAAGGCGTGGCCACGAACCATCATGTTATTTTTTTGAGCGAAATCTACCAGCTTGTCAGCTTTATCGAAGGTGAACTTGCCACGCTCTGGCTGCAAGTAGCTCCACTTCATTTCGTTTTCTGGGGTAAGTTGATTGAATTCACGAGCCAGTGTCTCGGCGAATTGCTTATCTTGAAGGTGGCGTGTTTCTAAGGCCGCACCGATGAAGGTGTCTTGACCTTTTACTACATCTCTTAACGGAGCAGCATTTACTTGTAAGCTGCAAATTGCAGCAGCAAGCGCCGCCACTTTAAAAAATCCTGTCTTAATCGCATGCTGGCGCATGTTTCTCACTCCTTAAACCGTTCTTAGCTTAAGGCTACCTTAGCCCTCCTTTTATCTAGGGAGCACTGCGAAACTTGATAAATTCGTTGCGAAAAATCACTAATGTGAGCTCTCTCATGCTTGTATGATAATTAATGAATTTCTCAGTTGCAGATGAAACTTGCTAATGTTTGTTCCGCGCTGTCATCACTATTTGCTTGTTTAGTAACGATATTTAGATTGAACTAAGGCTTGGCGTTGTTTTCTTCTGAGAGGGGAGTTGCAGCCTGTTCATTGTTTGCTTGCTCAGCTTCTAAAGCGGCGCGCTCAGCTTTTGAAACATAGCGCGGTTTGTTGCTATTTTGCTTTTTAGCGTTGGCTTTTTTAGCTTTTTTCTTCAGCGTTTCGTTGATTTTCTTTTTGCGGTTCACGAGTTTGTGCCTGTACTAAATGAATGGCGCAAGTTTAACAAATTGTAGCAATAAGTTCTTTAGCTTATGCCTGAGGAATAAGTTAGCACCAGCATCCATGCCGGTTTGCTAAATTGAATGCTTAGGCTGCCTCATGTATGGCTTGATGGGCTTGTTTTTGAAGCTGCTCGGCTAAATCGAAGGGCAGGCGCAGTGCGTAGGCTAGGCCATCTAAGTGCGCTTGTTCAGCAGCGTTGTCTAAGTTGATAGCAAAGCAAGAGGCCAAATAGAGCTCAGATTTTTGCTCGATGGTCTCTACTTCACTGGCCAGCTCGCCAATGGAAATGGGCTGACGCATTAGTTGATACAAGGTTGATTTTACTTGCTCGCTCAGTTCTATTTGTTCTAGCGCTTCGAAAATCCGTTGCTGTTCTTGTTCGTCAATGTGCCCATCTGCCTTGGCAGATGCGATCATCGCTTTAAGTATCGTGAGCTGAAAATCGTTGTTATCAGCGGTACTGGTAAAGCTGGATTGATCAATTTGCTCCAATTTTTGGCTAGTATGGTGGTTTTGCGAAGAGCTAGATTGCTTTTTCCAGTTACTAAAAGCGCTATAAGCTAAGCCGCCCAGTACCGCTGCACCGCCATAGGTTGCCGCTTTGCCAGCAAATTTTCGTGCGGATTTGTTACTTACTAATAAGGCCATTATGCCACCTGCAGCAGCGCCTCCGGCTAATCCGCCTGGAATTGCCCCCAATACTCCACCACCTTGCTGTGCGGTTTTGGGAGCATCGCCAGAAGCACCTAAAAACTGGTTAAGTAAATTGTTAATCATGCTAGTTTCTCCTCTTGCTTAGCTAGTCTTCTCCGTTAAGGAAACCAAGAATATGCAGCAAGCTGGTGAACAAATTGAAGATAGCAACAAACAACGAGGTTGTAGCCATAATGTAGTTGGTTTCTCCGCCATGAATGATGTTGCTGGTTTCATACAAAATTAGCCCCGACATCAACAGAACGAACATGGCCGATACACCTAAGGATAACGCCGGAATGGCAAAGAAAATTGCGCCTAAACCGGCAAGAAAAGCCACAATAATGCCTACCATTAAAAAACCGCCCATAAAGCTAAAGTCTTTTTTGCTGGTAATGGCATAAGCAGATAGCGACAGGAAGATCACCGCGGTAGCTACCATGGCTTGGCTAACAATCAGGCCACCATTTGGCAGGCTTAAGTATGCGGTAAGGATTGGCCCAAGGGTTAAACCCATAAAGCCCGTTAGGGCAAAAATACAAACTATACCCCAAGCACTATTACGCAGTTTCATGGTGGCAAACAGCAAGCCGAAGTAGCCCACCAAGGTGATAATGATACCAGGGTGGGGCAGGTTCATTGCCATAGAAAATGCCGCGCTAGCACCACTAAACATAAGTGTCATAGAGAGCAAGGCATAAGTATTTCGAATAACTTTATTGGTGGCTAATACGCTCTCGTTAACTTGGCTAGGGGTATTGCTAATAGGGTGATTGTTCATCTTGTCACTCCTTCCTCAGCAGTGTTTGTTGGGTATTCGGTGAACTCTACAAATTCGCTATTTAGTGGATCGTTATCGTCTTCATCGCTCAAGTTGTAATAGTCGGCAACACTAATGTCGGGAGCCCGAAGTGCCTTATTGCGCACCCGTGCTATACGCCGAGTTACCGAGCGACTAGCCCGGCTAGCTGCGCGGTCTATAGCAACATATATTTGAGCTTGAATGTCTTCAATCACTACATCGGCTTGGCCAGCTAACTTAACCAAAATTTGGCAGCGCTTGCCGTTTGCCCCGCTGCTCTCTTTGCTATCTGACAGCTTGACCGCAATGCGCATAATGTTGTTGTACTGCGACCCAAGTGCAAAGTTAATCCGTCTTTTGATGTAGGCTTGCAGTGGTTCATTCAGTGGAAAGTGTTGTGAATGCATATCAATTTTCATACTACCTGGCATGGTCTGCTCCTAAGCTGAATCAATACTTTGAATCACGAGTCACTACCTTAATGGGCTTTTATACTTAGGTATACTCGAATATACTTTCCTTATAGCTCGAAAAATACGAAGTGTTTGCTGTGATAAATTATAAACATCTGCATTATTTTTGGGTGGCTGCCAAGCAAGGCGGTATTGCTCGAGCCAGTGAATTGCTGCATATCACGCCACAAACTATTAGCGGCCAGATAAGCTTGTTAGAGCAGCATTTTGGCAGCGCCTTATTTAGTAAAGTGGGTCGAAATTTAGAACTAACCGAAACCGGCCGTTTGGCTCTTAGTTACGCCGACGAAATATTCACTTTAGGTGATGAACTTGAAGATAGCCTAAGGCAAGGTTCGGCAGAACGCCCCCAATTGCTAAAAGTGGGCATCGCCGAAGTAGTTCCCAAAACCATTGCTTACCGCCTGTTGGAGCCGGCCTACAACATGGGGGAGCCTTTACGTATGTTGTGCAAAGAAAACACCCTAGAGAGTTTGTTGGCAGAGCTAGCCCTAAACCGTTTGGATTTAGTGTTGGCGGATGGACCAGTGCCTCCTGGTTTAGGCGTGCGTGGTTTTAATCATGCGTTAGGGGAAAGTGGCGTAAGTTTTGTCGCCAGCCCAAGCATTGCTAAGTCACTACAAGCTAACTTTCCGGCCTGCTTAGATGGTGCGCCATTGTTAATTCCAAGTGAAATAAACCTTATGCATGTACGACTGTTGCAATGGTTTGATAAACAAAACATTCACCCGCAAATTATGGGTGAGTTTGATGACAGCGCATTGATGAAAACCTTTGGCCAAGCTGGCGTGGGGGCGTTTATTGTGCCGACCGCCATTGCCGATGAAGTGGTGAATCAATATGGGGTTGAATTAATTGGCAGCATCCAAGATGTACGAGAGCAGTTCTTTGCGATTACTGCCGAGCGCAGAATCGCCAATCCAGCAGTAGTGGCCATTACTGAGTCGGCGCGCGAATGGTTAGCGTAGTATTTCCAGCTAAGCCAACTTAGAACGCTTTTGTGCTATGAGCTCCAAATTGATTAATTTGAGTTTGTTTGCTGCTTTACTAAACCGCTAAATGTTACCGGGTGATTTACACTTAAGCATATCTCTGTATGCCTTAGGTTTATTGTATGTCGCGCCAAGTATTTCCCTTCCCTATTCTTCAAGATGGCCAACCAAGTAACGGGCTTGCCGAACTGAGCTTGCTTAACTCAAATACGCTTAGAGTGAAGATTGCTCCTGATACCGAGAGTTTAAACAAGCAGCAAATGCTAAGTGAGTTGGTGGTGTTGCCGCAACCAACGGTTGACGCGCAATATAGTTCTGCCAAGCAAATGCGCAGCGAGCACTTGAGTATAGCGTTTAGCGAAAACGGCTTGAGCATTAGCACTGCCGAAGGCGAGCTGCTGCGCGTAGCGCAAACTGCTTTTAAGCAACAAGGTGATGATAGTGCGCTTAGTCAGCGCTTTGTTAGCTCTGGTGAACAAGCTTTTTATGGCTTAGGCCAATATCCTGATGGGATCTTTAATTACCAAGAGCAAAGTCGCGAGATTTGCCAATCTAATAAAGGTATAGCAGCCCCTTTGCTACTATCCACCAAAGGTTATGCAGTGCTATGGAACCAACTTGCTTTTACCCAGTTTACTAGCCAAGGAGAGGGCTTTAGTTTTAGCTCAGCCGCTGGAGAGTGCATAGAGTTTTACGTTATTTATGGCCCCGAATTTGACCAAATTATTCAGCATTATCGAAAGCTTACGGGCGCTGCACCGCTGTTTGGCCGTTGGGCTTATGGTTACTGGCAAAGCAAAGAACGTTACGTAAATGCCGCCGAGCTAGTTGCCACTGCTAAAACTTACCGCGATAAAAAAATTCCCATCGATAACATCGTACAAGATTGGAAATACTGGGGAGATTTGGGCTGGAGCGCAATGCAGTTCGACCAGCAAGTATTTGGCGATGCAGCCACTACCATTACGCAACTTCATGATATGCACTTCAAACTTATGGTGTCGATTTGGCCAATTGTTGGCAAGGGCAGCCCAGTGTTTAAGGCCTTGTTAGAAAATGGCTATTTATTTGAAACCGAACATTGGGCCGATGGTCATATTTACGATGCTTATAGCCAAGGCGCACGTGATATTTACTGGCAACACCTTAAAGCCGGATTAATGGATCTGGGAGTTGATGCGTTGTGGATGGATGGCACAGAGCCAGAGTTTATCTCGACCCAAAATCCAAAAGATGGCGTGGAGTTTTGCCATCAGCAACGTGATACCGAGTTAGGCTCTTGGAAGCAGGTGCTAAATGGTTATTCCTTAATGACCACGCGAGGAGTTTATGAAGCGCAACGTCAGCAAATTTTGCAAGGAGCAGAAGACAAACGTGTTTTCACTCTTAGTCGATCTAGTTATTTAGGCCAGCAACGTTACGCCGCAGCTTGTTGGTCGGGAGACATTAGCGCCACTTGGCAAGTATTGCGTCAGCAAATTCCAGCAGGCTTAAACTTGTGTGCCGCGGGTTTACCTTATTGGACTACCGACATCGGCGGATTTTTTACCAGTGGTTTTGGTGCGAATTTCCCAGAAGGTGTAGACGATGATGCCTACAAAGAGCTGTATGTTCGCTGGTTCCAATATGGGGCTTTTTGTCCGCTATTTCGCTCTCACGGCGCCAATACACCGCGCGAAATCTATCAGTTTGGAGAGCCGGGAGATTGGGCCTTTGACGCCTTGTTAAAGTTCGACAAATTACGTTATCGCCTATTGCCTTATATCTATTCACAAGCTTGGAATATTGCAGAGCATGGCGGCACCATGATGCGTTTGCTGGCCTTTGATTTCAGGCAACAAGCACAGCTGCATAACATTAGCGATCAGTTTATGTTTGGCGACAGTTTGATGGTGTGCCCAGTTACCCAAGCTATGTTCCATCAACAAAGTTTGCAGCAACAGTTGATTGCTCAAGAGCATTTGCACACGGCGGAAGGCTTGCAAGGCATTAGCGAGCAACACTTTTCTGATGATCAATTCAAACAGCTGGTTGCTACGCAAGTGGTTGAAAGCATCGATGGCAACTGGGCAGGTGGCCCGCCAGCGGGTTTGCCATTAAGTGGTTATAGCGTACGTTGGCAAGGGCTGCTAACGGCGCCGGTAGATGGCGAGTACAACTGGCTGATTCATGCTAACGATGGGGTGCGTTTCTATTTAGACGGTAAGCTGTTGATTGATAGTTGGCAAACCCAAGCGCAGCTTAACCATAAAGCCAGTTGTCATTTAAAGGCAAATCAACAATATCAACTGGTGGTTGAATATGCGCATTGGCAAGGTTCATCAAAATGTAGCCTAAGCTGGGCACATGCAGGCATCGCTCATCAGCAAACGCAGTTATACCCAGGTGAGCGAGAGGTGGTGCTGCCTGCTGGCCTTGCTTGGTATAACTATTGGAACAAACACTGTTATCAAGGTGGACAAACTATTGCGATGGGCACGCCTATCGACATTATGCCCTTATTAGTGAAAGCCGGAGCCATTATTCCACATGGCCCTGAGGTGCAGTATCACGATGAATTACCGAGCGACCCACTCACCATTGAAGTATACGTGGGTGAGGATGGGCGCTTTTGCTTGTATGAAGATGAGGGAGACAGTTATCGCTATGAGCAAGGGGCCTATAGCGAAATTGTGTTTGAATGGGATAACAGTAAACGCTGTTTACATATTGCTAAACGCAGCGGCAGTTTTGCGGGTATGTTGCAACAACGTACTTTTAATGTTCACTTAATTAGCGCTTTTGATATTCAGCGACAAACCCTAGTTTATGTGGGAGAGGAGCAAAACTTGCAGTTTTAAACAAAGGAGTTACTAGGGGCTGTTGAGCCTTATTGATGCTGCCCAGAGGAGGGCGAATAAGCAAACGAAACTTCAACATTAAAGGTCTCCAGACCCTAGCTTAGCGGCAAAACTGTGCAGCAAACAGGTGCTTAAATTAGCAACATTATCTATAGATTGTTTTTAATAAACTAAACAATTACTTGGCTTATTCTCTATACTATTTAGCATCACTGAAGTGGCAGGGTAGCAACTTCAGTTCACTTTAATAACCTAGAGAACATGGATATGTTGAATCAAAAAACCTTTGAGCGTGGTGCAATGGAAGCCGCCATAAAAATAGGTTTACTATTTTTGCTAGCAGCATGGTGTATCGACATTGTGCGGCCCTTTATTACCCCAGTTATTTGGGCGATGATCTTGGCTGTAGCGCTTAACCCATTGTATTTAAAACTCAAAAATGTGGTGGGTAAAGGTGGCGTAGCAGCCACCATTATTGTGCTGGTGTTTTTAGCCATAATTTTGGTACCTGGGGTTAAGGTGACTACTGCAGCAATCGACAGTTTAGCTGCTGTAGGTAAGCAAGTTCAGCAGGGCAGCTTTGAAATTCCCCCTCCTTCAAATTCAATCAAATCCTGGCCCTTAATTGGCGAAAAAATTCATGCGCAGTGGTCCTTGGCTGCCAGTGATTTACAGCGCTATTTAGGTACTTATGCAAGCCAAGTGGGTGATGTGGCCGGCAAGGTTATTGGTTTTGCTGGTGGGCTTATCGGCGGCCTGTTGATGTTTTGCTTCTCGGTAATTATTGCCGGAGTATTTATGGCAAACGGTGAGAAAGCTGTGCTGGGAGCGCAATCATTAGCAAATGCCTTGGCAGGTAAGCATGGTAGCTACTTAACCAATTTAGCCAGCAATACTATTCAAAGTGTGGCAAAAGGCGTGCTTGGTGTTGCGGTTATTCAAGCTACTTTACTATCAATCGGCTTTTTTGCCGTAGGCGTACCGGGGGCGGCTGTATGGTCGGTGTTGGTACTGATTTTGGCCATTGCCCAATTACCGCCGTTTTTAGTGGTATTGCCGGTGGTCATTTATGTCTTTAACCACGAGTCTACGGTGGTGGCAGGGATTTTTGCTGTATGGAGCATACTAGCGGGCTTTAGTGAAAATGTGCTCAAACCTTTATTGCTAGGGCGCGGCGTAGATGTGCCAATGCTGGTGATTTTGTTAGGTTCTTTAGGGGGAATGCTAATGTCTGGCTTTGTAGGCTTGTTCTTAGGAGCAGTAGTTCTAGCAGTTAGTTACCGCTTGTTAGTAGCATGGTTAGAGCTAAATTCTCAAGAGCAGGCAGATGCTAACGATTAAGTACCAAAACAAAAATTAGCCTTAAGTAAAATAAATACGGAAATAAGAGAAACACGATGTCTGAACAAAATGAAGCCTCAGAAGCTGCGCCAAGCAACCCTTTACGTAAAAGTTCGTTGTTGGTATTTGCCCTGTGTATTTTGGTTTTTATTATTTATGTCGTGGGCGATAGAGTGACGCCTAATACCGACAATGCTCGGGTATTTGGTTTTGTGGTGCCGATTGCCGCCTCGGTATCGGGCAAACTGGTTGAAGTGAATGTTACGAACAACCAGTTAGTTGAAAAAGGCCAACCTTTGGCCAAGGTAGCCGAAGAAGAATACGTGCTGGCGGTCACTCAAGCCGAAGCCGCATTAGAGTTAGCCGGGCAAGAAATTGGTGCAGGAACCGCTGGCGTTTCGGCTGCGCAAGCGCGCTTACTTGAAGCATCCACCTCTTATCAAGCGATTCTTACCGACGCCAATCGTTTGTTTGCCGTAGAAGACCAAAACGTTGTGCCGCAGCAAAATATTGATAGAGCGCGCAGCGATGTGGCCAAAGCTAAAGCTTCGGTAGCCAAGGCCAACGCAGAGTTGGAACAAGCTAAACAAAATCTTGGGGTGAGCGGCGAAGATAACCCAAAACTGCAATCAGCTTTAGCCAAGTTGGGTAAAGCCCGTTTAGATTTATCTAAAACCGTAATTGTTGCGCCTTCTGAGGGAGGGGTGACTAACTTACAGCTAGAAGCTGGTTATTACGCCAATAAAGGTCAACCGCTGATGACTTTTGTCACCACCAAAGAGGTGTGGATTGAGGCCTATATGCGAGAAAACAATATTGCCAATATTCAAGCGGGCGACCCAGTGGAAATTGCTCTAGATATTGCACCAGGCAAAATCTTCAAAGGCGAGGTGGTGTCAATTGGGTTTGCAGTTAATTATGGTCAATCTAACAACCTAGGTGCGCTACCTACTATTCCGCAAACGGCTGGTTGGTTGCGAGATCCGCAGCGCTTTCCGGTAATCATCAAATTCTCTGATGATACTGCCCATGGCTTACGACGAATTGGTGCACAAGCAGATGTAACGGTATATACCGAAGGCACCTTCATTATGAAAGCGTTGGCTAAGCTGGCCTTAAGGGTTAAAAGCTGGTTCTCTTATGTCTACTAAGGCCTTAAGCTCGCGGCTTGCTAATCCTCTAAAAGCGCACATGTTGCGCTTTAGCTTGGTGAGTGCATTGGTACTGGTGCTGGCGGTAAGTCTAGAGTGGAGTATGTCATTTGTTACTGCCATTTTTACCGCTCAGTTGTTGTTGCCTGGCAAGCCCCCGTTAAACTTGGCCTTAATTAAAACCTTAGCGCTAGCGGTATTAAGCTGTTTTCTGGTGGGGCTTGGGGTTGTGCTTATTGCCCAGCCTTATCCATTGCTGCTGTTTATTATTCTTGCTTGGTGTTTGTTTTTCGTATTTTACCGAGCCAGTACTGGTTTAAATGAGTTAGTGGTGCTATTTCTGTTGGTGGCGCTGATAGCATTGCCGATGTTGGCCAGTGCTAGCAGGGCAGCAGCGTCTAGTTTTGTTGTCGACTTTATGCTGGCCTTTGTCTTGGCCTTGTTGATAGTGGCCTTTGTGCATTGGCTGATACCAGTGAAAGACGACTTCCATCAAGGAGCAGAAAAGCAGCAAGCGCCGATTCTAAAACATCAAGATGCCTGCCGTCAGGCAGTGGTTAGCACCATCGTTATACTGCCACTTATTATCTACTTCTTTGCTTTCGATAAACTAAGCGATTTGCTGGTGGTTATTTTTGTGGCAATTTTGGCGCAAAACCCCGAGTTAACTAAAGGCGCAAAAGCCAGTATAGGAATTATTTTCACCAACATTGTAGGTGGGTTAATTGCTGTACTGGTATTTAATTTATTGGTTGCAGCGCCGCAGTTTAGTTTTATGGCGCTGCTAATTACCCTTACTTTTATGCTGATCGCCCAAGCTATTTACCTGCACCCTAAAGGCGCGATAGTAGCAGCTGGCCTATCGGCTTATATCATTATACTTGGTAGTACTATTGGCAGTGATGGCGGTTTAGCAACCACTAAGTTTTATGCGCGTATCTTCCAGTTAAGCATGGTGGGTTTGTATGTGGTGGGCAGTTTTTACTTAGTGCATAAGTTGGCTTGGCTTAAGCCGAATGAATGAGGTTTAACTAAAAACGCCGCTTAGAGTAAGCGGCGTTTTTGGTTTTATTTAAAGCGTCTTGCTACCAAACCAAAACAGGCTAGTGCAAATAGGGCAATGCTGCCAGGCTCGGGAACCGAGAAGCGAATGTTATCGATAGCGCCAGAGCCGTTTAAGTGAATACGCATTGAGGCTACCTGGGCTACTGCAAAATCCAAGCGATCCCAAGTATTATCACCGCCGGTATGCGGAGTGTAGAAATCAGTTGGGAAAATTTCGTTGTTTTGCGCATCAAACAAGTGAATGGCATTTTGTGCTGTGTAGCCATTCTCTGCCAGCTCAATGTCAAAAAAGTCGATACTCTCAAGGTATACCGAACTTGAGAAGTTAATGGTGAAGTAACCTGCAGGACGACGCCCTTCGTCATCTGGGTTGTTACAAATAAGGCCATTACACGAGTTTGGGTTCTCATGAATAATGAGTACATTGCCAGGGTTAGCAATACCTAAATTGGGTTGGTTAATATTGCTAAAAGGCGACTCTAAATCTGGGTCTTGAGTATTGATAAGGCTGGTATCAAAAGCGACGGCCAAATTGGTTTGGCCTAAACGTACATTGGTTCCATCTATGCTAACACCATGACTTAACTGGTATTGACCATTAACAATTTCACCGTTGGCCAGTTCATCAAAAGTAATCACACTGGCTTGGCTAACAAAAGTGCTAAGTAAGCCTACAACGGCGAAAAATACATGCTTGCGGTTCAAAACAATCTTCCTTGATATAAATGGTTCGACCAGTTCTAGGCAATTACTGTACCAAACTCGCAAGTCCATGGCCAGTATCACTTTCCTTACTGTTTTTATTAACAATAAATACTGGGTGTAAAGAATACTGACGAATTAATCGCTGCTTTTGAGGTAATAGGTGGAGTTAATACTAAAGTGCTTGCTGGCTTAACAAAGAGGGAGTTGTTGCATTGAGTAATTCACGCCTTTATATGAGTAGCTACACGTAAAACTCTTACCGATTCGCTATCGAAAACTAAGGTTTTCCAATAGCAACTAAAGCGCCGATTGTTTATCAAAGCTAGATCGGCGAAAATACCCGCCAATTACGATTAACTAAACGCTGGGTGATTGTGCTGTTTCGGCCAAATTGCCACTTTGCTGCATCCTCGCGTTACCAAATTAGAAGAATTGATTCGATGTCTAACGCTTCACTCTTGCAAGATATTGCTAGCCGAAGAACCTTTGCAATTATCTCTCACCCGGATGCGGGTAAAACCACCATTACTGAAAAAGTATTGTTATTCGGAAACGCGATTCAAAAAGCCGGTACAGTGAAAGGTCGCGGTAACGCTACCCACGCTAAATCTGACTGGATGGAAATGGAGAAAGAGCGTGGTATCTCGGTTACTACCTCGGTGATGCAGTTCCCGTTTAACGATTGTATTGTTAACCTGCTAGATACTCCTGGACACGAAGACTTCTCGGAAGATACTTACCGTACCCTAACTGCAGTTGACTCCTGTTTGATGGTGATTGACGCGGCGAAAGGTGTAGAAGATCGTACTCGTAAATTAATGGAAGTTACTCGCCTACGTGATACGCCTATTGTTACCTTTATGAACAAATTGGACCGAGATATTCGCGACCCAATGGAAGTAATGGATGAGGTAGAGAGCGAACTTAACATGATGTGCGCACCAATTACTTGGCCAATTGGCTGCGGTAAATTGTTTAAAGGTGTTTACCACATTCTTAAAGATGAAGTGATTCTTTACCAAACTGGTAAAGGCCATACCATTCAAGACCAACAAATCATCAAAGGTTTAGATAACCCCGAAATAGATGCCGCCGTAGGCGATGAGCTTGCCGAAACCTTGCGTGATGAGCTTGAGCTGGTACTAGGTGCGTCTAACGAGTTTGACCTTGAACTGTTTTTAAGCGGTGAATTAACACCTGTGTATTTTGGTACCGCACTGGGTAACTTTGGTGTAGACCATATGTTAGAAGGCCTAACTAATTGGGCACCAGCTCCTAAGCCACGTGCTACAGATATAGGTGAGGTTACCGCTTCTGATGATAGCTTCTCTGGCTTCGTTTTTAAGATCCAAGCGAATATGGATCCTAAACACCGCGACCGTATTGCTTTTATGCGCATTGTGTCTGGTGAATACAATAAAGGCATGAAAATGCGTCATGTACGCTTAGGTAAAGATGTAAGCATTTCTGATGCGGTAACCTTTATGGCAGGCGACCGCGCCGCTGCTGAAAAAGCGATTGCTGGCGACATTATCGGTTTACACAACCACGGCACCATTCAAATTGGCGATACCTTTACTCAAGGCCAAGCCATGAAGTTTACTGGTATTCCTAACTTCGCCCCTGAAATGTTCCGCCGTATTCGACTAAAAGATCCTTTGAAGCAAAAGCAATTGCTTAAGGGATTGATTCAATTATCTGAAGAAGGTGCTGTGCAGTTATTCCGCCCTATGCGTAACAATGACCTAATTGTTGGCGCAGTAGGTGTGCTGCAGTTTGATGTGGTGGTACATCGCTTACGCACTGAATATAAAGTAGAAGCTGTTTACGAGGGCATTAGCCTTGCCACTGCGCGTTGGTGCGCTAGCGACGATTCTAAGAAGTTTGAAGAGTTTAAGAAGAAAGCTCACGATAATTTAGCTTTAGATGGCGGCGACAACTTAACTTATTTAGCGCCTACAATGGTTAACTTAAACTTAGCCACCGAGCGCTACCCAGACGTTAAGTTTATGCAAACTCGCGAACACTAAGCCGCTTTTAAGCTAGTTTAATCGCCATAAAAAAAGGTCGCATAAAGCGACCTTTTTTGTGGCTAGTAGTAAGGTTCTATTCGCGCTCTTTAGTATATGGAACACCAATCGCTTTTGGCGCGATAGCTTTACCGATAAAGCCTGCCAGTAAGAACACGGTAAGTACGTAAGGTATCGCTTCAATGGCTTGCACTGGAATCGCGAAGTTACCAATGGAGACGCCTTGTAAACGTATTGCCATGGCATCCAAGAAACCAAACAGTAAACATGCAGCCAATGCGGTAAATGGTCGCCACTTACCAAAAATCAACGCGGCTAACGCCATATAACCTTTACCGGCACTCATGTTCGGAATGAACTGGGCGGTTTGCGCCACCGACAAGTACACACCACCAATACCGACCAGTAAGCCACAAATAATTACCGCGCTGTAACGCATTCTCACTACTGAGATACCCGCGGTATCAACCGCTGCTGGTGATTCACCCACCGCACGTAAACGTAAACCAAAGCGGGTTTTAAACATTACGTACCATGCTAAAGGCACGGTTATGATTAGCAAATACACCAAGGCTGAGTGGCCGCTAATTAGCTCTGAATACAACAAACCAATCACCGGTACATCGGCCATTGCCTCAGCACCCGGCAGTTGAATAGGCGCGAAGCGGGCATCGCCACTCAAAGCGGGGGTTTGACCGCCTTGGTGGAACCAGTGACGCCCTAAGGTCACCGTTAAACCAGCGGCTAAAATGTTAATCGCCATACCACTTACAACATGATCGCCACGGTGAGTAATGGTGGCAAAGCCGTGTAATAGGGCTAATAGTACCGAGATGCCAATACCCGCCAGTAAACCTAGCCAAGCTGAACCGGTTACATGCGCTGTTGCTGCACCAACAAATGCCGCAGCGAGTAACTTGCCTTCTAAGGCGATATTCACAATGCCCGAGCGCTCACAGAACATGCCGGCCAGTGAAGCGAAGATAAGCGGTGTCGCAACCCGTATGGTGGCGTCTAACATTAAGATAATTGTTTCAAACATCTTAAGCGACTCCTTCTGATGGGCTTGCTTTTTTAGCAAAAAGCTTGAGGTAAGTACGTTCAAGCGATGGCTTAAACATGTGCTCTAAAGCGCCTGAGAATAGAATCACCAAACCCTGAAGAACAACGACGATGTTACGGTCTACACCGTACTCAAAACTTAACTCTGCGCCACCTTGGTATAGGAAACCAAACAGTAAGCTGGCGAGTAATACACCAAGAGGGTGGTTGCGGCCCATCAGTGCTACAGCAATACCGGTAAAGCCAAAGCCTTCTACAAAGTTTAATTTGATTTGGTGTAGTTCACCTTGCAAAACGTTAAGGCCAAAGAAGCCAGCCAGCATGCCTGATATCAACATCGCAATAATCACGATTTTAACATAGCTAATACCTGCGTAAGTGGCGGCGCTAGGGTTAGAACCTACCGAGCGTATTTCGTAGCCCCAACGCGTATGCCAAATAAATAACCACAGCAACAAACAGCACAGTAAGGCGAAAATGAAGCTTAAATTGAGCGGGCTCGCAGACATGCTCACACCCACCCAGCTAAGCATTTCATGCATTTTGGGTAGCCAAGAAGACGCCGCAAAAACTCGGCTTTCGGTGGCCATTGTGGTCTCAGGTTTAAGAATATCAACCAGTAAATAGGCCATTAATGAGGCTGCAATAAAGTTGAACATGATGGTGGTGATTACGATGTGTGAACCACGCTTGGCTTGCAAGTAAGCAGGGATAAACGCCCAAGCTGCACCAAATAAACCACCCACAACAATGGCGACAGGGAATACCACATACCAAGGCGCAAACTCGCCTAAGGTTAAGCAGACTAAACCAACCCCTAAACCACCAATATAGGCTTGGCCTTCGCCACCAATATTAAATAAACCAGCGTGAAAGGCGATAGCCACGGCTAAACCGGTAAAGATGAATCCAGTGGTGTAATACAAGGTATAACCAATGCCTTCGGCATAGCCAAACGCGCCGGTCCACATCACTTTAATCGCATCGATGGGTGATATGTCGATATACATAAACAGCAAGGCCGACACTAAAAATGCGGCAAACACATTGATTGCAGGTAACAGGGCAACGCTGACCCATGCAGGTACTTGAGCTTGGCTCATATTTCACCTCCCTGCGCGGTGTTTTTTATATGCTCTGGCACAATGTTGGCCATCATTAATCCTAAGGTTTGTTCATCCGCTTGTTCTGCGCTTACTTCACCTACAATCGCGCCATCAAAGACCACGATGATTCGATCGGCTAAGTTGACAATTTCATCTAACTCAACCGAGACCAGCAATACTGCTTTACCTGCGTCACGCGAGTGAATGATTTGTTGGTGAATGTATTCAATGGCACCAATGTCTACGCCACGGGTAGGTTGGCCAACCAGAAGAATGTCTGGGTCTTGTTCCATCTCGCGAGCAATCACCAACTTTTGTTGGTTACCTCCCGAGAAGTTGGCGGTTTTTAAGTTGGTATCTGCAGGGCGAACGTCCCACTTTTCCATGCTTTGTTGACAGCCTTGTTCAATCGCTTGCTTGTCTTGCAGTACCCCTTTGTTGTATTGCGCAAGGTGGTGATAACCGAGTATATAAGCTTCTTTGGCGGCAAATTTATTGATAAGACCTTGCTTGTGTCGGTCTTCAGGAATGTGGCCTACGCCAATGGACCTAATACTGCGCGGGCTGTAATGGCTTTCGGCGTCAATGGTATGTCCGTTTAACGTCATACTGCCGCTGCTTGGGGTGATAATGCCGCTTAATAAGCTAAGAATTTCTGACTGACCATTGCCTGATACTCCAGCAATACCCACGATTTCTCCTGCGCGAACATTAAACGAGATATCTTTTACGCGTTTAACCCCGGCACTATCTATGTAACTAAGCTTGTTCACTTCAATTAAAGGCGCTTGTGGTTTTGCTTCACCGCGCTCTACTTGCAGCAATACCTTGCGGCCTACCATTAGCTCTGCAAGCTGCTCTTGATTGGTTTCAGCTGTTACTACATGTTCAACCATTGCTCCCTGTCGCATCACCGATACATTGTCGGTAATGGCTAATACTTCACGAAGCTTATGGGTAATAATCATGATGGTGGTGCCTTGCTCACGTAACTTACCTAAAATAGTAAATAAGTGATCGGCTTCTTGCGGCGTGAGTACCCCTGTGGGTTCATCCAAAATGAGAATTTTGGCGCCACGATATAAGGCTTTTAAGATCTCTACACGTTGCTGCAAACCTACCGCTAGCTCACCAACAACGGCATCTAGTGGCACATCTAAACCGTAGTCTTTGGCTAGTTGCTTAAGCTTCTTGCGCGCTGCGCTTAAACTGTCTTCAAGCTTCCAGCCGTCTTCTGCACCAAGAACGATGTTTTCTAGCACAGTAAAGGTATCCACTAACATGAAGTGCTGGTGCACCATGCCAATACCCGCCTTGATGGCTTCTTGAGAATTATGTGGTTGGTAATGCTGGCCATGTACCTGCATAGAGCCAGAGTCGGCATGATAGAAGCCGTAAATAATACTCATTAGGGTGGATTTACCGGCACCATTTTCGCCAATAATTCCATGAATTGTGCCTTTAGGAATGGCAAGGTCGATACTGCGATTGGCATGAACGCTGCCAAAGCGCTTATCGATTTTTTCCAGTTTAATGGCAAAATCAGCTGCGTGAATCAATTTCGATTTCCATTTCTAGCAAGTAAAAATACGCCAACTCGAGGTTGGCGCGTATTTTTAGCATTTAGTAGTTACAGGTGTTGTCCGACATGTAGTCATGAACAGTAATTTTGCCAGAAATAATATCGGCTTTAATTCCGTCTACGTATGCTTTCAATTCTGGAGTGATTAATGAAGCATTGTGCTCGTCTTGCGCCCAATCAACAGAATCTTCCTTAAGACCTAAGGCTTTAATACCTGGCTGCCAAGTGCCGTCCATGCCTTCTTCCCAAGTGCTGTAAGCAACGGCGCCCACTTTCTTAACCATTGAGGTCAACATAGTGCCTGGCTGTAAGTGGTTTTGGTTTGAATCAACACCAATGGCATATTTGCCTGCATCTTTAGCGGCTTGGTAAACACCTAAACCGGTTCCGCCTGCTGCAGCATAGATAACGTCAGCACCTTGAGAAAACTGAGATTTAGCTAGCTCTGAGCCTTTAGCTGGATCGGCAAAAGCAGCTGGCGTAGAGCCGGTCATGTTTTGCAGTACTTTGGTGTCGGCATTGGCATAAACCGCACCTTGCTCATAGCCACAAGCAAATTTACGAATAAGCGGGATATCCATACCGCCTACAAAACCAACGGTATTGGTTTTAGATACCTTGGCTGCTAATGCGCCAACTAAGAAAGAGCCTTCGTGTTCTTTAAATACCACCGATTGAACGTTGGGTTTATCAATCACCATGTCGATAATGGTGAACTGAGTATCAGGGTATTCGGCTGCTACTTTCTCAACGGCTGATGCCATGTTAAAGCCTACCGCAACAATTGGGCTGAATCCGCGACCTGCTAAACGGCGTAAACCTTGTTCGCGTTGCGCTTCATTCTGTGGTTCAAATTCGCGTACATCAACGCCTTTTTCTTTTTTAAATACTTCTACGCCATTGCGAAAAACAGCTTCATTGAATGATTTATCAAATTTGCCGGCAGTATCATAAACAACGGCTGGTTTAGCGGCTAACGCACTAAAAGAGGCAACTGCTAAAGCTGCAGCTGTAAGGTTGGTTGTGAATGTTTTCACGTCAAACTCCCTGTTTTTTATTGAAATATTTTATCTAGTTCGGTCAGCGTTACTGGAACAGGCCCAAGCAGTACACTTGCTTAAATGGCGAAGCTCACAGCCGATGTATTCATTGTTGATGAAGTGCATTTATCCAAGGATAGTAAACACCTACTTAAACTTACTAAGTGTAATCTACTATTGGGAATGTGTTGCACCATCGAGCATGACTTACTAGATATTGTCGGTGTCGCGTTTCGAATACTAACTATTTTCCCTGTAACCACTCTTTATATACAGTGATCCATTGGTAGAGTAGGATTAAGAATTACTGAATTCAATAAGCTATTCTCAGTATTTATCTTAATTTGTTGGGTATTTAAGAGATATTACCTATATATGTGGGTAAAATTACTATAAGTGACATGAAGCTCAGCAGAAGAGGTGGTCTATGGTAGCTCGAATAATCACGCTTTTTCGCCACTATATCGCTTGTTACGATAGTTGGCTCCTCAAAAATGGTTTGGACAAACCTTGTCGAAGTTGCATTCCTCAAGAGCACCCAAAACAGGACAAAGGCGAGTAATGGCCTGGTTTGATACCCATTGTCACTTGGACTTCGCGCCATTTAAGCAGGATTTACCCAGTTACTTAGCAGAGTTCAAACGCTGCAATATACAAGGCTGCTTAGTACCTGCTGTGGGCCCAGAAAACTGGCAAACCGTAGTCGACCTATCTTCCCTAAAAATGTTGAAAATAGCCCTGGGTTACCATCCATGCTTTTTAGATAAAAATGCCTTGCAGGGAGAACCTGAGTTATTGCTCGGCGAACTAGGGGCTTTAGACCAAATAGTCCAACAGCATCGAGAGCGGCTAAGTGCATGGGGGGAGTGTGGTTTAGACGGTCGTTTCCCCGAAACCAACGCCCATCAAGAGTTTGCCTTTAATTGGCAAATAAAGGCGGCCCAACAACAAGCTTTGCCCTTACTTATCCATTCGGTGCGACTGCATGATCGCGTTGCTCATCTACTCAAACAAGCTCAGTTTGACCAAGGCGGGATTATTCACGGTTTTAGTGGCAGCTATGTACAAGCTAGCCGCTTTGTTGATTTGGGTTTTAAAATTGGCGTAGGCGGAACCATTACTTGGCCGCGTTCGGAAAAAACGCGCAAGGCTCTAAAACGCCTACCGCTAGATGCTTTGGTGCTAGAAACCGACGCGCCAGATATGCCTTTGTTTGAGATGCAACAACAGCACAATACGCCACTTAATCTTTCAGTTATTTTTGAGCAATTAGCAGCGCTGCGCAGCGAATCACCTCAAGAGCTAGAGCAGCGCCTATGGGACAACAGCCTACAAGTTTTAAGAATAGAATCTTAAAGCTCTATGGCTTTGCCGGCGCATAGACACTTAAGCTAGTTAGCTAGCCTACTCAGGTTTATGCCTTAAATTTGTCGATATGGTCGGCATTAACAGCGGCGACGGCTGCACTTACTAACGTGGTTCCACTTAGTGGTTGTTCACTAGCGCCTAGTCGCATGGCTGGAGTCTCACCGTTTTGGTCGGTGATGACGTAGTTAAATAGGGCGCGATTAATTTCAAATAAGGCGTCAACCGAGCTGGCACTTTTCAGCTGCTTCGACATGTTTTGCTCAAGGTGCACAAAGAAGTTCTGGCAAGCTTGCGGACGAGGTAAGTCGATGGGAGCGGGGACTTGCTGGCCTGAACTAATGCCACAAAACGCACCAAAAGGCGCTGGATACCAGCGGTCATTCCACCAACCTACTTTGTTACCTGCAGCGCCCATATCAGATTGAGTGCGAGGATGCTGATAGATGTAATACACGTCGGCAGATTTTTCACGTATTTGTTCAACACAGCTCATAAGGGCTGCTCCGCGGATACTGCTTTCGTGCTCAATATAGTGGTGAAAATGCTTAACTTGGTGGGTAAATCCGGATAAAAGTTGAAAGTGTGCGTAAGCACAAATTGCCGGTTGAATAATTTGAGTACCGCGCAGATGCGAGGTGGGACCGTAGTGTAAATCTTCAAAGTGATAACGGTTCAGAGTGAGCTGATAACGGCGCTTTAAAGCCTCTACAATGGGGCTATCTTGCAGTGCTGGTAGCCTAGTAGACGCTTGTTGCTGGTAGTAAACCGAATCATTAAGCTGCAATTGCGTTTGGTTATGGGTATGCAGTAATACGTAACCCGATTGCGCCTCGCTAGAGCACAGTGCCCAAACGCGCTTTTGCTCGGAAAACTCATGCACATTGCTTTCGGTATGAATCGCTAAAAACTTGCGTTTGAGAGCCATTACCTCTTGCTGGCGCGAATAAAACCGTAAACAGTGAAATAGGCGCTGTAGCAATTGGTAATAGATTTTTGGCGCGATGCTCAGCTGCTGCATTATTTTCTGTGGGCTGTGGCCTAAGCTTAGAGAATTGAATAGACGGCACAGTTGCTCATTGCCTTTCACGTGTACTTGGGTAAAGACGCTTTGGCATTTTCGGCATTGGTAACGTTGGCTATTAGCGCCGGTTTTTCCGTAGCGTTTAACGCCGGTGGTTGGGCCTAGGAAAAAGCCAGGTTCACAATTGCTGCAACCACAGGGTGCCTTGCTTAAGTGTAGCTTGGTGCGCTCTTCGACAATCAAGTTTACGCTGTGGCTGTCAACGAGAGGTGGGTAACTACCACACGCTTTGCAATGCAAAGCGGGATAACCCAATTGATGACTTTCGGCCAAATAGTCTGAGCTTTCGGTTAATCCAAAATTGGGACAGCGGCAGTTCTTACAGCAGTTAAACCGTTGTCTGTAAGCGAATTTTTGTTCTTTTTCAGGTTCAAGTGCTGCTGTCACTTTGTATTCCTTTTCAACATATTTAGTAACTAACTCTAGTTTGACTAATCTTTGACTATTATCCCGTGATCAGTCTCACGATTTTTAACAACTTAGAAACTTAAACTGCCAGCCATGAACTGAGGGGCAAAACAGCAATGACGCTGTGCCTTTAGCAAGTTCCCACGTATTTAAAGGACGAAAGAAAATGTACGAAGTTATTATTGCCTTAATTACTGGCGCGGTGGTTGGCGTGGTTTTTAGTGCTATTAAACTGCCACTACCTGCTCCACCGGTGCTATCGGGCATCATTGGTATTTTGGGTATCTATTTGGGAGGCATGGCCTACCAAAATGTCTTGGAACGTTTTTTTTCGTAACAAATTCGTTAAGCAACTTGGCTAATCGCTTAGGTATAAGATTTGATATTTCCTATAGTTTGCTTAGTAAGGTTGTGAATCGATAGTCGCCTTAGGAAGAAGTATGGCATAAACACATTTGGTAAGTAAGGTCTCTGAAACGGCTAATAAGTCGATTAGATTTGATCTAGTTATCATTTAGGCCAAAAACCCTAGGTATGATCGCCGGCAGTAGAATCCATTGCAGCTCAACCGGCATTAAGGTAGTTACCTGATCAGATAGTTGAATGTAATGGAATACTAAACAGACACGTTTTAGAAGGCTTCTTGTGCTGGTGGCAAGAAGATAGAAACGATGTAAGTTTCACAAAAAAATAATTAAACATTAGGGACACGTATGAACAGTACAGTAATGAGCTTGGTCGGCGTACTCGCGCTACTGGGGATTGCATTCTTGCTTTCCGATAACAAAAAACGAATTAACAAACGTACCGTTTTGGGAGCTTTTGCTATCCAAGCTGGATTTGGTGCCTTTGTACTTTACCTTCCATTTGGTCAAGACGTGCTAGCTGCTGTTTCAGGTGGTGTTCAATCGGTGATTGACAGTGCCCAGGCGGGTATTAACTTTTTGTTTGGTGGCTTAGGCACTGATGCAATGTTTGGTAACGGTGTTGGCTTTGTATTTGCCATTCGTGTATTGCCTATTATTGTATTCTTCTCTTCACTCATCGCGGTACTTTACTACCTTGGCATTATGCAGAAGATCATCTTGGTAATTGGTGGTGCTCTACAAAAAGCATTAGGCACTAGCCGCCCAGAGTCTATGTCTGCTACTGCCAATATTTTTGTTGGCCAAACCGAAGCGCCAATTGTGGTTAAACCTTTCATTCCAAAAATGAGCGAGTCTGAGTTATTTGCCATTATGGTTGGTGGTTTGGCTTCGGTTGCAGGTTCTGTATTAGCGGGTTACGCGGGTTTAGGTGTAGAGCTTAAGTACTTGATTGCTGCTTCATTTATGGCAGCACCTGGTGGCCTATTGATGGCTAAAATCATCAAGCCTGAAACTAATGCTTCTGAGCAAGATATGGACGCTACTTTAGCCGAAGAAGATCGCCCAGCTAACGTTATCGACGCTGCTGCAAGTGGTGCTTCTACCGGTTTGCACTTAGCGCTTAACGTAGGTGCAATGCTACTTGCCTTCATTGGTTTGATTGCGTTGCTAAACGGCATGGTTGGTGGCATCGGTGGCTGGTTTGGTGTTGAAGGCCTAACCATTGAACTTATTTTAGGTTACATCTTCGCACCGGTTGCTTGGATTATTGGTGTGCCTTGGGCAGAAGCCATTCAAGCCGGTAGCTTTATTGGTCAAAAGCTTATCGTTAACGAATTTGTTGCTTACATTAACTTTGTTGATATTCGCGAAACACTGTCAGAGCACACTCAAGTAATTGTTACTTTTGCACTATGTGGTTTCGCTAACCTATCATCAATTGCAATTTTATTAGGTGGCTTAGGTAGCATGGCGCCATCACGCCGTGGTGACATTGCTCGCCTAGGTCTTAAAGCTGTAGCGGCTGCATCATTAGCTAACTTAATGAGTGCTGCACTTGCTGGTTTCTTCTTCAGCCTGCTATAAGCTATTAAGGCTTCTTGGCAATATGCCAAGAAGCCTCTATTTCAGTTCAATCTATTGCTGCTCTGGCATTAGGTTTAATCTTAAACTTTGAGGAATAGTTATGTCTCAGTCTCTTACTGCTGTGGCGCGTCAAGCCCTTTCTTTAATGGACCTCACTACTCTTAACGATGACGATACTCGCGAGAGTGTGGCGGCTTTATGTGCTCAAGCTAAATCGGCTCAAGGCCAAGTTGCGGCTATTTGTATTTATCCACGCTTCATTCCATTTGCTCGTAAGGTATTGGCCGAACACGATGCTAGTGATGTGAAAATTGCTACTGTGACTAACTTCCCTTTAGGTGAAGATGATGTGGACTTGGCTGTAGCTGAAACTAAGGCTGCTGTAGCCTATGGCGCAGACGAAGTAGACGTTGTATTCCCATGGCGCGCCTTAATGGCTGGCAATGAGCAAGTGGGTTTTGACCTAGTTAAAGCCTGTAAAGCTGCCTGTGGCGAGATAAAGCTAAAAGTGATTATTGAAAGTGGCGAATTAAACAGCCCTGAACTGATTGCTAAAGCCAGTGAGTTGTCGATTAAAGCGGGTGCAGATTTTATTAAAACTTCTACCGGTAAAGTGCCAGTAAATGCAACGCCAGAAGCGGCAGAAATCATGCTAAAAGCAATCGCAGAGTTTAACCCAGGTTGTGGCTTTAAAGCCGCAGGTGGAGTTAAAAGCGCCGAACAAGCGAAAATTTACCTAGATCTTGCAACTAAAACACTTGGCGACGATTGGTTAAGCCAAGCGCATTTCCGTTTTGGTGCATCAAGTTTATTGGCTGCATTGCAAGCCACTATATCAGGTGATGAGAACGCTCAAGCTGGCGCTGGTTATTAGTTAATTCTTCGATAAGAGTTAAGGAATGCTCATGTTGTTACCCCAAGAAATTATTCGACGTAAACGCGATGGCCAAGCGCTGTCGCTGGAAGAAATCCAGTTTATGGTTGACGGTATTACCAACGGCCAACTAAGTGATAGCCAAATTGGCGCATTTGCCATGGCGGTTTACTTCAACAGTATGAATGGTACCGAGGCTACCGCGCTTACCTGTGCAATGCGTGATTCAGGGCAAGTGCTCAACTGGGATCATCTTAATTTGCCTGGGCCTGTAGTGGATAAACATTCTACTGGTGGTGTGGGTGATTTAACGTCGTTACTCTTGGGGCCAATGGTAGCTGCATGTGGTGGCCATGTTCCAATGATTTCGGGGCGTGGATTAGGCCACACTGGCGGTACCTTAGACAAATTAGAAGCTATTCCTAATTACTCTATCAGCCCCACATCGCAGCAGTTTGAAAGCATTGTGAAGGATGTGGGTATTGCGATTATTGGCCAAACCGGTGAGTTGGCTCCGGCCGACAAACGCTTATATGGCATTCGTGATGTGACCGCCACGGTAGAGTCTATTCCCTTAATTACAGCTTCTATCTTGAGCAAAAAACTTGCCTCGGGCCTAGAAGCATTAGTGATGGATGTAAAAGCTGGCAGTGGCGCATTTATGCCTAACTTTGCTCAGTCGAAAGCCTTGGCCGAAAGCATTGTAGAAGTGGCTAATGCTGCCGGTGTTAAATGCTGTGCCTTGCTAACAGATATGAACCAGCCTCTAGCGCCCAGCGCAGGTAACGCGGTGGAAATTGCTGAGACCTTACGTTATTTAAAAGGCGATACTTCAGCACATCGCTTACATCAGGTGACCAAGGCTTTAGCTAGTGAAATGTTGCTATCTAGTGGTTTAGCCAGCTCTCAACAAGAGGCCGAGGATAAACTTGCCGCTAGCATTAGCTCTGGTGCAGCTTTAGAGCGTTTTGCCAAAATGGTGAGTGCTTTAGGTGGGCCTAGTGATTTTGTTGAGCGTAGCGAACATTACCTGCCTCAAGCTAAGGTTGTGAAGCCAGTAGCTGCAAAACAAAGTGGCATGGTTAAGCAACTAGATTGCCGAGAGTTGGGCATGGCGGTAGTAGGCTTAGGTGGCGGCAGAAGTGTGCCGGGAGCCGCCATTGATCACAGCGTAGGCATTAGTGAACTAGTAGAGTTAGGCGATGTGGTAGACAAGGGACAAAACTTGTTGATGCTGCATGCCAACGACGAAGACGCTTGGCAAGCGGCAGCAAAACAAATTCAACAGGCGATAAAACTCGACGAACCTAGCTCAGCGCAGGCCGATGTAGACCCTGTTTATCAGCGTATTGGTCCTTGTTAAGGAGACCCCTATGAAACGTGCAATTATATTAATGCTAGATTCCTTTGGTATTGGTGCCAGTGATGATGCCGAAAAGTTTGGCGATCAAGGTGCTAATACCATGCTGCACATTGCCGAGCAATGTGCTCAAGGAAATGCCGATAAAGGCCGTAGTGGCCCGTTAACAATTCCTAATCTAAATCGATTAGGTTTAGGCCATGCCTGCGGCGAAAGTGGTGGAGTATTTCCGCCAGGATTAGACGCTCAGGTTCAGCCTATTGGCAACTATGGTTATGCCGCCGAAATGTCTAGCGGTAAAGACACGCCAAGTGGTCACTGGGAAATTGCTGGCGTACCAGTATTGTTTGATTGGGGCTACTTTAGCGAGCCTGAAAATAGCTTCCCGCAAAGCTTGCTTGACGAGTTAGTTAAGCGTGCTGATTTACCGGGCTACCTTGGTAATTGCCATGCTTCAGGCACCGAAGTGCTGGAGCGTTTGGGTGAAGAACATATGGCTAGCGGTAAGCCGATTTTTTACACCTCTGCCGACAGCGTATTTCAAATCGCCGCCCATGAAGAAACATTTGGTTTAGAGCGTTTGCTCAAGCTGTGTGAAATTGCTCGTGAGCTAGTGGACCCTTACAACATTGGCCGGGTGATTGCGCGTCCATTTGTGGGCAGCAGCGCAAAAGAGTTTGCCCGCACTGGTAACCGCAGAGATTTATCGGTATTACCGCCTGCGCCCACCTTGTTAGACCGCATGGCAGAAGCTGGCGGTGAGGTAGTGAGCATTGGTAAAATTGCCGATATTTATGCCCAGCAAGGTATTACTCGCAAGGTAAAGGCTACCGGCCTAGAAGGCTTGTTTGATTTAACTTTGAGTGAAATGGATCGCCAAGTAGACAACAGCATCATCTTCACTAACTTTGTCGATTTTGACTCAGCATATGGGCATCGTCGTGATGTACCAGGTTATGCTGCTGCACTGGAATACTTCGATAAACGTTTACCTGAATTGCTGGATAAGCTTAGCGAGGACGATATCGTGATTCTTACCGCAGACCACGGTTGTGACCCAACCTGGCCGGGCAGTGATCATACTCGTGAACATATTCCTGTCATTTTCTACGGCAAAAATTTACCCGCTAAAAATGTTGGTAAACGCGATACCTTTGCCGACATTGGCCAAACCATCGCCGATTACATGAAACTGCCTGCTTTAGAGTACGGCACTAGCTTTTTACAAGAATAACAATGACGAGCAGCAGCAAGTAGCTAGCTGCTTGGAACAAACTTAATTAGGAGACTATATGGCAACCCCACATATCAATGCAGCACCAGGTGATTTTGCAGAAACCGTATTAATGCCGGGCGATCCCTTGCGTGCAAAACACATTGCAGAGACATTTTTAGAAGACGTAGTTGAAGTAACTGGTGTACGTAACATGCTAGGTTACACCGGTACTTATAAAGGTAAGCGTGTATCGGTAATGGGTTCAGGCATGGGTATTCCAAGCTGTTCTATTTATGCCCATGAGCTTTACACTCAATACGGTGTTGAGAACATTATCCGTGTAGGTAGTGCCGGTGCTGTAAGCAACGACATCAAATTACGCGATGTAGTGATTGCAATGGGCGCCTGTACCGACTCAAAAGTAAACCGTAGCCGTTTTAAAGGCCACGACTTTGCCGCTATTGCTAATTATGACTTGTTACGTGCAGCGGTAGATAGCGCTAAAGCACAAGGCATTGACGCTAAAGTAGGTAACATCTTCTCAGCCGATCTTTTCTATTCGCCAGAGCCCGATATGTTCGATGTAATGGAAAAACACAATGTTTATGCGGTAGAAATGGAAGCTGCAGGCTTATACGGCGTAGCCGCTGAGTGTGGTAAAGCGGCTTTGTGTGTTGTAACCATTTCTGACCATATTCGCAGTGGTGAGCAAACTACCGCAGAAGAGCGTCAAACTACCTTTAACGAGATGATCACTCTAACCCTAGAGTCGCTGCTTTAAGCTGGACTTTTATCTTTAGTGTTATCGCTTCTAGCAGCAATGTCTGCTAGAAGTTTCTTGGCCTTTTTCGCTTCTTTTCGCTCAGCCCGCTTATTGATATTAAACAGCGTGGCAAGGTGGCGTTTCCTCGATAATACCCGTGTTAACAAAAAACCAATGCTTATCGACATCAAAAACATAATCATGATTTTTGATTGGCCATTGGTGATGTAAGTATTCGCTTCGGCCAGCAGAGTTGTATGCTCTAGGGTAATACGTAAGTAGCCTAGGCTTTCACCTTGTTCACCTCTAATCTCTGCAATGTAAGGCCTACGACCTAAGCCCTCTAAGGGAGTATGGCTTTGACCTGCTAAAGGTAACAGCTGTGAAAGCGGTAAGGCTTGTTGCGATTCGGCTAAACGCAAACCTTGATGGTCATAGATGGTGGCATCCTTTACAAAATGTTCTTTGACTAAGGCATTAACCAATTCGCTCAGCTCAGCTTGGCTATTTTCACCAATATAACCCGCTGCATTTAAGGCTGCTAACGAGGTAAGAGAGCGAGCCAGTTTCTCGGTTTGATTTTCAATTAACTGCTCACCATTGTGCTTTAGGGTCACATAGTAATAAAGTACCCAAACACAACACGCAATGGCGAGAAGCAATTGGGTGAATTGAATAATTCGATAGCGTCTTACTGCAGATTTGGCCACACGAACCTCTTTTTTATGCTTAAAGCCATTGTAGGTGCTTGCCAAACCAAAAAGCAATACGCTATCTTGATGCGCCGCAATTTTTAGAAACAAGGATCTCGTTTTGCAATCTCCACATAGTCTTGAAAGCTTACCGCAATCTTTAAGCCAATGGTCTGTGGCTTTAAAGCAGTTTCCCTACCGGGTTTGTCCTGAACAAGGGCTGGTTGAAACTCGAGAAGCGTTAACCGGTGCCTATATCTTGGTTTGGGCCAAAGAACTACTGATTCCAGACTTTGCTGTATTGCGTCCCTTGGTTGATGAGTCAACTGCCTTGAACTTTTGCGGGCTAATGCCAGAAGCGGGCAACATTTGCGTATTGTTGCAAAGCCAAGCTGATAGCCAATGGTGCAAGGAGAAGCTGGCTGGGCTTGAGTTTAATTTTGATTTGGTGGTACTAGATCAGCTACCAGATTTAAGCCAACCAGGCGTAGTGTTGATGGATATGGATTCCACCACTATTCAAATTGAATGTATCGATGAGATTGCGGTATTGGCCGATATTGGCGAACAAGTGAGCGCTGTTACGGCAGCAGCAATGCGCGGGGAGCTAGACTTTGAACAAAGCCTACGTAGCCGAGTAGCGCTGTTAAAAGATGCGCCACAAAGCATCTTAAAGCAGGTAGCTGATAACATGCCGCTAATGCCTGGCTTGCAATGTTTAATTGACACCATCCACTCTGCTGGTTGGAAAGTAGCGATTGCCTCGGGCGGCTTTACTTATTTCGCTGAGCGTTTGCAGCAAGACTTAGGTTTTGACCACGTGCAAGCCAATGTTCTAGAAATTGAAAACGACACTTTAACTGGCCAAGTATTAGGTCCGGTGGTTGATGCTCAGGCAAAAGCCGATATTTTGATGCAGCTTAAACAGCAGTATGCTGCCAGCCAAACTATGGCGATTGGTGATGGAGCAAACGATCTAAAAATGCTAGCAGCGGCCGATTTTGGGGTAGCCATTCATGCTAAGCCTCTGGTGCAGCAACAAGCGCAGATGTCGATTAAACACAGTGATTTAGACGGCGCGGCGTGTATTCTTCGCGCCGCTAAAATGCTAGCTGCTTAGTTTTAAAGGCTGGGGTGCAGTGCTTAAGTTAAAGCGCTGCATCAACTCTTCGGTTACATCCGTCACTTCTATTACCCCTGCAACACTCCACAGCTCGTCTTCTAACTGCTTAGCGCGGTGAATCGCATAATGGCTAATGTAATCGAGTTCGCGTTGAATATATTCGGTATCTGGTCGGCCAACCCGTGATAACTGCAGGTTAAAGGCATGCACCTTGCCTCGACCCAAGCTTAAGCTAACAAACTCACGCAACTGCTGAACAGAATTAAAATTGCTGCTGCAACGTACCGATAATAACTTGTCGTTCTTTCTAGCCGTTACGGTGATCACTTCAATGTGTTCTGGGTTATCGCTAGGCGCATGACTACGCAATTGAGTGGCGAGAAATGACGCGAGGTTTTCGCTGGCTAGAAACTTACTTAAGTCGGCCGTATGGGCACTACTATCAATGTTTAACCAGTTATCGCTCGCTTGAGCGAAAGTACCGTAATTCACACACTTAACCTCTAAAGCGCCAGGCACTTTATGGATGAACATGGCACGGCAAAATAGTGGCGCACAGAATATTTGTCGTAGTGCATCGGATAAACCTGCAATGGCTTTGCCTTCGGGAAGCGTTGGTAACTTATCTAAGTTGTTGTCGATAAGTTGTTTGAAAAAGGCACTGCCTTGGTGTTGTTGGCCTTTTACTTCGATGACTTTTAAGTTGTAAATGGTGTGGCTGTTATTACAGTTGGTGACCTCATAGGCTAAATGAGACAGCTCGAAACTCTTCACCAGTTTTTGAAACTGAGGTAGCGCCAAGTAGACGATGTCTCCAACGCTATATTCTAGTGGCGTTTCTACTTCTATTTTCATTCCGCTAATGGAAAAATCGCTGGTCCAGCCGGTTTCGTTGCTACCCTGATGTTCCACTTCTATTAAGGAGCGATATTGGTAGCGATTTTCTTTACGCAGCTGCAAATACTTGTAATTTACCTGCTCAAACTTGCTGATTGGTTGCTTGCTCTGGTTAAACAGCGACAACTTGTTGGGGTTACCGTCTAAGGGGTAATTTTGCTGGTAGCTTTCATCGATATGCTGGTTGGTTACATCACTTAACAAGCCAACCATACTTAATCCATCTAAAGCTTTGGCGACACGCTCTCGTTCAATTGGCGAATCTTTTTTGGGTAAAGGAGAGCTTACCTCTGCATCGCTGGCTTGTGCTGGTTGGTACTGAAACTTGAATACCTTCCAGCTGGGTTTACGGCAGCCAAAGGCGAAATAAAGATCGCGCAACTCTGGATGCTCGGCAAGCTCTTCGCTGCTGGCTGAGTAGAAAAATAAGCGATTGTTCGCAGTATGAGTAAAGCAATAGATCAGGCTTTCACCGCTGCTTAAGGCTTGGTAGCGCATCATCCTTGGTGGATGAAACAGTTGAGATAAATGACTGTGGTTAGTTTCATCGCGCCAATAAGAGAGCAGGTCGAGATTATTCTGCGTGGCTAAGGCATAACGCAGGCTTGCTGGCGTTTGGCCGCTAAAATACAAAGGCACGCTGCTTAAACGCGGCATTAAGTATTGTTCATAACCTTTGGTGATAACTGCTGCTGTAATGTTGTCTACGTCTACTTTGTAACGCCCGCGATAGGAGCGTAAAAAGTTTTTGAAGAAGTTATTAAACTCTTCGCTTGGGTCAACCACGATCATTCTTACCCATTGCTGCTGACCCTTGCGGTCGATTCCGACCACTTTATATTCGGTGCCAGCGCTTAATACGCGGTTTACAAACTCTTTTTCTAAGCCGGTGAAATATACGAAGTAATGTTCATCTACAGAGAACTCTCGCTGGCTATCGACCTTAGCACGCAGGCCAGATACCGACATGTTGGAGGTTTTAGCATCAAATAGCGCACCGTCTACACCCGCCATTCGCAGTGGTGCAGTGAGGTGCATGCGCTCTTCACTTCTGCCGATATAGTGGCCTAAACGCACGGCGCGAGCGATGATATTTTTGGGGCGCCGCGCAGCGGCTTCTTGCGGGCTAATATTTTTCTTCTGCATTACCTTGAAGTTGTTCTCGGTGGTTTGCAGTTTCTCGTATATGCCTAGTGTGTATTGCTGGTTATAGAGTTTGAGCTGTTGCTTAAATACCTTAATGGCGATGTCATCGAGGTAGTGGGTTTTACCTTGGTAGTGGAACTCTTGGCATTCGCCGTCTACTTTTCCTCGAAGATCTACCAATCGTTGGCAAGGTGCGGATAGACGATTCATTTCCATTTTGAGCAAGAAACTTTCATTATTAGGAAGGTCTTGAGTTGCGCGCTTAAATACTTGGTTAAAGTCGCTGCTTCCCAATATTGGTAGTAATCGTTCTATTAAGGCGTAGTGCTTGCTTTCCGACATGTTGCTGGGTATTAATCCTTAATCATTGGTTTTACTGTCAAAACTCTGTCTCAATCTTTACAATCTTCTAGATCAAAGCAAAGATTGTGCCTTGAGAGAGATTCAAGGCAAGTACTTTTAACACTATTTTAGCATTATGTGACCGCTTGGAGGGTTAATGGCAAAAGCGAAAACGGCCTATGTATGTAACGACTGTGGTGCCGATTTCCCTCGTTGGCAGGGACAATGTGGTGAATGTAAAGCGTGGAATACCATTAGCGAAGTACGTTTGAGTGCCGCGCCCTCACGCAATGATCGTTTCACCGGTTATGCCGGCAGTACCGCAGGAAAACTCCAAACCTTAGAGAGCATAGACCTTGCTGAGTTACCGCGGTTTTCCACCGGCTTTAAAGAATTTGACCGGGTTCTAGGTGGCGGTGTCGTGCCTGGTAGCGCCATTTTAATTGGTGGTAGCCCCGGCGCAGGTAAAAGTACTTTGTTGTTGCAAACCATGTGTGGCTTAGCGCAAACCATGGATACCTTATACGTAACGGGTGAGGAATCACTACAGCAAATCGCTTTGCGCGCGCAGCGCTTAGGTTTGCCTAAAGACAAGCTAAAGTTACTGGCCGAAACCAGCGTTGAGCAAATTGGCCAGGTGGCTTTAGAAGTTAAACCAAAGATGATGGTGATTGACTCTATTCAGGTTATGCACATGGCTGATATTCAATCAGCACCAGGTGGTGTTAGCCAAGTGCGAGAAAGTGCGGCTTGGTTAACTCGTTTTGCCAAGCAACATAATATAGCCATGTTTATGGTGGGCCATGTAACCAAGGACGGCTCGTTAGCTGGGCCTAAAGTTCTGGAGCACTGTATTGATTGTTCGATCATGCTAGAAGGTGATGCCGATGGCCGCTTTCGTACCTTGCGTGGTAACAAAAACCGTTTTGGTGCGATTAACGAGCTGGGTGTATTTGCTATGACCGAACAGGGCATGCGAGAAGTGTCTAACCCTTCGGCTATTTTCCTTTCGCGTGGACAAGAAGCCGCGCCTGGCTCGGTCGTGATGGTAGTGTGGGAAGGTACTCGTCCACTATTGGTCGAGATCCAAGCATTGGTTGATTACAGCCAAATGGCGAATCCTAGGCGAGTAGCTGTAGGCCTCGAGCAAAACCGTTTGGCGATGCTGCTTGCGGTAATGCATCGCCATGCTGGTGTACAAATGTCTGATCAAGACGTATTTACCAACGTGGTGGGTGGTGTACGGGTTGCTGAAACTGGCGCCGATTTAGCTTTATTGGTGGCCATGGTCTCTAGTTTTAGAAATCAAATATTGCCGCAAGAGTTGGTGGTATTTGGTGAAGTGGGCTTGTCGGGAGAGATACGCCCCGTAAGCAATGGCCAAGAACGTTTGAACGAAGCCGCCAAACACGGCTTTAAGCGAGCTATAGTGCCTTTGGGCAATCGACCTAAGCAAGCAATAGCAGGGCTTGAGGTGATTGCCGTAAGTAAGTTGGCTGAAGCTTTAGAAGCGGTTTAATCCGCTTCTTGCTGTTGGTCAACTAAGTGCTCTAACTCGCGATGCAATAAGTCGTCATCACCTAGGTTTAACTCAATTAGTCGTTTTAAGTGGCTGGCGCTTTCGATATCAATGTGCAAACAACGTAAACCGATTTGCTGATTGCGTGTGTGTTTTACTTCTACATCCATGGTGATGCTCAGTTCTTCTACTGCAACATCACTCAGGCTAAAACTTAAGGTTAGCTGAGTGAGCTCTTCGTCCCAGTCATTTGGCAAGGTCACCAAGGCACCTTGTAACGATAAATCCAACAGTTGGCATGACCAAGATTGCTCCCCATGGTTTAGGTAGGCGGGGCGGTCAAAAAGAACTCGCAAAAATTGGCGACGCTCGTGCATGTCAGGGTTCCTGTTTATTCGGGGTACTTTAGCCTAAGCCTAGCGTAAATAAGCAAATTTTGCAGCTAAGTCGATGGTGTTTGCGTTAAGGCTTTAGCGATTATCTGCTGAGTATGTGACGCCAAAGATTGTTCATCCAATTGTGCCACTTGCTGAGCAGATATAGCGGGTAGCACCTGAATATAAATAGGGTGATGGCCTGTAAGCTGTAAGCTTTTTTTAGGTAAGGCTTCGGCAGTGCCGTGAATAGCAATGGGCAATATCGCTACTTCTGCGTGTTTTGCTAAAGAAAATGCACCGAGTTTAAAAGGTTTTAGCTTGCCGTCGGCAGAGCGGCTTCCTTCAGGAAATAAATATACCGAGCTACCTTGTTTAAGGTGTTTCTCAGCTTGCTGGAGCATGGCTTTGATACTGTGTTTATCACCGCGTTTAAGTCCAATGTATTGATTAAGCCACATATTCCAACCAACAAATGGCACTTTAAACATCTCGATTTTTGAGACCCATTTAAAGGGAATGAAAAGGGCAAAGGACAACAGAATATCTAATCCAGATTGATGATTGGATACGATGACATAAGCTTGTTTTTTATCGATATGTTGCAAACCCAAACGCCGTACTTGCCAATGAGGCACTATGATTAAATACAGGCTAGCCCATGCGCAGGTGAAGTAGTGTAACCATAGTCGGCGTTTATCAAAGGCTGCTGTGAGCGCATAAATAATGCAGGCGATAAAGAAAAACAGTATCGAGCTGAGGGCAATAAAACTAAGAATAAGTAACGATAAAAGCTTGAGTAACACCTAGGCTCCTTATAGTTCTGGGGCAAAGACTGAGTTTTTATAGCTTATTAATCAGTATATTAAGTGGTAATTATGCAACTGTCACGTGAGCAACTAACTATTCTGTTAATTCAGATCCGCGATGATACCGATACCCGCATCGAGGAATTAGCCAGTTTTAGCCACTTTTGTGGCGTAGCGGTAGAGCAGTTTAGAATTCTCAATGTTTTTGATACGCCTGATTGTAGCGATTACGCCTTGCAGGGCATAGATGCGGTGTTGGTTGGAGGCTCCAGCGAAGCCAGTGTGCTTGACCCAGAAGGCTACCCTTTTGTAACAGCCATTCAGCAGTTACTGTTGCGCTGTATTGAACAACAGCTACCCACATTTGCTTCTTGTTTTGGTTTTCAACTTGCGGTGCTGGCTCTGGGTGGCAAGATTGTTCATCAATCGCGTGACTTTGAAATGGGCACCTTAGCTATCTCACTCAGCGAATACGCTCAAGAGGATGTATTGTTTGGTAGTTTGCCCAATCCTTTTATGGCGGTATCTGTTCATCGAGATAGTGCCTTAAGTCTACCTGAAGGCTGTGTTTCCTTAGCATTTACAAAACACTGTGTGCACGCGTTAAAAGTATCATCAGCACCTTTTTGGGCGAGCCAGTTTCACCCTGAGGTAAATCGCAGTATCTTAGTTCAACGTTTAAGCCAGTTTCGTGAGCATTACACTCAAGGGGATAATCATTTGCAGCAAGTGTTATCAGCCGCGCAAGAGACGCCTGATAGCAATGGTTTGTTAAAGGCATTCATAGATAAGGTGGTACTAGCTTGAAGTTTGCTAAGCAGCTATAGCGGGTATTTATCTCGCGATAACTGTACTGCTCAGCCTGCTGTTGATTTACTCGTAACGGCAAATTTATGGGTGTCCTACTTCTTTCTACTTCTTTCACCCTGTTTCCTTTTTTCTCCGGAGGGATATTAATTAGATGGTGAGTTTTCAATAAATACTGAGCTGCAGATTTCGTTATTTTTGACTTGAACTTCAAACGAAGCTGTCCGAAACTCTCGACAATCGTTTTCTATTAAGCTAGAGCTGCTCTCTAAGAACCCTTCATTAACCCAAGATGGAATTCTGTTATCTAATACAACTCTTGTATACAGTGGTATATTAAACCTAAACCCCCCCTCTTTTTGATGTGAATCTGTTCTGTGAAAGTAAACTAATCCAGTTCCTGAGGATAAATAGCTATTAAAATAATCTTTAATGTTTTTACTTGATTTATCAATGTGACCACTTAGAGATAAGTTTACATAGGCAGTTGCATAGTCGTAGACAGAACTACTAAATCGACATTTTTCTAACGAAAAATCAGAGCTATTGCTAAGGCAATTAGAAAATCTAGAAAGCTCAATTTCACCCGCTATAAATCGAATAGTCATTTCTTGTAGTTCTTTATCAGCGATTCTACCTATTTCATTACTCCCGATAAGTGAAAGCGCATTTTCATTGAGTGTTAGAGTGTCGAGGAAAACGTGAGGATTATAAGAGAATGACATGCTATTCAATAATGAGCTTTTCATTCTGAAAGCAGTGGATAGAATTGCTTTCATTTCCTTGTCTTTTGGTGAGGTAAGATCTCCCCCTTTAGATAAAACATCAATAACCTTCTCAGTAAGATTTCTAGTTACCTCCATTGACAAAAGGTGTAAGCTTTCTTTGTCAATAGATAAGGAAGCCTTGTAGAGAGACATTAGGTTTGCGAACCCTTTGAAAGAGAGCTCATAATCTATTTCAGAAAAATAAATGACTAACCCCCTTTCAATTTTAGTTTCTAGTAGAGTGTTATTAATAAACGGGCCGTAAGATAGTAAATTATTTCCTTCATAGATTAGATTGCTAGGTGATATTTTATTTTTCTTTACTGCTTCTAATATATCTCTTGTTTCTGAGAAAGAATGACGCTCGATACATTTTGGTGATGGTTTTTTTTCGCAGGTTTTTAATGTTTCTTCAGCTTTATTAATAATCTGGTTGATTTTTAGGTTGGTTAACTGTTTTCCGTATTTAGTATCGAAGGTTGCTTCTTTATTACTACCTGGGTTTTTAACTGATAGCATAGAATTAGATAAAATTAGGTTCGTCACACTTGACGTAAAGCTATTGTCAAAGCTTTCGTATATCGAGTTTAGTTCACTTTCTCCACAAAAAATAACGATGGAATTGTTATAAAGATGCCATAACTGCTCAAAGCTCTCGGTTTTATCTATGAATTCATCTTTAGTAATGGCGATATTAAAACTATTGCCATATGAGCACCGCTCTGTATCGGATACAAATATCTTCTGGCGTGGCTCATTTTGGGTAAAAAAATCTCTACTACCCTGCGATGCTCCCTTTGTTGTGGTGACTAAAAAATAAACAGTTAAAGCTAGAAAAATAAAACGATTTATAATCATTGACTTTTCTTCCCTGATGATCATATAAAAAATATTAGGACATCCATATAATTTTATTTTGATTAATAATAACCCTAAAACCAAGGCTTTTGGCTGCCTGTTGGTTTTTTTGAGGCGTAAAGCACCTAAAGGAACATGCAATAAGGTGGTTGGGCTTAAAAAGGCAAAAGCAGCCACAACTAAGCGCCAAATCGAGGTTAAGAGATAGGTCGGTAGATTTTATGCTGGCTAAACTAAGTATTGCAGAGTTGTAGCTTACTATGCGTGGCACACCAGCGCCTACCGGTTTGGCTAGCGTGTTGTTGCAGAAGCTTGGTTGAGCCGGCTGCGCTAATGAAGTGGCGGTTAAAGTCTTTCACTACACTTAGCCAGTCTTTCTGGTTAACGTGAACATTGTTATTAAAGCTTTCGATTGCTTGCTCGAACTCGTTGTCGTTACTTGGGTCTTTATAAACAGTCACTTTGTGTTGTAGTAGATTACCTACTGCATCATATTATTGGTAATCTACCGCTGTTTTTTGGCTCCACTGCCTGTGAGGATATATTATTTGGTTGTATCTTGGTTCTGCGCTTAAGTCAGCTTAGCGAGCATTACACTCAAGGGGATAATCATTTGCAGCAAGTGTTAACAGCCGCGCAAGAGACGCCTGATAGCAATGGTTTATTAAAGGCATTCATAGATAAGGTGGTACTAGCTTGAAGAAGCCCTTTTTAGCCATGGTGTTGTGGCCCGTGTTTACTGGCTTTGTAATGGCTAAACCAAACTTGGGAGGCTTTAAGCCTGAGCAAGTTTGCCAAGCCGCGATAGCCAGTTTACAAGGCGTGAACGTAAGAAAGGTTGATAATTACCGTAGTGCTCAGTCGCTCATGCAAATGCGAGTGAGGCACAATGGCCAAAGCCACAGCTACTATTGCCAGCTGGAAGGTGACCAAGTGTTATGGCGCAGGGCGCAAGATAGCCGGTGGCAAACCAGCACCACGGTACGCTTTCACTACAATAGCAGTGCTAAGCAGTTATTTATTAAGCACTATTTGGCCGCTGCACAGTTAGCGGAGTACCGTTACCGTGGCGAAGATTTTTAAAAGTAAGCTAATAAGCTCCTCGTGATTTAATAATTGATTACTGACTGGCTAGTTGTAAGTTTTGATAATGATCAAGATAACTAGTTAATGATGTTTTAGTTTTGTCTTTTAGCAGATTAAAAATCTTGATTAGCTGGTTTTTTGCTTGTATTCTTGCGCGAAAATATATTCACGCTTAGTGAATATAACTACAGAATATACCAAATAGAGTGATTTTATATGCGAGACGCCAAGCCAGCATCTATGCCTAATGCCCCAACAAACCATCCTGCAGTAGGTTCTGCTTGGAAGTTTGTATTACCTTCATTATTGGGCATTTTCCTGTTTATGTTGCCGTTGCCTTACGATGGCTCGTTTACCATTCCGGTGGCGATTATGGCAAAAAGCTTGGTGGCGGCTTTAGGTGATAGCGCCTTGTGGCTGGTGGTTGGTTTAATCACCCTTAGTGCCCTAATGTCTACTTATACACTAATTGCTAAGCCAAATTGGCTTGGCAAAAATGCCTTGCTAACGTCATTGTTTCAGGTTTCTCTACCTTGGTATGTGGTAAGAATGTTGGGTTGGGTTCTGGTGCTGGTATGCGCTTTTGAATTGGGGCCTCAAGCTATTTGGTCGGGTGATACTGGTGGCCTCATTTTAGGTGACTTACTGCCTACCTTACTTAGCGTGTTCATTTTTGCTGGTTTGTTATTACCCCTATTGCTTAATTTTGGCTTGTTAGAGTTTGTAGGCACTTTGCTGAGTAAAATTATGCGTCCACTATTCGGTTTACCAGGCCGCAGTGCAGTAGATTCAATGGCGTCTTGGTTAGGTGATGGTAGCGTAGGGATTTTGCTAACCAACAAGCAGTATGAAGATAAACACTATACCCAGCGAGAAGGCGTAGTAATTGCCACCACCTTTTCTGCGGTGTCTATTACCTTTAGTTTGGTAGTATTAGCGCAAGTTAACCTTGAGCATATGTTTGCACCTTTCTATCTTACTGTGTGTATTGCGGGTCTTGCTGCAGCGGTTATTGTGCCGCGCTTGCCACCGCTTTCTGGTTTTAAAGATCAATTTATTGATGGTAGTGAGCGCAAGCAAGATGACGAAGTTATTCCTGCTGGTTACAACACCATCACATGGGCTTGGCAGCTGGCACTTGTTCAAGCTGGTCGAGCGAGTCACCCTAAACAACTAGCTAAGCAAGGTGTGCATAATGTACTGGACATGGTGCTGGGTGTATTGCCGGTAATTATGGCGGTGGGCTCGGTAGCCTTAGTGGTAGCGGAATACACTCCCATTTTTAGTTTTTTAGGTAAGCCATTCATTCCTTTGCTAGAGCTATTGCAGCTTCCTGAGGCCGCCAGAGCGTCGGAAACCTTAGTGGTAGGTTTTGCCGATATGTTTATTCCGTCAATTCTTGCTGCGTCTATTGAAGCCGATATAACCCGTTTTGTTATCGCAGCGGTATCGGTAACTCAGCTGATTTATTTGTCGGAAGTAGGCGCGATTATTATGGGTAGCCAGTTGCCAGTTAAGCTGTGGCAGTTGTTTGCTATCTTCTTGATTCGTACTTTAGTCACCTTGCCGATCATTGCGGTAATGGCCCATTTATTCTTTTAATATGTAAGCCGCTTAGTGCGAGTTAAGCGGCTTAGCTTTTACTGGAGAGTTGTATGCATTTTAGCGCTGCTGTGTTTGATATGGACGGCTTGCTGCTCGACAGTGAGCAAGTGTCTTACGATACCTTTTCTCAAGCGTGTAGTGAGCTAGGTTTAGCGTTTAAAGAACAGGTTTACCTTAGCTGTATTGGTACCAATGCCGAGCAAATAAAAAAGACCATTTGTGAAGGATACGGCGAGGGCTTGGATTATCCAAGGCTGCGTGATTGTTGGTTGGATAAGTACCATGCCTTGGCTGTTGATCAAGCATTACCAATTAAACAAGGTGTGGTGGATTTGTTGCAGTGGTTAACAAGCCAAGGCGTTCCATTAGCCGTTGCCACTTCTTCGGGTAAACCTACCGCTGAAGCTAAGCTGGGCAATGCAGACTTACTGCATTTTTTTGAGAGTGTTTCTACCGGGTGTCAGGTGAATAATAGTAAACCGCACCCAGAAATTTTCTTAAAAGCCGCCAAGTCGCTAAATATTGACGCCAGTAAGTGTTTAGCCTTTGAAGACTCAGAAAACGGAGTTAGAGCTGCAGTAGCAGCCGGTATGCAGGTCTATCAGATCCCGGATCTTATTCAACCTAGTGACGAGCTCAAGCGCTTGGGACACAAGGTTCGTGCCTCCTTAAGTGAGGTCTTACTGGAGCTAAAATAGTCGGGTTCATCTAGCCAGCAAATATTTGACGCTATTTGCTGGCATCGTTTTTGCCCATTGAAGATTATTAGAATCAGTAATGAGCAAATTATGATAGAAATTCAGATCAGTAACGATGTGCAAGCTTGGCTTCCTCGCGAGTTACCTTCCCTTGAAAACGCCTCTGTTCGTCATAGCTGGAGTGCTCACGCATTTGCTGTAGATTCACACGAATGCTTAGCAGTACTGGAGCGTAACAGTGGCTACGTAATGCTATTTTTTGATTTAAATAAGCGTGATTACCAAAACTTTTCTCGAGTTTGGCAGCTACGTTTATTGACCGAGGCCATTGCCGTAGCCGATTTACAGGATGAAGAAATTGAAGCCTTGAAAAAGAATATGTTGGCTGATTTTCAGAATGTATTGGTTACCGATGGGGTAAACCATCCCGTAGCGCCGCAGCTAGATAAGCTTAAAAATTTGGTTCAAGTAATGGCTAAACGCGAAGGAAAAGTACCTAGCCAGCAAATGGATGAGTTTCGTTGGGGAGTAATTCTAAACGATTACGCTCAGCGTCAAAATGGCCTAAGCCCCTATCAAAAAATGCAAAGCCAATGGCAAGCTATGGCTGCCACAGCACAATTTCATCAAGTATCAGCTCAATCATCTAGTACCAAGCTTTTACACTAGTTAAAAATTGCGCAAATAACTTGCAGCCATAGCATAATTGCTGCTTAATCAGGGTTTAACTCATTGATTAAGTGGCTGCTGTGGCGCTAGTTTCCTCTCATTCTTCCCGTCTTTATTTTGGTTTAGCTTGCTCGGTAATGGCATCGTGCATGTTTGCCTTTCTTCCTTGGTACATCCATCAGTTTCCTTTAAATGAAAACAGCGGCAATTGGCTAGCTGCTCAGCGTATTGTGTGGAGCTGTTTGCTGATGTTTGTGGGGTTAGCTTGCTTCAAGCAATTGCCTTTGCTCATTCAGCAGATGGCTAATTGGCGAGCTTGGCCACGCTTGATGCTGGCTGCTGTATTAGTTGGCTTGCAGTTTTGGTTGTTTATTTGGGCGCCAGCCAACGGCCAGACGCTGCCGGTTGCGCTGGGTTATTTTTCGTTGCCCTTAGTATTGGTATTAGTGGGAAGGTTTGTTTATAAAGAGCAGCTTAGTAGCCTGCAATGGGTGTCTGTAACAGTGGCAGCTGTAGGAGTTGCTTACGCTTACGTAATGGCTGATGGATTGTCGTGGATAGTGTTGTTGGTGGCCTTGGGTTATCCCTTGTATTTTATGTTGCGGCGTAAGTATCCCTTGCCCAGCCATATTGCTTTTACTATTGATAACTTAATGCTATTGCCGCTTGCGTGCGCTTATTTGTTAATGGGTGAAGGCGTGAGCGAAGCGCAAAGCCAGCTCTCGAATCTGTATAACTATGCCCCTTGGCTGTATTACTTCGGGCTGGGGGTAGCGGGTACCATTCCTATGTTACTGTTTTTGCTTGCTTCTAACTATTTGCCACTGAGTTTGTTCGGCTTAATGGGTTATTTAGAACCTGTATTGGTATTTAGCGTGGGTTGGTTACTTGGTGAACGTTTAAGCCCTGAGCAGTGGCCAACTTATATTCTGATCATTTTTGCCTTAGTATTATTGGCAATAGATGGTCTGCGGCGCGGTGTTCGTCAAACTGCAAGCCGCAAAAAGTTGCCTAAAGCTTGTTAAGGTAGCGCTAAACTTGCAGTTATTGGGCGGTGATCGCCGCCTACTGAATCAAGAACCCTGGCGCTGGCAAAACTAAGATCTTCTGAAGCTAATACGTGGTCTATTCTTGCGCCGTGCCATGACGTGTATTTGGTGTAGTTAACTCCGCTGCCTACTAGGTCAATGCCATTGTTTAGACCGGCTAAATGCCGTTGATAAAGATTTTCTTGGACCGTCATATTAAAGTCTCCAGCAGCTATGTAGCTGGTTTGCTGCTTAGCCCAAGACGCCACCAAAGAGGCTTGCATGTTGCGAGCAAAGTGCAAGTCATTGAATGCTTCAGGCTCAAAACTACGATGGATTAAGGCGTTAATGGTTGGCCTTGGGGTGTCCATATGGATATTGGCGATACTCAGTTCTTTGCCTTCAATCGTGGTGTGATAAAACACTGCAAATTTACCGAATCCACCAAAGGTTTCACGCGATAAACTGCCTTGATGTTCAATTGGCGTTCTGCTTACGGTGCAAAGGTGGTCGCAGTGGCTATACCAACTATCGTCAAAGACTTGCTGCACCCGCTCAGGCTTTGATTCCTGCATAAACACAATGTCGGGTTTTAGCTCCGCCACCAACTTGCGAATTTGCGGTGAGCTTGCGCCATTGCCGTTGTTTAAGGACAAAATAGTGATGGCGCTAGCTTGCTGCTGAGGCAACTTAAGCTGAAGATCTTGAAACTGTACAAACACCACCGCGCAGAGTGCCCAGCTTAGGTACTGCCATTTGCCTAGCTGGCGGATAAACAAAATCGGCGTAAGGGCCAGTAAAATAGCCCACCAGCGCGGAGAGAATAGGCTCAAATAGCTTATGGATATTCCTAGAGGGGTATCTGGCAGATGCGGCAAGCTCAATATTGCTCCTGCTGCTAGCAGGCAGCAAATAGAAAGAGTAATAGAGAAGAATTTTACTAGCTTATTCATTAGCTTATTGTTACCTTCTGCGCCCTGTAAAATCTGGGCATAAGTATATACGCGGTAAGTGGCAAATTACCATGTCACGTCGTTTTAGCGTAACAAAGTTCTTGTAGTATGCGCAGTTATGGAAACGTAAACAATATGTAACAGCTGTGCCGCAGGCATTTCGCTGTTAATGGTGGTTTTGTTAACAAGTAGGTTGATTTCAAATGTTTTCTAAGCAAGGATCTGTTGCAGAAATTGGGTTCGGTATTAAGAACTTAAGCTTAAAAAAAACCAAGGCAGGTGGTGTGTTTCAGCTGTTACTAATATTACTGGGTGCGGTAGTGCTGTTTTTTAATCGCCGCGATAGTAGTCAAAGAGTGTGGGCTCGTTTACCCACGCTAAACGACTATCAGACTCGTTACCCTGAAAAAACCGAAGATGCTAATACGATTCGTTGTATCCATTGCGATAGCGACCAAACGTGGGAGTATGGTTTGGAAAGCCTGATGGATCACCGCCGTGAGTGTGTTTGTCTAGCCTGTGGGCACCGTTTGTGGCGAAAAGAGCAAGAGAGCTTGGCTATTCAATAGCCTCTTCAGAACTCCTCAATTACTTCTTAAGATATTTAAAAATACCGGTGAATTAAATAGCGCTTGTCGTTCTATCCTACAGGTTACGTACTGATAGCGCTTACCTCTATGTTTGATACCAACATTACGGTTGTCACTTGGTGGGCCTATCGCTTCAATGGAGTGTGGTACGTTTTCTAACATCACAAAAGCAATGTCGCGGCGAATTCTAATGCCTATATAGCTTAACGACTTATTCATAATGAAGGCTTTAAACAAGTTTTCGTAAACTTGAGTGATGGCGTTTACTCGCCCTGTGTAAATGGAGTAAATATATAAGCTGGCTGGTTCATTGTTGCTGGCTAGCATTTCTTCGCATATATCGGTTTCATCTAAGCTTTTATCTAGTAGCTTCTCAAAATAGGGCTGTTTTATCTTGAGAGCAAAACAATGCCCAGCGAGTTGACCGAGGTAGAAATAGTAACTTACCTCTGCAGCGGGATGGTTTTGAAGCGTCTCGAGCCAAGCGCTGTCCCACTGCTCATAGCCAAAGGTGAGGTTATCAATGTAATTGCTTAAGTGTTGAGCACTATGATCCGCTAAAGGGTGGGGTGGGCTTATGCGCTCAAAGCTCAGCTCTCTTTGAGGGAGATAAGGATGAGCCCCCAAGTAGTGTTTAAACTTGGCTCGAGCTTCAAGAACTTTATTCATCGCTTGGTTGCTAGGAAGGTTTTCGAGCTAAAACTGCTGGAAGTGAAAATCTTATAAGCTTCATCACCAAAGTAGCGAATAATTTCTAGCTGCCGATTTAAACTTGGCTCTACTTTGCCCCGCTCCCAACGGCTCACCGCCAAGGCATCAAGCTCACTAAATTCTGGGCTAAAGGCCGCTAATACTTGGCAAAGCTGTTCTTGGGTTAGGTTTGCTTGGTTACGTTTTTGCTGCAAGTAGTCGGCAATGCTCTTGTAGTTAGCCATCTAGAGAGTTCAAGTAATTGTTATTATGTGGTTTATTTTAGCAGCACTTGTTGAATCGCCCAAAGTGGCTCGCTAGGCATTGATTATAAAAAAATATTTTTTGCATGCTCTGATGCTAGCTGGTGCTTTGATTTATCTTAGCGACCGATTATTTAGCAACCACGAGAATCTTGAATGAACAAAGTCGGAACCTCTATTAGTGTCGTTTTACTTGCAAGCAGCATGCTTGCTGGCTGTGCCTCAACGGATGGTGAGCCAGATCCTAACCAAGGAATGAAAACCGGTGCAGTAGGTGGAGCCGTTGTAGGTTTGGTTATGGGCGCGGTGACTGGAGATGCAGAGTTGGCAGTGAAAGGTGCTGCTGTTGGTGCTGCGGCTGGTGGTGCCAGTGGTGCAATGCGCGATTACGAGAATAGCCAAGAGAATCGTCGAACCGACGTAACTGCAGAAGCTATCTCCCAGCCAAACACAGTGATTATGAATGGTGATAATGCAACGGCCAATCAAGGTGAGCATTTGAACAAGTTGCTGGGTCAATGGCAGGTAAACGTTTGGGCGATTCAGCCTGATGGTAGCACCATCGAAGCTCAGGGGCTTGCTCGCGGTAAAATGATGGAAAGTGACGCTGCTACGGTAGAGCTAGAGCAGCTAGAAGTTGCAGGTGAACAACTTGAACTACAAGCCAGCACAACGATAAGTTATAACCTGCAACAGGGACATCAGTTAAGTGTGAGCGCTTCAAATCTTGAGAACGATGTTGTGTATGCTGGGGAATTTCAAGCGGCTATGAATCGTTTTAGCTACTATCCTTTGAGCCAAGTTAGTACAGCTAATATGCGCATGGAGTTACGAGTGGTGAGCCCGCAGCTATGGATTGTTGAAACCTACTCACAGCAAGGTAGTGAAGAGAAAATGATCCAGTCTTATCGCTTTAGCAAGATCAGTTAATAAAACTATATTTATAAACTAACGTTAGTAGTGATTAGCCTATTTAAACGAGTTGTTTAAATAGGCTGTTTTGGTGAGCTGGTTTCTACACGCTCAAATTGACTGGGCCAAGTTTGCTTTCTCCCCGCTTGCTTGGCTTGATATAAACCTTGGTCTGCCCGTTCAATCCAATCATCAATACTCTCACTTTCTTTGATGCTAGCTATACCTGCACTAAAGCTAATCGACAGTTGGTTAGGCGCCAATAAACTAGAAATTTTAGCTACGAGCTTCTCGCTAGTTTGGTAGGCAGTATCAAAGTCTGCATCATGCAACATGATAAGAAACTCTTCGCCTCCGTAGCGAAAAACGCGGTCGTTAACGCGGGTGTTTTGTTGCAAAAAGTGGGCAAACCACACCAGTATTTGATCGCCTACATTATGGCCATGTTGGTCATTAATGGCTTTAAAATGGTCTAAATCTAAAAGGATAATGCTAGCTTTTATGCCACTGCGTTTGTGTTGTTGGGTAGCTTTTAGCAGCTCATCAAACAAGGCTCTGCGGTTGTAGCAGCGCGTGAGGGAGTCTTTAAAAGCGAGTTCTTTTAGTTCGTTATTTTGTTTTACCAGTACCCGCGCCAGGCCCCAAGCAAAAATGTGTGAAGCCACCACGCCAATGCTAAATCGTATACCTTGATGAACACCTAAGTGATGAACACCAAGAATTATTGCCAGAATGCTTACAGCCAATACAAGGCGCTCTGCCATTTGCAGAGGTAAGTGAATAAAGCTGGCCAAAATTAATGCGGGAACAAAAAACTCGCCATGCATATTGGGTTGAGTTAGTGCTAATAATACCGGGGGAATGGCTAGCAATAAGAACCATACGTCGGCAGTTTTGTAATGGTTGGATTCCGGCTTGGTGAATAAGAAGAATAGCGAAACTAAAATGGCCAAGGCGCAGGGTAGTACCACTAAGCCGTACCAAAATACCCCATCAACTAAATGAGTAATTGAAAAATAAGCACTAGGAATGAAACCTGCCAAATGCATGACAAGGCTCATTTTTCTTTCTGTAAACTCTGCTGGAGACCAGTCAGACACCATCGCAAAAACCTATGCCAAAAGTTAAAATACGAGCTTGGAGCTTTCCTTATGTTATTAAAAGTAAACTCTTTTTGGCGGATCCGTCAAATCAAATTGACGCTTTATTTATGCTTAAAGCTTAGTGCTCTGCTGCCTTTTAGTTGGCTGAGGGCTTGTTGCAAAATGAGCTCAACAAAATCTTTTAGCACTGTACTTGATTGAGCGTTTTTACTAAAAGCTGCGTACATGGGGCGCCATAAAGCCTGTTCAAACGACAATAAGTGCACAAATTGTTGTTGCGCATAATGCTCTACTGCCCAATAAGGCATCGCTGCCACTCCCATTCCCGCTGCGACCATTTGCAGTAACATGGCTGGGTTATCGGCGTGTTTCCATTGTTTTACAGCTACTTGGCTGGGTTGAAGAATGTAACGATATAAGTCTAAGCGTTGTGGCGTTACCGGGTAACTAATGACGGTCTCTTGGCTCAGCTGGGAGGCTTTTACTGTTGCTTGGCTGCTTAAGCGGTGTTGAGGTGGACAAATAAGTACCATTTCATATTCAAACAAAGGCTCAAAGTGGATTTGCTCCTCTGGGCTTACTTCAGACGTTAGCAGAATGTCAGCTTCACCGCGTTGTAACAAAGGTAGGCCGTTATAGTCTTTATCTTGGCAAAAGTGGCTATTTACCTCTGGCCAAGTTTGCTGAAATCGCTGCAAAGCGGGTAGTAGCCATTGAAAACAAGCATGACAATCAACACTAATGTTTAAACGTGTTTGCTGTTGTTGGGCGGCGCTAAATTGTTGCTCGGTTTGTTCAATTAAAGGCAGCACTTGCTGGGCTAAACTAAGCAGTTGCTGGCCGTGTTGGGTGAGTTGCAAGGGCTGTTGCTTTCTTAACACTAGGTGACTATTGATGCGTTGCTCTAAGTCTTTTAGCTGGTGAGATAGCGCCGAATCTGTAATAAACAACTTAGCAGCCGCTGACTTTAAAGAAGAGCTAGCAGCAATAGCTTGAATGCAACGTAAATGCTTTATCTCTAACATTTATCTGGCTAGTTCCTTTAAGTGTTTGGGCGAATTTGCAGCTTAGGCAGTTCAGGTTTGTTTGTACATATAAGTGCCAAGTTAGATGGCTTAACATGAATATTTTTCAATATAGGTATGGGGATCGCTTTAATTCTGTATAACCAGTTTTCACTGGATTAAGCAGAGTTGAGAGAAATTCAATTTAACTTGATGGCTTTTCAATTGTGTTGAGGCCTCGCTCTGGTCAATATGGATTTATACATCTAGACGGCTAAAAGGATATTGATATGAGCACTACTCACATATTGGGTTACCCAAGAATTGGTAAGCAACGAGAACTAAAATTTGCTTTAGAAAGCTACTGGCGTGGCGAATCTTCGCAGCAAGAGTTATTACAAGTTGGCAAAAACATTCGCCAACAAAACTGGCAAGCGCAAAAAGACAGCGGTCAAGCTTGGGTGACCGTCGGCGATTTTGCTTGGTACGACCAAGTACTCAATACCTCATTATTGTTAGGCAACCTGCCTAAGCGTCACCAGTCTGAGCAAATTAACCTAGATAGCATGTTTGCAATTGCTCGTGGCCAACAGGGCTGTGGCTGTAATCATGCGGCATCAGACATGAGCAAATGGTTTAACACCAATTACCATTACATTGTGCCGGAGTTTTCTGAAGACAGTGTATTTAGCCTACAGTGGCAGCAACTGTTTGATGAAATTCGCGAAGCATTTGAGCAAGGCCATGCAGTTAAGCCAGTTATTTTGGGGCCTGTTTCTTACCTGTACCTAGGTAAAAATGACGACCAAGCAGCCAGTGATTTTGACCGTTTGTCGTTATTGCCACAGTTGTTAACGGTTTACCGCGAGATCTTCCAAGCTATTGCTGATTTAGGTGTAGAGTGGGTTCAAGTGGACGAACCTATCTTGGGCCTAGAGCTCGATTCGCAATGGCAAGACGCATTATTAGCTGCTTATAAAACAAAGCTCAGCCCCACTAAGTTACTTTTGACCAGCTACTTTGCAGATGTGTTAGACAATGCTGAGGTGATTAAGCAATTGGCGGTAGACGGGCTGCATTTAGATTTATCTGCCGCTCCACAACAGCTTGAGCAAGTACTAACTTGGTTACCTGAAGCGTGGGTACTGTCTGCCGGTGTAATTAATGGTCGCAATGTATGGCGAGCAAATTTGCCAGAGATTATCGAGAACTACAGCTCACTTAAAGTTCGTTTAGGTGAGCGCCTGTGGCTTGCCTCGTCTTGTTCTTTATTGCACAGCCCGCTTGATCTAGAGAGTGAAACGGACTTAGGTGATGCTAAGTATCGTTTGGCTTTTGCGGAGCAAAAATTGTCTGAGCTGCAAATACTTGATGAAGCGCTAAACGGTGAAGCCGACGCCTTGCGGCTATCTCGCCAATACAGTGCCGCTTTGCAAAACCTTAGCAAGAAAAACAACTCCAGCTTGCAGCAGCGAATTAGCGCCTTAACCTCGGCTGAGCGTGAGCGTACTTTAAACTTTGAACAGCGCCAAGAGATTCAGCAGCAAAGTTTGAAATTGCCACCCTTGCCAACCACTACTATTGGTTCATTTCCACAAACCAATGAAATTCGTCGTCAGCGTCGCGAATATAAGGCTGGGCAACTAAGCCAAGCTGATTATGATGCTGCGCTTGCGCAACACATTAAGGATGCGATTGAGTGTCAAGAGCGCTTAGATTTGGATGTGTTAGTGCATGGTGAAGCCGAACGTAACGACATGGTTGAGTATTTTGCCGAGCTATTAGATGGCTTTATTGCCAGCCGCTTTGGTTGGGTGCAAAGTTATGGTTCGCGTTGTGTAAAACCAGCAATTATTGTAGATGACATCGAGCGCGCTAAACCTCTTACCATTGAGTGGAGCTGTTATGCGCAATCCTTAACTAACAAGCCGGTTAAAGGCATGCTAACTGGTCCGGTGACTATTTTGACGTGGAGCTTCGCCCGAGAGGATATTAGCCGCGCCCAAATCGCTGAGCAAATCGCTATCGCCCTTAATGATGAAGTGGCCGAGCTACAACAAGCCGGTATTCAAGTTATTCAAATTGATGAACCTGCTATTCGCGAAGGTATGCCGCTTAAACGCAGCCAATGGGATGACTATTTAAACTGGGCGGTATCGGCCTTTAAGTTGTCAGCCGCTAGCGCCAAGCCAGAAACGCAGATCCATACTCACATGTGTTACAGCGAGTTTAATGACATTATGCCGGCGGTTGCCGCATTGGATGCCGACGTATTAACCATTGAGACTTCTCGTTCGGCGATGAGTTTGTTGCAGGCCTTTGAGCACTTTGAGTATCCAAATGAAATTGGCCCAGGTGTTTACGATATTCATTCGCCTAACATTCCTAGCATTGATGATATTAAGGCGTTGATAGATAAAGCAGCACAATGGATCCCATTGCAACGCTTGTGGGTAAACCCAGATTGTGGCTTAAAAACCCGTAATTGGCAGGAAACTGAGGCAGCCTTAAACAACATGGTATTAGCAACCAAAGAGCTACGTGCTAGCTTTAGCTAAATTTAACTAGCAATAGCCCCTTTAATTAAGGGGCTATTTCGCCAATGACTTCGTTTTAATTAGCGCCTACACTAGAAATTACCCAGTTGTTTTGAGAGTTTCTATGCCAAAGGCAAAGTTCGTCTCTGGTGATATTTTTCGCCACATTGTTGTTATGTCCTCCACCAATGCCATTGGCTTAACTGCTTTATTTTTGGTTGATTTAGCCGATCTGTTTTTTATTAGCTTACTGGGTGAGGCTGAGCTTGCAGCAGCGGTAGGCTACGCCGGTACTATCGCATTTTTTACCACTTCAATTTCTATTGGCTTATCGATTGCGATGACCGCCTTGGTGTCAAAAGCGATTGGCCAGCAAGATAAAGCGCGGGCTAAGCAGTTAGTCACCAATATCTTATTTACTGGTTTTTTGATTAGCGCTGCTTTTGCCGCTTTGGCTTGGTATTTTGCGCCAGAGCTATTGAGCTTGATTGGCGCTAAGGCCAGAACCCATGAACTTGCAGTACAGTATTTAAGAATCTTGCTGCCTTCGCTACCGATTCTTGGTTTGGCCATGAGTGGTGGCGCTGCACTGCGCTCGGTAGGTGATGCAAAACGGGCGATGTGGTCTACCTTGGCTGGCGGTGGGGTAAATGCGGTACTCGATCCGATATTTATATTTGCGCTTGGACTTGGATTACCTGGTGCCGCTATTGCCTCGGTTATTGCGCGCTTTGTGGTTGCGGGTGTTGCCTTGTCTGGAGTGGTCTACAAGCACCAGTTGTTTGCTGGCTTTAGTTTGCAAAAGTGGCTGGAAGATCTGCGCGCTATCTTAAAGGTGGCAGCTCCTGCCATGATGACCAATGTAGCCACCCCTTTGGGCAATGCCTATGTTACTGCTTCTATTGCTATTTTTGGCGATGCCTACGTAGCGGGTTGGGCTGTGGTTGGACGTATAATGCCGGTGGCATTTGGCATGATATTCTCGTTATCTGGCGCCATTGGCCCTATTGTTGGGCAAAACTTTGGTGCAAATAATTACGCTAGAGTACATGAGGCCTTAAGCAAAGCGCTTTGGTTTAACGGTGGGTTTGTTGTTGCCGTGTCGTTAATTTTGCTGTTAGGGCAAAACGTTATTGTGGATGTGTTTGGCGTGGGTGGCGAAGCGGCTACTGTTATTGGTTTCTTCTGTACCTGGATAAGCTTTAGCTTTGTATTTAATGGGGCGATGTTTGTGGCTAACGCTGCCTTTAATAATCTTGGTTACCCAAGCACCTCTACCATGCTTAATTTTGGTAAAGCAACTCTAGGCACAATCCCTTTTGTTTATTTAGGTGGACAGTGGTTTGGCCCGTTGGGCGTGTTGGGTGGTCAAGCAGTCGGAACGGTTGTATTTGGATTATTGGCACTGCGAATGGCTTTTTATATTGTGGCTAGAGTCACCAATAAGCATCAACGTCAATTGGCCGAGCAAGAACAGCCATTAGAGCCCAGTGTGCCGCTTACGCCATTTTGTTCTAGTCGCGCTTATATGTGTGCGGAAGCTGATTTGGAGGATACAGTGTCTTCTAAAGATACCGCAGCTGCTAAATCTTAAGCCACAGACAAGGGGCTTACATCAAATCGGTCGCCGAGTAAGTTTAGTAAGTCGGCTTGGCCGGCTATCACGGCAACAATAATTTTTCCCTGTTTGTGTTTGCTGGGGATCACCACTCTGCCTTGGCAATTCACAACTTGATCTTTTAACAGCATAGATTGCAGCTGATAAGGGTTGTCGCTTGGGTAAAAAAGCACGGTAACATCACTTAGGCCAACAGATTGAGTTTTCATGATGAGTCCTTCCAATTGTGTTTTGCCTCAATATAACGTTAGCACTGGCCGATTAGATCACTAGCTTTTTGGGGGAAGGCAGAAGGACTTGCTGTAAACAATCGTTGACTTCTTATTTCCTGTCGCTAATCTGACTGAAAATAAAAGGAATACCGATGATTAAACCAATCCAAGCCAAGATGCTAATGTTTGATTTAGACGACACCTTAGTGGATGACGGAGTTGCTACCGAAACCGCCGCTAAAGCTTTGTTTGGTAAATATAGGCCCTCGCAAGCTGATGATGCCCTAAGCCATTGGAAGCGTGCGCTAAAACTTCATTATCCAGCTTTTTTACAAGGTAAACTTAGCGCCGCTGAAATGCGCCAAGCCCGCGCGCGCGAGGCTTTGCAAGATAAGAGTTTAAGTGCTGATGCTGCTGAGCAGGCTTTCGAATATTTCATGCAGCAATATATTGATGCAACGGTGTTGTACGGTGATACCTTGGCTTGTTTAGATCAGCTTAAGCAACAAGGCTGGCGCCTGGCGTTAGTATCTAATGGGCCAGAAGATATGCAACAGCGAAAAGTACGTGCAGCTGGCTTGTTCGATTATTTTGAGTTTGTTCTAACCGCAGAAGCGGCTGGTGTTGCTAAGCCTAAAGCAGAGATTTTTCAGCAAGCCGCGCAATTGGCCAAGCTTGAGCTTAGCCAATGTTGTTATGTGGGAGACAACTTGGTGAATGATGCTCAAGGCTCTAATGCAGCGGGGATGAGCAGTGTGTGGTTACAAAGAAGCAAGAGCTGTGAACCTGAATATCAGCCATTGGAAAATGTAAACTGGACAATAGCCTCACTAAATCAATTACATCAGTGCATTGGTTTAGCATAAACGTGTTGGTTGGCGGTTTTAAAGGAGTAGTGAAAGCAGTATGGCAATAGTTGGTTTATGGGACTGGTTGGCCGATAGCTTACGTTTTTACCGTCAGCATTTTACTCAATTGGCATTAATGGTTTTGCCCTTTGCTGTTCCTTTTGCCGCACTGCAAAGCCAATATGTTCAAAACCCTAGCGAGCCTTCTACCGCAAATTACTGGATGTTTGTGATAATAGGTTTGTTAATGCAGCCTGTTTATCAAGGTGCAATCATTTTGTACATGCGCGCCCAGTTTAAACAGCAACCTTGGTCAATTGCTCGCTGCTTCCAAGCGTCGTTAAGTATTTGGCCTTTGTTGTTTACGGTAGTGGCAATTTGTTTTGCTTTGGTAATGCTTGGCCTGAGCTTTTTTGTGTTGCCTGGTATTGTCATCGCCAGTCGGTTGTTGGTGGCAGATTTACACTGTGTACTAAATAAAAGCAATCCCGTGGAAGCAATTAGCGCAAGTTGGCGGCAAACCGAAGCCTATAAGTGGCCTTTGCTAGCGGGTGTGATAGTGGTTGCAGGGGTTACCATGATACCGGTTTGGGCTGTGCATCATTGGTTATTAGACAATAACGCCAATGGCATATGGGTGTTTGCTAATCGAGTCTTTGGGCAAGTACTCGAAGCTTTCTTTTTAGTATTTGCCTACCGTGCTTATAGCGCGATGAATGCCAGTGCAGAGTAGTTTAACTATTTACCAAGCTGCTTATTCTTTTTAAGTGCTTATGTAAACTAGCCATCCGCTTTGTAGAGCAGAGCGGAGTATGTGATTAGGCCGCGGTAAACTGTTGTTGCTTAGCTTGCAATTGGTAGCCTGCTGACGCTAAGCGTTGGCTCAATTGGCTCTGATTTAGCTCGTAAAATCTGCATAGTTCAGTAAAGCTAGAGAACTCATTTCTAATTTGCATGTTTACAATGCTTACCAAAATATTGATATCCATTTGTTGAACGCGTTGTTGGTCTAACATGCATATTCCTTGGCTGGTTGAGGGCGGTTGAAGCCCCATTTGGTCCATGCTTTTTCGTGAAAGAAGTAAGCCACACTGTTTACTGCTGGCTCTACTATGGCGACCAAACCGCCAATCATCATGTCACCAGTTAACAACCAAGTGACCAAAAAAGCGATAGTGAAATGCATGCTGGCAAAAGTTAATGTTTTAATCATAGTGTTGTCCTCGTTTATTTCTATATCTAAATGATAATCATTATCATTTACTTTGCAAGTTATTTTTGTGCTTTTTTTATTCGACAGTTGATTGGAAGGTTGGAAGGCAAAAATTTAAAGCTGGCTAGGGAAGTAGCTAAATGCGCCAGTCACTTCTAAAAATGAACAGACACATGTTGTGCTTTATCTCACTGCAATTAGCGCTGTTGACTGCTTTTTTTACTAATAAAACCACAAACCTGTATCTCGTTTGCTTGTGTTAGCTGGCCAATCTAAAAGCGCGCTAAGCTGCTTAGTTGTTATATACTTAGGCTATTGTTAAGCGCCTAATAGTAAAGATAAGGCTGTATCAGGGATGAGCTATGTTTCGACGTTTTAGTATTTTTTGGGGGCTGCTGCTTGTAGTAGGTTGTTCAAGCGTAATTGTTAATCAGTTTGATCAACAATTTGGCGAAGCCTCGGTACAAACGCGAGTTTTTTCAGAGAGCCATCCTCCTGCTGCAGAGTTCCTTGCAGAGGTAAAGCCAATTTTAGACCAGCGTTGTGTGATGTGTCATGCCTGTTACGACGCGCCTTGCCAGTTAAAACTTACTTCTGCAGCCGGGATTGACCGCGGTGTAACTACTGAGCGCGTGTACAATGCCAGCAGAGTGACTGCCGCTCCAACCACCCGCCTATATACCGACGCTAAGTCTACGCAAATGTGGCGTCAGAAAGGTTTTAACCCGGTATTAAATGAGCGTATTCAAAGCGAACAAGCGAATTTAGAAGCGGGGGTAATGTACCAAGCCTTAAAACAAAAGCGCGATTACCTAGACCCCGGTAACGAGATCCTAGATCCCGAGGCCTTTGATTTTGCTTTAGATCGAGCCCAGCAGTGTGTTGGTATTGAAGGCTACGCTAAGGTGCAGGCTTCACATCCTGAATGGGGAATGCCCTATGGGCTGCCGGCAATTAGCGATGCCGAGTTTGATACGTTAGCTGCTTGGCTAGCTAGCGGCGCGCCGATGGCCGATGACTTAAGCGCACATAATCAGCTTGCTGAGCAGGTTGCTTATTGGGAGGCTTTTCTAAACGGTGACTCGCTCAAACAGCAGTTAATGGCGCGTTATATTTATGAACACCTGTTCATTACTCATTTGTATTTTGGTGATGACCCAAATACTCGCCCTGCATTTTTTAAACTGGTGCGCTCTCGAACCGCCCCAGGTACACCCATTGATGAAATAGCAACCCGTCGTCCTTACGATGACCCAGATGTAAGCCGCGTGTATTACCGCTTGGCTCCAGAGCGCGAAACCATTGTGGTGAAAACCCATATTCCTTATCGTTTAGACAAGGCTCGCCAGCAGCGCTGGACCGAGTGGTTTTTAGGTGACGATACCAAGGTAGACAGCTTGCCGAATTACGAGCCTAGAGTGGCGGGTAATCCTTTTGTGGCTTTTCAGGATCTTACTGTGAACGGTCGTTATCGCTTTATGTTGGATGATGCCGAAACCTTTATTATGGGCTTTATGAAAGGGCCTGTTTGTCGCGGGCAGGTGGCTTTAAATGTTATTCAAGACCACTTCTGGGTATATTTCGCCAACCCCGATAATCGCTATGAACAAGAGCAAGCAGAGTTCTTAGTTGAACAGAGCGACCACTTAAGAATGCCATCGGTTGAGCAAAGTAATGTGCTGCCAATTAGCGCATGGCTTAACTACTCTAAGCGTCACCGCAAATTTATGGATGCCAGTATCGACCATGTTAATCAATGGTTGAGTAAAGACAGCTCGATACTCAATTTAGATTTACTGTGGGATGGTGATGGGGTAAACCAAAATGCCGCACTTACTATCTTCCGCCACTTTGACAGTGCCAGCGTTGTAAAAGGCACCGTAGGCAGGCAGCCAAAAACCGCTTGGGTTATTGATTACTCCTTGTTTGAGCGAATTCATTACTTATTAGTGGCTGGGTTTGACCCATACGGCAACTTAGGTCATCAATTAGTAACCCGTTTATACATGGACTTTTTACGTATGGAAGGTGAAGGCAGCTTTGCCTCATTCTTACCTGCTGAAATGCGTTATGATGAACTGCGTAGCTGGTATGTCGGTGCAGACAAAAATATTATCGAGTTTGTTGAGTCTCGCCCACAAGAGGCTTTCTTCAAAAGTGCAGTGGAATATAGCGGAGACGGACCATACAAACAGCAGTTGTTTGACATGATTGGTGAGAAATTAGCACCAGTATTAAGCCAAAAGCATCAAATAACCTGGCCGCAATATTCACGAGAAGTGACTGATTTTGCCATTCAAGTAGGCGCTTGGCGCGGTGGCTCAATTAAGCTGTTGCCGCAAGTGGTGTTTATTCAAGTCGACGACGTAGAGAAAGAGGAGCCTGAGTACTACACGCTATTGAGGCATAACGCTCATACCAACATTTCTAGCTTGTTCTTAGAAGACAATAACCGTTTGCCAGATCAAGACACCATATCTGTTTTGCCTGGCTTAGTAGGGGCTTATCCTGGTGCATTTTGGCAAGTCGAAAAGTCTGAGCTGAAACAATTACAACAAACTTTGGTGCAAGTGCATAACGAACAAGGCTATCAAGCATTTATGAAACGTTATGGGATCCGCAGAACCAACAACGAGTTTTGGCCATTTAGTGATCGCTTACATCAAGTTTACCTCCAAGCTGAGCCTTTGGAATCGGGTGTGTTGGATTACAGTCGCCTAGAGAATCGCTAGATTTATCTAACAAAAAGCCCAAGCAAAGTGCTTGGGCTTTTTAATTTTTCGTTTTGTTAGTTTGTTTTAAATCGCGATACCATTTCTTGCAAGCTTCCCGCTAGAGAGTTAAGAGCAGTTGCGCTTTGCTCTAGTTGTTGAGAAACCTCGTTTGCTTGACTAGAACCGTCATGAATATCGGTGATGTTGCGATTGATTTCTTCTGCTACCAAGTGCTGCTCTTCTGCTGAAGCTGCAATTTGCGTGGCCATGTCTCGAATGGTAAGTACCGATTGCAATATAGCCTCAAACACTGTGCTGGTTTGGTTAGTGGCGGTTACCGAGGTGGTTGAGTGTTCAATACTGCTAGAGAGCTTAGTGGCTACATTGGAAGTTTGTTGGCGCAAGTTACTCAATAGCTTGTCGATTTCTTCGGTAGATTCTGCGGTGCGGCCAGCCAGGGTTCTCACTTCGTCTGCAACTACTGCAAATCCTCTGCCTTGCTCACCCGCTCGGGCGGCTTCAATGGCGGCATTTAAGGCCAACAAGTTGGTTTGTTCAGCAATGCCACGAATGGTATCTAAGATTACAGTGATGTTAGCTGATTCTTGCGACAGTTCATCCATGGCTTGATTTGACTCATTCAAGGTGGTTTCTAGTTGGCTAACGGCGCGCACCGTATCTTGAATAAGTTGATGACCTTCTTCTACCTGTTGCTGGCTATCGTCGGCGCTAGAAGCCGCTTGGCTACAGTTTGACGCCACTTCATTAGAAGTGGCTACCATTTCATGGAATGCCGTTGAAACTTGTTCTACAGCCGCTAACTGCCCCTCTGCAATTTGCTTCATGGTGCTGGACAATTCGCTGGCTTGCGCCGCGGAGTTATCTACTTGTTCACTATTACCTTTAATGCTGGCAACCAGTGAGTTAATCGATTCAACAAAGCGGTTGAAGGCATTGGCCATTTGCCCCGATTCATCGTTAGATTGGATATCTAAACGCTGGGTTAAGTCGCCTTCACCAGATGCGATACCCTCTAGGCCTTCGGTGATGGTAATCATCGGTTTGGTGATAACGTTCATCAAGGTAAAGCCTATCGCGATAAATACCACCATCATCAAAATGGCAACGCCTATTATCAGCGTTATTAGCGAGTTGGCTTGTTGATACACTTCGCTGGCAGGCATAAAGCCAATAAAGCGCCAGTTAAGATCAGGAGATAAATACACGTTGGCTAACCACGTTTCACCGTCTTTTTCTATGGTGTGTAAGCCTGGCGATGCGCTTTGAATAGCCTGATAGCTTGCCACGTCGCCAATCGCTTTAAACAGGTTTTCTTCACTTGATGGGTCAGCCAAAATCGTATTGCTGTCTTCAATCATGATGATGTAGCCCTGTTCACCAAACTTCACTTTTTTAATTAAGTCTGTCAGTTTACTTAGGGTGACATCTACGCCAATAGTACCAAATGCTCCTTTGGCGCCTTCAAAACGCACCATGTAGTCCACCAAGGGGGTTTTAGAGATTAAATCTTGGTAGGCGGGAATACGTACCGGGGTTGTCGAGTTTATAGATAAAGGGTACCAAGGCCGCACTCTTGGGTCGTAGTCGGCAGAGTTTTTACCTAAGGGCCATTGAATATAACCACCATGGTCCATCGCCAAGTAGACATAGGCTAAGTCGGGCCGCGCTTCGCCAAACTCGCGCATAAAGTGAAAGGCTTCTTGCTCTACACCGCCAATTTTATCAGGAGTCATCATGGTGCTGGGTTTGCCCATATAGGTGGTTACACTATGGTCCAGTTGTCGGATGACTTTAGAGGTAGCGAGAAATTTAGCATCTTCGGCTAGGCCGTTTAGGTAGATGGAAAAGGTGGTATCAATGTGCCCGAGCTCTGCAGTACTTCTTTGTTCAAAGTTGAGTTCAGCGCTATTGCGCACGCTCCAAACAGTGATGATGGAAATCACCAATACTGGGATAACCACTCCTGCGAGTAACAACAGCAAAAACTTTGTTCTTATTTTCATTTTTAAGTCCACTATGCGAGCGCGTATTAAGATAAATATAGTGGACTTAGACAGGAATTCTAATTTGCCTTGAATAACTTAGCGGTAAATGCGGGGTAAAGAACGCAGCTTAGCTTGTAGTTAACTAGCAGGTAATACCCACAATAAGGCTAACGGGATAAACACTAAACTGGCAATGTTGCCCAGCATTACAATGGAGGCTACCCGTTGCGGTTCAATTTGATACTGTTCGGCAATAATAAAGTTGAGTACGGCGGGCGGTAAAGCTGCAAACAAAATTAAGCAAGATTGCTGCAAGCTGTTGAGCGGCAAAATCGCAATGGCGATGAAAGCACACAATAGGCCGCTAAGAGGGCAAGCGATAGCGCCAATCATACCGATGCGCCAATCTTTTAAATCTACATCGATTAATCTTACTCCTAGGGTAAATAGCATTAGCGGAACCGATATTTGTCCGAGCATTTCTATTGGCGTGGCAATGACTTTGGGTAGCGAGAGATCTAAGGCACCCCAAACTATGCCGGCAATGGCAGCAACAATCACCGGAATGCGCAGTGTTGAAAGCAATTTTGCTTTGGTATCAATAAAATATAGGCCTACCGAAAAATGTAAGACCATTTCAACCACAAATAGAATCACTGCAATCGGCATGGCTACTTCGCCAAAGGCTAAAATAATCAGTGGTAGCCCCAAGTTACCGGCGTTGTTGAACATCATTGGTGGCAAAAAGGTACGCGCCTTTAACCCTAAAGGCTTAATCAGAGGAAGCAATACTAGGCCGGAACCTAACACTACCCAAATTGATGCTAGTAGCAGTTCGCTATAATCGGCTAGCTCTAACTGGGTATTTGCCAACACCGAGAAGATTAAGGCAGGGCAGAATATCTCCATATTCATGCGATTAGCGGCGCTAATGTCGGGTCGGTGTTTACGGCCATAAATTAGGCCCAACACCACAATAATTATTAGCGGTGCAACAATACTTAAGATTTGCCAAGCCACAGCATTAGTCCTTTATCGAGTGAGAATTAAGCTTATCAGAAAAGTGTGTTGGGGCTAGTTAGCAATAAGTGTTATGGCTTTAACTGACTTGAATGGCTAGGCTAATAAAGAGTTCACCAAAGTTTGAGTCGATTATGTTGAAACAGCTCTACCTCGCTATGATCTTGCTTGTTATAGCTGGCCAAATGCCAACGGCGGCCATTGCTGAAGATGAGTTTGACATGGACATGGGTATGGACTTTCCAGAGCCAGAACAACTGCCTGAGTTAGAGCCTGAGCCTCCAATCGCTGAAGTATTACCCGAAGTTGATCAGCCAGAGGTGGAACTACCGATTGCTCCGCCGCCAGAAGAGGTGATCCCACCGGAAGAAATATTGCCACCTATCATTGTGCTACCACCACCGATATATTGGTTAGATGATCCTTGGGACTATTGGTATCCACATGACTATCCGCGCCATTACTACCGCCCAGCGACTATTAGCGTGAGGGTGAATGGTGAGCTTAAGTTGCGGATTGTGGATAGCCAGCAGCGTACTTTAGTTAATCAAACCATAGAAGCTGGCACTTACCAGCAATGGCAGGGGCAAGCTCCATTTGCTGTCACTGTTAGTGAGCCGGCGCAAATATCGCTGAGCTACCAAGGTAAAGAAGTGGATTTAAGCGCTTACCAAGACGCTGAAAATGCCTATTTTCAAGTGCCGCCTAATCGTTAACCTTAGGGTCTGTTGATCTTTGCTGATGGTTTTTTCGGCAATTCATTAGCCATTTAGGCAAGGCAGCGAGTGTGCAGTTAAGTGGGCTTAATAAACACTCGCTAACGCTGAATAAATGGCTAAGAAATGCTGCCCGAAGGGTTCGGATATGCCAACTTTACTCTTTGTTAAGCACTTCTTGCTTAGCCCACTAGGCTTCTAAGTGCTCGCCGCGATTAAAACCCGCTTCTCTCGAACAACATTTCAACACCAAAGATCAACAGACCCTAATTACTAGAAATAAAAAAACAGAGCTAGTGCTCTGTTTTTTTTGGGTTTAGCCTCGGAGTTTATTGGCTTGGTGGTGTGTAACCTTCAATATCCACTTCACCGTCTTCAAACAGGTACTTAACCATTTCTGCTTGCAGTAGCTCGCGGTCATCTTGATTCATCAAGTTAAGCTTTTTCTCATTGATGAACATGGTTTGTTTTTTCTGCCACTCGGTCCAGGCTTCTTTGCTGATGTTGTCAAAAACGCGCTTGCCCACATCACCAGGAATCAGTTGAAAATCTAAGCCTTCGGCTTCTTTTTTTAAACGTTGGCAAAATACGGTTCTAGCCATAATAGGTCCTTTTTCCTTGCTTTGCCTAAGGGAGGCAAAGGCTAAATTAAAGTGCTTGTTGCGCTATTTTTAACAGCTTTTCTGTAACGGCAGCTAAGCCAACTTTGGGTGCTTGTTGCATGTTATACCAAAGTTGTTGATTGTCTGCCATGACTTGTAAGTTAGGCGCTTCGCTAAGCTCGATGAGCGAAGGTTGAATGTCTAAATGGTAGTGGCTAAAGGTGTGCCTTAGCGGCGAGAGCTCATAAATGGCATCGGCGCTCATTCGATGCTGATTTAGCCAATCATTAATGCTGTCTTCAATATTAATTTCAGGGAAGCAATATAGGCCTCCCCAAAGCCCTTGCATGGGGCGTTGATAGAGCAAAAACTGCTGCTGCCAATGCAAAATCAACATTTGAGTGGGTTTTTCTGGCAATACTTTTTTAGGCTTTTTACCAGGGAAGTCGCCTTGACGCTGATACTTAAGCGCTTGGCAATCTTCTGCTACAGGGCAAACCTCGCAACTAGGTTTGCTGCGAGTGCAGACCATGGCGCCTAAATCCATCATTGCTTGATTGTATTCGGTGGTTTGTTGCTCTGGCGTATTGGCTTCGGCCATTTCCCATAGTTGGTTTTCTACCGGCTTTTTACCTGGCCAACCTGCTATCGCTTGGTGACGAGCGAGTACTCGCTTTACGTTACCATCTAAAATGGCATGGCGTTGTCCTAAGGATAAAGACAATACCGCGCCAGCGGTTGAACGGCCAATGCCTGGTAGAGCAATAACTTGGTCGATATCTTCGGGAAATAGCCCATTATGTTGCTCGGCAATCTCTTTAGCGGCTTTGTGTAAATTACGCGCTCGTGCGTAATAACCGAGGCCGGTCCAAAGGTGCAACACTTCATCTGTGTCGGCTTTAGCTAAGTCACTCACCGTAGGGAAACGTTGCATAAAACGTTCAAAGTAGGGAATAACCGTAGCCACTTGAGTTTGCTGCAGCATGATTTCCGACAGCCAAACTTTGTAGGGTGTTTTGTCTTGCTGCCAAGGCAGGTGTTTACGCCCAGCTTGGTGATACCAAGTAACTACTCGGCTGGAAAAGTTTGCGAGATTGTTGGTCATTAAAAGTGCTTAGTTTAAATAGTGGGTTGGCAGCGAGGTGGTCGATTTCATGACTTCCATAGAAAAGGCAGAGCTTACATCGGTAAAAGCTAAGCGTTCGATCAGTTGCTTATATACTTTGTCGTAGTCGTCGATACTCGGTACTACAACCTGCAACAGGTAGTCGATACTGCCACTCATGCGGTGAGCTTCAATGATCTCTGGAATATCTTGAATGGCTTGCTTGAATTGATCCAACCATTGTTGGTCGTGCTGCGAGGTGCGCACACTTACAAACACGGTTACGCCTAGGTTGAGTTTAGCCCTATCGAGTAAGGCGACCTTGTGGCGAATAAAGCCTGCTTGCTCTAGTTTTTGCACTCTACGCCAGCAAGGGGTTGCCGATAAACCCACCCGTTCGGCGATGTCGTTGAGCGGGATGCTTACGTCTCGTTGCAGCAAATCGAGTATTAACTTGTCTTTACTATCGAGTTTCATTTTTCACACTCTGCTCAAATAATGAAAGTTGCTGCTATTTTCCCGCGCTTAAGCCTAAGAAACAACCGCTATCTTTGTGTGGCTACTCGCCCATTAGGCTTTGTTCTAACCAAAGCGCTTTATTGGGGCTAAATCCGCCAGCAGCGAGTAGTTCCTGTTTACTGGTGTGGCCACGTAAGTGCTCGATGATGGCGGATGTAGAGCGATGATTGGCTTGTAACCAACAATCTTGTGGATGATATTCCCCTTGATTTTGTGCTACTCCATTTAACAACACCGGCGCAAAACGCCAAGCATGACCAGGTACATATTCGCCCCGCAACTCAATGTTATTGTCGCATTGCGTTAAGCGTATTTGATGAAAGATGCCCGGAGATCCACCTAAACTAAAATCCACCTCAATCTGATGCTGCTTGCATGCAAGCTTTAAGCTTAAGTGCTGATTATCATACTGCCTCTGGCATTTCGTAGAAGAGAGCTGCTTTTGTTCGCCGAGTTTATGGAGTAACCAAGAAAGGGGATGGCTAGCTGTCTCTAAAAACCACTGTTCTAAAGTAAAGTTAAGCGGCAAGTTTACCTGTGAGCTTAAGTGCGCCTTAACTGGTTGTTCGGCCTCCAGCAAGCTATTGATAAGCTGAGCGCTTGCTAAGTAATTAAAGGCATAGTTCACCCATAGGTTTTGCGGCCAGCTCGATAAGGGCTGGGTTGTAGTTAAGCCCATTAGCGGCTTTTCACAAATGATCGCGGTGTGCTTAAAATGCTCGATAAGCGTTAAATGCGAGGCTGCAGGGCTGGCAATAATCACTAAATCTACTGGTGGCAATTGGTCGATGTTATTGCAAGCCGCAGCAATGCCATGTTGCTTTGCTAGGTGCTGGGCTTTGTTTATGTCTAAATCAAGTAAAGCTTTAACCTCTACTTGGCTTTGTTGAAGGGCGCTTAAGTGCACTAAGCCCCAGTTGCAGCCAATAATCGCTGCACTGTTAATGGCGGCGGGCGTGTTGTTGAAAAGCAATTTACGAAGTCCTAATTGTTAACTTTGGCGGCAACCACAATAAAGCGAGCGCCAGTAGAGCCAGCTTGCACAAAGTGACTTTGTCCAGGGTGAATACAGTGGGAGTCGCCAACTTTAAGGGTTTGGGTTTGCTGCTCCTCTCCTTCAACCACGGTAATAACAAGCTCACCACTGAGCAGATAATAAAGCTCTTCGGTATGAGTATGTTGATGCAAACCGATACTGCCATTGGCTTCTAGGCTTGAATCCATCACCAGCTCTATACCACTGGCTAAAATGCCTTCGGCTTTGTCTGGCTCTTCACTGTAAATCCAAGTGCCATCTAAACGTCCTTTGCCTTGCATGCCCGCGGGAGCTGAAGGATTTAGGTGGGCAGGTTGATAGACTACGGTAGACATATGCTGTGCTTGTTTAAAACTATAGCCTTGGCCCTCGTAGAGAGGAGCATCACCGCCATGAAACTCTTGGTCAATAAACTGCCGAGATTTTGGTTTGGAGGTCATTAAATTATCCTAAATGTTTTTGCTGAGTACATTCCATTAATGTTGCTTGATCAACAGTCTGATGTTTTGACAGTAACGCTAGGGCCGTTGCCATTCTCTTGATTGGTATATAAAACATGGCAATCAAAGAATACACTTTTATCGGCTAAATCATCAGAAAAGAAGATGTAAATTCGATTCAATGCAGTCGATTTGTCCACAAAAAAGGGAGCGGCATCATTATTGGCAATGATCGAAGGTAAGGCCACAGAATCTATATCCAACCATGCTTGCACTTGAGTATTCAGTTGCTGAAAACTATCGCTGCCATCTACCGCGGGATAGCCTTGGTAAACAGGAAGTTGAGTACCCAAATAGTCTATTTCGCTGTTGCCATTGGTTTTATTTTGCAAGGCTGCTTCACTATAGACCAAATGCAAGCCTTCTCTCATTGCTCCACCAATAGTTTCTAATGTGGCAGCTTTACTATCGAAGCGTAAGTTGAGGAACTTCGGTAATGTTATTACACCTAATATGGCTAAAATCACAATAACCATCACTAGCTCGATTAGGGTAAAACCGCTTTGTTTGGAAATAGCTAACATTGTGAATAATCAACCCTCTTTGCTTGGGCTTTAACATCATTACCTGTTTATTATAGGAAACCTAATAGTGGAGGCGCTATGTTAGAACTTAGACCTTGTTGCGAGCACTGCGAAACACCCTTAGCAGCCAATGCAACCAACGCGATGATTTGTTCCTTTGAGTGCACTTTTTGTAAAGAATGTGTGGAAACCGTTTTAGCCAATGTTTGCCCAAATTGCGGTGGCGGGTTTTGTCCTCGGCCTATTAGGCCAGAAACTGATTGGGTGAATGGTAATAATTTGAGCCATTACCCGGCGGGTAAGCGAGTGGTGACTAAAGCGGTAAACCCTAGTCAGCAACAAAGTCTGATTGAGCGAGTAGGGACGCTAGCGCCAAATAAACGCTAGGGGCTGTTTACCTTTCGAGCTAATTTTTGCTGCAAAACATTGCAAGCTTTAGCGAGCAAAGCTTGCACAACGGCGAGAACTTTGGATAATGCCAGCCCTGTTCTACATTTAGAATGTCCCTGCAAAATCTAGTCTGGAAATATCATGAGCGAGCAAGACCAAAACCAAGCACCTGAGGCTTCTCAAGAGCAAGTTGAAGATAAACGTCTTCGTAAAATTCGCAGCTTTGTTAAGCGCGAAGGCCGTTTAACTAAACGCCAAGAAAAGGCATTAACAGAGTTTTGGCCGCAAATGGGCTTAGACCACCAAGCCAGCAACTACTCACTGGCGGATGTATTTGGTCGCGAGGCAAAAACCGTATTAGAAATTGGTTTTGGCATGGGAGCTTCTTTAGTAGAAATGGCCAAGGCCGCCCCAGAAACCAACTTTATTGGTATTGAAGTACATCGCCCCGGAGTTGGCGCTTGCATGGCAGATGCTGTTGAAGCGGGCATTACTAATTTGCGCGTATTTGAACACGACGCTGTAGAAATATTGAATGACAGTATTCCAGACAATAGTTTAGATACTGTTCAATTATTTTTCCCAGACCCATGGCACAAAGCGCGTCACCACAAACGCCGTATCGTGCAACTTGAATTTGTTGAAGTGCTGCGCAAGAAGCTAAAGATTGGTGGTGTATTCCACATGGCGACAGACTGGGAAAACTACGCTGAGCACATGTTAGAAGTCATGCAAGCTGCACCGGGTTATAGCAATACTTCTGACACTAATGACTATGTGCCACGTCCAGAATGGCGCCCACTAACTAAATTTGAAAACCGCGGCCATCGCTTAGGCCACGGTGTGTGGGATTTGATATTCGCTCGCGAGTCTTAATTACCCGCTTAATCGGTAAAGCAATTGAGAAGGTCGTTTAGAAATAAACGGCCTTTTTTTGTTACCGCCCAATGCTGATCATGTTCATCTAATAGCTCTTGTTGCCTTGCCTCTTTAAGCGATGACTCAAGCTTGCTAAGCGGCAAACCACTTAAGTTAATAAACTCAGCCTTGGGAATATCTTCAAACAAACGTAGGCGGTTTAAGAAATACTCAAAGGCTAAATCATCTTGCTCAACTGCCCAGTGCTTAAACATAAATTCGCGCTCTGGTGCTAAATAACCCTTAGGGTGTTTAACTTTTTCTGTTCGTATGATGGCTTGTTGAGTTAGGTCACTTATTTTGCCGTGCGCGCCACAGCCAATGCCCAGGTAGTCGCCAAAACGCCAATAATTAAGATTGTGTTGTGAGCGGTCGCCATTTTTACAGTAGGCCGAGACTTCGTATTGCTCAAAGCCTGCTTGTTGCAGTTGCTGGTGGCCTTGCTCAAAAATATCCCATAACAGATCCTCGTTAGGCAATTTGGGAGGGCGAGAAGCAAAGGCGGTATTGGCTTCAATCGTTAGTTGATACCAAGATAAATGGCTTGGGCCAAGGGCAAAAGCTTGCTGCAAGTCGCTCATTGCTTGCTCGAGGCTTTGGTTTGGCAAGCCGTGCATTAAATCAAGGTTAATGCGCTTAAAACCGGCTTGCTGAGCAAACTCAAAGGCTTTGATGGCCTCGTCATCACTGTGAATGCGGCCAAGCTTGGTGAGGTGCTCAGCTTGAAAGCTTTGTACGCCAATGGATAAGCGGTTTACCCCTGCTTGAAAATAACCAGCGAAGCGCTCTGCCTCGGCGGTACCGGGGTTGGCTTCCATGGTAACTTCGGTCTCAGGGCCTAAAACCAAGCGCTGTTTGATGCCTTGCAATAAATCGCTGATAGCTTGGGCAGATAGCAGGCTAGGGGTGCCTCCGCCAATAAAAATACTGTGCAAGGCTCGGCCATGTAAGGCAGGGAAGCGGGCTAAGTCGGCATCTAAATCTGCCAGCAGGGCTTGTATGTAATCGGCTTCAGGTAAGTCTTGTTTGAGGCCATGGGAGTTAAAATCGCAATAGGGGCATTTTTGCACGCACCAAGGCACGTGCACATAAAGGCTAAGTGCAGGGCTAAGCCTTAGCATGTTTGAGCTTCCATTTGCGCTAACAACTGGCGTAAGGCAATACCGCGATGGCTAAGGGCGTTTTTTTCTGCCTTGCTTATTTGAGCAGACGTTGCTTGATGTTGTTCAACCCAAAATACCGGGTCATAGCCAAAGCCGCCAGCACCATGAATTTCTTCGGTAATGCTGCCGCGCCATTTACCGTGGCAAATTAGCGGCGCTGGGTCATCGGCATGGCGCAAGTAAACCAATACGCAGTGAAACTCTGCGCCTCGCTGGGTTGGCGGTACCTGTTTCATAGCATCTAATAGTTTTAGCACGTTGTCGTGATCATTTGCATCTTCGCCAGCGTAGCGAGACGAGTATAAACCGGGGGCTCCATTTAAGTAGTCTACGGCTAAACCCGAGTCGTCAGCAATGGCAGCGAGCCCAGTAATCTTAGCCGCGTGGCGGGCTTTAATAATGGCATTTTCTACAAAGGTGGTGCCAGTCTCGGCGGCATCTTCTATGGCAAACTCACTTTGGGCAATAATTTGCTTGTTTAGTGGTTTAAGTAATTCCGAAAGTTCGGCCACTTTGCCGGGGTTGCCGGTGGCAAGTACAACTTTTTGCATACTGAGTCCTAGAGTAACAAGAGGCTGGTGTAGTTTAATCGAAGGGGCTGTGCTGAAACAGCCTTAACTAACAGCTAAGACTGGGTATTTTAGATTGTTTAGGGGTTGTTGATCTTTGGTGTTGAAATTTTATTCGAGATAAGCGGGCTTTAATCGCGGCGAGCACTTAGAAGCCTAGTGGGCTAAGCGAGAAGTGTTCAACAAAGAGTAAAGTTCGCTTATCTGAACCCTTCGGGCAGCATTTCTTAGCCATTTATTCAGCGTTAGCGAGTGATTATTAAGCCCACTTAACTGCACACTCACTGCCTTGCTTAAATGGCTAATAAATTGCTGTAAAACCATCAGCAAAGATTAACAGCCCCTAATCTACGTAGAACTTTTGTTGAAACTCTAGCAGCTGTTGGCTTTTGCCATCATCAATAGTGAGCTTGAAACGAAAGGTCTCTTCGTTGCTGTGACGTAATTCGGCAATATAGTAAATCGACTCGCCTTCGCGAATTTCTTTAAACTCTAGGTTTTTTTGATTACCAATTAAGTTACGCGCTGTTCCTGATATGTTTACTGCAACTGGAGCCTTGTTAGCCGATTTGCTGTCGAGCACGGTAATGTTAATCAGGCCGTTATATCGGCTACGCTGCAAACCGTAAATTTTGGCGACTTCTGCTGGAATAAAGGCGGAGTTAAAGGCCACATAGTGCACTTCATAGTTACCCAGTTGAGCTTTTTGTTCTGCCTGACTGGGTAGAGAAAATAGCATTATGCTGGCGATCAAGTTGACCAAGAAAAACTTACTCATGAGGACGACCTTTTTTACATGCATGGTTTAAGTATAGAAAGATTCTGCGCGATAAAAGTTACAGCAAACCAGCGATTATCTCAGGGATTTGTTTTGGCTGAGCAATGCTAATGGTTTTGTGGCGACCAAGTTCTCCGCGAAGGATAGAGATTTGGGATTTGGCCACCTTACATTGTTTCGCTAAAAACTTGCTCAAGTGCTGATTGGCTTTTCCATCAACCGGTGGAGCAGTAATGGCGATTTTAAGTTCTTCACCGTGCAAGCCAATAATCGCGTCGCGGCTCGCCTTAGGTTGCACGTAAACCTGCAACAGCAGGTTTACGTCATCAAAGCTAACGGGCTTAGGCAATTACAAAGAGCTCCAGAATGGTACCCAGCCGGCGATTAACAAATTAAGAAAGTTAAGCGCAATAAATAGCACCAATACAGATAAATCCAATCCTCCCATGGAAGGAAGAATTCGGCGGATCGGTGAAAGTAGCGGTTCAGTTAATTGGCCTAATACATACTCTATTGGGCTGCGACCTTGGCTTACCCAGCTTAGGATAGCGCGCAGTAACAATACCCAGAACAACAACATTCCTGCTTCTTTTAGGGTGCTAAACAAGGCCAGAATCGCTACCGCAGTTAAATCAAAACCGCCACGTAGCTGCATTAAAATAGCCCATTTGGCAAAGGATATGACTAATGCCAAGAACACTGCTGCCCAATCTACTCCAGCGAATCCTGGGATAACCCGGCGTAGCGGAACGACAATGGGGTTGGTTGCTTTAACCACAAATTGGCTAAGCGGGTTGTAAAAATCGGCGCGCGCCATTTGTAACCACACACGCAGTAAAACCACCATCAAGTAGAGGTTGAATACAACTTCAATCAAGTAACTAAGCGCTTGCATAAGGTCCTCAGAATAATTTAAAACAAACTTTCCATTTCGCGTCCGCGTTCAACGGCGGCGTCCATGGCATTGGCGACTACTTTACGTAAGCCTTGTTCTTCAAAAACACGAATCGCCTCGGCAGTCGTTCCTCCCTTAGAAGTAACATTGGCCCGAAGTGTCGCTAAATCAAGGTCTGGATTAGCTGCAACCAGTTCGGCACTGCCTAAAGCTGATTGTTGAACCAAGCTTCGCGCTTGTTCAGGGCTAAAGCCTAGTTGCTCTGCATGCTGCTGCATAGCTTCCATGAATAGGAAAAAGTAAGCGGGGGCACTGCCTGCTGCTGCGATGATATGGTTGATATCATCTTCGTTTGCCACCCAGCAGGTTTCACCTACTGCTTGCATTAGCTGCTCGGCGCTAGCAATTTGCTCTTCGCTTACATCTGCTGGAGCAAATAAACCCGTCATACCGCGGCCAACCAATGCAGGAGTATTAGGCATGGTGCGCACAATGGCAACCTGCTCACCCAGTAAACCTTTCAAGCGTTTAACGCTGACACCTGCAGCAATAGAGACAAACAGTTTATTGCTTAAGTCATTGCCTGCATCGGCAATGGCTTGGCAAACCACTGCCATAAGTTGGGGTTTTACCGCCAATACAATCACATCGCTTTGGGCAATGGCTTGATTGTTATCGCCAGTTACATTTACTAAAAACTGCTGCTTAAGATTTTGCTGCTGCTCAGTATTAGGATCACTAGCGGTAATGTTGCTTGGGTTTGCGCCATTAGCAAGTAAGCCGCCAATCAAACTGCTGGCCATGTTACCACCGCCAATAAACGCAATTCGAGCTGTCATGTTCAATTTTCCTTATTATTGTTCTTATACCAATCGTACTAAGTCACTGTTCATTCTAGCTGGTTAAAATACTCGATAATTGCGTTAGCATTTTTGATTGTAGAATAACTACTTATCGAAAAATCCTGTCTTATTCTCGAGTATTTTTCCTGCGCTATTTCTGATCACTTACTTAGTGTGATTGGTATTAGTTTCGCTGGCCAAATATCGCGCTGCCCACCCTAACCATGGTACTGCCGTTATTGATTGCCATTTGCATGTCGCCACTCATCCCCATGGAAAGAGTATCAACACTAGAATATTGTTGCTGTAATTCGCTAAATTTTTGTTGCATGGCAGCAAATTGAGCTGCCAGTTCTTGGCCTTGCTCAAGCTTTTGCGGAATGGCCATTAAACCGCGCAAGGTTAAGGCTGGCTGTTTCGCAATGTGTGCAGCCAATGCATCTACATCTTCCAGTAACACTCCAGATTTAGCCGGTTCTTGGCTAATATTGACTTGAATACACACTTGCAAGGGCGCCATGTTGCTAGGGCGCTGCGCTGCTAAGCGATCGGCGATTTTGGCCCGCTCTAGGGTTTGCATCCAATCAAAGTGCTCCGCCACAAGGCGAGTTTTGTTGGACTGCAAGGGGCCAATAAAGTGCCATTCTATGGGCTCTTTTAACCAGCTTTGCTGTTGGCTTTCGATGATTTTATCTACGCCTTCTTGCACATAGTTTTCACCAAAGCTGCGCTGGCCTGCCTGATAGGCGCTGGCAATATCACTCAAGGGTTTGGTTTTACTAACGGCTAACAAATCAACAGCATCTGCGGGGCGATGTGCTTTAGCTAACGCTTGCTGAATTTCTTGGTTAACAAATTGAAGTGCTTGGGTAATACTGCTCATAGACTCACATTGAGGAAACAATTAAATGGATGTTACTGAATTACTGGCCTTTAGTGTAAAACATAACGCGTCGGATCTACACCTATCTGCAGAATTGCCACCGATGATTCGGGTAGACGGCGAAGTACGTAAAATTAACGTACCGGCATTAGAGCACAAACAAGTTCATAGTCTGATCTACGACATTATGAACGATAAGCAACGTAAAGAGTATGAAGAAAACCTCGAGATTGACTTCTCGTTTGAGGTACCCGGTGTAGCGCGCTTTCGTGTGAACGCCTTCCAACAAAGCCGCGGCGCGGCAGCGGTATTTCGTACCATTCCTTCAGAAGTATTGAGTTTAGAGCAACTAGGTGCACCTGCCATTTTTAGGCAAATCGCCGAACACCCACGTGGTTTAGTGCTAGTAACTGGCCCAACCGGTTCAGGTAAATCAACCACTTTGGCGGCGATGATCGACTACATTAATGAGCAGCGCCATGAGCACATCCTTACCATTGAAGACCCGATAGAATTTGTGCACAAAAACAAAAACTGTCTGATTAACCAACGTGAAGTGCACCGCGATACCCACAGCTTTAACAATGCGCTACGTTCAGCGCTTCGTGAAGACCCGGATATTATTCTGGTTGGTGAACTACGTGACTTAGAAACTATTCGTCTAGCACTCACCGCAGCCGAAACCGGTCACTTAGTATTTGGCACCTTGCACACCACCTCAGCAGCTAAAACCATTGACCGTGTGATTGACGTATTCCCAGCAGCAGAAAAAGACATGGTACGTTCCATGTTGTCAGAATCACTGCGTGCGGTAATTGCTCAAACTCTGCTTAAAAAACTGGGTGGCGGACGAGTGGCTGCTCACGAAATTATGACCGGTATTCCAGCTATTCGTAACTTGATTCGTGAAGACAAAGTGGCGCAAATGTACTCGGTTATCCAAACCGGTATGGCACACGGTATGCAGACCTTGGATCAAAACTTAAAAGAGTTGGTAAACCAAGGCATGGTGTCTTATGAAGACGCTAAACTTAAAGCTGCAGATCCGAATAACTTCTAGGAGGGTTTATGTTACTCGATGAGCTATTAAGCGACATGTCGGAGCGTAAAGCATCCGATTTATATCTATCGGTTGGTGTGCCGCCTAGTGCTAAAGTGAGTGGCCGTTTAATGCCACTAACTGAGCAAAAACTAATGCCAGAACATGTCATGGATATGCTAGCCGCCATTCGCACAGAGGCTCAGCTAGAAGCCTTTGTTACTGGTCGTGAGGCAAACTTTGCCATCGCTCGCCAAGGCTTGGGCCGTTACCGTGTGAGTGCTTTTTATCAACGCGAACAGCCAAGCATGGTAATTCGTCGTATTGAAACTGATATTCCAAGTTTTGAGCAGCTGCAGTTGCCGCAAATCCTCAAAGAAGTAGGTATGTCGAAACGTGGTTTGATTCTGTTTGTTGGTGCTACCGGTGCCGGTAAGTCGACCACTCAGGCCAGTATGATTGATTATCGTAATCACAATTCAAGTGGGCATATTCTTACCATTGAAGACCCGGTGGAATTTATGCACAAACATGCTGGTTGTATTGTTAACCAGCGTGAAGTGGGCATTGACACGCCATCGTTTGATGAAGCCTTGAAGAACTCATTGCGTCAAGCACCCGATGTGATTTTGATTGGTGAGATCCGTACCCGTGAGACCATGGAGTTTGCTTTGCAATTCTCTGAAACGGGTCACTTATGTATGGCTACCTTGCACGCCAACAACGCAAACCAAGCCCTAGACCGGATTATGCACTTGGTGCCAGAAGAGCGCCATCGCCAACTGTGTTTTGACTTATCATTCAACCTACGTGCGATTGTGGCTCAGCAGTTAGTGCCAACCAAAGATGGCAATGGCCGTCGCGGGGTATTTGAAATTTTACTTAATACACCTTTAGCTGCCGATTTAATTCGTAAAGGTGATATGCATAAGCTCAAAGAGTTAATGAGTAAATCCCGCGAACAAGGCATGTTAACCTTTGACCAAAGCTTGTTTGAATTGTTCGAAAGTGGCGTAATTGGCTATACCGAAGCCATTGCCCATGCTGATTCACCTAACGATCTTCGTTTGATGATTAAATTGCATGGCACCGAAAAATCGAATAATTTAGACAGCGGAATGTTAGACGGTGTTACCGTCGATTTTTAACTCTTGAAAGGAGCATTATGTTAGCGGTTATTTCACCAGCTAAAACCTTGGATTTTAGTTCTGAGTTAGCGAGTTACTCATCTTCTCGCCCTGAGCTGCTTGAGCATAGTGCCGAGCTAATCGATGTGGCTAGGCAGTTAAGCCCGGCCGACATCGCTAGCTTAATGAAAATTAGTGATAAGTTGGCAGGCTTAAACGCTGCCCGTTTTGCTGAATGGACCAAGGACTTACCAGAAGATTTGGCTCGTCCAGCAGTGTTTGCCTTTAAAGGCGATGTATACACGGGTTTAGATGCAGCCAGTTTAAGCGCTGAGCAATTAGACTATGCTCAGCAGCATTTGCGGATCTTGTCTGGTCTTTATGGTTTGTTGCGTCCCATGGATTTGATGATGGCTTATCGCTTAGAAATGGGCATTAAGCTTGTCAATGAAAGAGGGGCAAACTTGTATCAGTTTTGGGGTGAGATTATCACAGATAAGCTGAATCAAGCCTTAGCCGAGCAGGGCGACAACATTCTGGTTAACTTAGCCTCTAATGAGTACTTTAAAGCGGTTAAACCCAAGCTTTTAAATGGCACGGTTATTACCCCAGTGTTTAAAGATCAAAAGAACGGTCAGTATAAGATCATTAGCTTTTATGCCAAAAAAGCCCGTGGCTTAATGGCTCGCTATATGTTCGATAAGCAGGTCACCAGCATAGAGCAACTGAGCCAGTTTGATTATCAAGGTTACTATTTTGATGAAGCTAGCTCGGATGCTAGCACTTTGGTCTTTTTACGTGACGAAGCGTAAGGCCTAAGGTGGTTTACAGCCTGAGAAAGCCCCACTTAGTTGGGGCTTTTTTTATGCGCATAATTGTTTACGGCGCAACCGAGGGAGATTAAGGCTTTTAACCACTAAAACAAAACGTCTTTACTAGGCTTAGTTTTTCACTTATCAGTAAGGAAAGCTAATATGTTAGACGCAATCTTAGAACACTATTCACAGTATCTTTATCTAAGCGCTGAAGTGACCAAAACCAATGGGCAACACGTTAATGTGAGTGAGCTGTTCACGGTTAAATTTACCTTGCTCAATACCGCTCCAACCATTCGAAGTACCCGCCAAGCTAAAATAGTTTTTTTAAACCCGTACTTACAGATTATTAAGACTGACTATGCCGCACCTTGGGGGCCAGATAATGAAGCTTGGGATTCTATGGGTTTGAACTTTCGTCGAGATCTCAACCCTGGAGAAAGTGCTAACTTAGAAGTAGAATTTGTTGCCCTTCGCTCGATGGACCGCCGTAGATTCATTGTGGAAGAACCCTATACTTCGGTGTCGGTTAAAGCGCCATTGGACGTGAATGAACTCTTTTTTGCACATCAACAGTTTGAGTTTTCACATGACATTCGTCTTCGCTCACCTACAGATAGAGAGTAAGTGAAAAGTAAAACTATATGATGATTTTAGGCGAATTATAGTAAGGGCCTGTAAAGCTTTTAACTTTTTATTCACTTGAGTTTTTGCTCCAGCCTTGTCAATATCACAAAAAAGCCTACCTAGAATAGGTTTGATTGGTAAATAGGTGACTTATTTTTTACTCAAGGTAATCGACATGAATAGTCGAGTTAGGCCATATGGAGATAATATGAAAAATAAGATTGCAGTGGTATTAGCGCTAGTTGGCGCAGCTTCATTATCAGGGTGTTCAACTCCTCCTGAAGGAGATATTAGGGTTTTGTGTCCGATTATCGGCGGTGCCTTTGGCTCTGTTGCTGGCGGTGGTGGCATGGTTGCCGGTGTTATCGGTGGCGCGTTGGTTTGTTCTAATCCAGATTTAGACGGTGATGGTGTGGCTAATAGCGTTGATGAGTGCCCCGATACACCAGCAGGCGCAATAGTTGACGAACGCGGTTGCGAAATTGTCGAAGAAGTTGTTGTAGAAGAAGTGGTTGTTGTTGAGGAAGAGATTGTAGAAGAGGTGGTCGTGGTTGCTGCAGCAGCTGCAGTACTAATTCCTGAGTCTTGCGAACAATATGTCATGGTTGAAGATGACAATGTGGTTGGCTTTGAACATATCTTATTTGGCTTCAACAAAGACGAATACGATGCTGATGAACAAGCTAAAGTTGATTGTATCGCTAAAACCGTTATAGCAAATGACTTAAAAATTGATGTAGCGGGTCATACCGACAACATTGGTAGTGACGAATACAATTATGAGCTGAGCAAACGCCGTGCACATAATGTTGGAGTTGCTTTACTTGCTGCAGGTGTAACCAGAGATGCAGCGGTTGAAGAAGGCAAAGGCATTGCTGCGCCAATTGCTTCTAACGCTACCGAAGAAGGTCGCGCGCATAACCGCCGAGTAGAAGTGCGAGTTTATAACTAATACGACGTTATAACAGTCACAAAAAAGCCACGCATTGCGTGGCTTTCGTTTTTATTACTTGGCTATTTCTTTGCTTTTTTAGCTAGCTTCTTAGCGCGACCCTTAGCCTTTTTCTTGGCGGCTTTTTTAGCTTCCGCCGTTTTAGGTTTTTTCTTCTTAGCCGGTGGCGCTGCTATACGGTGAGTTGGACGTAAGCCATCAATTACTCTGCGTTTAATTGGCTCTTCGGTATAACGCTCTGCTTTGGCCAACGCTCCCATATCATGTGCTTCAACCAGGTTTACAGCCATGCCTTTGCGTCCAGCACGGGCGGTGCGGCCAATACGGTGTACATAAACATCTGGGGTGCGTGGCATGTCATAGTTAAATACATGACTAATTTCAGGTACATCTAAGCCACGAGCAGCCACATCGGTGGCGATGAGAATCTTAACTTCGCCCTCTCTAAAGGCTTGCATGGCTTGGTTGCGTTTGTCTTGAGCCATTTCACCACGCAGGTACGATGCTTTAATATCATCGCTTTGTAGCTGTTCTGCTAAGGCATATAAACGCTCACGGGTTTTTACAAATACCACACAACGTTCAATCTCTTCGTTAAGCAAGTAGTGGCGCAATAACTGGTATTTATGGGCAGCATCATCACAGAAGTGCAAAATTTGTAGAATCTTAGCCCGCTCACGACGAGGTGGTTCTACTTCAATTTGTACCGGGTCTTGCATCACCTTGTCGGCAAAACGCATTAAACCAGAGCCTTCTAAAGTGGCGGAAAACAAGGCGGTTTGACTACGCTCACTGGTAGCGTCGCTAATCGTTTCCATGTCTTTAATAAAGCCCATGTCTAACATTCGGTCGGCTTCGTCTAGAATCAATACCTCAATGGCTTGGGTATCAAACACCTTATAGGTGATGTACTCCATTAAGCGGCCAGGAGTGGCGATCACGATATCAATATTGCCTTTAAGCTGTTCAGCGTGAACATCGTATTTAACCCCACCTGTGATATCGATAGTTGTGAGTTTGGTGTGCGCTGTTGCTAAACGAGCCTGCTCGGCGACTTGCATGGCAAGCTCACGGGTAGGCGTAAGAATTAATACTCGACCGGGCCCGGCTTTACGGCGAGGGTAGTCCAACAAATGTTGAATCGCCGGCAGCAAAAAGCCTAGGGTTTTGCCTGTGCCAGTAGGCGCAGAAGCCAGTACATCTCGACCATCAAGCATGGCCGGAATGGTTTGCTGCTGAATAGTTGTGGCTTTTTGTAAGCTCATATCGCTTACTGCAGCTAGGATCTGCGGGTCTAGGTCGAGGTCTTCGAAGGTCATAAATCTACCAAGTTGTGAGGCGCCATCGACTTGAACCAAAAGCGCGGGTCATTTACATTCGCGGCATAGTATAGCGCCAAACAGAGGCAAGCAAGAAGTGATCGATCATAATCAGCGTCCTGGATTCACCTTTAAGCGGTTTCATGTGGCGCACGATCAATGCGCAATGAAGGTGGGTACCGACGGGATCTTATTAGCGGCGTGGCTTAATCTGGCAAATGCGAAGCGCATATTGGATGTAGGAACAGGCACCGGATTGATTAGCTTAATCATGGCTCAACGCTGTGAAGGCAAGCTGAGTATTGATGCCATTGATATTGACGCTGATGCTTGTGAGCAAGCTAAATCTAATGTGGCGAACTCTCCGTGGGCAAATACTATCAATGTAACTTTAAGCAGTATGCAAACTCACCAACCGCCTTATGCCTATGATCTTATTGTTTCTAACCCGCCGTATTTTCCTGCCGGACAGCAATTCGATGAAAAGCGCCAGCTAGCTAGGCACAGTGGCTCGCTCAATGCCGAGCAGTTTTTTGCTGCCTTGAAAAAGTTATGCCATGCAAACACTGAATTAGCGTTAGTGCTACCGTGTGATGTAGCAGAGTTGTGGCAACAGCAAGCCTTAAGCAACAATTGGTGTTTAATTCATCAAGCTGAGGTGCAATCACTTCCCAATAAACCAGCCATTCGTAGTTTGATGCGCTTCTCTCAACACGCTTCGTTGTCACTTAAGCAAGAGCAAATCCTTATCTATCAGGAGGATAGAACTTACTCTGAACAATATGTTGAGTTGTGTAGAGAATTGTACTTAAAAATGTAGATTTGTTTACTGTTGAGTTGGATCAATTATCCTTTATGTAGATTTATTCACTGGTTTTATGTTTTAAAGCCATGTTATATACTCCATCGCTTAAAAATATAATCAATTGCAATCTACAACGGGGACAACACGTGACCAAACCTCTTGGATCATGGAATACAATCAGCTTAGGGATGATGGTTTTTGCCTTTTTTTTAGGCGCAGGTAATTTAATTTTTCCACCTATGGCAGGCATGTTAGCTGGCGATAACTTAGCGATGTCGATGCTTGGCTTTCTGGCCACTGCGGTAGGTTTACCTTTACTGGGTTTATTAGCGATTGCTAAAGCCGGTGGGGGTATTGTTCACCTTGGGCGTTATTTACCCTCAAAGGTGGCTAACTTTATTGCGCTCGCCATTTATCTAGTATTGGTTCCGATGTTCGGTATTCCCCGTACATGTTTGGTAGCCTATGAGCTTGGCTTGGTACCGCTGGTTGAAAGCGCTAGCCAACTCACTTTAATTGCTTACTCGTTGTTCTATTTTGTGGCGGCTTTGTTTTTTATTCTGCGCCGTGGCGGTTTAATCGATACTGTAGGCAAAATAATCACTCCTTTGTTGGTAATTTGTATTGCGGTTATCGGTGTAAGTGTATTTAGTAATCCTTTTGCAGAGATTGCTGAAGCACAAAAAGGCTTTGCTGACATGCCTTTTGGCCAAGGTTTTATCGACGGCTATAACACTATGGACGCACTTGCAGCATTGATGTTTGGTGTGTTGATGATAGATGCGCTTAACGGTAAAGGTGTAAGCGGTAAAGGCGAGCAATTTGGCTACTTGGTTAAGGCCAGCATTATAGCGGCAATTGGCCTAACCCTATTTTATGTAGTGCTGTTTTACTTAGGTGCTACTGCAACCGGCGTAGCGCCAGAGGCGCAAAATGGTGGCGAAATTATTGTTGCCTACGTAGCAGTATTGTTCGGCGCTAAAGGCCAACTATTGTTATCTACCATTGTAAGTTTGGCCTGTTTCACAACGGCTATTGGTGGTATCTCGTCGTTCTCAACTTACGTGAGTGATAACAGCAAGTTCTCTTATAAACTTACCGCTATTGTTACAGCCGCCTGCTGTGCATTAGTGGCTAACATTGGTTTGAACCAGCTGTTGGTGGTTTCTATTCCAATTCTTATTGGTATTTACCCGGTAGCAGTGGCATTGATTGCCTTTAATTTGTTGGTGGATTGGTTTAATCGACCTCAAATGGCGGCTCGATTGATTATTGGTGTAGCGGCAATTTTTGGTGTGCTCGATGCAATCAAAGCAACTGGTGTGAACATGGAAGCCTTTAATGTATTACCGGGCTTCTCACAAGGTTTTGCTTGGTTGTTGCCTACTCTAGCCGCAGTATTGGTTAGTGTGTTTGCTCGCTCAAGTAAGCAAACAGTAGCCGAAACCGCATAAGTTTACTTAGCGCCAACAACAGGTTGGCGCTGTTTTTCTTTAGTAAAAACAACATAACAGGTTAATACCTGTTTTTTTTGATTTTCTCCTTGAGATCTTGACGCGCAATCCCTCGTATTCCCCCGCCACGCGCAATACCATAGCCCGCTATTTGTTCGATTGTTGCAATGCAAAATGGAGTTTGTCATGAAAGAAGTCCCATTTAGGTGGATTGACCGCTTTAATATTCACCTTACTTTGCAGGAAAAGTTTCTACTTATGTTCGCTTTTCCTATGTTGGCATTGCTTGCGATCTTATTGATTGTGTCTAGTAATGTAGAGCAACATTTGCAGCAGCTTGATCAGCAACAAGCCCAACTAGTAAATCAAATTATTCAAGCTGAGCCCGAGCAATTGCGTACTGTATTGTCAAAAGCTGGCTATGAATTACGTGGCAATAGAGTAAGCCCTCAGCATCAGCAAACGTCAATATTTGCGCTGTTTTCGGGGCTGCAATACGCCAGCGTTGCAGCGATATTGTTTGTTGCCGGTTTACTGTTTTACTACGTAATGACCTTTATTGGCGGGGCAATGTATCAAATTCACAATGCATTGGACTTGCTAGCCAAGGGCGATTTAACCAATCGACTTAACTACTTTCCGGTGCGAGATGAGTTCAGCTCTATCGCCATTATTATCGATAAAGTAGCGGAACGAGAACACCAGCTGGTGAGCGAAACCAATGCCAGCAATGCCCTAGTTAAAGATCTTTGCCATCAACTCAGCCAAACCAGCGAGCAATGTAACAGCCTAAGTGTACAACAGCAGGATCGGGTTGATTCCTTAGCTAGTGCCATTGAACAAATGGTAGTAACCATTCGTAACGTGGCTGCTAATGCTAACGACACTGCCGAGCAAACAGGCCAAGCCAATCAAGCCACCAGTGAAGGCCAGCAAAAAGTAGAGCTTACGGTAAATGCTATCGACAGTTTAATGGCTGACGTACAGCGCGCCGAACAAGCCGTTACTCAACTGGAAAAGCGCACTCAAGACATTGGTGCAGTGGTGACCACCATTAACTCTATTTCTGAACAAACTAATCTTTTGGCATTAAATGCCGCCATTGAAGCGGCTCGAGCTGGTGAGCAAGGTCGCGGTTTTGCCGTTGTGGCAGACGAGGTACGCAGCCTAGCTGGGCGAGCTCAGCAAGCCACTGTAGAGATTCAATCAATGATTGAAGAACTGCAAGCTACCAGCCTTGGTTTAAGCTCAACGGTTAAAGAAAGCGTACAACGCGGTGAAACCAGTAAAGAAATGATGGGCGGTGTGCATCAAACCATCGCGGATATTCATCAGCGTACCGATACGGTTTCGGCAAAAATTTCAGAAATTGCCACGGCCTCGGAACAGCAAGGGGTAGTCGCGACCGGCATCTCGGATGATACTCATCAGCTGCGCGACCAAACCGTGTTAGTGACTGAGTTAGTACAAGGCTCTGATCAGGCAATCAAGTCATTGTTAGAGCAGGTTGAGGTATTAGAGCTGCTTACTAAAGAGTTAAACGTATAAGGTAAATCAAAAGATGCTGATGCGATTTATCGTAATAAGTCGCATTAGCAGGCTCGGTTTAAAGCTTGTTAAGCCTGTTGCAGTTCGGCCAATTCCTGCTTTAACTGGCCACACCATTGTTGAATACGCTGGTCGCTTAATTCGTATTGATGTTCATCGTCTAGCGCTAAGCCATAAAAGAATTCGCCGTCTTCGGTGAGTGCTTTAGAGGCTTCAAACTCATAACCTTGATTTGGCCAAAAACCAATAAAGTTAGCGCCAGAGGGCGCCAGTTGCTCAAACAATAATCCCATAGCATCTAAAAACCATTCGCTATAACCCACTTGGTCACCTAGGCCAAACAGTGCGATGGTTTTATTCTTAAAATCAAGCCCTTCAAGGTTATCCCATACGGCTTCCCAATCTTCCTGTAATTCGCCATAATCCCAAGTAGAAATGCCAAGAATAAGCAGCGAATAGTCGTGCATTTGGCTTATGTCGCAATCTTTAATATTGAACATGTCGATATCATGGTCGGCAAATTCAGCGAGAATTTTCTCTGCTGCCATTTCGGTGTAACAGGTAGACGAGCCAAAGAACAGGCCAATGCGCATGTAAAACTTCCTTAAGCGTTGCAGTGTGCGCGGGCAGTTTATCAAAAGCGCTAACTAACACCAATAAGCCAAGTGTTAGCCCGATTAATTAGTGAGAAATATGCCAAGCAAGCAAAGCAAACCTAAAGCCAGCGAGATTGATAATCCACACATTAATCGCTTTATTGAACAGTTGTGGTTTGAGCACAGCCTTGCAGAGAATACCCTTAATTCTTATCGCAATGATTTAAACCAGTTGGCGAGTTTTTTGTTGCAGAAAGAAGTCCCACTAGAACAAGCTGAAGCCTTAGACTTGCAGGGCTTTATCGCTTACCGCTATGAGCAAGGGCAAAAGCCGGCTAGTGCGGCTAGACAACTTTCCACCCTGAAGCGTTTTTACCGCTTTTTAATTCAAGAAAAAAGCAGAGAAGATGACCCTTGCGCGCTGTTAGCACAACCTAAATTAGAGAAAAAACTACCGGGTACCTTAAGCGAAGCCGAGGTAGAAGCCTTGCTAAATGAGCCGCAGTTGGATGATCCCATTCAGCATCGTGACTTAGCCATGTTAGAAGTTTTATATGCCACTGGGCTGCGAGTGACCGAGTTAGTTAGCCTGCAAATAGAACAAGTGAGCTTGCGCCAAGGTTTGGTAAGGGTTGTGGGTAAAGGTGGTAAAGAGCGCTTAGTTCCTTTGGGGGAGCAAGCGGTAGATGTATTAGAACACTACTTAAAGCAAGCGAGACCATTGTTACTAAAACAAGAGAGCGATGTATTATTTCCAAGCTCACGTGGTAGCCAAATGACCCGGCAAACTTTTTGGCATCGCATTAAGCGCTATGCTAGCTTAGCGGGGATTAACAACCACTTATCACCGCATACCTTACGTCATGCTTTTGCCACTCATTTGCTTAACCACGGTGCTGATTTAAGGGTGGTGCAAATGTTATTGGGGCATAGTGATTTGTCTACAACTCAAATCTATACCCACGTAGCAAACGAGCGTTTACGCAGTGTTTACCAGCAACATCACCCGCGCGCTTAGGCGACCTACTAAGCAGTTTATAACTAAATTTTTTGCATTTACTCCCTATAGGCGGTAAGTTTTGCAAGCTTTGCACGGTCTGCTTGTATACCCCTAAATCGGAGAAAATTTAATGAAATTATCCAAGGCCTTATTGTTGTCGATGAGTTTATTCGGCCTAAGCTTAAACACTGCCTGGAGTGACGATGCCAGTGAGCAGCCTGAAACCAAGGTGGCTCAAGCAGACATTACCAACAAATTGGATACTACAAAAACCAAACAGGTGATTGAAGCGCGTTTGGGTGTAAAAGTAGATGCGGTAGCCGAAACGCCATTAGCTGGTATTTATGAAGTGGCTACCAGCCAGGGCATGTTTTATGTGAGCCAAGATGGTCGTTATTTAATTCAAGGCAGCTTGTTTGATTTAGTTAATCGAGTGAACCTAACGGATGCAAGCATGGCTAAGGTGCGAATTAAGCAGTTAGCAAGTTTTGAAAACGACATGATTGTATTCAAAGCAAAAGATGAAAAATACGTTGTGACAGTGTTTACCGATACCAGCTGTGGTTACTGTCGCAAGTTGCATAATGAAATGTACACTTACAAAGAAAAAAATCAGCAAACTCAAAAAGTTGAAACCTTAGCGGGTTATACCGATTTAGGCATCACTGTGCGTTACTTGGCTTTCCCACGTGGTGGAGTAGATTCTCCCGTTTATGGTGAAATGCAAAGCGTATGGTGTGCTGATGATAAAGCTGGTGCCATGAGCGCAGCTAAAAACGGCAGCTCTGTGGCTAAAGCCAGCTGCGACAACACGGTGCTTAAACAGTACCAGTTAGGCGAAGCGTTCGGTGTACGTGGTACGCCAGCTATGGTGCTAGAAGATGGCACTATGTTGCCGGGATATCGCCCACCGGCTGCCTTGTTAGAGTTTTTAGAGCGTAGCTAGCTTTCACTGCTGTAAATAGGCTCCTACTTTTGTTAAAAAGGGGAGCCTTTTTTATTTCACCATCCTAGAGAAACCAATACGTGTTATTACGCCGCCGCGAAAATCTCGATACCCAAGCGCTACCAGCCGAATGGCCAGAGCTGATAAAACAAGTGTATGTGCGACGCGGAGTAAAAACCGCGGCCGATGTTGAACGGCGCGCTCAAGCTCTTTTGCCATTTCAAGGTTTGCAAGGCATGGATGATGCGGTCAACTTACTTATAAGTAATCTGCAGCAACGAAAAAAGATCCTGATTGTGGGTGACTTTGATGCTGATGGTGCAACCAGCACTGCACTATTGATGGCTGGCTTACCGCAGTTTGGCTTTCGGTCTGTAGATTTTTTAGTGCCTAACCGTTTTGAGTATGGTTATGGCTTAAGTCCAGAGATTGTAGAGCTAGCCGCAGCCAAAGGTGCTGAGCTTATTATTACCGTGGATAATGGCATTTCCAGTATCAATGGCGTTGATAAGGCGCAGTCTCTTGGTATTCCGGTACTTATCACCGATCACCACTTGCCAGGTGAGCAATTACCCAAAGCGGCAGCTATTGTTAATCCAAATCTGTCGGCCTGCGCTTTTCCAAGTAAAAACCTGGCTGGCGTAGGTGTAGCCTTTTACTTGCTTATGGCGCTGCGCAGCAAAATGCGCGAACAAGATTTATTTGCCCAGCAAGGCTTGGTTGAGCCCAATATTGCCAGTTTATTGGATTTGGTAGCGCTAGGTACTGTGGCGGATGTAGTGCCGCTGGACAGTAACAACCGAATTTTAGTGCACCAGGGGCTGCAGCGTATTCGAGCAGGTGCTTGTAGGCCCGGCATTCAAGCGCTTATTGAAGTGTCTGGCCGCAATAAAGCCAGTATGGTGGCCAGTGACTTAGGTTTTGCAATTGGTCCGCGCCTCAACGCGGTTGGTCGCTTAGACGATATGAGCTTAGGTATTCATTGTTTGCTTAGTGACGATATTCATCACGCCCGTCAATTGGCCAGCGAAATGGACAGTTTGAATAGTGAGCGCAAAGATATTGAAGCCAGCATGCAACAAGAGGCCCAGCAAAGTGTGAGCAAGTTGAGTTTAGATGCTCAAAGCCTGCCCAAAGCACTGTGTTTGTATCAGGCCGATTGGCATCAAGGCGTAGTAGGGCTAGTGGCTTCACGCATTAAAGAAAAATACTACCGCCCAGTGTTTGCTTTTGCTGATGGCGATAATGGCGAAGTAAAAGGCTCGGGGCGCTCGGTGGCTGGAGTGCATCTTCGTGACTTACTGGAACGTATAGATACCCAAAACCCAGGTTTAATTGCTAAATTTGGTGGCCATGCAATGGCTGCGGGTTTGTCTTTATCGCAATCGCGATTTAGCGAATTTCAAGCTTGTTTAGAAAATACCGCCAAAGATTTTATTGATGAAGAGTGCCTCACTCACACCTTACTAAGTGACGGGGAATTAGCACCAGAGCAATTGGTGTTGGAATTTGCCGAAATGCTGCGAGAATCGGGACCTTGGGGCCAAGGTTTTCCTGAGCCTTTGTTTGACGGTGAGTTTGAGCTCTGTGCGCAGCGAGTTGTGGGTGAAAAGCATTTAAAGATGAGTGTGAAGCTACCGGGGATGAGCCAAGAAGTGGATGCCATTGCTTTTAATGTGGATCGTAGCATTTGGCCAAATGCCAGCCTCAAGCATGTGCAACTGGTTTATAAGCTGGACGTAAATGAATTTAGAGGGCGGCGCAGCGTACAACTTATGGTTGAACACTTAGCCCCTTTATAAACCTTATAGGAGTAGATAGATGTCTGAATCACTGATTGTGGTATGCCCTAGTTGCCAAGCAGGCAATCGCTTACCTGTGGCGCGAGTTGCTGAGCAAGCCAAATGTGGCAAATGTAAGCAAGCCTTATTTAGTGGTGAGCCGATAGATGTTACCGAAACAAGCTTTAGTAAGCACCTTGGTGGCCAGTTACCGGTGGTTGTCGATTTTTGGGCATCGTGGTGTGGCCCTTGTAAAAGCATGGCTCCGGCCTACCAGCAAGCTGCTCAGCAGTTTGCTCATCGCGCACAGTTTTTAAAAGTGAATACCGAGGAGCAACAAGCATTAGCGCAGCGTTATCAAATTCGCTCTATTCCTACTTTAATGGTGTTCAAAAATGGCAAATTGTTAAGCCAACAAGCGGGGGCTTTACCGGCTCAAGCTATGCAGCAGTGGCTTGAACAGCACATTTAACTAAATCCAATATCTTTAAAACTTTAGGGCTTATTCTTAGCTCTAAAGTTTTTGCTCTATCCTTCGCATTTTCTACAGCCTAATATTGTGTTGCTTGTCCAAATAGAGATAATCCAAAAAGTTATGTTTTTTAAGTGTTTGTTGTTGGCGAGTTATCTATTTGTTGTCAATAATTTATAAACACATCAACTAAAAATAAGCCAAACACACGGCTAGTGATTAAAGGATTGTTTATGCCTAGGGGAACCTCTCTTACTGGAAACGAGCGCAAGATGGTTGAGCATCAACACATCGTTTCAACTACCGATCCTCGAGGCGTAATTACCTACGCTAATCAAGACTTTGTAGACATTAGCGGTTATAGCAACGATGAGCTGGTGACTCATGGACACAACATTGTTCGCCATCCTGCGATGCCAAAAGTGGCCTTTAAAATGCTTTGGGATCGAATTGAAAGTGGCAAGCCGTGGATGGGGATTGTGAATAATCGCTGCAAAAACGGTGATAATTACTGGGTCGATGCATTTGTCACTCCCATGCTCTCTAGTAAAGGTGAGATAGAGGGTTACCAGTCGGTGAGAGTAAAACCTAATGCCGAGGCAGTAAAACGCGCTGATCGTTTGTATCAACGTATCAATCAAGGACAGGCACCTATTTCCCGCTTGGATCGCGGGATGAATATATTAAGCCGCTATAGCTTAAGTTTCGCCTTACCTGGATTATTGGTGTTGGCATTTTGCCTATTTAACTCGCTATTGTCTTTGGGTAGTGGGCTCATCGCAGCCTTGGTTATTATTGGGCTAAGCGTGTTGTTAGCCACTATGCTAAGTGCGTCGATCCGCAGTTTAGCCGCCAGCAGTAAACAAACTATTGATGATCCCGTGGCGCAATGGATTTACACCGGGCGCTGCGATGAACTAGGGCAATTGCAATTAGCCAATATTTTATTGGATCATCAACAACAAACCTTAATTTGGCGAGTCAGTGATTCTGCTCAGCAACTGGATAAGGTGGCGGCTCAGGCATCTAGCGCAACCGAAGGTGTATACACCGATATGGACTCGCAGCAAAATGAGGTTGAGCAAGTCGCTAGCGCCATTGGCCAAATGGCGAGTAGTGTTGAAGAGGTATCGTCGAGCGTCCAGCAAACCGTGGAGCAAACCAGCCAAGCCGATCAGCAGGTGCGCCAAGGCCACCAAGAAGTTAACGACACCATCGCCCAAATAAACCTGTTGGCTAAAGAAATTGATACTGCCAGTGAAGTGATTGCTTCGCTAGCTCAAGAAAGTGAGCAAATTGGCTCCTTTGTAACGGTTATTCAAGGCATTGCCGAACAAACCAATTTACTGGCTTTAAATGCTGCCATCGAAGCAGCTAGAGCAGGCGAACAGGGGCGAGGGTTTGCGGTGGTGGCTGATGAAGTGCGAACCTTAGCTAGCCGCACGCAAAGCTCTACCGAAGAAATTCAAAGCATAGTAGCAACGCTACAAACCGGGGCAGAAAGAGCGGTGAAAGTGATGCAACAAGGTAGCAAGGCCGCTCAGGGCAGTGTTGATCAAGCTGCCCATGCCGGTGATGCAATTATGCAGATTACTCAAACAGTGGAAGAAATTCGCAGCCGCATTAGTCAAATTGCCAATGCGACTGAGGAGCAGGCTTCGGTTGCCAGTGAAATTGGTGGAAATGTTTCTGCCATTAGCCAGCAAACTCAGCAAACCTTGCAGCGTTGCCAGCATACTAGCGAAGCTAATCATCTGTTGGCTGAACAAAGTGGCAAATTGCGGGCAATGGTCGAGCTGTTTGCTCGCTGATCTAGCCTATAAATCAATAATAGATAACTGGGCTTAGCTTTTTGATTTTGCTTTCATCAGTATTAGGGTGAGGATAATTTTGCTGGGCACCATTAACAGCAAACCCAAGCCAATAATACCTGCGATTATTTGTACCCCAGTTACGCCCATGGAAACGCTGATGTTAGAGAACATAGCTAAAGCTACTCCCACTAGCACCAATAATAAACCTATGCATATAACGGCATATAATAGGTACTTTCCTTGTTGCTGAGTCATCATATAGCCCTTTTTAATAACGACTTAAGCCATTATTAAGCACATGCTTATATACAACCTTGCGTTAGCGCAGTTTATTGTGAATCTGCTGATTGTTTAGTTGGGTTACTTGCTTGAGAAACTTTGAGTAAGGGGGCGTTTTCGGGCCAGCTGAGCATGCCTTTTACCTGCCAAAAACTACCAATAGTGGGTGTTGGTTGTTGATTGAAGTTGATAGTGAGCAATTTTCCTTCAGCGCTTTTAGCTAAGACCTCTTGCTGGTTATTAGTGGTGCCAATAACCAGAATATCGCCTTCAACCAAAGCTGATTGTTGATGCGCTAGGGCGTGTTCTAAAGACAGGCCTTCTATCTGTTTAAAAGGGCTATTAGGCGCCCAGGTGTAGTAACAAAAAAGGCCAATTAGTAAAGCCATTACAAAGGGAATACGTTTATCGATTATTCGAGGATCTTTGGCCATTTAATGGTCCTTGTTAGTGTTATTAAGCACTTGGCATTTCAGTGTTTTATCGCCCGCCAGCAACGTCGACAATGCTACCCGTGATATAAGAAGCTTGTTCTGAAAGCAGCCAAGCAATGGCTTCGGCAACTTCGCTGGGCTGACCGGCGCGCTGCATGGGAATGGCACTACGGACGCGTTCGATTCGGTTGGGTTCGCCGCCATCGGCATGCATGTCGGTATCAATAAAGCCTGGCCGCACCCCATTCACTCTAATCTTTTGCTCGGCTAATTCTAAGGAAAGCCCTTTAGTGAGAGTATCTATGGCACCTTTACTGGCTGCATAATCGATGTATTCGAAGGGAGAACCTATGCGAGCTGCGGCTGAAGATACATTAACAATGGCCCCTCCAGCCCCACCATAACTGCTGCCCATGCGCTTAATGGCGTATTTACAGCACAAAAAAGCACTGGTTACGTTAGTCGTGAGCAGCTGATTGATGCGGCTCTGGTCCATATTTACCAACGAGCTTTGTGGTAGCAACATGGCAGCATTGTTAACTAAGGCGGTAATGGGGCCCAGTTGCTGGTCAATGGCAGCGAACAGTTTATCAACTTGCTGCTCTTGGCTTACATCAGCAGCATAAGCCATTGCAGGAACACCTAAGGCATGGATTTGCTTCAGTAGCGTGTTAGCAGCTACTTGGTTTTGTTTGTAGTTAATACAAACGGCATAGCCTTGGTGTGCCAGCTGCAAAGCGGTAGCGGCGCCAATGCCACGACTAGAACCGGTGACGAGTGCAACCTTATCCATAGTTGTCCCTGCTAGGTGAAGAAAGACCATGCTAGCAATATCACCCGCCTACAGAAAGCCTTTATGTTACGAATTAAATGACTATATTCCATACTATAGTGCGACAAACTTGCGCCCTAAGCGTTGGCTTTAAGCGCTAATCTTTCTAGACTCTGGAATAACTTAACTATCACTTTTGAGATTATTTATGGATATTACCTTTGAATTCGCCAGTGCCTTAAATGTGCAAGCCTTACGTTTAGCCGATGAAAAACAAGTGAGCATTGCTGTTGCAGTGGTTGATGCTCACGGCGAGTTAGTGAGCTTTTCTCGAATGAACAATGTGGCTTTTCATGCCGCAGTACTAGCTCAGAACAAAGCGTATACCGCAGCGCGTGATCGCCAGCCTACAGCCAACTTAGCGGCTTGGGCAAAAGAAACTGGTAAAGACATGGGTTATTGGACGGATCCTCGTTTTACCGGTATCCAGGGTGGGGTGCCGATTTACCAAGATGGTAATGTGATTGGCGCCATTGGTATTAGCGGCATGAGTGAGCAAGACGATGCTGCTCTAGCGCAAGCTGCAATAGATGCTATGGTATAACCAAGATCAAATTTTCATCACTGGCGTAAACCTTTGGTTTGCGCTATTGACTTATCTCTCATATCATCCCTGTTCACCTTAACATTAGTTATTACGCGGTATTAAGCAATCACTAATGATTATCAGTTCATCTGAAAGTTTTTTAGTAAAAACTCCGTCAACTGTTCGGTACGTTTAGAGTGTTTTGTTAATAATTTGTTTTTAGCAAAGTTTGATGTTTGATTCGCTAAATGTTGCTATTGGAGCGGCAAGAGAGCTCTGGTCATATTATTCATGATGGCTTGGTTAGCAATTATTTAACATTGTTGAGTCATAGTTGGCGACAGCATTAGTTATAAAAGGTAAACAGGGAAGTTATATGATTTTTCAAGTCAGCAAGCCTTTGGCACATTGTATTAGAGTTGCTGCGTTAGCTTGCTCGCCACTGTTACTTTTGGCATGTGGAGGTGGTGGAGATGAGCCATCTGCTCAACAGCAAACTCCAGACACGGGGGCTGCTGCTGTGGCACAGGCTATTGTGCTGCGAGCAGGGGAAACAAACTTAGCCGAAGGCGCGACTAGCCAATTGGAATTGGACTTAGTTTACGACAATGGTGTTACTCGAAATCTCACCCCATTCAAGCTTAACTGGCAATGTAACTCTGAAGCAGTAAGCATTAGTGAATCTAGTTATGTGACAGCAAATTCAGAAGGTGAAGCAAACTGCAGCCTTGCTTGGTCGTCATTGAGTTTGGTAGTGGATTTTACGGTTCGCTCTGATGAGATTATTGCTGAAAGCCTTACTATTTCCCCAGTTAGTCCGGTTGCTCTAACGCTTAACGATCAACAAGCTTTAGAAGTTATCGCCAGTTTTAATGACGGCTCTCAACAAGCAGTGAGCAGTGATGCGCAGTGGCTTTGTGATAGCAATGTAGTAAGTATTAATGCCCAGCAACTTACCGCCGAACAAGCAGGACAAGCCACGTGCAGCGTTACTTGGCAAAACCTGAGTGCTGATCTTGAGGTTGTAGTGTCTGCTCCCGCTACCTTAAGCAGTATTAGCATTAACCCTGCAGGACCCATTGATATTCCTTTAGCATCGAAGCAAAGCTTACAAGTTAACGCTAGCTATAGTGATGGCTCTGTGAAAGCTTCACTAAGCGATGTGCAGTGGGCTTGCGATAGCAGTGTAGTATCAATAGATGCTCAGCAGCTTCTAGTCACTAATCAGGTTGGCCAAGCCATTTGCACTGCCAGCTGGCAGGGCCAACAAGCAGACATTCAAGTTGAAGTATTAGCGCCAGCTGCCACTAACCACAAACTGTCTCTGGCATCGATAGAACACTTACGCTTTGCCGGGCAAGATTATAGCCGCTTTGCAAGTTGGGTCGACCAAGCGGTTGATGGTAATCCGGGGTATGGATTTTCGCCTACCGATGCGGTTTACATGTATTACCTAACTCAAGATAAAAAATACATTGAGTTAGCAATTGAAGATGTAGAAGAGCAAGTCGTTGCGGCAGAAGCCCTGATTGCTGCAAACGACAAACCAAAAACTTCGTTTGATTCTTATCTTTACGTAGGCGATTTTATCTCTGAGCTGGCTTACGTTTACGACTATGGTTATGACTTGCTTAGCGATAGCCAAAAAACGCGTTGGAAAAACTACGCCGAGCAGGCTATTTGGAATGTGTGGAACCATGCAGATGCACAGTGGGGCGGTAATAGCTTCCCATGGAGCGGCTGGGCAACCACTAATCCAGGCAACAATTATCATTTCAGTTTCTTAAAGGCCACCATGACTTGGGGTTTAGTGGACGAAAACGAAACTTGGCTCAATCTACTCAGAGATGACAAACTGCCGAAGCTAGTGGAGTATTATGCGCAGTTTGCTGGTGGTGGTAGCCGTGAAGGGACTGGCTATGGAGTAGCTCAGGGTAAGCTATTTGAGCTGTACATCATTTGGCGAGACTCTACCGGCGAAGATCTATCACTTGAGTCTTTGCATACAAAACAAACCATCGATTACTGGATCCACGCTACTACTCCAGACTTAACGCATTTTGCTCCTATCGGCGACCAATCTCGGGTCTCATTCCCGGTACTGTTCGATTATCACGAAAGCTTAATGCAGCGTGCTGCCTCGTTAAATATTGGCAGTGACGCAGCGAAGCGTGGCAGTTGGTGGTTAGCTAATAATTCCGTTGACCCAATGCGTTTTGGCTTCAATCTGCATACTACTTTGTTGCAGCAAGAGCTCAATCAAATAGTGCCAAGTGATTTGCTGTATTACTCTTCTAGCGCTGGCCACCTGTTTGTTCGCTCCTCTTGGGATGCCGATGCAACATGGTTATCTGCCGTTGCAGGTATTTACGATGAATCGCATGCTCATCAAGACCAAGGCTCATTCACTTTGTTTAAAGATGAGTTTTTAGCAGTAACCCAAAATATTTGGTCACACAGCGGAATTCATCAACTTAGTGATCAGCACAACATCCTACGTTTTGAAGAGGCTGGAGAAATCATTCCGCAGAAGCGCGGTACCGAGGGCAGTATGACTCATCAGGTTGATGGTGATGTTACTACCATCAATATGGACCTAACCGGTGTGTATCCCGCCTACGATTCAATTACCTCGTGGCAGCGTGAGATTCGTTTTAGTGCTGACCAAGTTATGGTCACTGACCAATGTGTTGTAGCCGACACGGTTTCTACTATTTGGCAAATTAACCTGCCAGAAGAGCCGATTGTACAAGCCGACGGTTCTATTATTGCGGGTAACTTAAAAATCACCCCGATAGCGCCTGCAACACCAAGTATTAGTATCATAAACTGGAATGATATTGATGCGGTTGAATACAAAGAAGACCGTTATAGGTTAGATCTAGAGGGTGGCGCTTGTAACTATCAAGTGCAATTGGATGTTCTAAACTAGAGCTGTGAGCAGATTTAAAAGGGAGCCTTGTGCTCCCTTTTTTGTATGCTAGTAGTACGACTTGTTAGAGGTTATCTTCGCTAGGCCTTTAATGATTCGGTAGATTGACCAAATCCAAACTCCTAACAGTACAAAATACCCTATGATTACAAATGCTAATACAAAGCCAATAATCGACAGGCCAAAACCCCACCAAAAGGTTTTAATAATATTTGAGTAGTGATCCTCAAACAGGGTACCTGCTGCATCCGCTTTTTTCACCATGGCCCAAATAGCGCCCACGATCCAAAACAGACCGGTAAACAAACCTAGAATCATTAAACCATAGCCAATTAATGCGCTGGTTTTAGCGGCTTCATCGCTAGCAGATAGAGGTGCTTCGGTGACTGCATTTTGCATTTCTGACATTATTTACTCCTTAAATTGTCAGTGAGTTTAGAACTGGTTAAATTGCCAAAGGCTTAGCGGGTATTTGAAAGTACGAGATTGCTTGTTCCCGATTTACTGAATACCTCTAAAGAGGTGAATATGACATAGAGAAAAGTGGAAAGCTTTAGCAGACAAGCTAGTTTTGCGTTAAATAATATTAATATAATCTTTTATATATTAATGCTTTAGCTAAAAGACGGTGAGAGCGGCATATTCAGAGGTTTAGGCTATTTGTAACCTGATTCTCGTAAGCGCTTGTATACCGTATTGCGGCTGATACCAAGCTGCTGAGCTGTCTTGGATATATTGCAAGAAAGTGACTGATAAACCGCGACTATGTCATCACTATTTGGCTGCTTAACTTGTTCTGGCTCAGAGTTAGTTTGCGAAGAGCTTGGAGTAAACTGTTCTACGTTAGTGACTTGGCCATCAAGGTCGGCAAAAAAGTCGTCGGGTAGATGTTGTAAATCGATGGCTTGGTTATCCGACATCGCTTGGGCGATTTGAATAACACTTACTAGCTGGCGAATGTTGCCAGGCCAAGGGTGCTGGCAAAAGCTATGCATTGCACGCTCTGTAATTAAGGCGTCTTGCGGTGTTTCTGCATAGTAATTTAGCAAAAACTGGATCAGGTGTTGTCGGTCACTCCGGTGACGAAGCGCCGGTAGCTCAATGTTTAAACCGCTCACGCGGTAGTATAAATCTTGGCGAAAACTGCCTGCTTCTACATCATCTTTTAAGTTTCGGTTAGTCGCTGACACTAGCTTAAAATCTACCGGGTAAGACTCGGTACTGCCCAAGGGGTTTACTCTGCGCTCCTGCAATACTCTTAATAAGCGCGCCTGTACATTTAGGGGCATATCGCCAATTTCATCTAAAAAGAGGGTGCCTTTATCTGCTTTGCGGATCAGCCCTATATAACCTTTGTTGCTAGAGCCAGTAAACGCGCCTTTCTCATAACCAAACAGTTCCGATTCCACCAACTCTTGGGGAATCGCCGCACAGTTTACCGTTACCATATTTTGTTTGCTGCGCTGGCTTGAGTGGTGCAGCGCTTTTACAAACACCTCTTTTCCTACCCCTGTTTCTCCGCGGATCAAAATGGGGATCTCTTTATCTACAATGCGTTTGCTTTGTGCCACGGCCTTAGCCATTACCGGGTCACCTAAATTAAGGTCGTCGAGCAAGAATGCTTGTTTTTCTGAAATGTGTTGCGCCTTGTTCTGCTCGGGCTTAAGCAAGGTTCTAAAATCTAATACTCGTGGTTTTGCTTGCTTAGGTTTGTGTAAAACTCCATGTACCCTAAATTGCTGACGTGTAATCAACGGAACTTGAAAGCTCTCAGGCTGGTTAATCAGTTGGTTAACGCTTACTTCAAATAGCTCACTTATGTTCACCAGCTTTAAGTCGGTGGCTAGCACTAATTCTGCACGGCGATTGGCCGAAATCACTAAGCCGGTTTCATCAAATACAATCAGTGCCGACCATTGGCTATCGATGTTTTCCGGGCTGGTGTTAAAACGCAGCAAAAAGTGCTCGCTATTGAAGTGCGAAATAATTAGCTGATTTTCAACCGCTTGCGACATGATCTTAACCATGCCTAGGGTATGAGATTCCGGCAGGTAAGTATCGCTAGAGATATCAATCACCCCCACCATCTCTCTATCAACCCCATAAATGGGCGCTGCAGAACCGGTCATAAAACGGTTGGCCACTAAAAAGTGCTCGTCATGATGAATTTGCACTACGCTACCGGTTTTTAAGGCGGTGCCAATGGCGTTGGTGCCTAGCACCGGTTCTTGCCAGCCAGTGCCTGGTGAGAAGATTTCTTGATGCTGCTGTTTAAAGCGTTGCTCCCCCCAACTTTTTAATACATAGCCTTGATGGTCTGCCAGCATTACTTGGCTATTGCTGTTGCTTAGCAAGTTCTCGTAATACGGCAGTACTTGATGGTGGGTTGTCTCGAGTAATTGATGATGCTGTTCCAATAGGCACGACAAATCCCCCGCAGATTTATGCTCTACGTTTGGCTCACTATGATGGGTTAAGCCAGATTCTCGACAGCGCTGCCAAGAACTCTTAATTAGGGCTTCATGCTCTATATACCACTGTGATTTCTCGCTCATCTCAATCCTTAAATCAGCATCACATTGTTTAGCAGTGAACAGTGTTAGGCAGGCACTTTCGCATACGAACATTAATTGGTCAAAATCGATTAACAAAATGTTCACATTGATCACACTAAATGAACATGTTTTTATTAAAGTAAATGCTGATTTGTTGATTAAGTTTAATTAAAACAATAGGTTAATTTTTATTGGTGAGCTTGGCATAACTCTGGCAATAAGCTTCGTAGATTTGCGAATTTGAACAGAGTGCGAACATTGTTCAGCACAGAACAATAAGGAGAGCCCCCGCCCATGTCACTGACATTGGAAAACGTAACAAGGATGGTCGATGGCCAGTATTACATTAACCAAGCCAATCTCAATTTTGAGCCCGGCTCGTTTAACGTATTACTGGGCCGCACCTTATCAGGCAAAACCAGTTTAATGCGGCTAATGGCCGGATTAGACAAACCTAATACCGGCCGAGTGTTAATGAATGGCCTAGATGTTACCGGCGTATCGGTGCAAGAGCGCAATGTATCGATGGTCTATCAGCAGTTTATTAACTACCCCAACATGAGCGTTTACGACAACATTGCCTCGCCTTTGCGCTTAGCCAATGAGTCGGAAACCACCATTAAGAAGCGGGTAATGGAAACGGCCGAAATGCTGCGCATTACGCCATTTTTGTCTCGCTTGCCTTTGGAGCTCTCTGGTGGACAGCAGCAACGTACCGCCATGGCGCGGGCCTTAATTAAAGATGCAGACATCATTTTATTTGATGAGCCCTTGGTGAACTTAGATTACAAGTTACGCGAAGAGCTGCGCCAAGAAATGCGCGAGTTGTTTGCTCAGCGCAATACCATTGCGGTGTATGCCACCACCGAACCAAACGAAGCGCTCGCATTAGGCGGCACCACCACTATCTTGCATGAAGGCAGGGTGATTCAAAGTGGCCCAACCGCCGATACCTACCATTCTCCTTGCAATGTTACGGCAGCTGCTTTGTTTAACGAGCCGCCGATTAACCTTATTGCTGGCAAAATGAGCGCCACCGAAGTGACCTTTGATGACAAAGTGCACTTCCCGCTAAATGCTGACTTAAAAGCCTTGGGAGAGGGGAACTACCAGTTTGGCATTCGCCCTAGCCATTTAAGTTTACTGCCCAAAAATGATGACGATTTAGAGATTTCGGTTCAAGTTGAGCTAGCAGAAATCTCCGGCTCCGAAACCTTTTTGCACGTACGTAACGAGCACTTCCAATTAGTGCTGCATCTCTCTGGCGTTCATTCCTACCACGTAGACGAAAAAATAAAAATTTATGTGCCAACCCATAAGTTGCATGTATTCGACCATGCCGGTGAGCTTATTCAAGCGTCAAGCCGTCGTATAGAGGATCATTATCATGGCTGAGATCCAACTTAAGTCTTTAGCGCATTGTTACGACAAGCAGGCCGAACAACCCCAATATGCGATTCGCGAAATGAACCATGTGTGGCAAAAGGGTGGTGCATACGCCTTGCTGGGTCCATCTGGTTGCGGCAAATCCACCCTATTAAACATTATCTCAGGCTTGCTAGAACCCTCAGACGGTGAGGTCTTGTTTGATGGGGTAAGAGTAAACGACATTCCGCCGCAAGAGCGCAATATTGCCCAAGTATTCCAGTTTCCGGTGGTGTACGACACCATGACGGTGTTCGATAACTTGGCCTTTCCACTGCGCAACATGGGCGCTAGTAAAGCCAAGGTGCAGTCTAAAGTGGGCGAAATTGCCGAGATCCTCGATCTTACCGCGGTACTCAATAAAAAGGCCGCCAACTTAAGTGCCGACGAAAAACAAAAAGTCTCGATGGGCCGCGGCTTAGTGCGTGACGACGTATCGGCCATTTTGTTTGATGAGCCACTTACCGTTATCGACCCCCACCTTAAATGGAAGCTGCGCCGCAAGCTCAAGCAAATTCATGAGCAGTTTAATATCACCATGGTGTACGTCACCCACGATCAGCTAGAGGCTTCTACTTTTGCCGACAAAATTGCGGTGATGTACAACGGCCAAGTGGTGCAGTTTGGCACCCCTCGAGAGCTGTTTGAGCAGCCCAATCATACCTTTGTGGGCTATTTTATTGGCAGCCCAGGCATGAACTTAATGGAAGTAGAACGCTGTGAGCAGGGCGTATGTTTTGGTGAGCAAAGCATCGCTTTAAATGAACACGAGCTAAACGCGGTTAATGCTAGCCAATCTACCAACTTAAAAGTAGGTATTCGTCCCGAGTTTGTGCATGTATGGGATAAACCCAATGGCGATGCCTACCTAGCCGAGGTGCTGTTTGTGGAAGACCTAGGCACCTACAAAATCCTAAGTTTAAAACTGGGTGAGCAGGTGATTAAAGCCCGCTTGCAAGAAGACCAAAAAGTCCCTCATCAAACCGCCTATATCAGTTTTCCCGAGCAATGGTTGATGCTCTATATCGATGAATACTTGATCGCCAAGGAAGCACATCATGATTAAACCCTATACCAATAAAGCGTGGTACTTGGTACTGCCCGTGTTTGCGCTGGTGGCTTTTAGCGCCATTGTGCCCTTAATGACCGTGGTGAACTATTCAATACAGGATATTTTTGATGCCAATACCCGCTACTTTGTGGGCACCGAATGGTATCGCGAAATTCTTAACGATACCCGTTTGCACGACTCCTTAATTCGCCAATTTATCTTCTCTGGTTCGGTGTTATTAATCGAAATTCCCTTAGGTATTTTGGTGGCCTTAATGATGCCCTCGCGTGGCCCCGGCTCGGTAGTGTGTTTGCTGGTGTTAGCCTTACCACTGCTGGTACCACTAAATGTTGTGGGTACTATTTGGCAAATTTTTGGTCGCGCCGATATTGGCCTATTTGGTTGGGCACTTAATAGCTTGGGCATCGATTATAACTATGCCGCCAACCCCATGGATGCGTGGTTTACCGTATTGCTTATGGATGTATGGCATTGGACATCGCTGGTTGCCTTGCTGTGTTACTCCGGCTTAAGGGCTATTCCCGATGCTTACTATCAAGCAGCGCGAATAGACCGCGCTTCTAACTGGGCTGTATTTCGTTTTATTCAGCTTCCCAAGCTAAAAAACGTATTGCTGATTGGTGTGCTGCTGCGCTTTATGGACAGCTTCATGATTTATACCGAGCCCTTTGTGCTTACTGGTGGCGGGCCGGGTAACTCCACCACCTTCCTCAGCCAAACCCTCACCAAAATGGCCGTAGGCCAATTTGATATTGGGCCAGCAGGGGCGTTCTCGATCATTTATTTCTTAATCATTTTGTTAGTCAGCTGGCTGTTTTACACCGCTATGACTCATAACGACAGCAAGTAAGTACTGCGAAAGGATGCAATTATGAATATGAAAAAAACACTAGGGATGAGTGCCTATATCTTGTTCCTGCTGTTACCGATTTATTGGCTGGTGATTATGTCGTTTAAGAGTAATCAAGAAATACTCGGCGGACTTAGTTTTTGGCCAGAGCATTTTACCTTTGCCAACTATGCCACCATTTTTAGCGACGCCAGCTGGTACATGGGTTATGTGAACTCGATTTACTACGTGTCACTCAATATGGTGATTACCTTAGCGGTAGCGTTGCCGGCAGCTTATGCCTTTTCGCGCTTTCGTTTTATTGGCGACAAACACCTGTTCTTTTGGTTGCTCACTAACCGAATGGCGCCGCCAGCAGTATTTTTGCTGCCGTTTTTCCAACTTTACTCATCGGTCGGTTTGTTTGATACCCATATCGCTGTGGCCCTAGCGCATTGTTTGTTTAACGTGCCGCTAGCGGTGTGGATCCTCGAAGGTTTTATGTCGGGCGTGCCACGCGAGATAGACGAAACTGCCTACATCGACGGTTACAGCTTTCCTCGCTTCTTCGCCAAAATTTTTATTCCGCTTATTCGCTCGGGTATTGGGGTAACCGCCTTTTTCTGTTTCATGTTCAGTTGGGTAGAGCTGCTGTTAGCTAGAACCTTAACCTCGGTAGACGCTAAACCGATTGCCGCAGTAATGACCAGAACAGTGAGTGCCTCGGGCATTGATTGGGGCGTATTAGCGGCAGCAGGTGTGCTCACTATTTTGCCGGGCGTATTAGTAATTTGGTTTGTTAGAAACCACGTAGCCAAGGGCTTTGCCCTCGGACGGGTATAGGAGAAACAACATGAACTGGATGGCATGGACAACTCCATCAGCATTATTTTTTACCGGCATCGCCTGCATTTTGTTTGTGATGACCTGTTGGGAGCTAAAAAGCCCCTGCGTGGCGCGAAAAGGTTTTTTACCGATAGCTACTACCCGTGGCGATCGATTGTTTATTGGCTTGTTAAGCAGTGCGTTTATTCATCTTGGCTTTATCGGGATGACCGAACTCAGCATTTGGCTGCCCTTCGCGGTAGCTGTGGTGTGGCTGTTTATCGTAATGAGATGGGGGTAAGCAACACAAAACTCGAGAGCAAAAATGGATGTGCAAAGGCATCAAGAGGTGCCTCAAAAAACAACATGCACTTTAAAAAAACAAAAGGAATGAAGAAATGCCCTACAACAAAAAATCAGTGTTTAAGCTAGCTCGCCTTAGTGTAGCAATGGTCATTGCCGGATGTAGTAGCTTAGCCTTAGCAGATCAATACAGTGATGCCGCTAAACAATGGGTGGGAGAAGAGTTTACGCCTTCTACCTTGAGCCAGCAGCAGCAAATGGATGAGATGGCATGGTTTACAGAAGCGGCAAAACCATTTCGTGGTATGGAAATTAATGTAGCCTCAGAAACCATTACCACCCATGAATATGAAAGTAAGACCTTAGCCAAGGCATTTTTTGAGATAACCGGTATTAAGGTTAATCATGATTTGATCCAAGAAGGCGATGTAGTAGAGAAACTGCAAACGCAAATGCAGTCGGGTCGTAATATTTATGATGCCTACGTAAACGATTCAGACTTAATTGGTACTCACTTTCGCTACGGCAAAGTAGTACCCATTAGTGACTTTATAAAAGGCGAAGGTAAAGACGTAACCCTGCCAACCTTAGATCTAGAAGATTTTATTGGTTTAAGTTTTACCACTGGACCAGATGGAAAAATCTATCAGCTACCAGACCAACAGTTTGCTAACTTATATTGGTTCCGCGCCGACTGGTTTGAACGCGCCGATCTAAAAGAGAAATTTAAAGCCGAATACGGTTACGAGTTAGGAGTACCGCTAAACTGGTCTGCCTATGAAGATATCGCCGAATTCTTCTCAGAAAAAGTAAAAACCATTGATGGTGAGCGCGTTTACGGCCACATGGATTACGGCAAAAAAGATCCATCGCTAGGTTGGCGCTTTACCGATGCTTGGCTATCTATGGCGGGGGCGGGCGACAAAGGCATTCCTAATGGTGTGCCTGTAGACGAATGGGGCATTCGGGTAGAAGGCTGTAACCCTGTTGGCTCAAGCGTAGAACGTGGTGGTGCCACCAATGGCCCGGCGGCCGTTTATGCCACAGCTAAATACGTTGAATGGCTTAAAAAATACGCGCCACCCGAAGCCCCAGGCATGACCTTTGGCGAAGCTGGTCCAGTACCTGCGCAAGGCAGCGTAGCCCAACAAATCTTCTGGTATACCGCCTTTACTGCCGATATGACCAAACCGGGATTACCGGTAGTGAATGAAGATGGCACGCCAAAATGGCGCATGGCTCCTTCTCCACGCGGTCCATACTGGGAAGAGGGCATGAAGCTGGGTTATCAAGATACTGGTTCGTGGACGTTCCTAAATTCAACGCCGCTAGACAGACGCCAGGCCGCTTGGTTGTATGCGCAGTTTGTGGTGTCTAAATCAGTATCGCTTAAGAAAACATTGGTGGGTTTAACGCCTATTCGTGAGTCAGACATTAACTCACAAGCGATGACAGACGCCGCACCTAAACTAGGTGGTTTGGTGGAGTTTTACCGCAGCGATGCGCGGGTACAATGGACACCAACCGGTACCAACGTGCCAGACTATCCAAAACTGGCGCAGCTTTGGTGGCAATACGTGGCAGAAGCGGCCAGTGGTGAGAAAACCCCACAACAAGCCATGGATGGCCTAGCCGCCGCGCAAGACAAAGTGCTAACACGCTTAGAGCGCAGTGGCGCGCAAGGCGAGTGTGGGCCTAAGCTTAACCCTAAGCAAGATGCCTCTTACTGGCTAAACCAACCTGGTTCACCTAAAGCCAAGTTAGCCAACGAGAAGCCACAAGGTAAAACCATCGCTTATAAAGATTTAATCGCCCAATAAGCAAGTGAGTAAAGCAAAAGACCCAGCCTTGTCTGGGTCTTTTTGTAAGCTTTTAAAGTTGGGGTAAATAGCAGGTCTGGTTTGAACTAAGAGTCAACACTTTTGAGCTTGCTAGGGATATTTTTCAGCTTGTTTCATATGCCTTTGTATGTCTACTTCTGTTTGTTGGGCTCACGCAACTGTGGTCTTGCTATGTCTCTTTTTATTGCGTTTTTATTTTTGTCCTTCCTAACTTTTACACTCTCCGCCAACTTCCTTCTTAAAGCAATGAACTGTGTCAGTGCCTTTTCTTGAGAGGCTCTTTTCCAAGCTTGTGCACCATTTTTTACAGGCCTGCGGATAAACTCATTAATAAAAGCCTGCTTCTATTAGCCTATTCAGATTTTGTCAGCTATTAGTTTTTGTTTAGCTTGGGCTCAGTCTTCATCGGTATTCTCACGACATAGTCGTGTGGCGATTGGTAGCTCTCCTTAAAACTTTGAAGACAGCCCGTATTTAATGCGAGACAAGAGGAATATGTCTTATGCCAAGCTTTTCCAGCTTTACTCGAATGATGGATCCGTTGATTACACTGGAGTCACTACCTGGGATCGGCCATGGCGACATAGCAGCGCTGCGGCAAATTAATATCTTCTCGGTGAGCGATTTACTGCACTTTAAGCCGGTTCACTATGCCCAGATCCTAAAAGCATATAGCCAAGGTGTGATTAATCATCATATAGAACGGGCAGACTACTTGAAGGATGAATTTGCTGAGGTTGAAGCGTCTGCCATTGGTTATTTACCCCCAAACGCCTTGCGTGAACTCAGCGTTATGTCAGCGCAAATCTTGGAGAGCTTTTTCGGTATTGTTTCAATCAATGAACTGGCAGAATTTGGGCTCTATCGTGCCGCCCAGCATTACCTAAAACAACCAGAACAAGGCTTCTATGAGGCTCCTTCTGCACCCGATGAACTGATGCCAGGGATGATTGGTAGCACACATAGTAGCGTTCGCTTCTCTAGCTACGTGAAGGGACAAAGATATCAACTGCAAGGCTTACGCATAGATGCGCCAACCGCTGACAATAGCTTTGCCGGCCAGTTGATGAGTGAAAGCGTGTCGGCGCTCATGGAACAAAAGCCACCGCTAAGTTTCTATCTTGGGTACATTGTTCACCTTAAGCAATATTGGCGCAACATGGGGACACATTTAGGCGAGGTTATTCACTCGTTGGCGCTAGCACCCGGCGAGTCGCGCAATATTGCCGTGATTGACTGGTATCGCAAACAAAGCTCTAGCAGAGGCGAGACCACGCGGATTGATGAGCAACTAAGCAATAGCATGACCCATACTCGGGCCCTAGATGAAGTTACTCAAGCTACGGCTTTGGAGCATCAACGTGGCCAAACCAATAGCGAGGCCTCTACCAGCTCGGTGGGTACTGGTTTGTCTGCTGGTGTCGGAGGTGGACGTTCCGATGGGGGCAGCGCTAGTGGCACCTTACCACTCAAAGAGCTGACCGGTATTCCGATGGATCTAGACCTCTCTGCTGCCAGTATTTTATCCAGCGCCGGCGGGGCAGGGGGCTCGGCAGTGTTTTCGCATGTAGCTCAAGAAGGGGTGGTGCAAACCGAGACCAACTCTACCCGGCAACTGGTGTCTGAGTTGCAGCAGAACATTACCGATCGCAGCGTGCAAAACGCCTCATCAATGCGCTCTATTCGCTCTTCGGTGGTGGTCACGGATGAACAACAAGAATCTGAGCAAATTACTACCCGTAATATTACCAATTACAATCATATGCACGCCTTAACCGTGCAATATTTTGAGGTGCTACAGAAATATCAAGTAGAAATAGATACGCTCGATTACACCCCGATCATGTACTTGCCCTATCGCCCCATCACTTTTGACTTCGAGTTTATCCGTGCCCATTGGCGGGTGTTACAAGCCTTAGTAACACAGGATTCAGCGCGGCTCTATCAGCGCTTTGCTTCAATCATAGAGCGGCCTGATTATTCGACAGAAGTGATTGATATTGGCAGCGATCTTTCTGTTACTGCGATCACCGCTCATATTGTCACCCTTGAAGATAGTCAGTGGGCCTTGATCTACCGTAACAGTAGCTCGGTTGAACACCGGGTAACGGGGCTCGGGCCTAAGATAGCTCGAGACTTCGATTTTGGTGGTCGTGACCGCATGCGCTTGAGTGATTTAGTGTTATTGGAAGTGACGACATTTTTACCTCCAGTAGCAGGTAGACCGGATTTATCTCATACCCAATTTATTAAAGCTGAGTTGGATATGACAATAGTCGATGATGGGGGAAACGAAACTAAGGTGAGTCTATCCGTCCCATATACTTCGCTTGCTCAGGACTCAGAAGTACTATTTTCTGATTTGAAATCTGAAGTAATTAGTGCGCTTGAGCAGCAAGCGAGCATTGTCCCCTTGGATTACATTAAAGAGATTGAGCTGTTTTTTAATCGACAGCGTTATGCTGCTACGCGTTTATTGATTTTTACGACCGAACGCGAGCAGTTAAGTGCGGTGCTAGAAAGTATCCACATCCAGTCGGATCTTTATCCACCGTTACCCTTGATGGAATTGGCTTCCGCCACACCGGTGGGCTTCACCGAGAACTTCATTATTCTTAAGCTTCATCAGCCGGAACTACAAGCGGCAGAGCAGTCTTTGGTGCTGAGTGAAGCCGTTAGTACGGTTCACGGTAAGGATCAGCAAGCTTCTTATACTCGGCCACTATCTGGGCGCTTAGAAGTACGAATGCAGGGAGAGTGTTGTCAAATAGAAATAGAGTTAATGTCTTCAGCGGAACGCAGTAGTGATGACATCATTGCAGAAATTACCTTACAGCTGCATGGTCAAGGTCCGAGTTATCAGGGGAGCGGCTTTATCCGAGAGCCTAGTCCTGACGGAGAGCTAGACATTTCACTTCACAAGGTTAGCTTGGATTGGCAGGACACTAAGTTTGAGCTTTATAGTGAATTTCTTAATCAGGGTAAAGTGACCCACTATGACTTAGAGGGCGTTATTAGCCCCGCTATTGCCGAGCCTCATCCTTTACGTTCAAGCATCAACTGTTATTTAAGAACATTGCGTAGCAGCTTTTCGGATCTCATTGGCCAACAGCGCGTTACTGATACTGTTTATCTTCCTTCGGCCGGTGTCTTTGGGGAAGCGATACTTGGGCGGGCGAATAGCGCAGAGAAGATAGATGCCAGCCGTTATTTCAATTGGCAAGACTCGCCGATCCCGCACACAGCCTCAGAGATAGCCGCCATTCAAGCGGGCAGCCGTGACAGCGGTATCCCCGATATGAATGCCACGGTAACTGACGGCAATCTTAGCATTATGCCGCCCACGCCTTTGCCTAACTCACAGACCGCCGCTGCTACGTTAGCCGCATTGGGCACACCAGGACTATTTCGCGATGCTTCAGGCAGTGCCTTATTAAGCTCAACCTTATCTACCTTGGCCGAGGTTGCACTGCAAACCGCACAACACGCTGGAACACTGGCGGGCGATGCGCGCAGTGATGCTTTAAATAGTGCGGTTTCGCTAGGTCAACAAGTATCCGATGTGTTGGCCAGTGTTAACTCCAAGCCATCTGGTCCAATAGCCAATCCCAGCAATGTGACAGAGGCGGGAGCGGGAATTAACCAGGGGTTGGGAATTAATAACAGCAATCAAAACGCTTTTAATGGTGAGAATTCTAGTCAAAATAATAACCATAACCTAAATGACAATGCCGCGAACAATGAAACCAACGTTTCTACCGGTGCTAGTGCCGGAGCTGGTGCAGGATCGGGAGCTAGTGCAGGCGCAAATGCCGGGGCGGGAAGCGCTTCAGGGGGTGGTTCTGGAGGGAGTGGCGGTAGCGGTAGTGGCGGAGCTGGACGTGGTGGAACACAAACGGAAACCGTAAATGTCACGCTCAGGGGCTTTGTGCCCAGCCAGTTATGGGCTCTGTCAAACGCCTTTGATATTAACGAAATGTCAGTCACTTCCGTGGCGAGCACTTTGGTCGATATGAAAGACTTTATCACTACGTTGATCAGTGAGGGCTGGGATAAAGCGGTAACTAAAAGTGGGCTTGGCAATACTGAGTGCGCCGATTTGTTACGGGCAATTTTCCGCTTTGAAGGCGATGACCGAGGGTTTAGTGAAGGTGATGCTCAGGGTATCGGTTCCATGTTCGAGTTAAGCGCCCAAGTTAAGTTGAATAAGGCGACGGGCGAAATTAGACAAGTGACAGAACAAAATAAGGCCTTTGGAACCCCAGGCTTATATACGCAGTTAGACTCTACGGGGGATGTTGGTGACGTTTGGTGGGCTGAAGGTAAGGAGGCTGACGCGACGGTTTTCGATAAAACCGACGTTCATCTTGACGACAAATCGCTGTTAGAGCTAGGGGCCAACGGAAGGACTTTGACTTTGGCTGTGTTAGGGGCGCGGCCTTACGCACCTTATGATGGCGCGAGTTTTGGCGAAATGAAGAGTACCATAAAGTTAGGCGATTATGTGGACTTTGAGTTGCCCTTAAAAGATGTGTTTACCGCCGTAGTTGACCGAATTGGTCTTGGATCTGTTCACGCGCTGTTTGAAGTGAGTTTCAATTGGGAGCATGGTCAACTGAGGGTGTCTGTCGCCGCGGAACACCAGTATTTTCCTTGTTATGAAGTTATCGTTGACTACGCTGGGGAGTCGACCTCGGTTTATACTTTTGATGCGCGACAACATGGTCAAGGGCCGAGCTCATTATCTCGCTCAAAACAAAGCCAAGAAGGTAAAGTTACGAGGTTGTAAGAAGTTTCATCGGTGGGCTAGGATGGTTTGGTGGAATTTTACCGCAGTGATACGCGGGTACAATGGACACCAACCGGTACCAACGTGCCAGACTATCCAAAATTGGCGCAGCTTTGGTGGCAATACGTGGCAGAAGCAGCCAGTGGTGAGAAAACCCCGCAACAAGCAATGGATGGCCTAGCCGCCGCGCAAGACAAAGTGCTAACACGCTTAGAGCGCAGCGGTGCGCAAGGCGAGTGTGGTCCTAAGCTTAATCCCAAGCAAGACGCCTCTTACTGGCTAAACCAACCTGGATCACCTAAAGCCAAGTTAGCCAACGAGAAGCCGCAAGGTAAAACCATTGCTTATAAAGATTTAATTGCCCAATAAGCAAGTGCGTAAATCAAAAGACCCAGCTTAGGCTGGGTCTTTTTGTAAGCAGTTAAGTTCAAACTGTAGGCGGCATGTTAGTGGAAAGAAGGGTCTAGATAGGGAAGCAAAGGTATTTAAAGTGACTCTGCCCCTTTTATTAAGCGAGGAACGAGCAAAAGCCAACTGTTTTTTGTCCGTTTAAGCAACTTGTTAACTTTCGTTATTATTCCAAAATTCGCTTCTTTCTTCTTGTAATGAAGAATGGTAATAATTTATAGCTGCGGCCCAATTTCTTACATCGAGCTCTATTTTCCACTCTTTTTTTTGAAATGTTCCGGTTAAATGGCACAAACCATTCCAGTAAGGAATATTTAAGTTTTCATTCTCTTTAATTAAATAAAACTTTTTTGCATGTATTATTTTATTGCAGCTCTCTCTCAGTGAAAGAGTAAAACTGCCATTGAGTACGTTTCCAATATATCCACCCACAGAATCAATAGCATCTTTGTCAAACGATGAAAAACCACATTCAAAATGATCTTCAGTGAAGTGGTCTTGAAATATTCTTGTTTTAACTGCGCATTCGATCATATAGCTACTAATCAATGTTTCAGTCAAAGCTAAATCATCCTCTAACTCTATTTGAAGTTCCGTTACCTGCCAATCTTCTTCCTTATTAGATTTTAAGTAACTAGATTTCCATTTAGCGTTCTCTTGACTGGCACTGGATAACTGTTGGATAAGAAAAAGTTTTTCTTCGAGGTTTCCGAAATCGATTGGATGACCCACGGACTCTCCTAGAAAGTTAACGCCCCAACCATGGGCGGATTGAGCAGGCTAAATTGAGGAGCGGAGCGACTAAAGCCTGCGAAAAGCCGTCCACGTGGGTTGGTTTGTTATATGACGCCACCGCTATTCGCTTAGTGAAAATATAGATGGCTCGCAAACTTATCCCCTCGACAGTATCCCGAGGATGACCCAAACGACTATGCATGTGAAAGATAGACGCAGCAACGCAAGAGCTATGCCCCGCTTGTCTTCTCGAATCCAGTTATAGACCATCATTTTATAGTTAAGCGCAACCCACCGATCCCCTTTAGAGGCTTTCGAGTCTCTAAAAAAGACAAACAGGACAGCGAGGCAGACCCAACCTAAGATAAATAAAACAAGGCAAGCTTGCCTCGCAATTTCAACAATATACTCTTCAGGCATCACAAGTAGTCATATAACAGCTTATTAATAGGAAAATCTCCTTGTTTAAACACGGAATTTTTCCTCTTTTCACGCATTTGATAAATCCAAGATTACCACCTTTCCTAAACTGCATCAGCCATCTAGCTCTAAAAGTAACAAAAACATCAGCACGAAAGGCGGAATGTGTTTGGGGAAAGAAGGAAAAGCAATTTGTATGTGTAAAATCACAGAACTTTGTTGGTTTGAACTTACTAAAGCTAAGAGTAAGCAGGAGTTTGTTTACTGCTTAGTGCCGCCGAAGCTGCATGCGTTTAATCAAAAACACTGCCGATGTTAGCGCTAGAGATAAATCGTGGATTTTGTTTTATGCGTTGATGCAAGCGCTCTAATTGGATGGCGTCACTGTATTTGGGAAATACGTTTACATCGGCCAGTTGATGATTGGCTATTTTCTTTTGTCGCCACTTGCTACAAACAGAATGCAATAACAGGCGGTCGGTTTCGCGTGCAAAGGCTTTGGCGCGATAACGCCAAATTATCTTACGTAGTACTTGGCTTAATTGGCGGTTGTGCTGCTTTATCGCCAGTTGGTAGAGGTATTCGTAAAAGGAGAGGTCTTCGTCGCTTTTGGGGCTGAGTTTGCTTAGTGCGGAAAACTCGACTTCTTGGGAGAACTGAAAGTGGGAAATGTTATTGAGCTGCAGAGCCATGTAGGTGCGGTGGCATTTGGAGCAGCGCCCACAGTTGCTGCTTGGGTCTTCCCAGCATACCCATAAGTTGTCTAAGGCTTCTGGGTAGTGTTTGATTAAGGCGATTTTAGCGGCTCGATCGGCTTCCAAACCAAGGTGTGAAATTTGGCAAGACTCGCTAGACCATAAGGGGTCTAGTAGCGGGTGGCTGTTAGAAGGGTTAATCGCATCGTAGGTAACTGCCCCACTAATTGCCATGCTTTTAGGGTTGAGCAGTAAGCTAACACTGGCCAAAGACGCGCCAAAGTTGGCAAAGCGGGCTAGGCCTGTCCAACCGGTAAACTCTTTTAAGTTACTTTCTACGCAAATTAGCCTTTTGTTAAACAGCTTGGCGGTTTTTTGGCAGCGGGCGACTAGCTGCTGCCAGGATGGCTGGGGCATAGAGAAGTCGAAGCCATTAATTAGCACTAAATTGTCTAACTGCTCTTGGTGTTTAATTAGGTTATAGGTGCCATCTACTCCGCCAGAGAAAAAGGCGCTGTGGCCTAGTTGGCTAGCTGATGGCTTAAAGGTTTGGGTATTAGCGTTTACCTTAATGCGCTTAAAAATGGGGTTCCAAGCGTGCATCATGGTTTGAATAAGCGGCAGTTTTTCTAACAAGCTTGCCGATACGTAATACCGGCGATCGATCTCGATGTCTTCGCCCAAAAACATGGCTGGAATGAGCGCGGAGCACAAAAACGGGCTAGCGTCGTTACAGGCTATTAAGCACTCACTACTGGTTTTAAACCATAGCGGGAAAGGGCCCAGCATGGCCGATATTTTGTGGTAATTGTTATGTTTTTCTAAGTTGAGCTGGTGGATTTTCATCGATTTTAATGCCGCACGAGTAATTGTTTTAGCTTGTGGGCATAGCCATGCAGGATAAGTTCGTCGGCTTGTTTGATTAAAGCACGCATATCAAAATCATGTTTGATATGCTGCAGCGCTTCGATCATCACTGTGTCGTTTACCGCGATGGCTTGGTCGAGGTTTTCTTCAAGAAACTGTACATCGTGAATGTTATAAAGCTTTTGTTCTCGTAGTTTTTGTTTAACTAATTGGTCGCTAAGCGGGGGAAAAGAGTCGGTCTTTATACCTAATAAACGCAGGCTGCTCATAGTACGCAAACATTTCTCACATTCTCCGCAGTTGTAGCCATGGTCGTGCCAGCAAACCCTTAAAATTTTTAAAAAGTCTTGGTCTTGAGCGAGTTGTTTAAGTTTGTCGATACGCTTCACTTCGGCGCCATGATGGACAATTTGGGTGTGGTGATTACTCCATAAATGGTCGGTAATGTAGTTAGAGCCTTCGGGAACATTGTTTTGGTAGGTTAAGCCAGCGGCAATAAAACACTTCTTTACCCCCAAGGCGAGCGCAATGCTGGACAGGCCGCCACCAAAACATACGCCCCATTTTAGTTGGTTGTGGTAACCCAAAAACCTAACGTTCGTTTCGATTGGATAAAGTAGCTTGTGGTGTTTTTCCAAATACTGTTGATTGCACCTAAAGGCCTGTTGGTATAGCTCGTCGCTAGACAGCTGCATATCAATGCCTTTGGCAAATAGAAGGTAATCGATGTCTTGTTGGTTTTGTTGGTAAGTATGGTAACCGTCGACCCCTCCTGAGAAAAACGACACTTTATCATTGCAGGGAAACGGCTCTTCCTTAGCGGTGCCGCCCTTTATCTTAATATGGTGCATGTTGTGGCCAAGGTAGTCTTGCCAATAAGCAAAAATGTCCTGCAGCTGTTCGAGGTTGCGCAGCAAGGTAGGGGAATAGGTTGCGCTGTCTTCTAGCTGCAAGTCTTGGTTTTTTGCCATGCAAATCAGTAAACAAGCGGCAATAAATGGGTCGGCACTTAAGCACGGCTGGAGCGGGGCGGGGAATTTGTACCATAAGTCGAAGCCAGCGCAATCGGCCCGAAGAATAGCGTGGTCGGGTTGCTGCTCAATGCGGATTTGGGAAATCTTCATAAAGCCTCCTTGCTGACTAGGGTCTGTGGATCTTTCGAGCTGATGTTTGCAGCTGTTTGTGGCTTATACTTATTCAGCCAGACGCTTTGATATGCAGCTAAGCTACATGAGAAGCCGATAACGCAGTAGAAATGAGCCACAAACACTGCCCGAAGGGTTCGGCTAAAACCAGTTTATGCTTTGTTAAGGAGTATTTGCTTAGAATTGCTAGGCAGCACACCCCTTGCCGCGCCTAAAACGATTTTATCTCGAACAAAATTTAACCGCGAAAGTTCAACAGACCCTAGTAAGCGTAGTGCGGGCAAGGAGATTTTAAAAATTCAAGTGCACAAAAATGACTATTTAGCTGCTAGAGAGTTGCTGTGTGTAGTCTGCATTTGTTTACAACAAAGCAGTTATAGAGAGCCCAAGCGCAAGGCCAATTAGGCTTTTTAAGTCGTGCTAAAGCATTCAAATAGCCGCAAGGTTAAGTTAGCTGTCGTTTAAGTGGGCCAAACAAACGGCTGTTGCACTGGTTCGGTTTTCCACTGCCAGCTTGGTAAACACCGCTTCAAGGTGTTTGTTTACGGTACGCGGGCTCATGTCTAAAATCTGCGCGATTTCTCGATTGGTTTTCCCCCGTGCTAGCCACAGCACCACTTCTGATTCGCGCTCGGTTAAGCTGAAGCGCTGGCGCAAGGAGTCGCGCTGGCTTTGGTCGTCGTTATTTACCAAGCGAAGTAAGTGCTCACCTGGTGACGATTGCCCCAAGTAGCGAACTTGCAACGCTGTGTTGAGGTTTTTAAGTGACAGCATGCTGTGTTTAGCTGGGGTATGGGCTAGCCACTGCTTAAGTTGAGGGCTAATCACCTCGGCTGCTGGGGTGGGTAAATCTTTTTGTGATTCCAGTGTTTCGCTTGCTTTGGCGCTTACCCAAATCATTTCGCCTCGGCTATTGGCGGTAAAGCTAGCTTGGCCTATTTCGTCTAGGGCGCCATGAGCACTGCGGGTGAGGCGAGCATTGCTAATATGTACTTTTATCCGAGCAAACAGTTCATCAAGTTTTACTGGTTTATTGATGTAGTCTACCCCGCCAGATTCTAGGCCCTTAACCACCGACTCACTGCTGCTTAATCCGGTCATAAAGATCACTGGAATATCGCTAAGTTGAGTATTTTGTTTAAGTTGCTGGCAGGCTTCAAAACCGTCCATATTCGGCATTAATGCGTCCATGAGTACTAAGTCTGGAGTAATGCGTTGGCTAATGTTGAGTGCTTGTTGCCCGTCCATGGCAATTAACACGGTGTAGCCTTGTTCAATTAAAGCGGTGTTAAGCATGGCCACCGATTCGGTAGCATCGTCAACAACGAGGATTAGTCCCTTTGAGTTTGTGGCGTTCATTAGATTACGACCTTTTCACAATAAGCGGTAATGCTGGCAAATTGATACTGTTCTAATTCCTTTCTTAGGGCGCGAGTTATGGTGTGTAACGCGCTGTCTTTCTCTAGGTTTTTTATTAGTCTATCAATCCCTTGTACAAAGCCTAGTTGCGCCATTTCGGCGATTTCTTGCAGCTGTTCGCGTTGGCTTTGGTTTAGTTGAATGTTTAGCGCTTGCGGCTCGGGCGAGGCGCTTTGCGTGCTGGTGTTTTGGTAGTTCCAATCTATGGCTAAGGCTTTGGCAACTTTTTCTAGTAGCGCGTTATCGCGCATGGGCTTAGCTAGGTAGTCATTGTGTAATGCTGGTTCGTGAATTTCTTCAGCGGCATTGAAGTAAGGTGCTTCTGTGGCATCGGCCGACACCATGATGATCGGTACACTAATGCCATTGCTGCGAAGTTTTTTAAGCAGTTGCCAGCCATTCATATCGGGCATGGAGATGTCGAGCAAAAACAGGTCAATGGCACTTAAGTAGGTGTTGCTTAAACAAACTAATGCATCGTTTGCTTCATGAACCACAAAGCCCAGTGGCGAGAGGATTTCTGATACTAAGTTACGGTGATTAGGGTCATCGTCTACCACCATTACGGTTTTGCTAGGGCCTTTGATAGAGTTTACTGGCGCTTGCACAGATTGCGGCTGCTGCTCTTTGTTTAAGCTAGCCAGCATGATGCTTAGTTTGAAGCTGCTACCTTTTCCAATCTCGCTGCTTACACTAATGTTTCCACCCATTATGTCGGTAAGCAACTGAGTAATGGTTAAGCCTAAGCCAGTGCCGGGAGAGCTGGGGATGTCCCTTTTCTCTACTCGCTCAAAGGGTTTGAATATTCGCTCGATATCTTGCTCGCTAATGCCTACGCCGCTGTCGGTAATGGTGAATTCTGCCACTTGATTACGGTAATAAACGTCTAAGGTTACTGAGCCTTGTTGAGTAAATTTAACCGCGTTGGACAATAGGTTGATGAGTATTTGCCGCAATTGAGTTTCGTCTGCGGTTACCCAGTTGGGCAGGTAAGGGCTAGGGTTGTAAACGAAGGAAATGCCTTTGCTTTTGGCTTGAAGGCTGAACATATCTACCAAGTCATCCAGCAATTCACCAATGGCCACTTCATCACGTTGTAATTCGATGCGGCCTGCCTCGATGCGCGAGATATCTAATAGGCCTTCAATTATGTCGGCGAGGTGTTCTCCGCTGCGTTTGATAAGCGAGACTTTAGCGCTGTGCTCGGGCGCTAAACTTGGCGATTTTTCTAAGAGTTGTGCGTAACCCAGCACCGAGTTAAGCGGGGTGCGAAGCTCATGACTAATGCCCGTGAGGTAGCGGCTTTTAGCTTGGTTGGCTGATTCGGCCGTTTCTTTGGCCTGCTGTAGGGCTTGGTCGGTCACCTCGTGGGCAGATATCTCGCGGCTAAGTAACTCGGTTTGGCGCTGCGACTCATCTAATGCAAATTGGCGACTGTCGTTGGCTAAAACAAATAGCCAAACTAGCACGCCAACAATAATCATCAATAAGAAAAATACGTGGCTTAAGGTTGCTGAAACAGCCGCTTTAGTGGCAAATTCGGTAACTGGGATCCGCGAATAGACCAGATAAAACAAGCTGGCAATGAGCAGGGCAATTAGCGCCATTAAGCCAGAGAAATTCAGCAGGCGAGTATTCATTAAGGATGACACGGCTTTAGGAAGCACCAGGCTAACAAATTGACTTAGTTGCTGACCAAAGCGGGCGTTTTCTTTGCATTGATCATGGCAGCGCGCATCTAGGGTGCAACATAGCGAGCATATTGCTCCGCCATAGGCTGGGCAGCTGGCGAGGTCTTCAATTTCAAAGTGATTTTGGCAAACCGTACATTCTCCTTGGTGGGCCTGCAGTAGATTGGGCTCTCTAGCTAGGTAGTAGCGGCCTTTGGTTAAAATGGCGATAATAGGAGAGCACACAAAAGCGGTGCTTAAGCCAATGTAAGGCGCCAGCGCTTGGGCTGTGTCGCCGGCATTTCCGGTATAACAATAGATACTTAAAACAGATGCAATCACCATAGAGCCAACCCCAACAGGGTTAATATCGTAGAGGTGGGCGCGTTTAAACTCGATGTGCTTGGGGCTATAACCCAAGGGTTTGTTTATCACTAAATCGGCCACCAGTGCGCCAACCCAAGCAACCGCTACATTCGAGTAAATGCCAAGTATGTCTTCTAAAGCGGCATAGATGCCTAACTCCATAATCAGCAGGGCAATGATTACGTTAAATACCAGCCACACTACGCGACCAGGGTGGCTATGGGTTAAGCGAGAGAAAAAGTTTGACCATGCGATAGAGCCGGCATAGGCGTTAGTTACGTTAATTTTAAGCTGACAAACCAAAACAAAAATACCCGCCAAGGAGAGCGCAAGCAATGGGGACTGGGCCATGTAAGAAAAGGCCACTTGATACATTTGAATAGGATCTCCGGCCACATCTTCGGCTACTCCGGCATTAATGGCTAGCACCACTAAAAACGATCCTAAGAGTATTTTAAGTGCACCAACAATAATCCAACCTGGGCCTGCCGATAGCAAGGCTACCCACCAACAGGCTCGGTGTTTTTTCTTGGCCTCGGGCATAAAACGTAAGAAGTCTACTTGCTCTCCAATTTGCGCCATTAACGAGAATAGGATCCCCGATGCTGCACCAAATAAATGCAGGTTAAACTCACCTGAATTACCGCTCTCTAGCTTGCCTTCAAACTGTAGCCAGTTGTTAATTGCACTGGACTCATGCCACAAAATAAAAATGAGTGGAGCCAGCTGTAGTACCAGCCATATGGGTTGGCTCCACAGTTGAAAACGGCTGATGAAGGTGATCCCATGTGTTACTAGAGGGATCACCACAATGGCACTAATTAAGTAGCCAATGCTTAAGGGAATGTTAAATAACAGCTCTAAAGCCGAGGCCATAATGGCCGCCTCAATGGCAAAAAAGATAAAGGTAAACGAGGCGTAAATGAGAGAGGTAATGGTAGAGCCAATGTAGCCAAAGCCCGCGCCGCGCGTAAGTAAATCGATGTCGACGCCATAGCGTGCGGCGTAATAAGAAATAGGCAGCCCGCAGAAAAATATAATTGCCGAAACCAGCAATATGGCGATTAAAGAGTTGTTGAAACCAAAGTTAAGGATTAGTGCACCACCAATGGCTTCTAAGGCTAAAAAAGATATTGCGCCCAAGGCGGTATTGGAGACGCGTGCAACCGACCACTTACGGGCATTTTTAGAGGTAAACCTTAGCGCATAATCTTCTAAAGTTTGGTTGGCTACCCAGCGGTTATAGTTTCTACGGGCTTTAAATACATGCTGGTCCTTCATCCCTTAAACGCCTTCCTTTGCGAATTCACAGGTTTTATAAGCATTTTTCGCGCCGTGGCTTTATCACCCTTTTGTTAAAATGGTTATTAAAATCAGACTGTTATGCTTGTTTAACTGAGTTATTTGTTGGTAGTGGTTTGCCACTCTCTTTAATATCTTGACCCTAAATCAATCTCTTATTCACCGCTATGCGTCAAATGACGTAGGTCGCTAGGGTGAACGGCGAATTTTGCTCAGCCTTGCAATTTCGCATCATGGTATTCACCAAGTACGGACACTTTGTCTTACACACTCAGTAGGGATACCACTATGCAAAATCTCAAGAAAACAGGCTTAAGCAATTCGCTACGCCGTAATCTGTTAAAAGGAATGATGGCTTTGCCTGCCGCAATGCTGGTTTCACAACTAAGCTTTGCTGCGGCGCCTAGCACCGCTGAAGTAAATACTACCGGCTTAGCCGTAACCGACGACACGGTGAAGGTAGGTATTCTGCACTCGGTAACTGGCACCATGGCCATTAGTGAAACTGGCTCGGTGCAAGCCGAGATGCTAGCCATTGAGCAAATTAACGCAATGGGCGGCGTATTAGGGCGCCAAATTGAATATATTCAAGAAGATGGCGCCAGTGACTGGCCAACCTTTGCCGAAAAATCGAAGAAGTTATTAGTTAAAGATAAAGCAGCGGCGGTATTTGGCTGCTGGACCTCTGCTTCTCGTAAAGCGGTATTACCAGTGTTTGAGCAATATAACGGCATGCTTTACTACCCAACGTTTTATGAAGGTTTAGAGCAATCTCCTAACGTAATTTACACCGGCCAAGAAGCTACTCAGCAAATTATTGCAGGGATTGATTGGGTAACCGATACCAAAGATGCCAAGAGCTTTTTCTTACTGGGTTCTGACTACATTTGGCCACGTACTTCTAACAAAATTGCCCGCAAACACATTGAAAAACTGGGTTTAAAAGTAGTGGGCGAAGAGTACTACCCACTGGGTCATACTCAGTTCAACTCGGTTATCAACAAAATTAAACTCAAAAAGCCTGATGTGATTTACGCCATTGTAGTAGGTGGCTCTAACGTTGCTTTCTACAAGCAGCTTAAAGCCGCGGGCATCGATATGAACAAAGAGAAGCCACTGGTACTAACTATTTCGGTAACCGAAGACGAGATCTTGGGCATTGGCGGTGAAAACATTCAAGGTGCTTACGCTGCCATGAAGTACTTCCAAAGCTTAACCAACCAAAACAATGAAGAGTTTGTAGCAGCCTTTAAAAAGCGCTGGGGCGACGACATTGTAATTGGCGACGTGACTCAAGCTGCCTACTTAGGCCCATGGTTGTGGAAAGCTGCGGTAGAAAAAGCCGGCTCGTTTGATATCGACAAGGTACGTGCTGCTTCGCCAAACCTAGAGCTAACCACTGCGCCAGAAGGTTATGTGAAAGTTCACGAAAACCATCACCTATGGTCTAAAACGCGAATTGGTCACGCTCAAGCTGATGGTCAATACGACATTGTTTATGAAACCGCAGACTTAATTGAACCAAACCCATTCCCTAAAGGTTATCAGTAACCGCTGTAGGTGGCTCAGCTCGCTGGGCCACTTGTTCTTTCGCTAGCTTTTAAGAGGGACTGAATATGTTTGCCGATTATACCAGCTCAGAGCTAACCGCCATTTTCGCCATGCAGGGATTTGCCGGTCTTATTTTGTTTTCTGTATTTGTTCTTATGGCCCTAGGTCTAGCCATTATATTCGGTCAAATGGGCGTAATTAATATGGCCCATGGCGAGTTTATGATCCTAGGTGCTTACATTACTTACCTTACTTCGCAGCTATTTAGCAATTACCTTCCGGGTCTATTTGATGGCTACTTTTTTGTGGCAATGCTGCTGGCGTTTATTGTCACTGCAGCGCTGGGTGCGCTGGTGGAGTGGGCGATGATTCGCCATTTGTACAAGCGTCCACTAGATACCTTACTAGCTACTTGGGGTTTAAGCCTTATTTTACAACAGCTCTATCGCACCGTGTTTGGCGCTCGAGAAGTGGGGGTGAGCCTACCTGATTGGCTAATGGGCTCTTATGCGATTACCGACATTATTGAAGTGCCGATTAACGGCATATTTGTGATGGCATTAACCATCATGATCACCATTGGCGTGTACTTGCTAATGCAAAAATCTCGCTTAGGTAAACAAACTAGAGCGGTGGTGCAAAACCGCGCAATGGCGGGCGCTGTTGGTATTAATACCGAGAAGGTTGATCGTTACACCTTTGCCTTAGGTTGCGGTATTGCCGGTATTGCTGGCTCGGCCTTTACCATGGTGGGTTCTACCGGCCCAACAGCAGGGCAGCTCTACATTGTAGACACCTTCTTAGTGGTGGTATTTGGTGGCGCGTCAAGCTTGCTTGGTACCGTTGCATCGGCCTTTACCATCTCACAAGCGCAATCAACCATGGAGTTTTTCCTTAGTGGTTCGATGGCCAAAGTTCTCACCTTATTGACCGTGGTAGGCATTTTAATGCTGCGTCCTCAAGGTCTGTTTTCGCTCAAGGTTCGTCGTTAGGGAGAATGATGATGTTATCTCAACTTAGTGCTACTGCAGCACAAAATACCAGTAAGGTTGATTGGTGGAAGTATCTACTGTTGGCCGCGATTATTTTCATTGTGTTGCCTTTGTCTTTGGATATTTTCCGACTCAACTTAATTGGCAAGTATTTAACCTACGCCTTTGTGGCGATTGGCTTAGTGCTGTGCTGGGGTTGTGGCGGTATTTTAAGCTTAGGCCAAGGCGTGTTTTTTGGCTTAGGTGGTTATTGCATGGCGATGTTCTTGAAGCTGGAAGCCTCAAGCCCCGAAGCCACCTCGATTCAATCAACGCCAGGCATTCCTGATTTTATGGATTGGAATCAGCTCACCGAGCTTCCGTGGTTTTGGCAGCCCTTTGATAGCTTAGCCTTTACTTTGGTGGCGGTGATTGCAGTGCCGGTATTGTTCGCCTTTATTATTGGTGTCGCTATGTTTACCCGTCGGGTAGGTGGGGTGTACTTCGCCATTATTACCCAGGCTATTGCTGCCATTCTCACCATCTTGATTATTGGCCAGCAAGGCTATACCGGTGGGGTAAACGGCATTACCGATTTACGCACCTTTTTAGGTTGGGATATACGCACCGAGTCGGCGCAGTACCTTCTCTACTTTATTAATGCAGTGTTGCTGTTCGGCTGTCTGTTTGCCGCCTTATACATCAAGCGTTGTAAGTTAGGCCGTTTGCTGGTGGCGATGCGTGAGAAAGAAGATCGAGTGCGCTTTTCTGGCTATAACGTTGCCAGTTTCAAAATCTTCATCTTTTGTGTTGGTGCAGCCTTTGCTGCCATTGGTGGGGCAATGTTTACCCTTCAAGTGGGCTTTATGTCGCCCTCCTTTGTGGGCATTGTTCCTTCCATCGAAATGGTGATTTTTTGTGCCGTGGGTGGGCGTTTATCTTTGCTTGGTGCGGTATATGGCACTTTGCTGGTAAACCTCGCTAAAACCAGCTTCTCTGAGTCCTTCCCTCAATTGTGGTTATTTGCCATGGGCGCGCTATTCATTGGCGTGGTGTTAGCCTTTCCCGATGGTTTAGCTGGTCTCTATCAATCTTACATTCAGCCTTGGTTTAAGCGCGTGTTCAAACCTAAAGCCAGCAAACCCGATGTGCCAAAGCAGACGGTTCAGGCTGCAGAGCCTGAGGCAGATAGTGCTTCGCCATCTCTAAAGGAGAGCCCAAATGCCCCAGCCTAATTCATCAAAGAACAAAGATTTTGTACTCAGCGTTGAAGGTTTAACTGTGTCTTTTGATGGCTTTAAGGCCGTTGATGACTTGTCGCTATACGTTGAAGAGCAAGAGATTAGGGTGATTATTGGCCCTAATGGCGCCGGTAAAACCACGGTATTGGATCTGATATGTGGCCGAACTAAAGCCACCAATGGCTCGATTAAGTTCAAACAAAAGGAGCTTACCAAGCTGAAAGAACACCAAATAGTGCATGCCGGTGTAGGGCGTAAGTTTCAAACCCCTTCCATTTATGAAGATCTGAGTGTTTTTGAAAACTTGGAAATCTCTTACCCGCGGGGTCGCAATGTGTGGGGAGCCTTGACCTTTAAGCGTGATGAAGCGGTGCACGCCAAGATCATGGAAATTGCCGAGATGGTATTTCTTAGCGACAAACTTAACGACCAAGCTGACTTGCTTAGCCATGGCCAAAAGCAGTGGTTAGAGATAGGCATGCTGCTTATTCAAGATCCAGAGCTGCTGATGTTAGACGAACCGGTGGCGGGTATGTCGGTAGCCGAGCGCAAACAAACCGCGCAGTTGCTGCAAAGCATTACCAAGCAACGCTCGGTATTAGTGATTGAACACGACATGCAGTTTGTTGAAGACATCGCCGACCGAGTGACGGTATTACACCAAGGAAAGGTGTTGTCTGAGGGCTCGATGCAGCGGGTGAAGAACGACCCTAAAGTGGTCGAAGTTTACCTAGGCCATTAAGGAGAAAGTGATGTTAGAACTGAGCGATTACCACGTGGCCTATGGCCAGAGCGAAGTGATAAGTGGCATGAATTTTAGCCTCAAAGAAAATGAAATTGTGGCGATTCTTGGCCGTAATGGCATGGGCAAAACCACTTTAATGAAATCGCTGATTGGCATGATTCCGAGCAAAAGTGGTGAAGCCAATTTAGATGGAGAGCCCTTAGCCGAGAAAAAGAGCCATCAGCGGGTGGCTTCTGGTTTGGGTTTTGTGCCGCAGGGCCGGATGATTTTCTCCACCATGACGGTGCAAGAAAACATTGAAACCGGCTTAACCAGCACTGGCGAAAACAAAGTACCCGATGACTTATACAGCATTTTCCCAGTGTTATGGGAAATGCGCCATCGTAGAGGCGGCAACCTTTCTGGCGGACAGCAACAACAGTTGGCAATTGCTCGTGCTTTGGCGAGTAACCCCAGCGTACTGCTACTGGATGAGCCCACTGAAGGTATTCAACCTTCAATTATTAAAGATATGGCAAAAACCCTAAAACAAATTCGCGACCAGCGTGGTTTGTCGATAGTGGTGTCGGAACAGGTATTGAGCTTCGCCCTTGATGTGGCGGACCGAATACTGGTGATTGAAAAAGGACAAATCGTGCATGACGTACAGCGCGATGACGTTGATGAACAGCAAGTGGCCGCGTACTTGTCGGTATAGCTTGCTGGGGAATTTACATTCAAGGAGAAAGACCATGGCAGAAACAATTATCAAGATTGACTTAAACAAATCGGCGTATGAAAACGAGAAGTTACATAATCGCTGGCACCCCGATATTCCTATGGCGGCTACTGTAAAACCAGGGGACGATTTCATTTTAGAATGTGTAGATTGGACTGGCGGACAAATCAAAAACGACGATGATGCTTCTGATGTGCGTGATGTTGATTTGTCTCAGGTGCATTTTCTTTCTGGACCGGTTGGGGTAGAGGGAGCAGAGCCTGGCGATTTGTTGGAAGTGGATATTCTCGATATTGGCACCTTTGATGATTCGCAATGGGGCTTTAATGGCTTCTTTTCTAAGCAAAATGGCGGTGGTTTTTTAACTGAGCATTTTCCTGAAGCGCAAAAGTCGATTTGGGATTTCAACGGTATGTTCACTAAATCTCGTCATGTTCCCGGTGTCGAGTTTGCTGGCCTGATTCACCCCGGCCTGATTGGCTGCTTGCCCGACAAAAAGATGCTAGATGAGTGGAACCGCCGAGAGAAAGAACTGTTTGATACCGACCCTGAGCGGGTACCAATGTTAGCGGCACTGCCTTACGCACCTACTGCTCACATGGGGAAAATGAAGCCCGATGATGCCAAAGTAGCGGCTGAAGAAGGTGCTAGAACTGTTCCGCCGCGTGAACACGGCGGTAACTGTGACATTAAAGATTTATCGCGTGGTTCTAAAATCTACTTCCCGGTGTATGTAAAAGGCGCGGGTTTGTCGGTAGGCGATTTACACTTTAGCCAAGGTGACGGCGAAATCACCTTCTGTGGTGCTATTGAAATGGCAGGCTGGATCCACTTAAGGGTTAATTTGATTAAAGACGGTATGTCTAAGTATGCGATTAAAAACCCAATCTTTAAACCAAGCCCAATTACGCCACGCTACGATGACTATCTAATCTTTGAAGGTATCTCGGTTGATGAAGATGGCAAGCAACATTACTTGGATGCTAACGTGGCTTATCGCCAAGCCTGTTTAAATGCCATTGAGTACCTCAAGAAATTTGGTTATAGCGGCGCGCAGGCTTATTCGTTGCTTGGCACTGCGCCAGTGCAAGGCCACTTAAGTGGGGTAGTGGACGTACCTAACTCCTGTGCGACGTTATGGTTACCTACCGATATCTTTGAGTTTGACATTAAGCCGAATGCAGATGGGCCAACTAAGTATTTAGATGGCAGTGTCGATATGCCTTTGGCTCCAGACTTAGACAAATAGAGAGGTGAGCTATGCCAGTTTATGACTATAAATGTGCCGAACATGGTTTGTTCTACGAGCTAGCCACAATGGCCGATAGCGCTAAACCTGCGAAGTGTCCCAAGTGTGAGGCTTTGTCCGCTAGAGTTATCATGTTGCCTCCTGAGATATTGGATATGGCAGCCGAAACCAAACAGGCGATTGAGCGTAATGAGAAAGCGCGGCATGAGCCGCAGCATTCAACGGTGGATACGCGGGCCGAAAATGCCGAAAAGCTTAAAAAAGGCTGCGGCTGTAAGCATACTAAGCGCGGTGGTTCTAAGCTGCTGTATACCGCTAATGGCGAGAAAATGTTCCCGTCTATGCGGCCTTGGATGATTAGCCATTAAGCTGGTGTAGGATAAACCAAGAAGCTGGCGGCGGCTGGCTTCTTGGTTAGGCTGTTTATTTGCGATGTTTAAATAATATACAGTGTGTATTTGGCTTAACTTGGTTTACACTAGCCACCCCAAGTGGCTATAGGAGCTGCAGGGCAAATGAGAGAAAGATTATGGCTAAGAAAAAAGTCGCTAAGTTGTTAGCGCATGAGCACGGTCGTGGGCAAATAAACGACAATGCAATTAAGGCGCTGGTTACCAGCCAGTTATTTAAAGCAAAAGTTGAACGGCCGAAAAAAGGTAAAGGTTCATACACTAGAAAGGGGCATAAGCTGAAGGGCAATGCCCCTTTCGACTTTTTGGGATTAACTCAAACTAAGCGGCTTCTAACAGGGTTTGCAGTTGCTTAAGCGAACTCACCTCATAGTGGGGCTCTATTCCCTCTGGCCTTTCTTCTCCGTGGCGATTTAACCAGCAAGTTCTAATCCCAGCATTAATACCACCTTGTATATCTGAATGTGGATTATCTCCCACCATTAATACCCGATGTTTCTCTGGTTGCTGCATTTGAGCAAAGGCATGCTCAAATATATCTTTATGCGGTTTTGCAACGCCCACTTGCTCAGAGATAACCAAAGGTGAGAAATAGCCGCTCAAACCGGTGCGTTCTAAACGAATTTTTTGTAGCGCGGTAAAACCGTTGGTAATAATGCCCATCTTCACTTTGCTCTTAAGTGCATCTAGCAAGTCTTTAGCGCCGGGTAATAGGCTGCATATGTCTGCCATTGCCTCTAGGAAGGCGTCATTGAGCGCTTGCGGGTGTTGTTCAAGCTGCTTGGCCCAATACTCAAAGCGTTGCTGTTGAAGCTGCTCTGCATTCACCTGGCCGGCTTGATAGGCTTCCCACAAGGGCAGGTTGCGGGTTTGGTAATGTTGATAGTCCTGTTGCTCAAATTTAACCCCATAGCGAGAGAACATTAACTGTAAGCCGGCAAAAGCGTCAAAATGAAACAAGGTCTCATCGGCATCAAACAATATCCATTGGTACTTCATAAACAAATGGCTCGGTGATTAGTAGAGTTAAGCGCCTATGTTGGTAGAAGCTTGCAGCTAAGTCAAAGCGTGCGTTAGTAGCTTGAGTCACTTAGCTTTTTTAGCAGTAAAAACAAGCATAGAAAGTATTGGCCATTTTGCGCCGATAAGCGCTAGCAATTTAGATGCTCGCCAAAGCGGGTTATAGCTTGCAATTAAGCAAAAAAGGAGTACAATTCCGCGGCTTCAATTAGCGGGGATCCCATTTTGGGACCTTAAATTTTTTAACTAGTATGAGGACGATATGGTTACCATTCGTTTGCAACGTGGCGGCGCTAAGAAGCGTCCATTCTATCAAGTAGTTGTTACTGATAGCCGTAATTCACGTGACGGTCGCTTCATTGAAAAATTAGGTTTTTTCAATCCGATCGCAAAAGGTCAAGAAGAGCGTATTCGCTTGGAACAAGACCGCATTGATCACTGGGTTGGCCAAGGCGCTGCGGTTTCTAACCGTGTAGCTAAGCTAATCAAAGATTCAAAAGCAGCTTAATTTAGCCTTTTTAGTGGAGTTAAGATGAGCAATAAAGAACAGCCCATCGTACTGGGTCGCCTCGGTGCCGTTTACGGTATTAAAGGATGGCTAAAAGTTAACTCATTCACTGAAGATGCAGAAGCTGTATTTAACTATCAACCTTGGTTGATAGGTCGTTCTGGCGAATATACTTCAATTGAAGTGACAGAATGGCGGCGACACAGCAAATCTTTCATCGTTAAGCTTGAGGGCTACGATGTAAGAGAACAAGCACAGAGTTTAACCGGAATGGATATTGCGGCTTTGCCGGAAGTTCTACCGGAGCTTGCTGAAGATGAATATTACTGGCGTGACCTAATGGGCATGCAAGTGGTTAATCGTAGCGGCTATAACTTCGGGCATGTGACCGATTTAATGGAAACAGGCTCTAATGATGTTTTGGTTGTGAAAGCCAATTTAAAAGATGCCTTTGGCAAAAAGGAACGGTTAATCCCGTTCATAGAGTCTCAGATAATTGATAACGTCGATCGCGAGTCTCAAACTATTACTGTTGATTGGGACCCTAGTTTCTAGGTTCCTTTATGGCTGAGCAAACACCACAATTGTGGGTGGGAATAGTAAGTCTATTTCCAGAAATGTTTTCTGCCATAAGCGAGTACGGTGTAACTGGGCGCGCGGTAAAACGTGGCCTGATTAAGATTGAGTGTTGGAATCCTCGTGATTTTACTCATGACAAACATCGTACGGTGGACGACCGACCTTACGGCGGTGGCCCTGGCATGCTAATGATGGTGCAACCTTTACGGGATGCGATTCATGCTGCGAAACAGGCCGCTGGTGATGGGGTTAAGGTGATTTATATGTCACCGCAAGGGCGTACCTTGAAGCAAGATGGAGTAATAGAGTTAGCTCAACAGCAAAAGCTGATTATTGTTGCTGGTCGCTATGAAGGCATTGACGAACGCTTGATTCAAGCGGAAGTTGATGAAGAATGGTCGATTGGTGATTATGTGTTAAGTGGTGGTGAGCTGCCAGCAATGAATATGATAGACGCCGTCTCGCGGTTAATTCCGGGAGTTCTGGGGGATAAAGCTTCAGCTGAGCAGGATTCATTCTCTGATGGATTGTTGGATTGTCCACACTATACTCGTCCAGAAGTTTTGGATGGGCAAACAGTACCCGAGGTACTGTTAAGTGGTAACCATAAAAAAATCGAAGAATGGCGCTACAAACAGGCACTTGGGCGAACTTACTTGAGGCGACCGGAGTTATTGGAGAATCTAGCTCTGACTGACAAGCAAGAAAAGATTCTTGCTGAGTTTATCCAAGAGCAAACGCCCTTGGATAGTGAATAAAGATTCAGTTAATTCTAGGAAATAGTAATGAGCAATATCATTAAACAGCTCGAAGAAGAGCAATTGAAGCAAGACGTACCTGCGTTCGCACCTGGTGACACAGTTGTAGTTCAGGTAAAAGTAAAAGAAGGTAACCGTGAGCGTCTACAGGCGTTTGAAGGTGTAGTAATTGCTAAGCGTAACCGTGGTTTACACTCTGCATTTACTGTACGTAAAATTTCAAGCGGTGAAGGCGTTGAGCGAGCATTCCAAACTCATAGCCCGCTAGTTGAGAGTATTACTGTTAAGCGTCGTGGTGACGTTCGTCGTTCTAAGCTTTACTACTTGCGTGAACTTTCTGGTAAGAAAGCACGTATTAAAGAAAAATTGGCTAAGTAAGCCCTTTTCTTCGAGAATAAAAAAGCCCGCAGTAGCGGGCTTTTTTTATGTTTGTGGTTTAAGCCACTTCAAGTACAGAGTTGTCACCATCCACGCCATTTGGCTGGTAGCTGTCTGCTGCCCAGTCATTGTCATAGGCTTCTGCACCGTCGCTCAAGCAAAGTTTGTATTTAAACTGGTAGCTGCTTTGTTGATCTGTTGGCACGTTTACCACTACTTTGAACTTACCGTTTTTTAGCTTAGTAAGTTCTATAGGTTGCCATTCGTTAAACTCAGCTAGCAAGAAAATTTGCTCCGCTTCTTGAGTGGCTTCCTTCTCAATTTCAAAGGTAACTTTTACTTCTGGCTTCGATTTTAGGTATTGCTTCTTCAACGGCATGGTTTCTCCTCCGAGAGATAATATAAATCCGTATACTATGTGACCAATATCGATTCTTTCAAAAAAGTGAGAGCTTGGTCAATAGTTGATTAATTTTTTTACAGTTGAAAGTAGTCTTGAAGCAGGGCTGCGGTGAACTTTGTTCTTAAGTAATAACCACGAGGAAGGGTTTGAATTAGTTGGCCATTTGGGCCAATTGCGCTGGTTCGAGCCTTGTTATTAGCGGCTTTAGGGCGTAACTGTAGCACTTGACCATGACGCGCGGTGATTTGCTCTATTTGACCAAAAGCAATCATTTCCATGATTTCCTCCCAATCTGATCGGAGCAGTTGTTCTTGTTGGGGATTGGGGCTCCACAGGATGGGATTGGCCACAACGCGCTGATCTAAAGGAATATGCCGCTCTGCTAAAATGGGGATCCACAATACCCTCGATAGCTTGTTATACACATTGCTATTGTGCCAAGTTGATCCGGTGACATTGCACAGAGGAGTTATGCACACGTAGGTACTTTCTAGTGGTTTGCCCGAAGCATCAATAGGAATGGTTTTAAGTTCTATACCCAGCTCTGGAAAGTCTTGGATAGGTTTACTGCCCGCACTCGCGCCCAAGCACCATTCGAGCAATTGACCGCTCCAACCTTTTTCTCTTTTTAGATCTTTTGGAATGGCAAAACCTTCACGATGTGCAAGTTCGCCTAAGCTTAATCCGGCTAAAGACTGAGCACGTTCGAAGAGTTCTGTTTCACTTTGTGGTTTAGCGATCATGCATGCCTAGCGCCAACAAAAACACTATTGTATAGAAGCTGTTCAACAATTGCAGCAAAGCTTAAATGCTTAAGTGAATATAGCTAAGGCTATGTTTAAAAAAGGTTTTTATTAGAAAGTGTGGGTTTTGTTAGGAGGCAGTGGGGTTTATTCATAACTAATGTGCACTTACTAACAGCTTTGTCCACACATAATAGGGATAACTATCTGTCATTGTTATTAACTTAGATTTTATGCACAGAATTATACGATTTAATCAAAAGTGGTTTATTTTTAGTCAGAAAGATTAGCCGTTTGCCTAAAAAATTAGAACTGTGTGTTTTTTAAACGCTATGACTTATAAACAGTTTTAACTTGCCAAAAATAAAGCTTACTCAAATCATGGTTTTTTAAACCATTGTTTTTAAATGTATTTGTATTCTATTGCTGGTGTGTTTTTTGTTCGGAGCTGAACCGTGATTTTGTCTCTAGGGGGTTTAACCCAAGTTATGCACAGGATTTCTCACAGATAAGTCGAATAACTTTAGTTAAGCCTGCATTATTACAATTTATTCCCTTTGTGATAGGCGTATTTGCCGCGCTTGTGATTCTGTGAAAGAATCACTTTATCTATAGTTTTTTAGCTGAAGGTTGTTTCAGTGATTGATGGGGATGGTTATCGTCCCAACGTAGGCATCGTTATTTGTAATCAGCGTGGTCAGGTTTTATGGGCACGTAGATATGGTCAACATTCATGGCAGTTCCCTCAGGGAGGCGTAGACGAGGGAGAGTCTGCTGAACAAGCGATGTATCGTGAGTTACATGAAGAGGTCGGCTTGTTGCCGCAAGATGTAAAGATTGTAGCAACAACCAGACATTGGCTGCGTTATAAATTACCAAAGCGCTTAATTCGTTGGGATAGTCCGCCGGTTTGTATCGGACAAAAACAAAAGTGGTTTTTGCTCCGCTTAGTGGGCAAAGAATCTAATATAAAATTTGATCGCTGTGGCCACCCAGAGTTTGATGATTGGCGTTGGGTGAGTTACTGGTATCCCGTAAGGCAGGTTGTGTCTTTTAAGCGGGAGGTTTATCGCCGAGCATTAAAAGAGTTTGTAACGGCGGCCATGCCGTTTAACCGCTCGGAGAAACACCAAGGCAAAGATAAACGCCGGCGTTATAAAAAGCGAAAAGGAGCTTAGTAAGTGTTAGGAGAGTTACGCGCCATTGTTGAACAGGTAAGCAATGCCGATACTCTCGACAGTGCTTTAGCTATTCTTGTCGAAAAGATTCGCCTTACCATGCACACCGACTGTTGTTCGGTGTATGTGATGGACTCGCAGCAACAAAATCTTGTTCTGCGAGCAACCCATGGCCTTGCCAGTGAAGCTGTGGGTAAAGCAATGATGCCTTTGGGAGAAGGGGTTGTTGGTCAAGTAGCGGTTCGCGAAGAGCCGATTAATTTAGCTGATGCGCGTTTAAATCCTCATTTTAAGTATTTACCCGAAACCGCAGAAGACGGTTTCTTTTCATTTCTTGGAACACCAATTACTCACCAACGAAAGGTGTTGGGAGTATTAGTTGTACAACAGTCCGAAACCCGCAGTTTTGATCAAAGTGAAGAGTCATTTTTGGTAACGCTGGCTGCGCATCTAGCCGGGGTATTAGCCAATACCGATTTTCAAACGGTGTTACAAGAACCTACTAAGCACAAGTGGACTGAAGCAATAAAAGCAGGCTCTAGCTCTAGTGGGATAGCCATTGCCAAAGCTTGGATAAATCGCTCTACCGGCGCCTTAGAGCAGCAAGCTGTAGAAAAAGCTGAGGATAGTGAGCACCAATTACAGCGCTTCGATGTTGCCTTAGAAATTACTCGAGATGAATTTCATAGTTTAGCGATTAAGCTGTCTGAGCAGTTGCCCAAAGATGTCGCCTCCATCTTCGATGTTTATCAACACATGTTGGCTGATGCTAGCTTAGCTGGCGATATTCGCCGCAAGATTAGTGAGGGCTATCAGGTTGAAGGTGCGCTGCGTTTAGTGATAGAGCACTACGTGCAGCAGTTTGAAGAAATGAACGACCCCTACTTGAAAGAGCGGGCGGTGGATGTAAAAGATGTGGGTTTACGTTTGCTGCATGCCTTGGAACTAGGCCCTAGCGCAGAAATTATTCCTAGTGAGCCGGTGATTGTGGTTGCTGAGGAAGTCACTGCCACTATGTTCGCAAAAATCCCGCGTAAGTTTTTGGCTGGGGTTATTTCTCAGCGAGGGGCTGCAAACTCACATGCAGCCATTTTAGCTCGCGCCATGGGCATTCCTGCCTTAATGGGCTTAAGTTTTAACGTTAATAAGCTACGCGGTTGTGAGCTTATTTTAGATGGTTACTCCGGCGAGCTGTTTGTTGAGCCAGACAAAATTGTTCGTGATGAGTACATCGCTTTATTGGCGCAAGAGAGCGAGCTAAATAGTTTAGTTCAGCAAGATTTAGATAAACCCGCTGTTAGCATCGACGGTGAAAACGTTGAAATGTTAATTAATGCTGGCCTTAGTGCCGATAGCGACATTGCGATTAATGCGGGTGCCGATGGCGTGGGTTTGTATCGTACCGAAGTGCCATTTTTGATGCAGGACCGCTTCCCTTCTGAAGACGAACAATATACGCGTTATCGCGATATTCTAAACAGCTATCGCGGTAAAGAAGTGTGTATGCGCACCCTTGATGTGGGCGGTGATAAACAGCTTCCTTATTTTCCTATTGTGGAAGAGAACCCATTTTTAGGTTGGCGCGGTATTCGCCTAACTCTCGATCATCCCGAGATATTTTTGGTACAGGCCAGGGCGATGTATCGCTCGGCTATCGAGTGTGGCAATTTATGCATTATGTTGCCGATGATTAGTTGCCTTAATGAGGTAGATGAAGCCTCGCGCTTGCTCGAGCAAGCTTGGGCGGAAGTGGTTGATGAATTAGATTTAACCGAACCACCAGAGCGGCCTAAACACGGGGTGATGCTAGAAGTACCCTCGGTACTATTTTTGTTGCCAGAATTAGCCCAGCGAGTGGACTTTTGGTCGGTGGGCAGTAATGACTTAACCCAGTACTTATTAGCAGTAGATCGAAACAATACCCGCGTTGCCGAGTTGTTTGATACTTTTCACCCGTCTGTAGTGCGTGCATTAAATCAAATTATTGAACAAGCTAATCTGCACAATACTCCCGTTAGTTTTTGTGGTGAGTTAGCAGGTGAACCGGTGGGGGCCTTGTTGGTATTAGCCCTAGGTTACCGCCGCTTAAGTATGTCTAGTTTTAACCTAGCTAAAATTAAATACATAATACGCCATGTAAACCTGAGTGAATTAGCGGCTTTGCGTGAGCAAATCCTACAAAGCCAAAGTGGTTCAGCGATATACAGCTTGTTGTATGAATATTTACAGCAACAGAACTTGTCGCAGTTGGTTCGTGTTAGTAAACATTAATGAATTTGCCATGAGTCAGAGCTTGTTTCATGGCTGATTTAACTGCAAAATGCCCATTCTTTTTATTCCCTAAATAGAGCAAATTATCGTGTCTACACCTTTGCAATTTCCTGAAATTGATCCGATTGCGATTAGCATCGGTCCATTAGACGTACGTTGGTACGGTTTAATGTATTTGTTTGGCTTTTTATTTGCGATGTGGTTGGGTAACCGTATGGCCGATAAGCCTGGCAGCGGTTGGGCACGCGCCGAAGTGAGCGATTTGCTGTTTTATGGATTTGTAGGGGTAATCATTGGTGGCCGAATTGGTTATGTGTTGTTTTACCAGTTCCCACAGTTTTTAGATGACCCCTTATATTTATTTAAAATTTGGACCGGCGGCATGTCCTTCCATGGCGGCTTATTGGGTGTAATTGCGGCGATGATGTGGTTTGCGCGCCGAACCAAACGCCATTTTTTCACGGTAGCCGATTTTATTGCGCCACTCATTCCATTTGGTTTAGCCACGGGACGCTTAGGTAATTTTATGAATGGCGAGCTGTGGGGGCGCGCAACGGACATGCCTTGGGGAATGGTGTTCCCAACAGGAGGCCTGGTAGCAAGACACCCTTCACAGCTTTATGAGTTTGCCCTAGAAGGCGTATTGTTGCTGGTTATTTTGTTGGTTTATGCCAAGCGTAAGCCGCCTATGGGGGCTATCTCTGGTGCCTTTTTGTTAGGCTACGGTAGTTTCCGCTTTATTATTGAATTTTTCCGAGAGCCGGACAGCCACTTAGGCTTGTTAAGTTTAGGCATGAGCATGGGACAAATCTTGTCTTTGCCTATGATTATATTTGGCGTTTTATTTATTCGCTGGGCTTATCGACGCAACACCAAAGAGAGTAACGCATGAAACAGTATTTAGACCTATGCCAACGCATTGTTGATGAAGGCACTTGGATTGAAAATGAACGCACCGGTAAGCGTTGTTTAACCATTATTAATGCTGATCTTGAATATGATGTTGCCAACAATGAATTCCCATTAGTTACAACACGCAAAAGCTATTGGAAAGCCGCTATTGCCGAGTTACTGGGTTACATTCGTGGCCTAGATAATGCGGCTGATTTCAAAGCGCTAGGCACACCTACGTGGTTGGCTAATGCAAATGAGAACGAAGCGTGGTTAAACAACCCGGCACGTAAAGGCGACAACGATATGGGTCGGGTTTACGGCGTGCAGGGGCGTTCTTGGCGTAAGCCAGAAGGCGGGTCGGTTGATCAGCTGAAGAAGATTGTCGATGACCTATCAAAAGGCATTGATGATCGCGGAGAAATTTTGTCGTTCTATAACCCGGGTGAATTTCACTTAGGCTGCTTACGACCATGTATGCATACTCATACTTTTTCTTTAGTGCGCGATACGCTTTACCTTACTTCGTCACAGCGCTCTTGTGATGTGCCACTGGGGCAAAACTTTAACCAAATTCAAGTGTTTACGTTTTTGGCATTGATGGCGCAAATCACCGGCCATAAACCGGGTAAGGCTTACCACAAAATTGTTAATGCCCACATCTATGAAGATCAGTTGGAATTGATGAGAGATGTTCAGCTTAAGCGCGAACCGTTTGCCGCCCCTAAGTTACATATCAATCCAAAGATTAAGTCTTTAGAAGACTTAGAAACCTGGGTAACACTTGACGATTTTGAAGTGACTGATTACCAATATCACGACCCTATCGCTTATCCATTCTCGGTATAGCTATCCAATTAACCCCGCTAGAAAATGTGATTTCTAGCAGGGTTAAATATTCGACCCTTCTGTTAATCAATGGTTAAACCATTGTTTTTCTAATTTATCATCGGTTTTTCCGATGGTAAGTTCAGCTACAAGTGAATATGTTTTGTTCACACTCTCAGTAAAATGACTTTTTATTTTTCTCAGTGAGCTGTTATGAAATCATTTCTTGAACGTTTTTTAAGAATGGAAGCTGCTGGCGGTATCTTGCTAATGCTTGCCGCTGTGGTGGCACTGTTTATGGCAAACAGTGCGTGGTTGTCTCCTGCATATTTCGCTTTTCTCGATACGCCGTTTCAAGTTCGTATCGCGGAACTAGATATTAATAAACCATTATTGCTGTGGATTAACGACGGCTTAATGGCCATCTTTTTCTTAGTGATTGGCTTAGAAGTAAAACGCGAGATGGTAGAAGGCGCGTTGTCGTCTAAAGAGCGAGCGTTATTGCCGGTAGTTGCGGCTATTGGTGGCATGGTTGTGCCTGCTGCTGTTTATCTACTATTTAACATCGGTGATGGTGAGCTAGCCAAAGGTTGGGCTATTCCTGCTGCTACTGATATTGCATTTGCACTAGGCGTTATGGCCTTACTAGGCAAACGTGTTCCAGCTAGTTTAAAGGTGTTCTTACTGGCTCTTGCTATTGCTGATGACCTTGGTGTAATTGTTGTTATTGCGCTGTTCTATACCAGTGAAGTTGCGATTATGCCGTTGGTGTGGGCGGTTGCGGCTACCATTGGTTTATGGATGCTAAATCGTCGAGGCCACGCTGGCTTAAGTGCATATATGTTACTTGGCTTAGTGCTTTGGGTAGCAGTACTTAAATCTGGCGTTCACGCTACTTTGGCCGGTGTAATTGTAGGATTCATGATCCCTATTAAAGCTAAGGTAGGTGGGTCACCGCTTAAGAAGTTAGAGCATGCTTTACACCCTGCTTCTAGCTTTATCATTGTGCCAATTTTTGCTTTTGCCAATGCTGGTGTTCCGTTAGACGGCATTAGCTTCGAGAGCTTCCAAAGCCCATTAGCTTTAGGTGTTATCCTTGGTTTATTGGTGGGCAAACCATTAGGTATTTACACTTGCAGCCGTTTAGCTATACGTGCTGGCTGGGCGAAGCTACCTGAGGGATCCAACAACATGCAATTGCTGGCGACTTCAATGCTATGTGGTATTGGTTTCACTATGTCTATTTTCATCTCATCGTTAGCCTTTGCGGGGCAAACGGATTTGATAGGCTTGTCGCGATTAGCTATATTGGCGGGGTCGGTAACTGCAGCCCTTATTGGCTATGGTTTACTTCATTGGTCTACCCGTGAAGAGGCGGCAAAAATTGCTGAGCAAGAGCAAGGCAAAACCAATACATTGAGTACGTCTTCGGTTTAACTATCAAGTGAAGGCTGTACCCTGTTTAAGCAAACCCCGTAAAGGGGTTTGCTATTAGGTAAGGCATGTCACACTTAAACTACAACCACCTTTACTACTTCTGGATGACCTACAAGCGCGGTTCTGTAACCGCTGCAGCAGAAGCATTATTCCTTACTCCGCAAACTGTGACAGGCCAAATTAAGCAATTAGAACAGCGCTTAGCTGGAGAGTTGTTTATTCGCCGTGGCCCAAAAATTACTCCTACCGAATTAGGCCAATTGGTCTACAAATATGCTGACCGAATGTTTAGCCTCAGCTACGAAATGCTAGATATTGTGAATTACTCTCAGCAAGAAAAACTGCTGTTTGAGGTTGGGGTTGCAGATGCTTTATCTAAGCGTTTAGCGAGCCGTATTTTGTTGTCAGCTGTGCCACCCGACGGCAATATTCGCTTACGTTGTGTTGAGTCAACGCATGAACTGTTGTTATCTCAATTGGCCGAACATAAGCTTGATATGATTTTGTCCGATTGTGGTTTAGATAATGCGCAGCAAGATGGCGTGTTGAGTAAAAAGCTAGGCGAGAGTGGTATAGCTTTTTTTGCCAATGAGCCAATGTCGTTGTTGCCATTTCCTGCATGTTTAGAGCAGCGCAGCTTATTATTACCGGGACGGCGCAGCTCCTTAGGGCGGAAGTTATGGACTTGGTTTGATGAGCTGGGGCTAAAAGTATCAGTACTTGGGGAGTTTGATGACGCCGCCTTAATGAAAGCGTTTGGCGCATATACCGATGGTATTTTTGTTGCGCCAGCCATTTATACCGAAGAAATCTTGGCTAACCCTAATACTCGCTTGCTTGGGGTTACTCACGACTTAACCGAGGAGTATCACGTATTGTTTGCTGAGCGAATGATTCAGCACCCCTCTGTTAAACAGCTCTGTAACAGCGATTTTTCTCCTTTGTTTTCTGGAGAGCAACAGTTGCAAAATGTTGATGCTATTTTAAATTTCAATTCAAAATAAGCGCTAAGGCTAAGTAGTAAGATTCATAATATTTAACTATTTAGCGTAGATTTTATGTTTATTCGCAGATCAGCTTTCTTGTTGTGATTTATATCAAAAAAACGGTTTGACCACGCATTTAGTTTGAACTGACGCATGTTTACCGCTCTGGTTGCTTAATTATTCATCGGGTTAGCGCTACGCTATCTTTCATAGATTACAGAATATCATTCTGAGCTAAAGCAAATATCAAAAATTATCTTTAAGTTCAGCGTGTAAACAACAATAAGGGTTAGCAAGTACTAACCTAATAAATGTTTCTGGTAACTCTTTGTCGCGGTAGCAAAAATAAGCCTCCTTTCATCGAGCTGTTGTACAGAAGCCTCGTTAAACCAGATCATCTCAACTGTGTTTGGCGAGTGATGCTATTTAGCATCTGAGCGCAGAAACAAACGGTAGTAGGGCAATATAAATACGGTTAACACTAAACTTCCCATGTTTGGCTTCTGCATTTTTATCAGCGAGTAAAGCGTATTAGTGGCTTGAGAGCTACGAGTGCGGGAAAGGAAGCAATCATGAAAAAGGTGTTCGCCTTAAGTATGGTGGCTGCGTCGATCTCTGCGCAAGCGGAAATTGCGGCAACTCATATTTATCATAATCACATGCCAAATTTTTGGCCTTACTACGATGTAAGCAAGTACGAAGGTCTAGCTGTAGGTGATCCAATTCGTTATACCTACGACGGCCAAGTTATTAACCTTAAGAATAACCCCCCAGCAAATTATACATTCTATATTCCTGGTAGCGGTGCGCCGATGCCGCATGATGACTTGGTATCTTATTATCAGCATCATGCCAAAAAAGGCGCTTACTTAAGCTGGCCAATGGATACGGCTAGAAACAACAATGGTAATCACCCGCAAAGCCAAACGCATGTCACCATGTCGGCATCGGTGATTAATAATGTGCAGAGTTTTGGCGAATTAGGTAATTTGGATGGTTACAACCTAGGGTGGGGCGCTTATTGGCGCGATACGCAAAACGGTACAAAAACCAGCGGTGGCTTTAACGCTTTAGACACGATTCACTTTTCTGGTCACCATACTATGGGGCCATTGGTGGGTAATGACTATTTCTTAAAAGATTTGATTTATCAGAACGTTACTTTGGCGCAGGATTACTTCTTAGGTGATTCGTTTAAATCATCGAAAGGGTTTTTCCCAACAGAGCTTGGTTTTTCAGAGCGAATTATTCCAGTACTTACCAAGTTAGGTATTGAATGGTCGGTACTTGGGAACGTGCACTATTCACGTACTTTGCGTGACTACCCTTATTTGAATGATCCCGGCAAAGATACTTTGATTTCTCCACCTAACCGCGCAGATTTACAAAATGTTAGCGACATAGGTGCGTGGACCGAGTTACATATGTTCAACGAGCAACAGGTGACTTACAACAAGTTCCCGTTTGCTTCAATTCCTCACTGGGTTCAATATGTTGACCCAGAAACTGGTGAGCAGCACAAAGTTGCCGGTATTCCTGTTGAGCAAGCTAGCTCTTGGGAAGAAGGTTACCAAGGCTCAATTACTGCTGACGTACTAAAAGCTTTTGAAGGCGACGCTGCATCTTTAGGCCGTACCCAGTATTTCACTATTGCGCATGATGGTGATAACTCTTCAGGTCGAGCGGGTGATGGTGGCACTTGGGCTAACTCGGGCAATGTTACGTATGCCGATAGCTCGGTGCGTGGTATGGGCGTGGACGAGTACCTAAAAGCTTATCCAATTCCAGAAGACGACATTGTGCACGTACAAGATGGCTCATGGATTGATACACGAGATTCATCGGCTGATCCTACGTGGTACCACTGGCATATTCCAATGGGCGTTTGGCGTGGTCAGATGGCAGACTTTAACACGGTAAATGGCACCGATTTTGTGGCTACACGTGAGCACATGGTATCGCTTGAGTTAGGCTATCACTACCTAGAGCGTAACTTTGCTTTATTGCAAGCTGCCGAAAACTATGCAAAAACCGCTGAGCAAATATGGTTAGACAATAACCCTAATTACTGGAGCCCAACTACCGCGCGTGATAACGAGGTAACTTACCCAGGTAACCAGCTTAATCCGTGGATGATGTCTTTCCCGGTTAAAGGTGATGCGAACAACAACTATGCTGGCGGTGCAAACCCTGCGGAGTTAGGTTGGTACTTCCTTATGGCCTCAATCGATTCTGGTTTTGGTTATTACGATGAAAACGTTGATGACGGGGTAAAACCTACTATTTCGTTTAACCAGTCATTGCACTTTACAACCCCGTATGTAGAAGCCAACCTTGCTCAAGATAAAACGGGTCCTTCGGTTTGGTGGCCACAGCGTTACCCATACAATCCTGGTAGTGCTAACTCAAGTAAAGCGGAAGGCTGGGCTACGGTATATGCCGATACCAAGTTTGCGATTTATACCTACGGTTATGACGTAAGCGGTATTCAAGATATCAAGGTTAAAGTACGTGTTCACAAAGATAAGTGGGCAACCGCTACCGATAAAACCTTTAAGCTCTATGACCCAAGCGCGCATGCTAGCGATCCTGATGTAGATCCTTCACGGGTTGGCGAATGGCAAACCTTTAGTATGACCGAGCGTGACTTAAACGGTGACATGAATGGTGTAGATTGGCAGCCATCTGGTAAAGAAATGTTCGAAGTAGTGCCTGCTGAGAAAATCGGCAATATGTACTTCACCTACATTGATCAATACCAAGAGCAGTTGTTGGATTACTACATTGAAGCAACCGATAGTAAAGGCAACGTAACTCGTTCTGAGATTCAACAAGTTTACGTAGGTGCTGGTCAGTTTAGTAGCGTTGGCGGCAAAACCGTTGAAGACGTGAACGGCGCAATTGCTGGCGAAGCGATGTTCTTCACCGACAATGTTGTAGTAGGTGATAAGCGACCAACGGCCCATATTAATGCCGCAGGTGGCGAAGTAGAACTAGGCACTGTAGTAACTTTGAGCGCTGCTGGCTCAACTGACGAAGAAGGCCCAATCGCGAGCTACTTATGGAGCACTGGTGAAACCAGCCCGTCGATTACTGTTACTTTGAACGAACGTACCACTATATCGGTAACTGTTACTGACAGTGTTGGTCAGAAAGACTCTACCAGCGTGACTTACCGAATTATCGGTCAATCTGTGTTGAGTACCTTGTATTACCAAGATAACAACGGTTGGGGCAAGGTATGTTTGCATTACACCGTAGACGGCGCAGTTACGTGGACTACTGCACCAGGTGAAGAAATGCAAAGCCTAGGTGACAACTGGTATAGCTTAACCGTAGATTTAGAAGACGGTAACCAGCTGGAGTTTGTGACGAATAACTGTAGTGGTGCTTGGGATAATAATGGTGGTCAAAACTATCAAATTGATGAGGGTAGTTGGAATGTAAGCGGCGGTGCAATTGCTGCAGGTATTCCAGACGGTTTAGACGGAAACAACGCACCCGTTGCCGCGATTAGCCCAGGAAGCCAGTCAGTGGCTAAAGGGTCACAGGTTGTGCTAAGCGGTGCTGGTTCAAGTGATTCTGATGGCTCTATTGCTAGTTACAGCTGGAGTACTGGTGAATCTAGTGAGTCAATCACCGTTACAGTGAATGAGACTCAAACAATTAGCCTAACGGTCACCGACAACCAAGGGAAAACCGCAACTACTTCGGTAACTCTAACGGTTATTCCAAACAAAGCGCCAGTAGCAACCATCTCTCCAGCTACTCAAACTGTAGCTGCCGGAACAACAGTAAACTTAGATGGTTCAGGTTCTAGTGATGAAGATGGTTCTATTGCTAGCTACCTATGGAGTACCGGTGAAACAACCAGCTCTATCTCTGTAGTTGTAGATGCCAGCCAAACTATTAGCTTAACCGTTACCGACAACGAAGGTGCGACTGCAACCGCAGAAGCCGTGCTAAGTGTTGAAAGTGATGAAAAAGCGAAGAACTTCAATCAGCTTTACTTCCGTGGTACTGCCAATGGTTGGGCGACAACGGCCATGGACTTAGTGGCTGATCATACTTGGCAAGTTGTGGTTGATTTTGATGGTCAAGCAGAGCAACGCTTTAAGTTAGATGTTAATGGTGATTGGACCCAGAACTACGGTGATACCAATAGTGATGGTGTGCTAGAACAAACCGGTGGAGATATCTTCACTGATGTGGTGGGTTCTTACTTGATAGAAGTGAATGACCAAACTTTGGCTTACAGCATTACCGAGCTTAACGCTAACCAAGCTCCTACTGCAATTATTGGTGCATCGGCAACTCAAGTAGATATAGGCCAAAGCATCACCTATAGTGCAGCGGGCTCAAGTGATAGTGATGGCGTTATTGCCAGTTACTTATGGAGCAATGGTGATACGAGTGAAACCACAACAGTAACCTACAATACTGCGGGTTCACACAGTATTAGCTTAACCGTGACTGACGATGGCGGTAAAACTGCACAAGCGTCGGTAGTGGTTGAGGTGATTGATCCAAATGCTAACTTTACAGCTAACTTTGAGCAGTTGTATTTTCGTGGTACTGCTAACGGATGGCAAACTACTGCTATGACTTTAGTTGCTAACAATGTTTGGCAAGTTAGCGTGGACTTTGATGGCCAAAACAATCAACGTTTTAAGTTTGACGTAAACGGTGACTGGTCAAATAACTACGGCGATAACAACAACGATGGCACTCTAGAGCAAACTGGTGGCGATATTTTCACTGGTATTGTTGGAAGCTACATTGTTGAAGTGAATGATGCCACGATGCAGTATCGGGTTATTGCTCAGTAAGGTATTGGTTTAGTAACGTTAAAGCCGCTTAATTGCGGCTTTTTTGTGCTTCGCTCAAAAACCATGTGCCCAGCTTTAACCTAGCGAGCTATAGCCATTTCACGTATAGTTTGGCTTAAGTGAGTTAGTAGGTAGAAAGATGAACATTCAAGACATGCAAAAAAATGCTGAACCTGCATTAAAATTGTTAAAGGCGCTAGCAAACGAAAGCCGCTTAATGATTTTATGCCACTTAGTGGAAGGTGAGTTAACGGTAGGAGAACTGAACCAACGGGTAACCTTAAGTCAGTCTGCGTTATCTCAACATTTAGCATGGTTACGAAAAGATCAGCTTGTGAGCACGCGTAAGGAGTCTCAAACCATTTACTACTCAATCGCTAGTGAAGAGGCTAAAGCCGTGCTAGGGAAGCTACACGAGCTTTACTGTAAGTAATTAGCACTAAATAGCAGACATAAAAAAACCGGCTTAGGCCGGTTTTTTTCATCAAGCGCTTTAAATTAAAGTGCGTTGATTTTTGCAACAATGCGGCTCTTATGACGAGCTGCTTTATTTTTGCTGATCAAACCTTTAGACGCGTAACGGTCTAAGATAGGTTGAGCTGCTTGGTATGCTGCTGTAGCTGCTTCTTTATCGCCTGCTTCGATAGCTGCAATAACTTTTTTCAAATTAGTGCGCATCATAGAGCGACGGCTAGCGTTATGTTGACGACGCTTTTCAGCTTGGATAGCGCGTTTTTTAGCTGACTTAATATTAGCCAAGTGTAACTCCTGAACTTTGTCTTGGAATTATGAATTTAAAGGCCGTGGAATATGCCCGTTTTTCATGTTTATGTCAAACAATTTTTAACCAAGTATAAATATCAAAGCAAGGAAAACCTAACTAAACGTCATGACCGTAGCATCGATCTTTATAGGCGGTTAAACTGTGCCGCGATTCTACCAGCATTTTTAATGTTAGGGCAGAGGAATTTGTGTAATTTAGCAACAGGACAGTGCATTGAGTAAAACCTTGTTAAAATCTGGCGCCATTGTTAGCGCTATGACCCTGATTTCCCGCATATTGGGTTTGGCTCGTGATGTAGTCATTGCTAATTTAATGGGAGCGGGAGTAGCTGCCGACGTATTTTTCTTTGCTAACAAAATTCCTAACTTTTTGCGCCGCCTATTCGCCGAGGGCGCGTTTGCCCAAGCATTTGTACCAGTACTTACCGAATACAAGCAAAAGAGTTCTGAAGACGAAGTCAGAGAGCTTATAGCCAAAGTTAGCGGTACGCTGGGCTTAGCCGTTACCATAGTTACTTTGTTTGGCATTATTGGTTCGCCTTTAATCGCAGCGCTATTTGGCACGGGGTGGTTTATATCGTGGTTAAACGATGGCCCCGATGCTGCTAAGTTTGAACTGTCGGCCTTTCTACTTAAAATCACCTTTCCCTATTTATGGTTTGTCACCTTTACCGGCTTATCGGGCGCTATTCTTAACGCCTTTGGTCGTTTTGCCGTGGCGGCATTCACGCCTGTATTGCTAAATGTGGCAGTGATTAGTTTTGCGATATTTGTTTCCCCAAACCTAGAACAACCTGAGGTTGGCTTGGCCATGGGGGTTTTCTTCGGCGGGCTAATTCAGTTTCTATTTCAATTACCTTTCTTGTTTAGGCTTAAGTTGTTGCAAAAGCCAAGTTGGGGCTGGAAACATCCTGGTGTGGTAAAAATTCGCACCTTAATGATCCCTGCATTGTTTGGTGTATCGGTCAGTCAAATAAACTTGCTGTTGGATACCTTAATCGCCAGTTTCCTAATCACTGGCTCTATATCCTGGCTGTACTACTCCGACCGCTTGTTGGAATTTCCCCTAGGTTTGTTTGGCATCGCCATTGCCACCGTGATTTTGCCTAGCTTATCGCAGCGTCATGTTGATAAAAGCCCGCAGCAGTTTCAGCAAACCATGGACTGGGCAGTGCGCATGGTGTGTTTTTTGGGCATACCCGCCACAGTAGGTTTGGCGTTACTTGGTCAGCCTATTTTACAAGTCTTATTTATGCGTGGCGCCTTTGATCAACAAGATGTATTAAACGCCTCCTACAGCTTAATGGCTTATAGCGGTGGCTTGTTGTTCTTCATGCTAGTGAAGGTGTTAGCGCCAGGGTATTACTCGCGCCAAGATACCAAAACACCGGTAAAGATTGGCATTATCGCCATGGCAAGCAACATGGGCTTTAACCTTATCTTCGCGATTCCTTATGGTTATATTGGTTTAGCTATTGCCACAGCCTTGTCGGCGTTGCTTAATGCCAGTCTGCTTTATCGAGGTTTACATAAACAAGGTGTTTACAAACTCGGCTCTGCTACCTTGGTATGTATTGTTAAAATTTTAGTGGCGTCGACATTGATGGGGGGGCTCATTGTGTGGCTTTCTCCCCTTGCTGAACAATGGTTTGCGTTGACGTGGATAGACAGTGTTTGGCAACTTTTAATCTGTGTTGCAGCGGCCGTGATTAGCTACTTGGTTTTGCTATTTTGCTTGGGGATAAGATTAGCTCACTTGAAAAGCAGTTTCGGGGCTGTAACTGCGGACTAAACAAGCTATAATCCGTCGGTTTTTGACGAAATAGGCGCGGGAATGGAGTTAATTCGCGGAATACGCAACATTAAAGCGCGTCACTATGGCTGTGCATTAAGTATTGGTAATTTTGATGGCGTGCATTTAGGCCATCAACAAGTAATTAAGCGTTTAGTTGATCAGGCTCGCCAGCGGAGTTTACCCGCTGTGGTGATGATTTTTGAGCCACAACCGCTTGAGGTGTTTGCTAAAGATAAAGCACCCGCTCGAATTAGCCGATTTCGCGATAAGTATCAGCAACTAAAAAGCTTAGGTGTAGACCGCTTGTTGGTGGTGCGTTTTAGCCATGAGTTTGCTCAACAAAGTGCTGACTATTTTGTTCGCCAGTTATTGGTTGAATTGCTGGGAGTGAAATACCTAGCAGTGGGAGATGACTTCCACTTTGGTAAAGGCCGAGAAGGTAATTTCGCAAGCCTACAAGCAGCCAAAAAACAGTACGGTTTTGAGCTTACAGCAACCAATTCGTTTTGCTTAAATCAGCAGCGAGTGAGCAGTACCTTATTACGTCAGCATTTAGCCGAGGCTGATTTCTCAACGGTGGCTCAATTGCTAGGCAGAAAGTTTAGCTTTAATGGCAAAGTCATTCATGGCCAAAAGTTGGGGCGTCAATTGGGCTTTGCTACGGCAAATTTAAAAGTTGCCCGCCATGTATGCCCCTTGCATGGGGTGTTTGCAGTTAAAGCCTATATACAAGATCAGCCAGAGCATCGCTTTTCAGGCATTGCTAACATAGGCTGGCGGCCAACCGCCGCAGGAAAAGATTTATTGGTAGAAGCTCATTTGTTTGAGTTTGACGCCAATCTGTACGGCCAACGATTAGTGGTTGAACCGCAGTTAAAAATACGAGATGAACAAAAATTTGATTCGCTTGATGCGCTTAAAGCTCAGGTGAATCTCGATATTAAGCGTGCAAAAGCCTACTATGGCCTTGCAGAGTAATTGACTGGAAAAGTGATTCGATGAGCGACTATAAAGATACTCTTAATCTACCTGATACTGAATTCCCGATGCGTGGTAATTTAGCCAACCGCGAACCTGCAATGCTTAAGCGTTGGAGCGAAAAGGATCTGTACGGCCAAATTAGACAGGCCAAAAAAGGTAAGAAGAGCTTTATTTTGCACGATGGCCCTCCATACGCCAACGGCAATATTCACCTTGGCCATGCGGTTAATAAGGTGCTTAAAGACATCATTATTAAGTCGAAGACTTTATCAGACTACGATTCTCCTTATGTGCCTGGCTGGGACTGTCACGGTTTACCTATTGAGCTACAAGTAGAAAAGAAAGTTGGCAAGCCGGGCAAAAAAGTGACCGCTGCTGAGTTTCGTCAAAAGTGTCGTGATTACGCCGCTAAGCAAATTGATGGTCAGCGCAACGACTTTATCCGCATGGGCATTTTAGGTGATTGGCAAAACCCTTACCTAACCATGAACTTCGATACTGAAGCAAACATCATCCGTGCCTTGGCAAAAATCATCGATAATGGCCACCTATTGCAAGGTTCTAAACCTGTGCACTGGTGTACCGATTGTGGCAGTGCTCTTGCTGAAGCTGAAGTTGAATATGAAGATAAAACCTCTCCTGCCATTGATGTGCGTTTTACCGCTGTTGACGAAGCCGAGGTATTAGCCAAATTTGATCACCCAGAAGGCGTGACCGGTGAAGGGCCAATCTCTGCAGTTATTTGGACTACTACGCCGTGGACTTTACCTGCTAACCGTGCGGTAGCCTTAAATGCTCACCTTGAATATGTATTGGTTCAAATTGAAACTGAAACTGGCAAAGAGCGTTTAATTTTGGCGCGCGACCTAATGGAAGAGTGTGTAGAGCGCTTTGGTGCTACTCACTTCCATGCTTTAGGTTACTGCCAAGGTGATGCCTTAGAGTTAGTTAAACTTAAGCACCCATTTTATGACTTTGAAGTGCCTGTTATTTTAGGTGACCACGTAACTACTGAGTCAGGTACAGGTTGTGTTCACACTGCTCCTGGTCATGGTCAAGAAGATTTCGCGGTAGGCCAGAAGTACAACTTAGAAGTGGCTAATCCAGTTGGTGATAATGGTGTTTACCTTGCCGATACCGAATTTTTCGGTGGTCAGCATGTATTTAAAGCTAACGACAACGTAGTTGAAAAACTTAAAGAAACGGGCGCGCTGCTGCATCACCATGCTTACCGTCATAGCTACCCACATTGCTGGCGCCACAAAACCCCTATTATTTTCCGTGCTACGCCGCAGTGGTTTGTGAGCATGGACCAAAATGGTTTGCGTAAGCAAGCGATGCAAGAAATCGAGAAAACCCAGTGGATCCCAGATTGGGGCCAAAGCCGTATCGAAAGCATGGTAGAGAATCGCCCAGATTGGTGTATCTCTCGCCAGCGTACTTGGGGCGTACCGATTGCATTGTTTGTGCACCGCGAAACTAACGAACTGCACCCTCGTGCGGTAGAGTTGATGGAAGACGTTGCTAAACGTGTTGAGCAAAGCGGTATTCAGGCTTGGTGGGATTTAGATGCTACTGAACTACTGGGTGATGAAGCCGAGCAGTACCGCAAAGTAGAAGACACGCTAGATGTATGGTTTGACTCTGGTTCAACTCACTCAAGTGTAGTTGCTGCACGTGAAGAGTTTAACGGTAAAGCTGCAGATATGTACTTAGAAGGCTCTGATCAACACCGCGGTTGGTTCCAGTCATCACTAATGATAGCTACTGCAATTAACGGCAAAGCGCCTTACCAGCAAGTACTTACTCATGGTTTCACCGTAGATGCTAATGGCCATAAGTTCTCTAAATCATTAGGTAATGGTATTGCTCCGCAGGATGTTTGGAACAAACTTGGTTCAGACATCTTACGTTTGTGGATTGCATCTACCAACTACACCGCGGAAATGAGCGTATCGGACGAAGTATTCAAACGTAGCGCCGATGCTTATCGCCGTATTCGTAATACCTCGCGTTTCTTATTGGCTAACTTAGCTGGATTTGAGCCTGAGCAGCATTTAGTAGCAAGCGAAGACATGGTAGAGCTTGACCGCTGGGTAGTGGGTCGAGCAGCCGCTGTTCAACAAGAAATTGTAGAAGCTTACGAGCAATACCAGTTCCACGTTGTTTATCAAAAGCTAATGCACTTCTGTTCTATTGAACTAGGTAGCTTCTATTTAGACATCATTAAAGATCGTCAGTACACCGCAAAAGCTGATGGCCTAGCGCGACGCTCTTGTCAAACGGCACTATTCCACATCGCTGAAGCGTTAACCCGCTGGATTGCACCTATCTTAAGCTTTACCGCTGACGAGATTTGGCAGGCATTACCTGGAGAGCGTAGCGAATTTGTATTCACTGAAGCGTGGTACGAAGGCTTAGCTGCGTTATCACAAGATAGCAAAATGAATGATGCATTCTGGGCTCAATTGATCACTATTCGTGATGAAGTGAACAAGAACCTAGAGCAAGCACGCCGCGACAAGAAAATTGGTGGCACCTTAGAGGCTAAAGTAACGCTGTTTGTAGATAGCCAGCTAGAGCAAGTGTTGAGCCAGCTGGGTGATGAGTTACGCTTTGTGTTGTTAACTTCAGATGTAAGCTTACAGGCTTTAAGCGAAGCGGGTGATAATGCCGCTGCTACTGAGTTGGACAACCTTAAAGTTACCGTAGAAGTAGCCGAAGCCGCGAAATGTGACCGTTGTTGGCACCACCGCGAAGATGTTGGTCAAAATGCTGAACACCCAAGCTTGTGTGGTCGCTGTGTAACCAACGTAGCGGGTGAAGGTGAGTCTCGTAGCTATGCATAACGACGCTGTAGTAAGTAAAACAAATAGCACGGGTTTACGCTGGCTGTGGTTAAGTGTGGTGGTATTCATTGTTGACCAAGTTACCAAGTTTGCCATTGCTAAAACCTTCGATTTATATGAGTCGGTAGCGGTAACGCCATTCTTTAATTTGGTTTCGGTTCGAAACTACGGTGCTGCTTTTAGCTTTTTAAGTGATGCCGGTGGCTGGCAACGTTGGTTTTTTACTGCCATAGCGCTTTTTGTGAGTGGTTTGCTGGTGTGGTGGATGAAAAAAACACCGGCCGAGCAAAAGTGGCCAGCCATTGCTTACGCCTTAGTATTAGGCGGTGCAATTGGTAACGTATTTGACCGCGTAGTGTTTGGCTATGTTATCGACTTCCTCGATTTTTACGTGGGCAGTTACCATTGGCCATCTTTTAACGTTGCTGACTCAGCCATTTGTGTGGGTGCGGTATTGTTAGTGTTAGATAGCTTTTTGTCGCCGCAAGCCAAGGAAACTAAATGATTCAGCAAGGAAGCAAAGTAGAACTTCATTTTGTATTGAAGTTAAGCGATGGATCGATTGCCGAAAGTACTTATAACTATCCAAAGCCAGCTCAATTGGTAATGGGTGATGGTAGCCTAACCGAAGGCTTTGAAGCGTGTTTATTGGGTTTGAAAACGGGTGATAAAAGCCAATTTGAGCTTAATGCCGAGCAAGCCTTTGGCCAAAGCAATCCGGATAACATTAAGTACTTTGAGCGCAGCAAGTTTGGTGATGAAGCACCTGCCGAAGAAGGCAGTATTATTGCGTTTGCTCAGCCTGATGGTAGTGAAATTCCGGGCATTGTGCGTGAAGTAACCGGTGATTCAGTAACGGTAGATTTTAATCATCCGCTGGCTGGCCAAACGGTTATTTTCGAAGTAGAAATTTTAGCGGTTAATTAAGGAGCGATAGTGGAAATACTGTTAGCTAATCCTCGCGGTTTTTGCGCTGGTGTTGACCGCGCTATTTCTATAGTTGAACGTGCTTTAGAAATGTTTGGTGCGCCTATTTATGTTCGCCATGAAGTGGTTCACAACCGCTATGTAGTAGACGGTTTACGTAAACGTGGTGCTGAGTTTGTTGATGAACTTAGCGATGTGCCCGAAGGCAGTATTTGTATCTTTAGCGCTCATGGCGTGTCTCAAGCTGTGCGTGCAGAAGCCAAACAACGTGATCTTAAAATCTTCGATGCTACCTGCCCACTCGTAACTAAAGTGCACATGGAAGTTACTCGCGCCAGCCGTAAAGGCATTGAGTGTATTTTGATTGGTCACCATGGCCACCCTGAAGTTAATGGCACTATGGGCCAATATGACAACGCTGACGGTGGTATTTACTTGGTAGAAACCGTAGAAGATGTTGCTAAGCTGCAGGTTAAGAAACCTGAACAGTTGTTTTATTGTACTCAAACTACTCTGTCGGTTGACGATACCTCCGCGATCATCGACGCATTACGTGTGACTTTTCCTGAAATTCAAGGGCCTCGTAAAGACGATATTTGTTATGCCACCCAGAACCGCCAAGATGCGGTGAAAGATTTGGCAGAAAAATCTGACGTGGTATTGGTAGTAGGATCGAAAAACTCTTCTAACTCTAACCGACTGCGTGAAAAAGCTGAGAAGTCAGGTGCAGCTGCCTACCTTATTGATGGCGTTAGCGACATTAATTGCCAGTGGTTTAAAGCCGATAGTCGCATTGGTGTTACAGCTGGAGCTTCAGCTCCTGAGGTGCTGGTGCAAGAGGTGGTTTCTGGACTTAAAGCAATGGGCGGAGTAACCGTTGTTGAAAACCCTGGCCGCGAAGAAAACACCATTTTTGAAGTCCCCGCAGAGCTTAGAGTTACTCAAACCAGCTAACTGAGTCATCTCTCAACTAAACCAAAAAAGAAGGCATAGCCTTCTTTTTTGCGCTATACCCTAATTAATTGCTCGCTTCGGAAGGCTCCGCTATCGAAGGCCACAAAGCATCAAGGATGGGTAGGTTGGGATGCAACTAAAATACTCAAAAATCAGAGGGTTTACTCTGATTGAAGTTATTATCACCTCTTTTATATTGGCGGTAGGTTTGCTAGCGGTTGTTGCTATGCAAGCGGTTGCCAAGCGCTCAAGTTTCGAGACCCATCAACGTACCGTTGCCATGATTTTAGCTGAAGATATGGTAGAGCGGGTTCGCCTTAATCATATTGCATGGCAAGCAAATAATCCCGCTACGGTTACCGTTGGTGATGGCCAAACGGCCAGAGCTAAACCCGCTTGCGCCGAGGATAGTGGTTTGATGACCGCTTGTAGCCTTGCCGATGTAGTGAATTACGATCTTTACCATTGGGAGTATGGCCTCTATGCCAAAGCTGCAGGTGCTAAGGGCGGCTTAGTTAAGCCAAACGGTTGCGTATTGTTAAGCGCTAACGGAGAGCTTACCGTGGTGGTTACTTGGTTATCGAGGCAGTCTTTTAGTGGCATTACCAGTAGTAATACGGTTACTGCCAACTGCGGAGCGCAGTCAGATAAACGCCGCAAAATGGCCTTAACGACGCGGGTGGCCTCATGATTAGGCATTCTCAGCAGGGCTTTACCCTTATTGAATGGCTAATTGCCATTGTGATCGGACTATTTTTAACTGCAGGGATCAGTAGTTTTTTGGTCGCCTCGCAGCGCAGTACCGAATCAACCTACCATAGTGAGCAATTGATGGAGAGTGGCAGAATAGCCATGCACTTGATTACTCGTGATTTAAGAATGGTAGGTTTTTTTGGGGAGTATACCGGCAATCCAATGGTTCGCGGCTCTGGCGTTGAGCTAGTTGCCACCGATGTTACCGCAGCTAATGATTGCACAATAGATTGGATTGGTAGCACTCCAGAAGGTTCATTTCCCTCTGTGGATGGCCGATTTAGCTCGTTGTTTGTAGGACAGATAAATAGCTCAAACTCTCTTAATGGCCAATATAGTTGCGTGAGTAGCCGCAGTAATTTGGTTGTAGATTCAGATGTCATTGGCATCAAAAGAGTGATTGGCTCACCCATACAATCTGCGGGGGAATTAGATTCTGACCGCTACTACTTTGCCGCAAATGCGGCCAGTGCCCAAATATTTACCTCTACAGACCCTTGGCCCACCGAGACAGTGATGCCTGGCAGGCAAATATGGGAATACCAGCATATTGTTTACTATCTGGATGTGAGCGCTCAGTCAGGTTTGCCGGTGCTTCGTCAGTTATACCTTGATAATAACAGCGGGATGCAAATCTTGGGATCTGGCCCCTTGGTGGAAGGCATCGAGCGGATGCGCGTATTGCTGGGAGTTGATACCGATACCACTCAAGATGGTGTGGTGAATGACTTTGTCTCCTCAGACAACGTGACACCTCAACAATGGAGTGAAGGCAGAGTGATTGGCGCTAAAGTATTTTTGTTGGTTCGCTCCTTAACCGAGGATAAAAACTATACTAATGGGAACAGCTATGAATTAGGCGATTTGAGTGTCGCTGCTGCTAACGATCATTATCGACGTGCCTTATTTGAGTCGGTGGTATCACTAAGAAATATGGTGTATTGATGCAACTAACTGTTTTGCTTAGCCAAAATAAAGCCAAAAGCCAGCAAGGGGCAGCTCTGTTTGTGGCAATGTTGTTTTTGCTCATTTTAAGCTTTTTAGGTGGGGTATTGTTAAGTAGCGCTAACCAAGGACTAAAAGTGGTGTCGGCGATGGGGGACCGGGTAGGGGCAGAGCACTTACTTGAAGGCGAAATGAATGAGTTAATTATTGAGCCTAATCTTCAAGGGGTGATTGGCGCTATGGCACCTGCCGCATCGATGGCTGTGTCAACCATGGTAACCGGGGCTGACGGTACCATGATTCATACGGTAGACAGCGTGTGTGCGCGCAGTTTTGCCGCCAGTAGCAATAACGCCATTACGCAGTGTCGTTATGTACGAGTAGATGCAACAAAAACATATGGAAAGGCTAATCGAGCTTCAACGTCAATAGCTGCCGGTATAGAGCAGCCGATGCTATAGCCAAAACGGTAAAGCCGCTTGCATAGTGTGCAGGCAAGGCAACAAGGAGAGAGCAGATGAACGGTCGGTTAAAGTCGGGACTGCTTGCATGGTTGTGTTCCGCAGCAGTAACTCTTCCAGTTTGGGCTGATGATACAGAGCTATTTTTATTTGATTTTAATAGCTTGAGTTCGGCTGACCCGAAGGTGTTAATTATATTTGATACCTCTGGCAGTATGGCTTGGAATATAACGACTCGCCAAGGCTACAACCGCGACAGTAATGGCGATGTTAGTTACCAAGATTATCCTATTGCGGTTAGCTCTCAAAATAGCCTAGATAATGATTTCATCTATTTTACGGTTAACGGTGTTGATGGCTCGTATATTCCCACCGGTGCCAATGATGATCGGCGGTTTATTTGGGACATTAATAATTGCGCAGCATCTTATGAAGCCTTAGCTAAAAACGGTATTTTTACTGGTTACTTTCGTGAGCACCGGGTGCAAGGTGGCACTGGCTCATGGGACGACGTTCGCCTAAACAATGGGGCAAACTATACCGTTCTTGATTGCATGGATGACTATGAACTTAGTAGCGATGCGAGTGATGGTCGTTTATTGGATGACGAAGGAGACCCTCGCTCATTTACCGTAAAACTGCAGGCTTCCGACGGGAGTTTTGTGGATAAAGTCGTTTCCACAATTAACCCTGGTCAATATCGCGAGAGTAATAACTCTTATGTAGATGCACCGCAGGGCTACCCAATTAATGGTGCAGCAAATAACACAGATGATTTTTATACCCTAAATAAAACCGATGCAGAGCAAACCACCAAAGACTCATTTGATGATGGCTATTTAATTACGCTCTACTCTGCTAATTATCTACGTTGGTATCATCACTCAGATGCAACGACTACTCGACCTCGTATCGAAATTGCTCAAGAAGCAATGGAAAATGCGTTAAGTACCATTAATGGGGTTAAATTTGGCTTGATGGTGTTTAATCGCTCTAACGACGGCGGCAGGGTGATTCGGGGGATTCAAGCCTCAGATGATAATCAGGATCTTATATCAGATATTATAGAGCTCACCGCCGATGGCGGAACCCCGCTAGTAGAGACGCTAATGGAGGCCAAACATTACTTTGCTGGAGAAGCGGTAGATTATGGAGAAAGGGGGAATAACAACGAGAAAAACGGTCGAGATAAAACTATCGAGACATCCGGAGGAACAAATACGTATATATCTCCCTATGAAGTGGGATGCGATAGCTCAATCAACATCATTTACGTCACCGATGGCACACCGAGTGTTGATGCCGACGAAAATGAAAATGTAAAAAACCTGCCAATTAATACCGACAATGTATTTGGTTGTGATAATGCCACCACGGTTAATGGTTGTACTTGGAAGGATCCAGTTGGTTTTGGCACTGGCAGTGAAACCTCGTATTTACCTGTGCTATCTAAGTGGATGAATACCAACGATATTAACCCCAACATGACGGGTAGGCAGTACGCAAAAATATCTACTATTGGTTTTGGTGAAGATGTTATCGAAGGCGGTACGGCAATGTTAACTGCTACTGCCGAAAATGCGCAGGGGCGCTTTTATCCTGCCGAAGATGGCGTCTCTTTAGAAGCGGCTTTTCGTCAAGCCTTAATCGGAATCTATGAAGAGAGTTCTTCTTTGGTTTCTCCCGCTGTAACCAGCAACAATTTTGACCGTACTCGTACTCTAGATAGAGTTTATTACGCCATGTTCAAGCCTTCACTTAATCCACGTTGGCGAGGCAACTTGAAAAAGCTGGAACTGTCTTCTGAAGGCTACATGGCAGATCAAAATGGGAATCCTGCTATTGGGGCAGATGGTTCTATCATCGACGAAGCCAAGACATTTTGGTCTTCAGTCAAAGATGGTAACAACGTAGAGCTAGGAGGGGTCTCTGAAACCTTACTCAGCAATGATGCTCGAATGGTGTATTTCAATCAAACAGATAGCGGAAGCTTCACCACTTTAACTACCAACAATCTGGTCACAAAGGCGGGTAGCAATGCCGATTTGGCTAACCAACTTGGTGTTGTTGAAGACGATATTGTTGAGCATGTAAGTTGGATCCGTGGTACTGATGTAGATAATGATGACGGAGATACCAGTACTACTATTCGCAGTGACTTAATGGGCGATCCGCTGCATTCTCGTCCCTTAGTCATTAACTACGGTTTACGCAGTGGCGCAGCTGCCGACAGCACAGATCCCGACGATATGGACATAAGAATTATTGTAGGTACCAATGGTGGTGCTATGCATATGTTCAAAGATACCGGATCAAGTGTTACAGAAAGCTGGGCATTTTTCCCCTATGAGCTATTAGGCAGGCAGCTTACCTTGCGTAGTAACATAGCAAGCTCGCAACATGTATATGGGATAGACGGCACTCCAACAGTATTCCTCAAAGATGCCGACAATGATGGCAAGTACAGCAGCAGTGGTGACAAAGTGCTTGTGTTTACCGGACTACGCCGCGGTGGAGATGCTTATTATGCGATGGACTTGACCAAGCCTGACCTACCTAAAATGTTGTGGCGGATTGATAGTTCCAGCACCGGCATGTCTGAGCTTGGTCAAAGTTGGTCTCAGCCTACAGTCGGTTATGTACCGGGCCATAGTAATCCGGTAGTTATATTTGGTGGTGGTTATGATACCAACCAAGATTTAGCCACTCCTGGTGATGATGATCGAGGTCGTGGAGTATTTATTGTTGATGCTTTCGATGGCAGTTTAGTGTGGAGCATTACACCGGGAGATGATGACCGCCTGACTCACAGCATTCCTGCTAAAGTCGCGACTTTAGATAGTGATGGGGATGGAAATATTGACCGCTTGTACTTTGGCGATACCGGAGGCCAAGTATGGCGAGTGGATTTGTTTTCAGCCACCCAATCCAAGTGGAAGATGACCGCTTTAGCGAGCATTAGTGATAGCTCAGTCGTTACCGATAAACGTAAGTTCTTTACCGAGCCGGTTATTGTAAGAACCTACCTGAAAAAGCTCACTCGCATCACTTCCGGACAAGGGGATGACCAAGTAACCATTACTGACTCTCAGCAAATACCCTACGATGCCGTATTAATCGGAACGGGTGACAGAACTAAACCGGTGAGTGATAAAGATCCCAACGGAGTAGACAACCGCTTCTATATGTTCCGTGATTATAATGTTCAAGTTACCGATTTTGGCGCGCTTGACGACGATGCTCAGCCAGTAGCCATTGTTTCTAATGATTTATACAACATTACCAGTGATCCTATTGGTGCATTAAGTGATGAAAGCGCCATTGAAACACAGCTCATTGCGCTGGGTGCTTCCAAAGGTTGGGTATATAACTTGCTTGAGGACGGCGAAAAGTCCTTGGGAGCGGCTTTGGTATTAGGTGGTGAGTTGTATTTCACTTCGTTCATTCCAGAAACCACTAACTCGGCAACATGTACTATTCCCACCATCGGTAAAGGTCGCACTTATGCTGTAGATATGCACATAGGTACCAGTATCAATAACAGTCGCTACTATGATGTAGATAATAAAGTACCCGATGATTTGATTATTCACTCTGGCGAGGATGAGCAAGGTGAGTCGGTGGTAAGAGTATTTGGTGGAGACCCTGGCGAAGAGCTAGAGTTTGATGATCAAGATGAAAACAATGATCATACTTGTGAAAATGCCGGCGAGTGTAAGGAAGGCTCGAGAGAAGCCAATATGGACATGAGTCCAAAACAAATTTACTTCTATTTTGATGAGGGCTAAATGAAACACTCGATGCGCGGTGTCACCTTAATGGAGCTCATGATTGCGGTAGCTATTGTCGCCATATTGGCGGCGGTAGCTTACCCTGCTTATACTTCATTTGTCGCCGAATCTCGGCGCAGTGAGGCCAAAAAAGAACTAGCCACCTTAGCGGTATTACAAGAACAGTATTATGCCGATAATGCGAGTTATGCAGCTAACCTTGCCAGCTTGAGCTTGGCAGCCTCTGGTGCTGGCTCTTATAACACCGAGAATGGCTATTATGCCATTACGCTAAGTAGTTCTGCAGCGGCTAGTACATTTACAGCTAAGGCCACTGCTTTAGGTACTCAACTTAGTGCTGATACCGACTGTAAAATTTTCTCTATCGATGATGAGGGCAGCAAGTCTGCTGAGGATTCGTCGGGAAATTCAAATGCTGATTGTTGGTGATCTTATGAAAGGTTTAGCTATTTTCTTATGTTTGATTTTGCCCATGTCTTCAAGCTGGGCGATTACCGTTAAGTGCTACATGGCTGGCTCCACAGGTTATGATCAAGTGGTAATAGCTTCGCCTAAAGATCTAGATTCAATAGCAGAGATTACAGCGGAAATTAGACAGCGGTATACCAATCACACCGCTAGTGCACAAAAGTTTGGCAGTATTTCTCAGATTGAATGTGTTGAATTTAACAGTGAGTTTAGTAGTGATATTGCCAATGTAAGGTTTGCAGAACTTGAATACTAATTAGAGTGAGGAGCTCAGTCACAGGATTAGATAGGGCAGCTGCTTTTTTCACTATCGGTGATAAAACGAATATTGCCGCCTTTTGAGATAACTACGCCATCAATGTAGCTATTATCATTTGAACAAAAGTAGAGGCTTCCCGAAGCCCCGGCAATTAAACCATCGCTCTGAAAAGAAAATGAATCTATTGCTCCTTTAAAGTCGATATTGCCTGCCTTAGTAAATGGTTCCGCTGCCAGTAGAACTTTCTCACCACTATCTAGTTTCCCGTTGCTATTATCGTCGGCGAATACCGTTAAACCAGAATTCACTTCTCCGCCACAGTCGCTGCCATTGGCCTTTAGGGCACAAACAACTACACGTTGATTAAGGTTTATTGCTTGGCTGCGAGCAAAACGCACTTCTCGCATCATCCGGTTGCTTGATGCATCCGCCGCCATTGACTGAAACAAACTGTTCATACTGGGTACGCCGATACCCAGTAATACCACCGCGATTGCAATGGTTATCATTAATTCAAGTAAGGTAAATCCGGTTTGCTTAGTCAATTAAGGCACTCTTAACTCAAGTCTTTACTGTAAGTGTATACGCTTATGGCGGGTCTGCAGCTACAGAGGGATTTTTTGTACGAAGTGTGTGGTAAGTTCAATGAATAAAATCAAGGGCTGGTTGAAATGTTGAATCATTTATTCAATTGATGATTCTTGCGATGACGTTAAAGTCGGCAAAATTCAGCTAAGATATTGATTTTGCGTGAGCCGAGTGGTGTTTTTTAGCCAATTCCCTGATTAAGCTAAGTGTATAACGTTGTCACATGCGCGCGCTTGGCTTAAAGTAAGGACATAGATACTCAACAAAATGATAAATAAAAGGAAGTACACATGAAGCAAGTCACGGCAATTATCAAGCCATTTAAAATGGATGATGTTCGCGAAGCTTTAGCTGATATTGGTATTACGGGTATGACAGTTACCGAAGTAAAAGGCTTTGGTCGACAAAAAGGCCACACTGAGCTTTACCGTGGCGCTGAGTACAAAGTAGACTTCTTGCCAAAAATGAAGCTAGAGCTAGTCGTTCAAAAAGATGATCTAGAGCGTTGTATTGAAGCCATTGTGCAAACCGCGCAAACAGGCAAGATTGGCGATGGTAAAATCTTTGTTCGCGATGTAGACCGCGTTATCCGTATACGTACTGGTGAAGAAAACGAAGATGCGATTTAACGCGTACCCAGATATAAAAAAGGCGAGCTCTTAGCTCGCCTTTTTTATGCTTAGTCAATATTAATTCACACTAAGTATTAATGCTGTTTGTTCCGCTTTATCAGTAATGCCTAGAGCCTTGTAGCCATCCTCCATCACTTTAAGTGCATCGCGTGCAGATGGAGTATCAGAGAAGTTCTCAATCACATAGCGAGCGCGATTTACCGCACCAATATACGCTTCACGCTTAATGTAGTAACGCGCCACTGATACTTCGTAGCGGGCTAGGTTATCTTTTAAGTGAACCATGCGCTGCTTGGCATCTGCAGCATAATCACTGTGCGGATAACGATTAATCAAGGTTTTAAAGTCGTTAAAGGCTTGGCGAGAAAAGCTTGGGTCTCGGTCAAAACGATCAATACCAACAACGCTTTGGAATAAGTTGTAGTCTGCCGCCATATTGGTAAGTCCGCGCATGTAATAGACGTAATCTAACTCACTGTGGGTTGGGTTATTGCGAATAAAACGGTCAGTGCTAGCTAAAGCCATCGCTGTATCACTACGTTTGTAATATACGTAGATAAGGTCAAGCTGTACTTGATTAGAGTAGGGGCCAAAAGGATAGCGCGTATCTAAGGCTTCTAAGTTCTCAACTGCATCGGTAAACGTGCCATTGTTGATTGCTGTTTGGGCTTCAGCGTATAGCTCCGACGCTGGTTTGTCAGGGATCTTTGGCTTTTCTTTTGAATTCGAAGAACAAGCTCCAAGCATCAAGCCGAGCAGTATTACTGAAATTGTTTGCTTATAAACGCGCATCATGGACTAAAAATCGTCTTTGTTGTTTCTGTGATAACCAAATAACAATACTCGTCTCAACGTCGAAAAGTATTAGGTTAAACACCTCAAATAATGGGCAAACAGTATCCTCTATGCCACTTAAACCGTCAATCACCGAGTGACATATATAGTGGGAGGTGCATCTAACAAACCATTTTCTTCTATGCTTTAAGCTAGGAATGATTACAATAGCCCGTTTTGGCCTTCCTGTTAGAGGTAAAACCTAAGATGAGTCAACCTTTAGAGTTGCGAGCAATCGTTGATGATGAGCTAGCTGGAGCTCGCCTCGATCAGGCGTTAGCTGCGTTGTTTCCAGATTATTCCCGTTCACGGATCAAAGAATGGATCCTTGGCGAATGTGTTCGTTTAGATGGCGAACTGAAAGTTAAGCCTAGGGAAAAGGTAGTTGGCGGGGAAGAAATTGTATTAAATACCGTGTTGGAAGACGTGGTTGAAGCCCAAGCTGAAGATATCGAGCTCGATATCGTTTATGAAGATGACGATATTCTGGTGATTAATAAGCCTATTAACATGGTAGTGCACCCTGGTGCTGGCAATAACAGCGGCACTGTACTCAATGCTTTATTGCATCGTTATCCATCAATTGCCGAAGTGGCTCGCGCCGGTATTGTGCACCGTTTAGATAAAGATACCTCTGGGCTTATGGTGGTGGCTAAAACCGTACCTGCACAAACTCATTTAGTTGAAGCGCTTCAGGCTCGCCATGTAACCCGTGAGTACGAAGCGATTGCTACCGGGGTAATGACTGCTGGTGGATTGGTGGAAGAGCCGATTGGTCGCCATCCTACTAAGCGCACTCATATGGCAGTAGTTGCTACTGGTAAACCTGCAGTAACGCATTACCGCGTAGCGGAGAAGTTTCGCCAACATACGCGTATCCGCTTGCGCTTGGAAACAGGTCGTACTCACCAAATTCGGGTGCACATGGCGCATATTGGACACTCACTTTTAGGTGACCAAACCTACGGCCGTTTGCGTTTACCTAAAGGCTCTAGTGACGAGCTGATTGCTGCTATGCGCGGTTTTCAGCGCCAAGCATTGCATGCGGTAATGTTGCGTTTAGAGCACCCAATTACGGGCGAAATGATGGAGTGGCACGCACCGGTTCCTCAAGACATGTTAGATATTGCCGATGCCTTGCGCGCCGATCATAAACTCAATCCTGATTTAGGCTAAGTATGGCTAAATTGCTGATTGATTGGCCCTGCCAAAAAAATGTAAAAGCGGTTTACAGTGACCGCTTAGCAGGCGCTAGCTTGGCTCCCTATGATTCCTACAATCTAGGCGATCATGTGGGGGACGACGCCAGCGCAGTGCAGAGCAATCGGCAGCATTTCCAACAAGGTATGCCACAGCAAGTGTGTTGGTTAAAGCAAGTTCACAGCACTCGTGTGGTAGATGCTAGTGAGCCTAGCATGCGTTTTGCTGAGGCAGATGCAAGCTTTGCGCAGCAAGAAAATGCAGTATGTGTAGTCATGACCGCAGATTGTTTACCAGTACTTTTTTGCGATAAACAAGGCACGGTAGTGGCGGCGGCGCACGCCGGTTGGCGCGGTTTGCTCGATGGCGTGTTAGAAAATACCGTAGCTGCAATGAACATTGCTCCCAGTGAGATCATGGCTTGGTTTGGTCCTGCGATTGGCCCAGATGCCTTTGAAGTAGGTACTGAGGTTTATCAGCAATTTGTGGCTAAAGACTCAAAGTCGGCCAGCGCTTTTACGGCTAGCGCAAATAGCGGTAAGTATTATGCCGATATTCACCAACTGGCTAAGCAGCGTCTTAGCGCGCTAGGTTTAAATGATGTTTATGCTGATGCGAGCTGTACTTTAAATAATGCCTCACGTTTCTTTTCTTACAGGCGTGATGGCCAAACCGGACGAATGGCTGCTGCCATCTGGCTTAGCTAAAGCAATAAAGCTCACAAAACCATCGTCTTGATGGTTTTTTAATGCCATTTATCTTGAATTTTTTTACATCTAATCCCACATATTCATTAATAGCTTAATATATGTGGAGGTGTGACATGCGCCTAGATAGATTCACAAGCAAATTTCAATTAGCGATTTCAGACGCTCAATCTTTAGCATTGGGGCGCGACCACCAGTTTATTGAACCGGTGCATTTAATGTCGGCCATGCTAAATCAAGATGCCGCTTCGTTAAGGCCGTTATTAGTGGAAGCGGGAATTGAAGGCAGCGCCTTACGTTCTCAGCTTTCTCAAGCCCTAGAGCAGTTGCCACGTGTTGAAGGCACTGGTGGCGAAGTACAGCTTTCGAACCAGTTAGTGGTGTTACTTAACCTTTGTGACAAGTTGGCGCAAAAGCGTAAAGATAAATTCATTTCATCAGAAATCTTCTTTTTAGCTGTTACCGAAGACAAAGGTAAGCTTGGCGATATTATGCGTGAGTTAGGCGCAAATAAAGAGAATATAGAAAAAGCCATTACCAAAATTCGAGGTGGCCAAAAAGTTGATGACCCTAATGCCGAAGACCAGCGCCAAGCACTAGAAAAATACACCATAGATCTTACCGAGCGTGCCGAGCAAGGTAAGCTTGACCCGGTGATCGGTCGTGACGACGAGATTCGTCGCACCGTGCAGGTATTGCAGCGTCGTACCAAAAATAACCCAGTATTAATTGGTGAGCCCGGAGTGGGCAAAACCGCGATAGCCGAAGGCTTAGCTCAGCGGATCATTAACCACGAAGTGCCGGAAGGACTAAAAAACAAACGCGTCTTATCGCTTGATATGGGTTCTTTGGTGGCCGGGGCTAAATATCGCGGCGAGTTTGAAGAGCGCTTAAAAGCAGTGCTTAATGAGCTTTCTCAAGAAGAAGGTCAAGTAATACTTTTCATCGATGAGTTGCACACTATGGTTGGTGCCGGTAAAGGCGATGGCGCGATGGATGCGGGTAATATGCTTAAACCCGCCTTGGCGCGCGGTGAACTGCATTGTGTAGGTGCAACAACGTTAAACGAGTATCGTCAGTACATTGAAAAAGATGCAGCGCTTGAGCGTCGCTTCCAAAAAGTGCTGGTGGAAGAGCCTAACGTTGAAGATACCATAGCGATTTTACGTGGTTTAAAAGAGCGTTATGAATTGCACCACTCGGTTGAAATTACTGATCCCGCGATTGTTGCAGCGGCCAGTTTGTCACATCGCTATATTTCCGATAGGCAGTTACCTGATAAAGCTATCGACCTAATAGACGAAGCGGCTTCAAGTATTCGTCTGCAAATAGATTCTAAGCCTGAAGCCTTGGACAAACTTGAGCGCAAAATCATTCAATTAAAGCTGGAGCGTCAAGCGCTGCAAAAAGAAGCGGATAGCGCCAGCCTTAAACGACTAGCTTTACTGGACGAAGAGTTAGCTGAAAAAGAAAGCAAATTTAAAGAACTAGACGAGGTTTGGAAGGCCGAAAAAGCCGCTTTATCGGGCACCCAGCATATTAAAGCCGATTTAGAACAAGCTCGTTTAGATATGGACGTTGCGCGTCGAGCCGGCGATTTAAATCGTATGTCTGAGCTCCAATATGGTCGTATTCCAGAATTAGAACGTCAGTTAGATTTAGCCTCGCAAGCCGAAATGCAAGATATGAGTTTGTTGCGTAACAAGGTGAGTGATGCAGAAATTGCCGATGTTTTGTCTCGTTGGACTGGTATTCCAGTTAATCGAATGCTAGAAGGCGAACGCGACAAATTGTTGCGTATGGAGCAACAGCTGCACGATAGGGTGATTGGTCAAGGCGAGGCCGTAGAAGCAGTATCCAATGCTATTCGCCGCAGCAGAGCGGGTTTATCTGATCCCAACCGCCCGATTGGCTCTTTTTTGTTTTTAGGGCCAACTGGTGTGGGTAAAACAGAGCTATGTAAAGCGCTCGCCGAATTTATGTTTGATACCGAAGAATCAATGGTGCGTATCGACATGTCGGAATTTATGGAGAAACACTCGGTTGCTCGATTAGTGGGGGCGCCTCCCGGTTATGTGGGTTATGAAGAGGGGGGGTATTTAACAGAAGCGGTAAGGCGTAGACCTTACTCGGTTATTCTACT